>JANYDK010000096.1 GCA_025363655.1 Deltaproteobacteria bacterium | reverse complement strand
GCGAGCTCTCTGCTTCCCTCACGTGCGTCGGCGACCGCTCGGCGAAGGGCTTCGGTCACGCCATCCTTGCCGTAACGATCGACGAGCGCACGCGTGTCATCGCGCGCGAGCAGCCGTCCGATTGCGGGCAAGGCCGGCACGGTCGCGGATGCTCAGATGCAGTGCTTGCCGTCGCAGCTGTAGCCGTTCTTCGTGTCGCACAAGTCGTTGCCGCAAGGGACGACGGGCGCGCCCAAGCCGTCTTTCCCGCAGTCGAACGCGCAGGGCGTGCAAACCTGGAGGCCTTGGCAGACGTTGCACTGAATGAAGCCGTCTTGTCCGAAGAAGCAGGCCTGCGTCTGGCCCGTCGTCGTCGTCGCGCTCGCGACCTTGCCCCTGCAGTTCGGCGTGGTGCCCGGCCCGATGGTCGTGTCGTTCGACTCCGGCGTGAAGATCACCGAGCAACCGAAGCAAACGTCGATCGGAAAGGTGAAGTCGCCGGACTCGACGTCGGTGCCGCCGAGCGTGCTGCCGAAGACGCGAAGCTTCGCATAGAACGTCCGCACCGTGTTCGAGTGGACTACCGTGCCCTTGATGGCGTCGATGGCGCCCGAGGGAATCACCTCGACGGAGGCGAGGCCGTAGCCGGGATCAGAGCTGGTGGTCGGATCGACCGTGCCGAGCGCGACCACCGAATAGAAGGCGATCTCTTTCAGCTGATCGTCGAGCAGGTGGACGTCGGCGCCGGTGAGCGTCACGCGGTTCGACTCGGCGCGGGCGAGCTTGAAATCGCCGCGGGCGACCAGCTGGTTTCCCACGAGCACGAAGGCGAAGTAGCGGGATCTGACGCCGACATCGAGCGTGCCTCTCGCGAGGAACACACCGTTGGGGTCGGGCTTCGCCGTGCAGTCCGGGGCCTGCGCCGCCTGGATCGTGCGAATGAAGATGCTCTCGTTGTTCTGCGCTTTGATGCGACAGCTCGAAGAGCTCGCAGCGAGACCCACCATCGCAGCGGTGGCCAGCAGCATCTTGGTCAACGGCGCGCGCACAGACCCGGCCATGGAATCCTCCACTCGGCGCGTCACGAGACGACCGCCATCGAGCCCAAGCTTAGGACGTCGCCTCCCCTCGTTCCAAATTCCCTACACGTTGGTGTGCGTGCGTGCGAGCTTGCGCAGCTCTCCTCACACACGGCCAGCACGCACCTGCCAGCGCCCACGTCACACGGAAGCGGCGGCGAGCGCGAGCGTGCGGAGCTCGTCGAGCGAGAGCTTTCGCAGGCAATTTCGGCCGACTTCGTCGACGAGGACGAACGTGATGGCCGCGCCCGCGCGCTTCTTGTCTTGCGCGACGAAGGGAAAGGCGGCGCTCACTTCTGCACGGTCGAGGCGACGTGGGAGGCCGAGGCGATCGAGGAGGGCGATGGTTCGTCGCTGCACTGCGGGAGGCGTCACCCCGAGCGCGACGCCGATCGCGAGCGCGTAGACCATCCCGACCGAGACCGCCTCACCGTGGGTGAGCGCCGAGTAGCCGCCGTGCGCTTCGAGCGCGTGACCGAGCGTGTGACCGAAGTTGAGCGCAGCGCGCGCGCCGCTCGTCTCTCGTTCGTCTTCGGCGACGACCTTGGCCTTGTGGGCAATCGATGCGCGTACGACGTTCGAGAGCAGCCTCGGATCTCCCGACGCGAGCCCCTCGGCGTTCTCCTCGAGCGAGGCGTAGAGCGCGGCGTCACCGATGAGGGCCGTCTTCACCACCTCGGCGAGCCCCGAGACGAGCTCACGCCGCGGCAACGTCGAGAGCAGATCGACGTCGGCGATGACCGACGAAGGTTGATGAAACGCGCCGACGAGGTTCTTGCCTTGTATGCGATCGATCGCTGTTTTTCCGCCGACCGACGCGTCGACCATCGCCAGCAGCGTGGTCGGCACCTGCACCACGCGCACGCCGCGGAGGAGCGTGGCGGCCGCGAAGCCGGTGAGATCTCCGACGACGCCGCCACCGACCGCGACGATGACGCCGTTGCGATCGAGCCCGGCGCCGAGCGCGGCATCCCATATCTTCTCTATGGAAGTGATCGTCTTGTGCTCTTCGCCGGCAGGGAGGACGACGCGCGGCGCCTCTCCGAGCTGTGGCGCGACGGTGGCGAAGGCGAGGCGTGCGACGTTCTCGTCGGTCACGACCAAGGTGCGGGACGCCGACAGCGCCGAGAGCGTCGGCCCGAGGAGATCGATGACGCCGCGGCCGACCTCGATGCGGTAGGTGCGTGATCCGAGGCCGACGGCGACGGGATCGCGCGCCCAGATCGCCGCCACCAGCGACGCCACTTCTTCCGCCGAGCGACCTTCGGTGTCGAGGGTGACATGGGCCTCGGCGTAGGCGATGGCCCTTTCCTGCAAGAGTGATTCGAGCTTGGCCGTCGCGCCGTGCTCGTCGCGAAGAAGTGGACGGGCGGCCACGCCAGCCTCGCCGATGCGGGCCACGAGCGCGCTCGGAGATGCCGTGAGCGTGACGAGGATCGCGCGATGAAGGAGCGCGCGTCGCGTCGTCTCCGAGGTGACCGCGCCGCCACCGAGCGCGAGAACCCGCGGCGTGTCGTCTTCGAGGAGCCGATCGATCACCGCTCGTTCGCGCGCACGAAACGCAGCTTCGCCCTCGCGCACGAAGAGCTCGGCGATGCTGACGCCGGCGTCTCGTTCGATCTTCGCGTCGACGTCGATCACCGCGCAGCCCGCGCGCCCAGCGACGAGCCGCGCGACCGTCGACTTGCCCACACCCATCGGTCCCGAGAGGGCCAGCACGCGCTTCATGCTCGGAGACATGTTCAGAAGCTCTCGACCTGACGACGGTAGCCCTCGAGGTTGCGACGCAGCTCTTTCAGCGAATCGGCGCCGAATTTCTCGAGGAGCGCGTCGGCGAGGGTGACCGCGACCATCGCCTCGCCGACGACCGAGGCCGCGGCGACGGCGCAGATGTCGCTGCGCTCGAAGGCGGCGTCGCTCTTCTCCTTGGTGTCGACGTGCACCGAGGGAAGCGCTTTGCGCAAGGTCGCGATTGGTTTCATCGCCGCACGCACCACCACCGGGGCGCCGTTGGTGATGCCGCCTTCGAGCCCACCGGCGCCGTTGCGTGGACGGCTGAAGGCGTGCGCCGTCTCGTCCCACTCGATCGGATCGTGGACTTGGCTGCCTCGCGCCCGCGCCGCGCCGAAGCCCATGCCGATTTCGACGCCCTTGATCGCTTGGATCGACATCAGCGCCTGCGCGAGGCGACCGTCGAGCTTGCGATCCCACTGCACGTGGCTGCCGAGACCGATGGGCACGCCGGTGACGACGACTTCGAAGACCCCACCGAGGGTATCGCCGGCGTGCGAGGCGGCGTGGATCGCTTCGCGCATCTTCAGCTCGGCGGCAGCGTCGGCGCAGGAGAGGTCACTGACGCGCGCAAGACGCTTGATTTCAAGGTGATCGAGCTTCTCGTGCGCAGTCGCTTCGACGTCGCCGATGCTCACCACGTGGGCGAAAATGTCGACGTCGCAGGCGCCGAGGAGCGCGCGTGCGACCCCTCCGACGGCGACGCGGGTGGCGGTCTCTCGTGCACTCGCGCGCTCGAGGATGTCGCGCAGGTCGCGTCGATCGTACTTGAGACCACCGGCGAGATCGGCGTGGCCGGGCCGAGGACGCACTACGGGCTCGGGCGTCTCGGCGAACGGCGCCGGGCCCATCCGACCTTGCCAATTCTCGTGATCGCGGTTGGCGATCAAGAGCGCGATCGGACCGCCGAGCGTCTCACCGCCACGCACGCCCGACTGCAGCGCGACTTTGTCGGTCTCGATCTTCATGCGGCCGCCGCGCCCGTAGCCGCGTTGACGGCGCGCGAGCTCGGCGTCGATGTCGGCGGCGAGGAGGGGCAGACCAGCCGGGACGCCGTCGATGATGCCGACGAGCCCGGGGCCATGCGACTCGCCGGCCGTCAGCCAGCGGAAGTGTCCCATCGAGGTTCAGGTCCTTCCGGCGGGCGGGAGACGCGGCACGTACCCACCCGAGCGCAGCGCGCCGAAGATGCTTCGCGTCCGCAGTTGGAGCCCGATTTCGAGCCCTCCCGGACGAAAGCGTGCGCCGCTCACGTGGACCGCGTCGCCGATGCGGCCGACCGGCGTCTGTCGCAAGAGCGCCTGCTTCACCTGAAGGATGGAGCCGAGGTCGATCGAGAGCATGTCGCCGAGCGCGGAGAGTGGGCCTCCGATGAACTCGGCGACCGTTCGCGCGATGCCTTCGGGACCCATCGACGTCAGCGCTGCTTCGCCGAACGCGCCGACCATCCCGAGCATGCCGGGGGCCTTGCCGCCATTTTTCCCGGCAAAAGTCGGCGGTTCGAGGAGCCGCAGACGGAGGGCGCCGCGGTCTCCCGAGAGATGGAACGACGCGATGGCCGCGCGGACGACGACGCGCGTGGCGCTGTTCATCAGGTTGAGCACGAGGTGCATGCGCACTTCACCCTCGGTGGGGACGAGGTCGATCGACTCGACCACCTTCACCTTGGCCGTCGCCTGCTTGGCGACCGCGTTGAGGCGCGAAGTGGGAATCACCACCCGTCCACGCAAGAGGCCGAAGCCGCTCGCACGCACGAGCTCGAGCAACATCGAGGTCAGCTCTTCGTTGAGTCCAGCCATTCGCCACACATAGTACGGAGCACGACCGATCTTTGGCGAACGTTCTCGTTTCGCGAGAATGGCGGCCCATGCCGCGACGCGCTACGAGTTCGGCCTTCCCATGACCTCCGCCGCCGTGCTTCCGCCGCTTTCTCTGCACAACACCCTCACGCGCAAGGTCGAGCCGCTCGAGCCGCGCGAACCGGGAAAAGTAGGCCTGTATCTCTGCGGGCCGACGACCTACGACGTCGCGCACGTCGGTCATGCTCGCTCGGCGGTGGCCTTCGACCTTCTCTTGCGCGTGCTTCGGCACCGCGGTCTCGACGTCAACTACGTGCGCAACATCACCGACGTCGACGACAAGATCCTCGAGCGCGCCAAGCAGGCCGGGGAAGCGCCGACGGTGCTCGCCGCCCGCATGGCCGAGCTCTATCGGAACGACATGAGCGCGCTCGGTTGCGAGCGGCCGACGCACGAGCCGAAGGTGAGCGAGCACATCCCGCAGATCCTTCGCATCATCGAGGAGCTGGTCTCACGCGACGGCGCGTACGCGGTTCCCGGTGCCGAGGGCAGGGGCGGCGACGTCTACTTCCGCGTCCGCGCCTTCGAGGGCTACGGCAAGCTCTCCGGTCGCAACGTCGACGACCTCCGTTCGGGGGCGCGCGTCGAGGTCGACGAGCGCAAAGAAGACCCGCTCGATTTCGCGCTCTGGAAGGGCTGCGGCGACGACGAGTGGGGCTGGCCGTCGCCGTGGGGACGCGGCCGTCCGGGTTGGCACATCGAGTGTTCGGCGATGAGCGCGCAGTACCTCGGTCATGGCTTCGACATCCACGCCGGTGGGATGGATCTGATCTTCCCGCACCACGAGAACGAGATCGCCCAGAGCGAAGCGGCGCACCACGGCGAAGGCGTTTTTGCGCGGTGTTGGATGCACAACGGCTTCGTCAACGTCGACAAAGAGAAGATGTCGAAGTCGCTCGGCAACTTCTTCACGGTTCGCGACGTGCTCGCGCGCAACGACGCCGAAGCGCTGCGTCTCTTCCTCGTGCAGCACCACTACCGCGGCCCGGTCGTCTTCGACGTCGACAAGCGTGAAGATGGGCGCGTCGTCTTCCCCGGCATCGACGAGGCCGAGCGCAGCGTCGACTACCTCTACACGACGCTCGCGCGGCTCG
Organism: Deltaproteobacteria bacterium; assembly: GCA_025363655.1. Classification (GTDB taxonomy): domain Bacteria; phylum Myxococcota_A; class Polyangia; order Polyangiales; family JADJMO01; genus JANYDK01. The sequence goes on along the minus strand of JANYDK010000096.1, from coordinate 22,728 downwards.
ACGGCATCACCGTCGCCATCACGCCCGGTAGCCAGATGCCCGCCGAGTTCCAGAAGGCGCTCGACGAGGTCGCCTCCCTTCGCACCGGCGCGATCGCCTCTCTCTACGAAGATCTCGGCGCGGCCGGTGCGGTCGCCTCGGTGCATCGTCTCGCCGGGCTCATCAACGAGATGATGGACCTTCACCAACGCCGCAAAGGCGATCGCCCTTCCATCGCTCGCGTCGCCGCCGCCGGACTCTCTGCCCTCACCGAGCTCGCCGAGGTGCTCGGCATCTTGCGGGCGCCGCCGGGTCGCTATTTCGCGCGCACGCGCAAGCAGCGCCTCGCGCTCGTCGGTCTCGAGGAGTCGATGGTCGACGAGAAGGTGAACGCGCGCATCGCCGCCCGCGCCGCCAAAGACTTCGCCGCCGCCGACGCGATTCGCAAAGAGCTCGAAGGCCTGGGCATCGAGCTCTTCGATCACCCGAGCGGAACGACCTGGAAAAAAGGCGTCTGACGTGACCAGGCACGTGCACGTGCTCGTGATGCTGGTGATGCTCGCCGCGTGCACCAAATCGACGCCGAGCGCGCGCAAGGTCGATGAAGATCGACCGGCCTCGACTTCGAGTGCGGCTTCGAGCGCGAACGCGACTTGGAGCGCCAAGAGTCCGAGCGACGACGTCGTGCTCTTGCCGGTCGACACCGCGTGCAAGGTCGACGGTGACTGCGTCGCCAGCGAGCTCTACGAGGAGAACGGCTTCTGTTGTCAGAACTGCGGGAGCACGGCCGCCTCCAAGAGCTGGTACGAAGCCGCCCGCGCGCGCTGTTCGGGCAAAAAGCTCTGGGGCCCCGACTGCCCGATGAAGAAGTGCGCGCCTCCGTATCCTGTGGTCTGCGTCGGTGGCAGCTGCGTGACGGTCGTCAAATAAGTCGCAAAAAACGGCTTCTTGACCCTTCAATCCGCGACCAGATAACGTCGAGGATCCCGGGGGAGTCGAAGATCCGCCCGTTCCTGCCCGCTCCATGAACCTAGAAATCGGCGTCGTCTGCGGCGAGTGCGATGCGTACAGCCCCATGGGCACGGCGCGATGCCTCCTGTGCAAGCACGACTTGGCGCTATTTTCCGCGACGACGAGCGCGTATCTCTCCGAGCCGCCGCTCTCGCAGTCGGGCACGCTGCGCCCTGTTTCGATCCCCGAGGGGATGGAGGCGCCGCCGCCGCCGCGGGTCGTCCAGCCGTTCCCCGAGTCGGGGTCGTTGCTCTCGGGGCCGAGCTCGCAATCGCAAACCGGGCCGTTTTCCGAGCGTCGCGGCGCTCGACCGCAAGCGCCGGACATCCGTCCAGGTGTCTCGCCACCATCGAACTCCCCCAAAGTCGAGGTTGTGAGGCATCCTGCGTCCGAAAAGAAGATCGACGGCGCCTGGGGACCGCAGACCACAGGAAAGATTCCGGTTGGAAAGCCCGTCGGGGCGAAGGGCAGATCGAAGGAGGAGCTGATGGACCAAGCAAAAAACTACGTCTGCCGTTCGTGCCAGACCCCGATTCCGAGCGGTCACAAGTTTTGCGGGCGCTGCGGCGCGGCAGTTCCGCCGGACATCCTCACGCTCCGTGAAGAGTTCTACGGCTCGCTGCAGGTGCCGGGACGCGCCAAGCTCATTCTCATTCGCGCCGAAGGTGACGCGGCGATGGAAGGGCTCTCGTTCGCGCTCAACGCGCAAGAGCACATCGTCGGTCGGCAAGGTCACCTGACCTTCCCGGAAGATCGCTACGTCTCGCCGAGGCACGCCAACCTCTATTACCGCGACGGTTCGCTCGTCGTCCGCGACGAGGGCTCGCTCAACGGCGTCTTCATCCGCGTGCGCGGTAGCGTCGAAGTGCAGCCGGGCGATCTCTTCCTCGCTGGCGAGCAGGTCTTCCGCGTCGATCCCACTCCGAAAGCGACCGATCATCCGGAGGCCGACGGCACCTATTTCTGGAGCTCGCCGAAGCGCCCGAGCCCGTTCCGCGTGGTCCAAGTGCTCACCGGCGGCGCGCCGGGCAACACGGTCTGCGCACGCGAATCGGGCGTCTCCATCGGTCGCGAAGGCGGCGAGATGAACTACCCCGCCGACGTCTACATGAGCGCGGTGCACGCCAAGGTCGAAGCCGATCCGACCGGCGCCCACCTCACCCTCACCGACCTCAACTCGCGCAACGGCACGTACCTCCGCCTCCGCGGCGAGCGCGAGCTGCACCACGGCGACTACATCTTCATCGGCAAGAAGATCCTCCGCGTCGAAGTCACGAGCTAGTCGTTTCGCTCGACAGCGCGCGATGTTCATAGGACTGTGGCTTCTCGTTCTCGGGAGGCCGCAGTCGTTTTTGTGCTCATTTTCTCAGTCTCTACTGGTCTCTATGGATGTGTCTGCGCCAGCTGATTCGGCGCGTCGAAGTGGACCGCGGCCCAGCGCGTGCCGTCCCAATGGAGGAAGCGGTACCGTGACGAGGAGAGCGGCTTCGGGAAGGTGAAGCGGACGCGGGTCACCTCGCCGTGGTCGTTCGTCGCGTCGATGGTCGCGGTGAAGGCTTCGAGGACGAACGTCTGGCCGACGTGGAAATTCGGCGACGTGAGGTAGAGCTGCTCGAAGACGGACGGGAAGTAGCTGCCGTCCTCCGGTGAGATCGTCAGCTCGTGATCGGAGAGCGCGCGCACGTCGATCGGACCGACGAGGAACGAGAGCGCGAAATAGTGCACGCGCATCTCGCGGAAGACGCCAGGGAGCTCGCTCGCCAGCTCGCCCTTCGCGTTGGCCAGCTTTTCGAGCGGATCGGAGCCCGTCGGCAGCTCGCGCAAGAGCGAGAGGTTCGCCAGCGAGGTCGCCTCCCGTGACGGACAGTCGAGGAAGAAGACCTCGACGCCGTCCCTCGGGAGGTTCGTCAGATCGACGTTCTCCTTCACGCCCTCGTGCAGCGCGACGTCGGCGCGCTGGAAGCCGCTGACGACGTGCAGACAGACGTGTACCAAGACCGGCGCGACGACGAGGTGCAGGCTCGCCAAAACCACCACGATCCCTCGCGCCGGACGCCACTCTTCGCGCAGACGCCAGCACTCTTCGGCGATGCGAGCCACGAGGTAGGCGAAGCCGATCGAAGGCATGAAGAGGAGCCGCGGATCGGGAAACGAAGTCGTCAGGATCGCTTGCGAGACGATCATCCACGCCGCGAAGAAGAGCGCCTTGCGATCGTGATGAAGGAGCTTCCACGCGATCGCCCAGAAGCCGATGGTCATCGTCGCGAGCACCGCCGCGAGGATCGGATGGTCGCGCATCGGCGAGGCCGAGAGCACGTGCAGCGGGACGCCGGTGGCGAGGATCACTTGATGAAAGAAGCCCGAACGAAAGAGCTGGGTCGCCCACGTGACCGGGCTCTTCAGCGGGTTCAAGTAGTAGAGCGTGCTCGGCCCGTGCCCTGACTTCAGGTACGCGAAGAGGTAGCCGAAGGTGACGAGGAAGAGCGCGACGTGGAGCGCGACGTTCCGCGCGCGCGCTGCTTTTTCGAGCTTCGTTCGATTCGGTGACTTGGGCTCGACGAGCAGCGCGTGTGCGAGGAGCACCACCGGGAGCACCACGCTCGACTCCTTCGAGAGGAGCGCGCCGAGCTGTCCGCCGAAGAGGAGCGCGAGATCGATCGTGCGGTTCGTCCGCCCTTCGCGTAGGCGCAGATAGCCGAGGACGGCGGTGAGGAAGAAGACGGCGGCGACGAGGTCACTGCGGTTGGCGATCCACTGCACCGCCAGCGCGTGCGTGTCGTCGAGGGCGAAGACCACCAGCGCGACCAACGCGAACCGCGAGCCTGCCGCGAAGAAGCGACGAAAGATCCGCTCGAGGAGCACGAGCGAGAGCAGGTACCAGCCGATGCTGACGAGGTGTGCCGCGCGCGGATCGGCCCCGAAGAGCGCGTGATCGAGCCAATGGGTGAGCGAAGGGAGCGGACGATAGAAGTCGATGCGGAAGTCGTCGGCGGTCCACCACGGCGCGATGCCGTTCTCGCGATGGAGCCTCACCTCCGCCGGCGTGCGGACGAAGCTGAAGAGGTTGAAGTCGTGGAAGAAGGTCCGCGGCGCATCTTGGAGGATGAGCTGGTGGTAACGATCGTCGGCGAAATACCCGCTGAAAATGGCCGGAACGTAGAAGACCGCGGTGAGGACGAGGATGACGACGATCGCGAGCGTCACGGCGCCGCGCCCACCTGGTGCGCGAGCGAAGGCAGCTCGGAGGAGGCATCGAGGCGGCGGTGCCAACGCGAGAGGAAGACCGCGAGGGCCGAAAAGAAGACGATGCGGAAGACGAAGTAGATCTCGAAGTGACCGGTCGCCGTCGCGAGGGTCATGAGGTCCATGTGCGGCGCGTTCCCGAGCCAGGCGAAGGCGCGCATGAGGGGGCGATGACGCTCGACGTAGGCGGCGCCGCTGGCGACGTCGGCGACGGCCTCACGATGGCGCGCCGCCGCCGGGCTGATTCGTTCGAGCAGCCGCTGCCGATTGCCCAGTTGCCAGGCGTAGACGGAGGCAAGCCCGCGCGCGAAGGGTGAAGCGCCGCGTGCATGCAGCCGATCGCGGAGGGCGAGCGCGCGATCGAGATCGCCACCTTGGTGACGTCCTCCGGTGAGAAAGCGCAGGTACGTCGCGCTGTGGAAGTCGTAGAGCATCAAGTGCTGCGCCCACGCCAAGTGGGTCGCGAGCCCGAGGGCGAAGGCGACGAGCGAATGACCGCTGCTCACCGCGAGGTGCCAACTCGCGGCCGCGGTGGTGGTGACGTTGACGAGGTAGTCGGCGGCGCCGTCGAGCGCGTGGCCGAGCTCGCTCGACATCTTCTTGCTGCGCGCGATCATCCCATCGACGCCGTCGAGAATCGCCGAGGAAAATAGGAGAAAAGCGGCGCCGAGGAGTGCAATGGGCGTGCCTTCGACGATCAGCGCCGCCGAGCCGAGTCCGGCGCCGAGAGACGCCAAGGTGATCTGGTTCGGCGTCACCTTCGTCTTCACGAGCACGCGCGTGAGCACGAGCTGCAGCGGACGATGGACGTGAAGGTTGACGGGATCCTCGACGTCGCGACTCTTGATGACGTCGGCGAGCTCGAGGCGAGAAGACGTAGGCATGCGGTGGCCTCCGCAGGGCCACTCATCAACCAACGTGCCAGACGCGAATCGACGTCATCGAACCGTGCGCCCGTCGCCGGGGTGCAGTCGGTGTCAACGCGCGACGACAAGTGCGGGTGAAACGGCACGCTGCGCCAACGCAGTGATGTGATCTCGATTCACGTCGAAATACCTAGCTCGCAGGCGCCCCCTAGCCCCGGCCCTTCCCCCGGAGACCACGGAGACCAGGGGCAGGGAGCAGAGATCTGTTCTGAGATCCGTTCTGAATCGGGGGCAGCGCGGTGCGTTGGCATCCTTCGCGCATTGGCCCTCGGCGATGATCGCCATCGATTGCCGCTACATCCGCAAACAGCCGAGCGGCATCGCGCCGTACGTGCAGTCCCTCGTCGACTGGTTGCCGAAGCTGGCGCCCGATCTCCAGTTCACGTTCCTGCGGCACCCCGAGGCCGACCGGCTCTCGCATGAGCCGAACGTGCGTGAGCTCGTGTTTCCCTACGAAGCGACCGGGCCGGTGACGATGTGGGCGATGCCGCTCCTCGCCGATCTACGCGGGATCGATCTCTTCCACGCCACCTTCAACATCCTCCCGGCGGGCCTGCGCATGCCGACCGTCACCACGATCATGGACGTGATGTGGATGCAGCACGCCGACTGGTGCCGGCGGCCGGGCCCGTGGGGTTACGTCGAGACGGCGTACTACCAGCACGGCATCGCGCGGGCGCTCAAGCAATCGGTGCGAATCGCCACCATCAGCGAGGCGAGCCGTCGAGAGATCGAGGCGATCGATCCCGAAGCGGCAGCGCGCACCCGCGTCACCTACTACGGCGTCTCCGAGGATTGGCGACCGCCGAAGGACGATGCGGAGCACGAATTCGCCGAGAAAATGCGCGCCAAATGGGTGCCTGGGGCGCGACGCTTCGTCCTCACGGTCGGTCAGTTCGCCGGGTACAAGAACCATCACGCCGTCGTCCGTGCCTTCGCGCGGGCCTTCGCCGATCAGCCCGACGTGCACCTCGTGCTCGTGCAACGTCTCGGTCGTGGCTCGCGTCTCCTCCCACTCGTCCACGAGCTCGGTCTCGGCGCGCGCGTGCACTTCCTCAAGAACGTCCCCTTCGCCGAGCTGCGTGCGCTCTTTTGGGCGGCCCTCTGCCTCTGTCATCCGTCGCTCGCCGAAGGCTTCGGCAATCCGCCGAGCGAGGCGCTCGGTGCCGGTTGTCCGGTCGTCACGTCGAACCGATCGTCGATGCCCGAAGTGTCTGGAGGGGCAGGAATTCTCGTCGATCCTGAGAGTGTCGAGGCCATCGCGGAGGCGATGCGCGAGGTCGCGCGCGACGACTCGCTCGCGGCGCGGATGCGTCAGGATGGGCTGCGCAAGGTGCAGCAGTTTCGTTGGAAGGCGACCGCCGAGCAGACGCTCGCGGTCTATCGCGAAGTGCTCTGAGCCCGTGCGCGACTTCGCGCTACGCGTGCGCCGCGCCGAAGCCGACGAGGCGACGGCGATGTGGAGCGCTCTCACGCACGGCGGCGTATGGGCGATCGTCGAGCTGCACGAGGCGATGACCTTCCGTCTCGTCGTCGCGCGCGCAATGCAGGAAATAGAGTCGATTTCGCCACCATCGACGTCTCGTGAACTCAGCGATCGCGAGCGCGTGGTCGTCACGTCGGTGGCCGAAGGTCGCACCAATGGCGACATCGCCGAGGCGCTCGGGCTCTCGGTCTCGACGGTCGCGTCCTACCTCCGCTCCGCGCGCAAGAAGCTCGGCGGCGCGCGTCGGCCCGAGCTGGCGAAGGATCCACGCGTGCGCCCCAGTGCGGTGCCCATGCCGGCCGATCTGCGCGTGGTGATCGTCGACATCGGCGTCGATGACGGTCTCGAGCGAGGCGTCTGCAGGCTCGCGTTCATCGGCCATGCGCGAAAGCCCGATGGGCTGCCGATGCTCACGAGCGCCGAACGATCGATCGTCCGCGCGATCGGCGAGGGGAAGACGAACGCGCAAATCGCGGCGCTTCGGGGGACGTCGTCGCGGACGGTGGCGAATCAGATTGCCCGTCTTTTTCGCAAGATCGGCGTCGCATCACGCACCGAGCTGGTTGCCCGTTGCGACCTCTTCGGCGCTTGAGCGACGACGCCCTCGCGCCTCGCAGACCATCAGCACCGCTGGCAGCGCGACGAGCGCCGCGAGCACGCACGCCACCTCCCCAATCACCGCCGCCAGCCCGAACGATCGCACCGCCGCATTGATCGATCGCAGCAGCGTCAAGTACCCCAGCGTCGTCGTCAGGCTGCACAGCACCACGGCGCCCCCCGTCTCGCGGACGATGCGGGGGACGCTCCCCGGAGGCTCGGTGCGCCATCGACTGACGACGTTGATCGCGTAGTCGACGCCGATGCCGAAGGTGATGGGCACGGCGATGAAGTTGAGGAAGTTGATCTTGATGTGCGCGAAGGCGAGCGCTCCGCCCATCCAGGCGATGCCGAGGACGAGCGCACCGAGGACCAAAAACGTCGCGAAGAGGCCGTTTTTCCCGCGTGACAGTGAGATCGCCACCACCAGCGCGGTGCCGAGGAAGGAAAGCCCGATCGCCTTCGGTGACTCGGCGATGACGCTCTCGATCATGTCGGCGAAGATCACCGCGCGACCGCTGCCGTGGACGACCTCACCGCTCGGGAGCGTCACCTCGCGATAGGCGTCGGCCCAGAGGCGGAGATAGCGCACGTCGCGCACGCTGCGATTTTCGGTCGGCGCGATGTAGACGATGCGCCCGCGGGTGCCGTCCTTTTCGGTGAACGGCCGCGCGACGCGCTCCGGAAGATCGTCGATGCCGAAAGGGACGAGCCCCACCGGAGGAAGCCACGCTTCGATCGCGCGAAAATCTTCGTCGCTCATCTTCCCGAGCTGATGGATGCGTACCAGCCGCGCGCGCGTCTCGACCAGGAGCGTGAGCTTCTCCTCTTGGTGATCGGGCACCAGATCGAAGATCGACGTCACCTTCGAGAAGGGCTTCTCGCCTTCCGGCGCTGCCCGAAAACGTGCATCGAGCGCGGCGACGAGGGGCGCCACCTGATCGACGCGTTCGACCATCATCGCCATCCCGTCTTGACCTGTGCGCCCGACGAGGCCGGAGGTCTCTTCCCCTAGCTTCGATGCGGCGCTCGGTGCGCCGGGATCGTTCTCCAATTTCCACAGCTCGTACTCGAGCGGATCGCTTCGCAGCCATCGCACCGAGGCGACCATCGCGACGCCTCCCGTGGCCAGCGACGCGGTGACCAAGACCATCGTCGGCACGCGCCGGACGAGCGCCGCGAAGGGTGCGCCGAAGGGAAGCCCGCGATCGACGATCGCCCGTAGTTTCCCGCGCAGAGTCGGCTTCTCCTGCTCGGGCGTGAAGGTCGGGCTGGCGCGCTCGAAGATCACCAGCAGCGGCACCATGAAGAGGAACGTCGAGAGCCAGCAGAGGAGCATGCCGTAGCCGCCGATGACGCCGAAGTCGCGGAAGCCGCGGAAGCTGGTGCTGGCGAGCGAGACGAAGCCGACGCTGGCGGCCGCCGCGACGGTGAGCGTCGGAGCGAAGGTGCCGCGGTAGGCGGCGGTGACGGCGTCTCGCAGCGAGAGCCCGCTGCGCCGCGCCTCGTTGTACCGCGCGCGTAGGAGGATGCCGAAGTTGATGCCGTTGCCGAAGACGATCGAGACGAGGAAGCCGCTCGCCGTGTTGAGGTGTCCGATGAGGAGGCGGGTCAGCGCGAAGCACCAGAGGACGCCGATGCCGATCGCGATCGCCATCGCCGCGACCGCACGAAACCGCAGGAAAAATAGGAGATCGACCAAGAGAATCATCGCTACGCCGGCGGCGCCGACGGTCGCGAGATCGTTCTTCACCGTCCCGTACTGCTCGGCGCTGGTGACCAGATCGCCGGTGAAGGCGATGTGCATCGAGGGCTCGAAGCGCGTCGGCCCGAGCTCGTCGATCACCTTTCGTACTTTCGCGATCAGCTCGTCGGTCCGCCCGAGATCGCCGCTCGCGACCGGCGATCGCACCAGTGTGACCAAACGCGTGCCCTCCAGGTTCATGTAGTAACCGTCGGGATACGGTGGCGTGCCGGGCGCGGCGCCGGGGCCCGCCTTGGAGACGCCGAGCATCTCCTCGAGCCACGCACGATCGACCGGCGGGGGTTCCTCGCCGAAGAGCGAGCCATTCACTTCGAAGTCGAAACGGTCTTCGATTCGATCGTGAATCGCCTGCAATTCATCGAGTGAAACGAAGAGCGCGCGCCTCGTATGAAGGAACTCGAGCTCGGCCGCGACGCCGTTCTCCGCGGTGCCGATCCAGTCCGGACCGAGCGCGCGAAGCTTCGGCAAGAGCGCGTCCCCGAACGCCCGCAGCGCCAGTTTCTGGCTTTCGTTCGTCTGTCCCTTCGGTTGCGCGTTCGGTTGCGGTTGCGGTTTTACATCGCTGACGATGACCAGCGTCGAGACGCCCGCGGTCCGCTCGCCCACGCGATGAAGCTCGACGACGCTCGCCTTGTCCTCCGGCAAGAGCGATTCGAAGCCGGTGTGAAGCTCGAGCCGACGCGCGAGCAGGAACGCGGGCACGGTCAGCAAGAGCCCGAAGAGAAGGACCCACCACGGCCTGTCGACCTGGAGGCCGATCATGCGCGCGAGCAAGCTCGGGCGTTCGTTCATCACCTCTCTCTTTCAACGAACGCGCCAGCCGAGGTCGCATCTCCGTGGGAACGGCGTTTGCTCTTCACGCGCCATGCGATCGATTTTCCTCTCGGCCGTCGTTCCCGCGCTCGGGCTCCTGATGCTCGCGTCGCCGGCCAGCGCGCAGACGCCGAAATGGTCGCCTCCACCGAGCGACGCGCTCGCCACCGAGCTCTTCAAATTGGGACGCGACAAGAAGACGCACTTCGTCGAGACGACGACCAAGGCGACGTGGGGACGCGGAGAGATCTTCGTCGATGCGCCGATCGCCTACGTGCGCGCCGCGGTGCTCGATTTCGGCAACTGGCCAGCGAGCATCCCGCGCTTCGAGAAGGTCAAAGTGCTCGGCATCGACGGCAAAGGCGCGACCGAGGTCTATCTGCAAATGCCCATTTTGAAGGGCGCCGCGAAGATCTGGACGGTGCAGCGCTTCGATCCACCGGCCGTCGACGTCGCCGGCGAGAAGGTCGTCGGACACTTCGTCAAAGGCAACGTCGACGATCTCCGCGCGACGTGGCGCTATCGCCCCATCGACGCTGCGCACACGATCTTGACGCTCGAAATCTACGTCGATCCGAAGATGGACGTGAACGAGGCGCTGCTGACGACGCAGCTCGAAGATGCAGGCGGCGAAGGTTGTCTCGGCATCCGCGACCGGTCCGTCGCGGCCGTGAAGGCAGTGAACGCAGCGAAGAAGAAGCCGTGACCGGCAGGCACGCGTGCGCCCTTCGCCCAACGCCGAAATGACCAGTCACGCGCGTGCTTGATCACGGGCAGGGGTGCGCTCTACGGTTCGGCGATGCTCGTCCTCGCGATCCTTCGCTACGAAAAGCCCTTGGAAGAGGTCGAAAAGCACACGGCGGCCCATCGCGCCTACCTGAAGACGCTCTTCGACAAAGGCGTCCTCCTCGCGTCGGGTCCCTTCCAACCGCGCAACGGCGGCCTGCTCCTCTTCCGCGCCGAAACGCGCGACGAGGTCGACCTGTTACTTTGCGACGATCCGTTTTTGGAGAATGGGATCGCGCGGTACGAGGTGACGGTGTGGGCACCGACGCTCGGTGCCGGTCGCTTCGACGGTCAGTAGTCGATGGCGTAGACGAAAGAAGCCTTCGGGCTCCGCAGCACCCTCTCGGTGACCACCTTCTGCGGCACCGCGTCGCCTTCGACGTACTTCTTCGCCAGCGCCTCGGCCCCGGCCTTGTCGCCCGTAGCCTTGATTTTTCCGACGATTTGCATCAGTTTTTCGATCGAAGCGGCGAGCTTCTCGTAGTGGAAGACGAAGGCGCCGTCGTCCTTGCCGTTCGCGGCCTTCGCCTTCGCGTCCCACTCGATGGCCTTCTCTTCGAGGAGGAAGCCGAGTTGGATGGCGGCTAGTTGGCTGTAGGGTTTGCGCTGTCCCGAGGCGCTGGTCATGCCTTGCGCGACGTGACCGAAGGTCCAGACGAGACTGTCGGCGTACGTTTGCCTCGCGAGTTGATCGGTGAAGATGCCCTTCTTGCGCAGCACCTCGATGAAGTAGAGCCCGCCGGTCTGCGCCTTCAGCTCTTCGAGCATCGCCGCCAAATCGCCGCCGAAGACCTGCTCGTCGATTTGCCCCTTCACCTTGTATTCGTGCGCGGGGCCGAGGTTGTGGGTCGCCTCGTGGAGGATGGTGCCGATGAGGCCTGGCGTCGGATCGTCGACGTAGGCGGTGAGTGACTCGGTGCTCAGCAATGACGACGCCATCTCGCGATGCGCCGACATGCTGTCGGGATCGGTGTAGAGATTGCTCATCGCCACCGTGCGTCCACGACCATCGGCGACCGGGCCCCAGTTGGGGAGGCTCTGACCGATGGTGGCGCCGAACGAGTCGCGATCGTCGCCGGCGTTGATGACGATGTCGATGAAGTCGGGGAGATGGAAGTCGACCTTGCGCGCCTTGTAGTCTTTGCCGATCAGCTTCGCGAGGGTGGTCTCCATCTCTTGCCGATGCGGCGAGAGCTTGTCCTGCCAAGCGATCGAGTCGCGGTTGATCTTCGCGAACGTGACGTGAAAACCAGCCTTGTGGCTGCAGGGCTCCCAGTACGTCTCGTCGGGCGCGACGCGCACGTACCACTTGGAGTTGGTCGCGCTCATCTTCGCCCACGCCTCGTCGGCGCCGAGCCACTTGTTGGTGGCGAAGCTCTTCGAAGCGGCCTTCAAATAGGCCTTCAGCGGCGCCTCGTCCTTGTCGACGACGGCATCGGCGGCGTCGGCGAGCGCCTTGCTCGCCTTCTGCATCAGCTCGGGATACGCGACCTCGAGCGAGACGGGGATGAGCTTGCCCTTCTCTTCACGCACGACGACGAAGGGATCGATCAGCTTCTTCGCGGTCGGATCCTTCTCGATCGTCTCGCAGAACTTCGACGACGTCCCGTCGCCTTGCAGCGACTTCGGGTAGACGTCGACGAGCGGCTGCGGAGCGCCGGGAATCGCCGAGCAGAGCTTCTCCTTCTCGGTCTTCGGTCCATCGCACTTCGGGCCCCAGTTGCGGCGGAGGAGGCTCTGGCTGGCGACGTCGTCCTTCGGCACCTGGGAGGCCATGACGTCGACGCCGAGCGCGTGCGCATAGAGCTCGTCGATGACGCTCGCCACCGCCAACATCTTGTGCACGAAGTTTCGATCGCTCTCGCTCCCCGCGTGCAAGTCGGTGCGCACGAGGGTCGGCCGACCTTGATCGAGATCCTCGATCACCAAACGTCGTCGCTTGATTTCGTCGACCGACCCGGTGGCCCCCGCGAGCGGATCGCGGTCGATTTCCAGCACCCGCGCATACGCCGTCTCGAACTCGGGCGTGAAGGCGCCGTCCTTCGCCCACACCGTCGACGTCGGATAGAAGAGGAGCGACGCCACCTCGTTCGGATCGATCGCCCCGTCCTTGTCGGCATCGACGGTCCAATAGAGCGGCAGGTTGGCGCGCACCGCAGCGCGATTGAAGGCCGCGCGCTCGAGCCGATCCCAACCCACCTTCGCCGGCGGCGGATTGGTCACCGTGCTCGCACTCGTCGTCGCTGACGCCGTCGGGGCACTCGACACCGGCGTCACCACGTTCGGCGGCGGCGCAGGATCGGCTCCACAACCAACCAGCGCGACGAGCGAGAGTAGGGAGATCGACGTGAGCGAGTTGAGCGAGTTGAGCGAGCGAGCCGACATGCGCCCTCTTTCGCACGAGTCGCACGCGTCTGAAAGTCGGAGAGTGTCAGAAGCCCCAGTAACAGACCACCAGCTGACTCCCGCTCGCGTCGGTCGCGTACGGCGAGAATCCCTTGGCCCGACTCTTGTCGTAAATCGACTTGGCGGCCGTCGAAGCCGTGCACGCGCCGACGTAGTCTTCGGTGCCGATCCAGAACGGCTGGCCGCCCGGCATCAGCTTCATCGCCTGCCACGCGAGCAGCTCCGCTTCGACGCCCGAGTCGTACGGCTGATAGACCTCTTCGTGCGAGATGCCATCGAGGAGCGAAGGAAACGCCAGACCCCCGGTCGTCCCTTTGCGCGTGATGTTGCCCGTCGCGTTCTGCATCACGAAGAGCATGTCGGGAAATTTCTCCCGCAGCTTGCGCACCAAATCGAGCCCGCCCTGACTGCACGCCGCGTCGCACTTACCGTTGGTCTCGGTCGCCGAGTGCTCGACGATCTCGAGGTTGTCGAAGAAGAACCCATCGACCCCCTGCGCGACGAGCCGCGCCGCCACGTGCTCGATGATCAGCTTCTGGTAGTCGGCGTTGCCGACGTTCATCCACTGCTCGTCGGGATAGCCGGAGTACGCGCCGGCGTGCGCTGCCGTGTTCGCACTGCACGAGACGAAGCCCGTCGGCACCTTGCTCCAGTAGGTTCGCGTGTTCTCGCAGGAACCGAGGTTCAGGTAGCTGATGACCTTGTTTTTCCCACCGTTTTTCAACGTCGTGATTTGCGCGGTGGTGAAGTTGCCGCCGCCGTCGCCTGGGTCGGCGTCGATGTTGAAGATGCGAAAGGTCGACGCCGCCTTCGTCAAATCGCCCATTTGCGCCGCCGTTCCGTAGAACGAAACCCACGGCGCCCCGACGGGGAAGCCGCGTTTGGTGCTTGGGGCCGTATCGGCGCCGATGGTGTCGGTGGTCGCCGTGTCGGTAGCCGTCGTGTCGGTGCCAGTCGCGTCGGTTCCGGTGGTGTCGGTTCCCGTCGTGTCCGTTCCGATGGTGTCGGTGCCGACCGAGTCGGTCGCGAGGTTGGTGTCGCCGGTCGTCCGCGTGTCGATGGCGGCGTCATCGACGGCTCCGGCGTCGTCGTTCGAGGAGCAGCCAATGACCAAGACGAGGAGCGGTAGAAATCGGCGCATCGGAGCATGGTAGCGCGCCTGCGCCCCCGCCCGGGCCTACGCCCGCGTTCCATGCGAACCTTCCTCGCCCGCCATGTTCCTCACCACCCTCGTCGCTCCTGCGGACACCCCCGAGCTCACCGCCCTCTTCTCCCGCGACGCCTCCCCTTGCCACTGCCGCTTCTGGCACTTCACCGGCACCAACAAAGAATGGGAAGCCCGCTGCGCCTTCGGTGAAGCCGACAACCGTCGCGAGCTCGAGCAGGCCATCGCCGAACGTCGCGACGACGGCCTCGGCCTCGTCGCCCGCGTCGAAGGCGAGCCCCGCATCGTCGGATGGATGAAGCTCGCGCCCCGTCGCTCCCTCGTCAAGCTCCTCGCGCGCGTCCCCTCTCGTGGCCTCGACGAGCCCGAACGTCCGGCGGCAGAGACGCTCGCAATCGCTTGTTTTCTCGTTGATCCGTCGCTGCGCACGCAGGGTGTCGCACGCGCATTGGTCGACGGCGCGCTGCGGATCGCACCTACGCTCGGTGCGAAATGGGTCGAGGCCTATCCGCGGGTCGCCGAGCAGACGCTGCACGATGGCGAGGCGTGGATGGGACCCGTCCAGCTCTTTCGCAGCGCCGGGTTCGAGGTCGTACGTGAGGCACCGCAGTATCCGGTGCTTCGCAAGCGCGTCGGTTGATCGGCCGATCAGCTACGCGGCTACGCTAGAGGCAGCAACGAAACCCGACGGTATCCGGCTTGCTATCGCGAGCCAGCGCGAGGTTCGCGTCGCATCGCAGCTGCGCGCCGCTCGAAGCATACGACCCACCACGCACGAGGCACGTGTCGCTCGCACCGCTCGCGCCGCTGCAGGCGTCCTCCCACTCCCCGACGTTGCCGCTCATCTGGTAGAGGCCGACCTCGCCGCCGAGGCACGTCGTGTTGGTGAACACGCTCATGGTGAAGCTGTAATTCTCCCACGTCCCGGCGACGCCGCCGTCGAACGACTTGGCGGTATCGGCGCCGTCGCACTTCGTCTCGTCGTACGTGCTGCCGTACGGATAGGCGTTGGTGCCCGAGGCCGAACAGGCGTTGTACCAGCGGCTCTTCAAATGATCGGCGTAGTCGGCCGGCGCGACGGTGCCTCCGTTGACGAGCCCGCAGAGCGTCTTGCCCGCCCACTTGCAGTAGCCATATGCGTCGCACCAATCGACGGCGCGCACGGGAAATCCAGCCGCCGCGGGCACGTACGGCCAAGCGCTCGCCGGCGTCCAGTTGCTGTTCCACGTGCACTGCGTCGGCTGTCCGCTGAGCGAGACGCTGGCGGCGATGAATTTCGAGTACGCGTCGTTGGTCACCTCCGTCGTGTCGATGCAATAGGAGCCGCCGCTCGCGAGCGCGGTGCCGACGATCGTCATGCCCGCGGGGCAGCGGCATTGGCCGAGGTTGCACGTGTCGGTGAAGCAGTCGGTGTTGCTCGTGCACTTCTTTCCCGGCTTGCACTTGGGGCAGGGGCCACCGCAGTCGGTGTCGCTCTCTTTGCCGTTGGTGACGCCGTCGACGCACGTCGAAGCGAGGCACGAACCGAGCGAGCCGCAGACCTTGTTGATGCAATCGGTCGGCCCGGTGCACTTGAGGCCATCGGCGCAAGGACCGCAGCTCGGCCCGCCGCAATCGACGTCGACCTCGTCGCCGTTCTTCACCCTGTCCGTGCACGACGCCGGCTGGCACTTGCCGCCCGGCGCGGTGGTGCAGGAGCCGGAGCCGCAGTCGACGCCGCTGTTGCACGTCTTGCCGACGCCGCACGCCGCGCAGCTTCCGCCGCAGTCGATGTCGCTCTCGTCGCCATCGAGCGTTTTGTCGCCGCAGAGGCTGGTGTCGCCGCTCGGGCGCGTGGTGTCGGTGGTGTCGGCCACGTCTGCGCCGTCACTCACGTCGCCGCCGTCGCTCACGTCACGGCTCGAGTCGACGACCGGCCGCGTGTCGGCAGTGTCTCGCTCGATACCCGTGTCCTCGACGGCGGTATCGGCTCCGCCGACGATGGCGGCGTGATCGTCCACCTTGTTGCCGCACGCGACGGCGGAGAGAGAAGGGACGAGCACGAGCGCACACGCGACGAACGATCGACGACGAAACATGCGTGGACACTGTTCGCATCCGCCGCGGAACTCAAGGCGTCTTCGCCATGACCCCGCGGGGTGTGTGTGCGGACTTTGTCGTGGATCAGTGCATCACATCCACGTTCCTCCCTTGCCCGTCGAGGGTCAATCTCACGTCGAAGCAGGTGCCGCCGTCGATTCACTCGTAGGCGCGCCGCTCGACTCCGTCTTCGGTGCCTCTTCCTTGGGGCACGTGTACACGTCGGCCGACTTCGTCACCTTGGTCACAGTGCCACCAGAACCAGCCTCGGGCTCCGCCTTGGTGTCGGTGATGACGAGGAACTCGCCACCGAGGCGCGCGGCCTGCTCGCGGGCGGCGTCGATGCCTTGCTGATCGGCGAGGTCGGGATTGCTGTCGCGGCCGCGGCCATCGACGCTGCCGATCTTCTTGCAGTCGTTCTTCACCTCGGTGACGACCTTGACCTGACTCGCGGTGACGGTCATCGGATCGCGGCCGCCGCTCCCTCCCTTGCAGCCGAACGCGGCAGAGGTCGCCGGGAGGGCGAGGGCGAAAAAGGCGACGACGCTGAAGCGGGCGAATGGGCGCATCCATCGATGGCGCCACGCCGAGACCCTCTGCGTCAAGCGCCGTGACGCGGGTTTCCGTCGCCGCCGACGCGGAGCCGAAATCAGGGTAAAGGAAGTCCGCTGTGGCTCGATTCGTCGCCCCCCACTCCCTTTTGACGGTCGTGCTCCTGATCACGATCGGCACGATCGGCTGTCATCGTGGCAACGCGAGCGACTCGGACGCTGCGCCGGCATCCACGGGCGCATCTTCGAGCGCCGCGCCGATCATCGAAGGCACGCCACCGCCGCTGCCCGACACGAACGCTGCCCCGAACGAGCTCGACGAGCTCGATCCCGAAGAGTCGCCCGACGCATCCTTCGGCGATGCAACGCTCTCCGACGGCGGCGAATCGTCCGATGCAAGCGACGCGGGTGACGCGCGCGACGCCAAAGCCAAGGCCGACGTCGGCGACGACGCGCCGCTGCTCGGCACCAAGACTTTCCCCGACGAGGAGCCGCAGAGAGGCTTCCGCTACGTCACCAGCACGGCGGCGAAGGTGCACAAGGCCCCGAAGGACGGCATGGCCTTCCTCTCGATCCCTCGCGGCACGCAGGTGTTCCTCATCGCCAAGCTCTACGACTGGTACCGCATCCGCTTCGTCGACCCGAGCAGCGGCAACGCGCGCCAAGGTTGGATTTACCAAACCAACGTCGCCGGTCCGCCGATGAAGAGCTGCCCCGAAGGCTGGACGCATCACGACACCGACGGCGGTTGGTGCGAACGCGAGTGCTCGAAGAACACCGATTGCAAAGGCTTGCCGGGCTGGAAGTGCAGCGGCAACGGCTGTTTTTATGCAGTGTCCGAGTGAAACATAACCAAGCTATGGCCGCCCTCCCGCTCCCCGCTCCGCTGCCCGGCGTCGTCGACAGCCACTGTCATTTGGACCCGAAGTACGATCGCAAGGGCCAGCCCGCCGCCGATGAAGTGCTCGCGCGCGGTCGCGAATCGGGCATCGTCGGCTTCGTCGTCGTCGGGGTCGGAGAGACGCCGGCCGAAGCACGTCACGCCGTCAGCCTCGCGCGCGCACATGCCGACGTCGTCGCCGCGGTCGGGGTCCATCCCCACGACGCGGCGCTGGCCGACGACGCCGTCGTCGACGAGATCAGCGCGCTCGCCCGCGATCCGCGCGTCGCCGCCGTCGGCGAAATCGGGCTCGATTTCCACTACGATCGTTCACCCCGCGACGTGCAGCGCGCGGTCCTTCGGCGCTTCGTCTCCCTCGCTCGCGACGTGCAGAAACCGATCGTCATCCACACCCGCGAGGCCGGCCAAGAGGTGCTGCAAATCCTCGAAGACGAAGGTGCGCGCTCGCTCGGCGGCGTCATCCACTGCTTCAGCGAAGACCTCCCCTTCGCCCGCCGCGCGCTCGATCTCGGCTTCGATCTCAGCTTCAGCGGCATCGTCACCTTCAAGACCGCGCTCGCCATCCAAGAGGTCGCGCGCTTCGCTCCGATCGATCGCATCCTGGTCGAGACCGACGCGCCCTACCTCGCGCCCGTGCCGATGCGCGGCAAGACCTGCGAGCCGGCGATGGTCGTGCACACCGCACGTTTTCTCGCGCAATTGCGTCAGGTGCCGCCGGAAGAGATCGCGCTCAGCTCGGCCGAGAACGCGCGCCGTCGCTTTCGCGGGCTCGTCCCGGTCACTTCTCGAGACTCGAGACCGAGCCCTCACTCGAGGACGTAGACCTCGCCGTCCTCGGCGCGGACGATCAACGTCTTGCCATCGGCGCGCGCTGCGAGGACGTCGGTCAGATCGGCACGCGCGCTCACTTGGTGCAGCCGCATGTCATCCACCGAAAGTAGATACACATCGTCGCTCGCGAAGAGCATCGCGTGCGGCCCGATCCATCGGGGAGCCTCGCCACGCATGCGCGCGATCGTCTCGAGATCGACGCCGAGTGAAGGCGCGAAGGCGACATGCTCGAGCACGTTCGCCTGCTCGAGAAACACCTCCTTTTCCCCGATCGCGAGGGTGAATTTCCCGTCGGGACTGTCGAAATGAATCGGCGCCGGGAACGCGCTCGGCTTTCCGGTGGCGGGGAACCACACCCACGCCTTGCCTCCGGGCGCGTGCCCGTCCGTCAGGAAGAGCGAGGCACCTTGCCAATGGCTCGGCGTCGCCTCGACCTCGCTCGTCGAGAGAAGCTTCTGGCTGGTGACGTCGAAGACGCATGCGCGCGGACCGTCTTTTCGCAGCGCCATCGCCGCCAGCATCGTCCCGTCGGGCGAGAAGATCAGCGGACCACGCACGCCGTCGAATCCTACCGGCGGAGCGATGGGGCGCAGCGCGCCGCTCACGGCGTCGAGGAGCATCGCCGACGATCGCTCGTCCTTTCCGCGTAGCGCCAGCGCGACGATCTTCTCGTGCGGAGAGCCGACGATCGTCGTCGCCGCGCCATCGAGGTGCTCGAGGATCTCCGGCGGGCGAGTCAGATCTTTCCAGCGCATGATCGTCGAGCCATCGTCGTCGACGCGGGCACCGACCAAGATCTCGCCGGCGAATGCCGGAGACGTCACGTCGATCGCGCCGGCGAGCCACGTCGACTTGGCGAAGAGCGGCGTCGCGCTCTCGACGTGGGGATCGATCGACGGAGATCGCTTCGGTGGCGGCCCATCGCGGAGCGGCGCTGAAAGCAGCTCGACGAGCGCGCCGCGATAGATCGCATCTTTCTCGATGAAGTGCGCGCGCACGCCGCCATCGTCGAGCAGAAGATAGATCTCGGCGTCGCGCGTGCGGCGATGGAGGAAGAGCTTCAGTCGCTCCGGTCGTCCGTCACCGCCTTCGTCGAGCCGCACGTACTCGATCGCGAACGCTGCCGTCGGCGCGCGCACGAGCGGCATCGTTGGCGGCTTCTTCTTCAGCCATTGCGCGAATTCACCGAGAAATGCGCCCCCGCGGGCCGGATCGGCGGCTTCGATGCGCCCGAGGCCGAAGCTCGCGTGCATCCCTTCCTCGGTGGGCGGCTTCGGCGCCTCGAGGAAGATCGTCATCTCGCTCTCACCGCGACGAAGCACGATCTTCCGCGTGTCACCGAGCCCCCGCTCGATCGTCGACTCGACGACGAAGCCTTGGTCGGCCATCGCCTCCGGTGGCGCCCCCGCCGTCTCGTGCGGCCGCACGTCGGGCAGCCCACGCATCTGCTTGCGCAACACGCGCCAGGAAATGATCGCCGCGGCGAGCAGGACGGCGACGACCCAACGGGCTGACTTGGCGTCGCGCAGCTCCACCGGCGCAGTTTAGACGGGAAAATCCCGGCGTGCCGGGGCGATGACGGCGCCGTCGATCATGAAGACCTCGTCGTCGCCGCAGCCCTCGTCTTCCCCCGTCATGGGCTCGGGCGCGAGACGCTGCGCCACCTTCACGGCCAGCGCACGCGTCCCCTCACGATCGGTCGCCGTCAGCGCGAGGACGTCACGCTTTCCGAGCGTGAGCCGCTCGGCCTCGCCCTGCGGAAGGAGATCGCACTTGTTGTAGACGAGGAGCCGCGGTCGCTCGTGAAGACCGAGCTCGGTGAGCACCTGTTCGGTCGTTCGCACCTGCTCTTCGCGCGCCGGGTCGGAGGCGTCGACGACGTGGAGCAAGAGGTCTGCGTCGGCCGCTTCCTCGAAGGTCGCGCGGAAGGCCGCGAACAAATCTTCAGGCAATTCTCGGATGAAACCGACGGTGTCGACGAGGATGATCTCGCGCCCGAGCTTGGTGTCATCGGCCGAGGGCAGACGCATTCGTCGCGAGCGGGTGTCGAGCGTGGCGAAGAGTTTGTCTTCAGCCAGCACCGCGCTCCCGGTGACGGTGTTCATGAGCGTGCTCTTGCCCGCGTTGGTGTAGCCGACGATGGCGACCACCGGCACGTCGCCCCGCACACGTCGCCGTCGACGCTGCACGCGCTGTTTGGCGAGCGCCTTCACTTGCTGCTCGAGGTGATGCACGCGCTCCTTGGCGCGTCGCCTGCCGATCTCGAGCTTGGTCTCGCCGGGGCCACGGCCGCCGATGCCGCCGGTGAGGCGCGAGAGCGCATCGTCCTTCAACGCCAGCCGCGGAAGCGCGTATTTCAGCTGTGCGAGCTCGACCTGCAGCTTGCCGTCCTTCGACTCGGCGCGCTGCGCGAAGATGTCGAGGATGAGCTGCGTGCGATCGAGAATTTTCAGATCGGTGACGCCGGCGATGGCGTTGATCTGACCCGGCGTCAGCTCTCGATCGAAGATCAGCGTTTGCGCGTCGAGCTGCATCGCGCGGATGAGCACGTCGTCGAGCTTGCCCCGTCCGAGGACGTACTTCGGGTCGATGCGATCGCGGTGCTGAAGGACGACGTCGACGACCTCGACTCCCGCGGTGCGGGCCAGCTCGCGCAGCTCACGAAGGCTGCTGGTGGCGTCGCTCAGCGGCTTTGTCCCACGATTCCCCGTGGATTTGGCCGATTTCTCGGCGACGTGGACGAGCATCGCGCGGCCGTCCTTGGCGACGATGGCGCGCGCGCGGGAGAGCTTGGCGAACTCGCCCTCGAGCCCGGCGATGAGCGCGCCGAAGTCGACGTCGATCTTGTCGAAGCGCGTCGGCGGCACCTCGTGGTACGCCGCGCCGCCTTCGCCGGTGACGGGCACGTTGTGCGCGTATGTCAGCTGCCCGGGTTGACCGTCGCTGCCGATCAGCACCGCGGCGACGAGATCGAGGCGCAGCCGCACGAGGTCGACGATGTCGTCACGGGTCAGCGGCTCGTTGCGCAGGTGCGTATGGACGAGCCGAAGGCCGCGAAAACGCCCTTCGGCGGCGCGCAGACGGCCGACGTCGGGGAGCATCAGCTTCCCCGCGTCGCCGACGATCACGTAGTCGACCTGACCGCTGCGATGGACGAGCGCGCCCACTTGCCGCCCCGTCTCGCGCGAGGCGTCGCAGAGCGCGGTGGCGAGCTCGCGAGTGGCGATTTGCTCGAGCGGAACTCGACGGCGATAGATGCGCTCGAGGACCTTGGTGGCCGACGGAGAGAGGCCGCTCGTGTTGCCGAAGAGTTCGATGACGAGCTCCCTTGGATCAGGCGGCGGCGACGTGCTCTTCGAGCACCGACGCAGGGACCGCACCGGGGCGCACCATGCGGAAGACGTCGCCGTCGATTTCGACGACCGTGCTCGGCATTCCCCCCGGCGATTCGTCGCCGAGGATGACGAGGCCGCGACCGGCGAAGTACGCGCGCACGTCGTCGCCGGTGCGCGACGAGGGCGAGCCCGACGGGTTGGCGCTCGTCGCGGTCAGCGGTCCGCCGAACGCGCGCGCGAGGTCGAGCGCGGGCGATGAACCAGGAATGCGCACCGCGACCTTGCCGCGATACTTGAGGAGCGAATGCACGTCGTCGCGTGCATCGAGTGAGATCGTGAGCGGCCCGGGCCAGAAGCGTGCGGCGAGGCGCTTGGCCAGCGCCGGCACGTCGCGCACCAGCGGCTCCCACGCGGCCATGTCTGGCACGAGGAGCGCGCAGGCACGCGTCTCTTCACGACCCTTGAGCGCGAAGACGGCTTCCACCGCGCTGCCACGGCGAGCGTCGGCGCAGAGACCGAAGAAGGTCTCCGTCGCCACCGCCACCACCCCACCGGCGCGCAGATGCGCGACGGCCTTGGCCAGCTCTTCGCTCACGATCCCCCCGTCGCTCACTTCCCCTCCGCCGCGAGCTTCGCCTTCACGCGCGCGTCGGCCTCCTTGACCGCCCCTTCCTGCTTCGAGCGGAAGTTCTCGAGCGCCGCGGCGACGACTTGATCGTGCACCGCGAGGATCTGCGCCGCGTAGAGACCGGCGTTGCGTCCGCCGCCGACGCCGACCGCCGCCACCGGTATGCCACCAGGCATCTGGATGGCGCTGAGGAGCGCGTCGATGCCGCCCAACGTGCCGATCGCGA
>JANYDK010000135.1 GCA_025363655.1 Deltaproteobacteria bacterium | reverse complement strand
AACCCCCGAGGTAGCCCTTCGATCGTGCGCGTTCCATCACCATCGTCGTCACCGCTTCCTACGTCGCGATCGCCGCGGTTTCTCGTGCCGCAATGCTCGGCCTACGCCGCTGCGCTTCCATCAAACCTCTCGGAGAGCCCTTTTTCGTACTTTTCGCACATTTCGCGGCGCGCGGTGACGGTCTGGCGACCTGGTTTCCTCGACATGGAAATCGAGAGGGTTCGACTCCCTCACTGCGCACGAAAACTAGACTCTCCGCTACTCACGCTCGAGTGGTGAATTTGGCATACACACCCGTTTCAGAAGCGGCGGCCCTTCGGGCATGGGGGTTCGACTCCCCCCTCGAGCACTGGTGTCACTTTTCTGGAGGATGAGCTCGTCGTAGTGACGAGGCCCGGCCGCTACCCGGGACGTGCCTTCAGGGCATGGCGTGCAACTCGCCCGTCCTCCTCCGTTTGGCTCGTTTTCACGCCTGTTTCGTATTTCGGAGAGTGTCTGGGCTGGGACCCTAGCGCCGCTGTAAACGGGGCGCCTCTAGGCTACGAGGTTCGATTCCTCCACTCTCCACCGTGGGTTCGACTCCCATGAGACATCGTGGCTCATGCGCCGGCGCGCCGTTCGTTGGTCGAGAGACTTCTTCGTTCGGTGTCCGTACGTCGTTTACGAACGCGTCTGTCTGCTCGGTAGCGGGCCTCCCGACCTTCTTCGGGAAATGGAATTGCGGGTTCGACTCCCGTCGACTGCACCAAAAATCCGCGGTCGTAGCCTAATGGTAAGGCAACAGACTTTTCATCTGTCTCCCTCCTCGCACCGGTCCACCGAAGGACGCGGTCCTCACGCACCGACGAGCTCGCTCGTGCGGTGAACCGTCATTGCACTTCCCCGACGCGACGCCTCCGGGCGCGGACGTCGGCCATCTCGTCACCCGTTTGGGTGACAGACCGCCGGCACTCCCTGCTCGACAGTCCCGCGAACGAGCGCGCATGACGTCCTCGGCTTCCCGTGGCTCCCCTCGCTCGTCGTCGGGTGCTGCCAGCGGCCGCGGATCGCTCCTTCGGTCGACCCTATTTTTTCGCTTCGTTCCCTCTCTCTCTCACTCTGCGATGACCTCGCCCGCACGACCGACGGTTTCGGTTTCGGAGGCTCGAAAACATCATGATGAAGTCGGTTCGTGTGAAGCTCGACGAACGTGTCGTGCTCTTCCGAGACGGCCTCCCTCTCCGTGCATTCGGACCGGGTAGCCACACGGTGTGGGGATTCCACTTCACGGAGCTGCGGTTCTCGACCGAGCTGCTCGTGTTCGAGACGTCCGCGGCGATTCGCGCGGTCCTCCCGACGGAGTGGTACGGCGAGGTCGCGCTCTCGTCGGAAGAGCGTGCGTTCGTCTACCGAGACGGCAAGCCCGTCCTCTTCCTCAAGCCGGGAACGCACCGTTACTGGAAGGTCGACGAGACGATTCGCGTCGTCGTCCTCTCGGTGAAGGAGCCGCTGCCGGCGCTGACGGCCGAGCTGATCGCGGTGCTCCCGCGCGATCAGTACGTCGATGTGACGATTCGCGAATACGAGCGTGGACTCGAGTACGTGCAGGGTCGTCTCTCGCGGACGCTCGGCCCGGGTCGATACGCGCTCTGGTCGCACCCCGAGGCGAAGGTCGACGTGCAGACGATCGATCTCCGGCTGACGCAGCTCGCGCTCACGGGTCAGGAGCTGATGACCCGCGACAAGGTGACGCTGCGGCTGTCGCTGACGGTCGAATTCGCGATCGTCGACGCGGCGCTCTCGGCGCACGCGGTGGCGAGCGTGAAGGACGCGCTCTACCTCATCGTGCAGCTCGCGGCGCGTGACTTCATGGCCAGCGTCACGCTCGACGAGCTCCTCGCCGGTCGTGACACGATGACGCGTTTCCTCCACGAGGACGCGACGCCGAAGGCCGCGCGCTTCGGTGTTCGTGTCGAACGCGTCGGCGTAAAGGACGTGGTGCTCCCCGGGGAGATGAAGACGCTCCTCAACCGCGTCATCGAGGCCGAGAAGGAAGCGGCGGCGAACGTCATTCTCCGTAGGGAGGAGACGGCGGCGACGCGCTCGCTCGCCAACACCGCCAAGGTCATGGCCGAGCATCCGATCCTGCTGCGACTCAAGGAGCTGGAGTCGCTGAAGGAGATCGCGTCGCGCATCCACGAGGTGCGCGTCGTCGTCGGAGCGGACGGGCTGAAGTCGCTGCTGCCGGTGGGCCTGCTCACCGAAGCCGCGCCGAAGCCCGACGGCCGAGGCAGTTGAGGGTGAGATCCCGGACCGACGCTCTCGAGCGGACGTTCCGGGATCTCTCTTCGCAATTCTTCAAACGGTCTTCAAACGTTCTTCGACCTGAACCTCGCGTCGGTACGGGGTGGTTCCCCTGCTCTCCCTGATAAGGAGGACGTCCACGTTCGATTCGTGGCCGACGCACCCAAGCGCAAACAGTGCGCAACGACAATCACCGACGCCCACGACGGAACGAAACCGTTTGCAGGTCCGTCCCTGTCGTTGATCCACGCCAAAATGCCACGGTTTTCCTGTGAATTCGTGCGTCTTTGACTGGATGACAGTCGCTGGCCGCTCGTCGAACCCGAGCGCACCTCGCACTCGCAAGCACGAGGCGAATCGAGCGGAGGTGGCGACGATGAGGAGAGACAAGTCACCTGCCTGTGACATAGCATCGCCGATGCTTGCTCCAATGGAGGACTCATGAAATCACGGCTTTCGTATATTTCTGCGTTTGCGGCGATGCTCGTCATCGCGGCTGGTTGCACGGTCAAGACCGAGGACACGGCTGACGCGTCCGACACCGGCACCGTCAATACCGACACCGGCACGCCCGGCACCGACACGGGCACGCCTGGGACCGACACCGGCACGCCCGACACCACGCCGGGTGCGGACACCGGCACTCCGGGCACCGACACCAGCACGTGGGTCCCGCCGCCGGACAGCACTGCGTATTACGTACGCTTCGTCGTCGCGACGAGCGACTTCACGACGGGCACAGACTACGACCTCTGCTACCTGCCGTGGGACGGCGTGACCGCCGCGAGCGCGACGGACGTGTACAAGGGCCCGATCGCCAACGCGTTCAGCGGCTCATTCTCCTCGCCCGAGGTCTCCGAGTACTTCAAGCTCGACCTCGACTCTACGCACACCACCGCGCGAATTCGTCTTGTCGCCAAGGGCAGCAGCTGCCTCGAGAGCGCGAAATTCACGATCGGCACGGGCCCTGGCAACAACGTCAACATCACGGACGACAAGGCGACCTTCCAGGTCGGCTACAACACCGCGATCATCTACGGCAACGTCACTCTGGCGTCGAAGCCGTACAACCTCCTCTCCATCCACGACCCGGACCCGACCGCCGCGGCGACCGTGCCGACCCTGCAGTTCTTCAACGGCTACAACGGCCCGCTCTCCGTCACGCTCACCGCGCTCGACGGCACGGTCTACACGCTGAGCACCGGCTCCTCGGTGCCGTTCAAGTCGTACGTATCCCTGCCGTTCACCACCACGGCAGCGAGCGGCGAAATCCACATCAAGACGGTCACCTTCGATCCGGGTGGCGGCGCCGCCAAGGTCGACATCGGTCTCTCCGACTACTCCTTCGGAGTCGGCTACTACTGGGCTTTCTCGTACGGCAATTCGACCGACGGGCTCCACTTCTACCTCTGCGGCGACAGCCTCAAGCTCGCCTCCAGTGGTGATGTGGCGGTCAGCGGCTGCATTCTCAAGTAACGAAGCACGACGCCATTCCCTCGGAGGGGTCCGCGCTTCGTGCGCGGGCCCCTTCGTGTTTTCCCAATTCCCGCCTCGGGTCGTGCTCAGCGCACACAGCGAACGCCGATTGGGATGCCGACTACGGGATAGCGGTCGATGGTGCCGTTCTTGAAATCTATGTACCACGCGTTTCCCGACCTCAATGCCGCGGCAGTCGACGACCATATTTCGCCGCTCGTCGGAACGGAACCTGCCGTCTGCCCTTGAAAGAACGTGCGATCGATCTTCGGGGGCGGTCCGGTGTGCACGTAGTCGACAATTCCGTTCAGCTCGATCACGCTGGGAAGCCTCCATCCTCCCGTGCAGCCTGTGCTCGCACCGGCCCAGTCGAAGGTTCCGACCAGCTCGTTCCGCATCCATGTGAGGCCAGTGACATTGTCTTTGACAGCGGCCGTACCACCGACGGTCGTGGCAGTGTAGCGGCCCGCCGGGGCATCCGCGCGAGGCGCGCGGGCCATCCAAGTCGCGGCCACGATGGCGCACGCGGCGACGGTCACGATACGTTGGAACAGCGGCATAGTCTTGGCGCTTTCATGACGTGGATTGGGTGGTGTTTTGCGGGCAGGAAGCGTGTCTGATTTGTCGTTGAAACTCGATTGTCGCATGGGCGGCCTTCCTCAACGCACGCAACGAACTGCAAAGGGATTTCCCGTGTCGCCAGCGCCCGCGGTGCCACTATAGAAGTCGACGGCCCATCCGTTCGCCGAGAACGGATCGAGCGTGGACGACCACGTGTCATCATTCGTCGGCGCGGAACCAACGACGACCCCTTGAAACTTGCTGTCGATTGCCGGCGCTGTGGTCTTGAGATAGTCGACAATCGACTGCAGCTCGACGGGCGTCGGCACTCTCCAATCGGAGAAGCCGGCACGGCGAGAGGCCGTGCATTCCGTTTTCGCATTAGCCCAAGTCGTGCGTGTCTCCTCGTTTTGCGCCCACATCAGGCCGGTCTTGGTGTCCTGGATGACGGCATCGCCGCAGAGCGTGAGCACGTTGAAGTCGGCCGTTCGGCCACCGAGGGCCGGCGGTGTCCAACATTGCCAATAATTGTCGCCACTCGGGCACCCCCCAGCAGGCGGATACGTGCTCGTCCAACTGCAGACACTGCAGACATTCGCCGTTCCACTGCCCCCACCACCGCACGTTGCCGGAGCCGTGCAACCGCCACAATCATGCGTCCCACCACAGGTATCGGTGATGGTGCCGCACTTGCCCGTGCAGGACCAGGACGGCGAGCAGACACAGACGCCCGAGCCGTTGCAGGTCTGCCCAAGAGGGCATGACGTGGCGGTGCAGACGCACGCACCCGCGGCAGTGCAGGTCGGCGTCGCGCTTGCGCAGCCGCCGCCGAGCGGGCCACAGTTGATGGCACCTCCGCAACCATCCGCTACCGATCCACAGACGCGCGCGCCGCAAGAACCGGTTGGCGTGCACCCGCAGACTCCAGGGCTGCCGCCGCCTCCGCACTTTTGCGGCAAGGTGCAACCGCACGTCAGCGTGCCGGTGCCGCAGCCGTTGTCGAGGTCTCCGCACTTGCCGGTCGGGCAACTGGTCGCCGGGACGCACGTCGTCTCGCACTTGTTCGTGGTCGTGTTGCAGGTCTTGCCGCCGGTGCAGCCCAGGCAGTCGAACGTTCCGCCGCAGCCATCAGGCACCTTGCCGCAATCGAGGCCGATCGGACATGCGGTGATCGGCTTGCAGACACAGCTGTGCGTGGTGGTGTCGCAGGTCTTGCCGCTCGGGCAGTCGGGACACGTGAGCTTGCCACCGCACCCGTCGTCCAAGGAGCCGCACGCAGTGGCCGGACAGGCGATCGGCGCGCAGCCGTCTCTGACGTCGCCGCTGGCATCGACGGCGCTATCGCCGGAGTCACCGCCGCCACTGTCGCCTGTATCGGCCCCGTCGAGCGTGGCATCGGCGGCAGCATCGCCGCCGGCGTCGTAGTCGTCGCATTTCGTCGGGTCGGACGAGCACGCGGTGTCGAAATCGAGGTTTCGGCAGGCGGCGGTCGCGAGGAGCACCACGGTGGTCATGCCGATCAGGACGGAGCGCGCGGTGGACATGAGATCCTCGGATCGTTGCGGGTTTCCCCACTCATCGGCGCGAGCGCGACCGAAGTTGCGGACAATCGACCGGGCTTGTTACATGCCCCTGCGCACCGGGCAAGATGGACAGGTTCGCCCCTTTCAGATTTCACGCGGAGAATGTCCGAGGGACTACATGGTAGGCGCAGCTCGAGGAGCATCCGAGCACCGGGTGGTCCGGAGGTTGCGGGTTCGACTCCCGTCGCCTGTAAACGTCTCTCTTCCACTCGTCTCCGCGCTTCTCTCTCTCTCCGGAAGATGATTCGATCACAGGATCGAGCCTGTTTCGAAAACAGTGCGCGTCGCTTGCGGCGTGGGGTGCGAGTCCTCCGTCTTCCTCGAATTGCCGAAGCTCGCTCCGCGACTTCGGCCGCTCTCCGAGACACGTGACGAATGCTCTGAGGAATCCATTGGTAATTCGATTGTCGCCGGTTCGAATCCGGCCCTCTCCATCTATGGGGGGGTAGCTCAGCCGGGTAGAGCAGCGAAAGCGGTCCTCAAACTCTCGTCGTCACGGTTTCAGTTTGGGTCTCCGTGCGTGCCGCAGCGGCAGCGTGGCTTCTATCCACGGCCCTCCCGGTGCGACTCCGGGCGCACGGTCCACGCACACGGTCCACGCGGTCCACGCGTGATGGATCACGATTTCGCGGTCGAAACGCCGACGCGCTCGCACTTTTTCGCGAGAGCGTCCAAGATTCGTTCGACCTCGCACGCGGGAAGAATCCCATGTCACTCAAATACGCAGTCCACAAATTGACCGACAACCATTACGTGCTGCCACGAACGGGCACGATGAAGGTCGACGCCCACGCCTTCTTCTCCGAACTGCTCTACGAGCGTACGGAAGAGTCGATGTGGACGCAGATCATGAACGCCGCGTCCTACGAGGGAGTCGTCGGCGCCTACATGATGCCTGATGCGCACGCCGGCTATGGCGTCCCCGTCGGGTGCGTCGTCGTCACCGACGGCACGATCATCCAGGCGGGCTCGGGCTACGACATCAGCTGCGGCGTCCTCTACATGAAGGTGCCGGGGCTGCATGCCGAGCACGTCGCCGACTTCGCCGCGCGCGAGCGGTTCATTCGCGAGGTCGAGCTCCGCGTCGCCACCGGCGTGGGGTCCGATCGTCCGCGCCTCATGCCTCGCTTTTCGCACAAGAAGGCCGAGGAAATCCTGCGCTACGGCGCGAAGGCGATCGGCGTCTCCGCAGACCTCTGCGAGCGGCAGTACATCGACGTCGACGAAGAGACCGACCTCGACCTCATCGAGCGTGCACGCGAGAAAGTCGTGCCGCAGCTCGGCTCGGTCGGCGGAGGAAACCACTTCATCGAGATGCAGGTCGACCGAGACACGGCCGAGGTCTGGGTGATGGTCCACTGCGGCTCGCGCGGTTACGGTTGGCAGACGGCGAATCACTTCTTCTACGAAGGAGCGAAGCTCCGTGGCCTCCGCCGTGAGCGCCGCGAAGATGCGTGGCTGCGCAGCGACGAGCCCCTCGGTAAGTCGTATTGGGCACATCACAACAGCGCCGCCAACTACGCAGTCGCCAATCGTCACATCATCGTCGAAGGTGTGCGGGAAGCTCTGCGCGTCGTCTTCCAGCGGGACGCCGAGGTCTACTACGAGATCTCGCACAACCTCGTGCAGGAAGAGACGATCACCCTCCCCGACGGCACGCAGAAGCGTGGCTTCGTGCACCGCAAGGGCGCGACGCGCGCGTTTCCGGCCGGACATCCCGAGCTCGAGGACACGGTCTGGGAGAAGACGGGACACCCCTGCCTCATCCCCGGCTCGATGTACCACGGCGCGGCGATCCTCTTCGCGGGGGACGGCGCGCGCGCGTCGGGATACTCGGTGAACCACGGCTCGGGACGTCACATGGCGCGTGGTGAGGCGAAGCGTCAGCTCTCGCCCCGTCAGGCGGTCATCGACGCCGAGATGCGCGACGTCGAGCGCGTCTTCGGGCCTGATCGCACGTTGATTCGCGGCATCGCGTCCAACTGCAAGCGCACCCCGCTCGACGAGTGCGGGCACGTCTACAAGGATCTCGACGAGGTCCTCGGCGTGCTCGAGGCAGAGGGCATCGCCCGTGTGGCCCACCGCCTGTATCCGGTGGCCAACATGAAGGGCATGGACTGAACCCCGGCGGCGCGCCTGCTCGCGAGAGGCGCGCCGCATCGGCACGGCTGTGCCTCGGAGGACGGTGAGGCTCATACCCTCAGCCGGGATTGTTCGACTCATTCCACAGCCACTGGCATGCGCATGTGCGCGTGCGTCACTCACGGCGTGTCGCCCAATGGTAGGGCACTCGGTCTGGGCCCGAGACTTTGGGGGTTCGATTCCCTCCACGCCGACTCACGTTTCCGTCACGCCGTCACACCCCGCAGGGTCATCGGCGGAACTCGGCGCGAATCCTTCGGGTGCCTTCGTCGTCTTGGAAATCTTCAAAGAGGATTTGGGTCAATCCATGTTGGCCGAAGCCGACCACCTCGGTGCGGCCGAGTGGCCATGGGGGACCGGCGGGGACGTGCTCGTCGTCGCGGCCGCGGGCGACGATCAGCAGCGTTTCGCGCGAGAGACGGGCGATGGCCGCGATGGCCTGCGCTCGCAAC
The DNA here is from genome assembly GCA_025363655.1 of Deltaproteobacteria bacterium. Lineage (GTDB taxonomy): Bacteria > Myxococcota_A > Polyangia > Polyangiales > JADJMO01 > JANYDK01. Next base: position 26,848 of record JANYDK010000135.1, on the reverse strand, counting down.
GGGCCTATCGGCAGCGATTGCACGGTATACGCCTCGAAGACGAAGTCGTGCGCGGCGGCCCACTCCTCGGGAAGCTGAAGCAGATTGGCCACCACGTACTTCACGCGTGTCTGCGGATGGCGCTCACGACACCAGCCGATGGCGGTCTTCGACAAGTCGAATGCCGTGACGTGGAAGCCGCGCGCGGCGAGGTGCTCTGCGTCGTCGCCGAGTCCACAGCCGACCACCAGCGCCGTCTTCCCATGGCCATCGAGCTTCGTTCGTTCGGCCCATTCGACGAGATGCGGATTCGCGTGAAGGTCGGCCCAGGGCACCCCGCCGGCATCTCCAGCTGCCTGGCGATAGAGCTCCTCGAACCAGCCCGTCGCGTCTCCACGCGCGAGGAACTCGTGCGCGAGGCCCTGCGTCCGCTTTCGAATGTCCGACATCGCCTCCGTAGATAGTGCGCCGAGGCCGCAAAAACCAGTCTCGCGGGGTTCGTCTGGTGACGATGCCTGGCCCACACCCAGGTCCCGGAGAGCTCGATTCTCTCACCCCGCACCCGTTCGCGACCAAGCAACTAGCGACCAACCCCCAACCCCGAACCCAAACCGAAAGGAGTCCCCCATGAACTGCGAGATGAAGCTCTGTGTCCGTTCGCCGCGCGGTCTCCGCCGGCGAAGGCGGCGGAGGTGAGCCATGTACCGGCGAACCCTGCTGCTGACGCCTTGGATGGCGCCTCACAAGGTCATCACTTGGGAGCGCGCCGTGGTCCTGTGGTACCTCGACAAGGTCGAGGTGCTCGAGGAGTACGAGGACGTCGTCCGTTCGCCGTCCATCTCCATTCGCACTCCGGCGGTCGTGCGCCTGAAGAAGGCGATCCGGAGCGCGAAGCAGGTCGTTCGCTTCTCGCGCATGAACGTGTTCGCGCGCGACGACTTCCGCTGCCAGTACTGTGGTGAGCGGAAGATCACGCGTGAGCTCAACTACGATCACGTCGTGCCGCGCAAGCACGGTGGAAGGACGGCGTGGGAGAACATCGTGACCTCCTGCTATCCGTGCAACGACCGCAAGGGCTCGCGGACGCCGGAGCAGGCGGGAATGAAGCTGCGCAAGCAGCCGATTCGCCCGCGTGTGCTGCCGATCGCGGTGGCGTTCCGCTTCCGCGACGTCGACGTGCACTCGCTCTGGGAGCCGTACGTCATGACGTCGTGAGTCGCGAGCTCGCGAACTGGGTGGTGCGTCGTCGTCGTCGAAAGGCGGCGGCGGCGCCCTTACCCCGATCCCACCCCGATCCCAAAGATCGACACGGATGCCAGGTAGGTCGAACGTCGGCTAACCTCCCTGCCATGGCGAGCACCGCGCCCCCTGCCGCCGGCGCGCACGACGCCCGTTTTTTCGTACGGCAGCGCGTCGGGCGGCTCATCGAGGCGCGCGTCTTCGGGCTCCGTTCCCTCGAAGACGTCGATGCCTATTCTTCGGCGTTCGGGGACGAGCTCCGTCGGATTCCACTCAACGTCGCGCCCATTCTCTGCGCCGACCACCGACCCGTCGTCATCTACTCGCAGCCGGTGACCGACAAGCTGGTCGAGATGTTCCAGCAACTCAACGCGCGGCTCGAACGCGTCGCCATCCTCGCAGCGACGTCGAACGCTACGTTGGTCCTCCAACTGCAGCGCGTAGTGCGCGCCGCAGCGTATCGAAATCGACGTGTTTTCTCGGATCGCGGTGAAGCGGAGGCGTACCTCGGCGCCGCGCTCGGCACGCCCGAGCTCCAACGCATGCGCGACTTCCTCGACGAGCTCGTCCCTCCGAGCCGGCGCGAAGTCGCGGGCAACTGACCGAAGAGAACCCTCAGCGACGCGTCGCCGGACGGTCGCCACCGCGCGGAGGAGCTCCGCCGTCGCGATCAGGGCCGAAGGTGCGGCGCGGGCGCTCGAACGTCGCGCCCACGAGCGGCTCGATGCGAACGCCCGGATCGCGCGGATCGGGACGACTGACTGCGCGTGCGAACTCGTCGGCCCGCGCGGAGGCGATTTCGAAGATCGATTCGGTGGTCCCGATTTGGATCGCGCCGACGTCGGCTCCGCGCACGTTGCCTCGACGACAGACCATCGCCAAAAGACGGCGCGGATCGGCGCCTTTGAAGTCGCCCCAGTTGATGCGGAAGGGGACGAAACCGTAGTCGTTCGCCGCCTTGCGCTCGCGACGCATCATCGGCGGACCGTCGTTGCGAGGACCGTCGTTGCGGGGCCCGTCATTGCGGGGCCCGTCATTGCGAGGACCGTCGTTGCGAGGACCGTCGTGGCGCGTCGGGCGATCGTCGCGGGCGAATCGGCCTTCGCGGGCGCCGTAACGCGAGGTCGGCGACGAGGGGCGTGGCGTCGGATCGAGCACCGCGATTTTTCGCGGCGCGCAGATGCCGGAAGACCCGGGCCGCGCGAGGAGGCGGGCGATCAGGTCTTGCGGATCGAGCGTCTCGAGGAGCTGCCCTGCGAGCTTGATCGAGCGAGCGTCGGGCTTGGTTTCAGCAGCCAGGAGCGAGGCGACGAGGCGCGCATCGACGGCCTCGAGCACTTCGTCTTCCGACGGCACCTTGGCCCACGTCGCCTCGACGCGCGCGCGTCGCATGATGCGGGTCGCGAGCTCGCGCCCCTGCGGCGGAACGATGAGGATGCTCTGCCCTTTGCGCCCAGCGCGTCCGGTGCGGCCGCTGCGGTGCGTGTAGACGTCGGGATCGCTCGGCGGGTCGGCGTGGATGACGCGCGAGACGTCGGTGTCGATGCCGCGCGCAGCGACGTCGGTCGCGACCAGCACCTTGACGTTGCCGTTGCGGAAAGCCTCGAGCGTGCGTGTGCGATCGCGCTGCTCCATGTCGCCGGTGAGGGAGGCGGCGGCGAATCCGAGCTGCGAGAGCTGGCTCGCGAGGTCGGCGCCGTCGACGCGCGTGCGGACGAAGACGAGCGTCGCCTCGTCGGGCGCGAGGAGGAGCAGGTTGACGAGCACATCGTCGCGCTGCGACGGCGCGATGACGTGGATGATGTGCGCGATGTCGACGTTGGCCTCGCCGAGGCGCGTCCCCTGCACCGCGAGCGCGTCCTTCTGGTAGCGGCGCGAGAGATCGATGATGTCGCGCGAGAAGGTCGCCGAGCAGAGGTGCGTGCGGCGGTTGTCGGGCACCTTCTTGAGAATGCCTTCGAGCTCGTCGCGGAAGCCGAGATCGAGCATCTGATCGGCTTCGTCGAGCACCACGGCGGTGATTGCGCGCGGATCGATCGTGCCTTTTTCAAGGTGATCGAGCATGCGACCGGGCGTCCCGACGACGACGTCGGCGCCGCGACGGAGCGAGCGCAACTCGCCACCGAAGCTGGTCCCACCGGTCACCGCCACGACGTGGTAGCCCGACGGCTCGTAGAGCCAGGACAGCTCCTTCTGGACCTGTGCCGCAAGCTCGCGCGTCGGTGCGATGACGAGCGCGCGCGGCCCGATGATGCCTTCCTCGCGCGTCGCCTCCAGCTCGGCGCAGAGCGCGATGCCGAGGGCGATGGTCTTGCCCGAGCCGGTCTGCGACGAGATGCGGAGGTCGCGTCCAGCCACGGTCGGATCGACGACGGCGGACTGGACTTGTGTCAGCGAGGTGAAGCCTTTGGCCTCCATCGCTTCGCGCAACTTCGGCGGCGCGAGCTCGAGGGAGGATTCGTCTTCGGAGGGCTTCATGTCGTGTTTTCCAGGAAAAATGCGTGCAGGAGAAGACTCGGTGCCCCCCGTACAAAAAGCGAAGGGCGACGCACCTTGCGATGCATCGCCTTTCACGACTTCGACTCGAGCCGAAACCCCTAAGTCACCCCAAAGGTGAAATTCTCGGGGGCCCCGGCCATAGCCGGGGTGTGACTAGTAGCGCTCGCGACGGCCACCGCCGCCGCCACCGCCACCACCGCCGAAGCCGCCGCCGCCGCCGCCGCGACGGCCACCGCCGCCACCGCCGCCGCCGCCACCGCCACCGCCACCGCCGCCACCGAAGCTGCCGCCACCACCGCCGCCGCCGCCGCGAGCGGGACGCTCTTCGGCTTCGTTCACGCGGAGGGGACGACCGTCGAGCATGGCGCCGTTCATCTCGGCAATGGCCTCTTGCGCCTGCTGAGCGGTGCCCAGCGTGACGAAGCCGAAGCCGCGCGACTGGCCGCTGTCGCGGTCGGTCACGATGTGGACGTCGGTGACCTCGCGGCCGCCGTTGGAGAACGCGGCGTGGAGCGCGTCCTTGGTGGTGTGAAACGAAAGGTTGCCAACGTAAAGGCGGTTACCCATGACTCGATCTCTTCTCGATCCGGCTCGGGCGAACGCAGGATTGCGCTCCTAGTCCCAGGTCCTATCGAGCCGTGAGGTTCGGACCGGGGGGCAGCGGCGGAGGCCGCAGCCGCACGTGGCGTCGTCTAGAGCGCGACCCTGTCCGATCCCAGAAGAGAGAGCAGGAGTGCCGAGTGCCAGGACGTTCGTGAAGCGACGAACATAGCCGAGATCTGCCGGGGCGCAAGGACTGCGAAAAATGCGCGCATTTGCGCCTACTTGCGGACGAAATCGAGGAAACCTTTGGTCGGCTCCGTCGCCACCAGGATCACCTCGAGATGATCGCCGACGTCGAGACCTGCTTCGCCTTTGATGACGCGACCCTCGGCCGGGGGATCGAGGAGGCGGACGAAGACGCCCTTCGGCGCGAGACCGGTGACGACAGCTTGGAAGGTCTCGCCGATGCGCGCGCGGAGGAGCGTCGCTGCTGCCACCTTGCGCATCGTCCGCTCGACCTTGCGCGCGTCGTTCTCTTTGGCAGTGCATCGGGCGGCGATCTCGGCGAGCTCGTCGTCGCCGTACGCGCGCGCGCCACCGAGCGCGGCCTTGACCGAACGTTGGGTGACGAGATCGGCGAAGCGACGGTTCGGCGCCGTCGAGTGCGTGTAGTCCTGCACCGCGAGGCCGAAGTGGCCGACGTGATCGTGCCCCGCGCGTTCGAGCGCATATTCGCCGGGGCCCATCAGCTTCACCACCGCGAGCGAGAGATCGGCGAACGACTCCGGCGCCGACGCGCGCCGTTCGCTGAGCATCTCGGCGAGCGCGCGCGAGCTCGGCTCGATGGGGAGCACGTGACCGAGGCCGGCGGCGAGCTCGACGATGCGCGCCCATCGCTCGGGCGAGCGCACGACGCGACGAATCGAGGAGACGCCGCGCTCTTCGAGGAAGCGCGCCATCGTCCCGTTGGCGGCGATCATGAAGTCTTCGATGAGGTCGCGCGCCGCGGTTTTGTGCGAGAGCGAGAGCCCGATCGCCTTGCCGTCCTTGGCGAGCGGGCGGGCCTCGATGGTCTCGAGATCGAGCGCGCCGCGAAGGTGACGCTGACGCTTGAGGCGTTTGGCGGCCTCGTGCTGCAGGAGCAGTTGCGCCCGGAGATGTGCGTCGCTCGCGACCCGCGCCGGCGGCTCTCCGCCTTCGAGCCACGTGCCGACGCCGTCGTAGGTGAGGCGAGCGTGGTTCTTCACGCGCGCGCGGTAGACGTCGCCCGCGGAGACGCCGCCTTCGCGATCGACGACGAAGTCGATGACCAGTGCGAGCCGGTCTTTACCCTCGACGAGCGAGGTGAGATCTTCCGAGAGGCCGCGCGGCAACATCGGGAAGACGCGGACCCCGGTGTAGACCGAGCAGGTGTTGGCCTTGGCGTGCGCGTCGATCGGATCGCCCTTGGCGACGTAGACGTCGACGTCGGCGATGCCGACGAGGATGCGGATGGCGCCGTCGACCAGCGCCTCGGCGACCTCGATTTGATCGAGATCGCGTGACTCGTCGTTGTCGATCGAAGACCAGAGGAGCGGCCGCAAATCGCGCACCTCGGCGTCGACCGCGCCGAACCCCTTCACCGTGATTTCGAGCGCTTCGTGGTGCTCGGGGACGAAGCCATGCTCGCTCATCACGCGAAAGGCGATGGCGCCGAGATCGATTTCTTGGGTGCTCGTCTTGGACATCGACGGCGCAGCCGAGCACAGTTGCGCGGGCGGCGGAAGCAGCTCGATCCGACGTGCAACTATCCTATAGTGGCTCGATGCACGCCTTCCGTGGTCACGCATACGGTCCGCCCGAGTCGCTGGTGTGGGAAGAGTTCGAGGCGCCTCCGCTCGGCGACGGTGAGGTTCGCATCGACGTCAAAGCGTGCGCCGTCAATTTTCCCGACGTGCTCTTCGTCGCCGGCACCTACCAGGTGAAGCCGACGCCGCCGTTCACGCCCGGGGTCGAGGTCGCCGGCGTCGTCGCCGAGAGCAAGCTGGACGGCTTCGCGGTCGGCGATCGGGTGGCCTCCACGCTCAATGGTTCAGGTGGTTATGCAACGTCGGCGATCGGCTATGGAATCGGCACCTACAAGATCCCCGACGCGATGAGCTTCGTCGACGCCGCGGCGATGACCGTCACCTACCAGACGGGTCACTTCGCGCTCCATCGCCGCGCCCATCTCCAAGCCGGCGAGGTGCTCCTTGTGCACGCGGGCGCCGGCGGGGTCGGCAGCGCGGCCATTCAGCTCGGCAAGGCGGCGGGTGCCAAGGTCATCGCCACTGCGGGCGGCGCCGACAAGGTGAAGACATGCCTCGAGCTGGGGGCCGATCTCGCGATCGACTACACCAAGGACGACTTCGTGGCGGTGGTGAAGCGCGAGACGGCTGGCCGCGGCGCCGACGTCATCTACGATCCGGTCGGCGGTGACGTCTTCGACAAGTCGACCAAATGCATCGCCTTCGAAGGACGAATCCTCGTCATCGGCTTCACCAGCGGGCGCTTCCCCGAGCTGCGCGCGAACCACGTGCTGGTGAAGAACTACGCCGTCGTCGGCGTCCATTGGGGCATGTACAACCTCCACAATCCGGCGCTGGTGCGGGAGGTGCAAGCCGACATCTATCGCCTCCATGGCGAAGGTAAGGTGAAGCCGCTCGTCACCGAGACGTTGCCCCTCGCGCAGGCCATCGAGGCGATGAAGCGCGTCGCCTCGCGAGGAAGCACTGGGAAAATCGTGCTCGTTCCGTGATTGCCCCCGATCGTCGAGGTGACGCATGTCCTGTCTCTTCTGCAAGATCATCGCTCGCGAAATTCCTTCCGACATCGTCTTCGAAAACGATCATGCGCTCGCCTTCCGAGACATCCATCCGGCGGCGCCGACGCACGTGCTGGTGATTCCGAAGAAGCACGTTCACGGCATCGCCGAAGCCGAAGAGGGCGACGTCGAAGCGCTCGGTCAGGTGCTCTTGGCGGCTCGCGCGGTCGCTGCACGAGAAAAGCTCGAGGGTGGATTTCGGCTCGCGATCAACAACGGACCTGACGCCGGACAGACGGTGTTTCACCTTCATGTCCACGTGCTCGGCGGTCGGGCGATGAGCTGGCCACCGGGCTGATGGCCCCGGGGAACGGTCGCCGATCGTTTGGCGCGCTGCGGCAAAGCCTCGACGACTGACGCGTAGCGAACTTTGGCGCTACGTTCCGAGCAAGGGGCGAATGCGGCGGGAACAGATCGTCTTCCGAGCGGGAATCTCCCGACTCGTGCTCGGCGCTCTCGCGCTGGTGCTGCTCCCTGTCTTGAACCCGAAGATGGGTGAGCATCGGATGATCCTCGCCGCCTATCTCGGGCTCGCGATGATCGAGCAGGTGCTCATCGGCCGAAAAATCGGCGGGCGCGTTCGTTCGCTCGTCTTCGGGCTCGTCGATCTCTTCCTCATCACCTTCCTCGTGCATTGCGTCGGCAGCGTCGCGACGCCGCTGGTGTCGCTCTATTTCCTCTGCGGCGTGCTCAACACGCTGGCCGTCGGGCTGCGCGTAGGCATCGTCCAGGCAGTGCTGGCGTCCATCGCGTACGGACTCATTCTCTTCGCCGAGCGCAGTGGATGGTTGCCGTATGCACCAGATGCGATCACGCCGCTGACGCTGCCGACACGCCTCGAGGCGATCAGCGCCTTCTCGCTGACGTCGCTGATTCTCGGCGCGTCGACGGGGACCGTCGGCATCATGCAGCGCGCCCTCGCCGAACGCGAGACGGCCCTCGTCCGCGCCAACGCGCGCCTCGAATCCCTCAGCCGGCACGATCCGCTGACCAAGCTCGCCAATCGGCGTCACCTGCTCGACAAGATCGACGAAGGTCTCGGCTTCGTCCGGCGCGGTCGGCAACTGGGGCTCTTGATGTTCGATCTCGACGCCTTCAAGCGCGTCAACGACACACAAGGACACCTCCGCGGCGACATGCTTCTACAGGAAATCGGTGAGGCGTTGCGGGCGACGACGCGCGAGGTCGACGTCGCTGCGCGCTACGGCGGTGACGAGTTCGTCATTCTCCTCTTCGACACCGGCGAGGCCGAAGCCAAGCTCGTCGCCGAGCGCGTCGTGCAAGCGGTGCGGACGATTGGAGAGCGCTTCTCGGCCGATCATCCGGTGACGGCGAGCGTGGGGCTAGCGATGGCGCAGAAGGATGATCAAGCGGCGTCGCTGCTGCGTCGGGCCGACGAGCAGGCGTATGTCGCGAAGCAGTCGGGGGGGAATCGGTACATGTTGGCGGCTTGAGGGGAATTCATGCCGCGCAAGTCGCGTCGCTACTTGTTGCCTTCGACCTTGATCGTCCAAGACGACGTGCCGTCGCACTTCACGCCGCTCGCCGCGCGAACTTCGACGGTGATGGTGCGGGTGTCGTCGGCGCCGCCGATGGGGTGGTTGTCCGACCACGTGAGGTTGACGACGTCGGTGGTACCGGCGTTGGTCGAAGAGCCGGCGACGGACGAGCACTCGACGCCGCCGCCGTCCTTCACCGTCTTTCCCTCGTAGACGTAGAGGTCGAAGTTCTCCGAGGACGGCGAGGTGAGCGTCAGCTGTACGCGCAAATCTTTGCTGGAAAACAGGCTCGAATCGTCTTCGCTGACCTTGACGGTGACCCAGCCGCTGTCGGTGCCGGTGCTGGTGACGGTGTCGCCGCCAGTGTCGCCGCTGACCTTGCCGATCGACGTCGCACCCGGACACGCCGACGGATCGCTGGCCGCGCAGAGGGAGCCGCCGCCACCGGTGTCGGTTCCAGTGCTCGCGTCGTCGCCGCCGCCGCCGGTGTCGTCACCACCGCCACCGCCCGTATCGACCCGCGGAGAGGTGTCTTCGGTGGGGAAGATGTTGCTGTCGGCGTTGCCTCCGGTGTCGGCGCCGCCGATGCCGCTGTCGTGACGCGCGTCGGCGCCGCCATCTTTTCCTGGGATGCCGTCGATGCTCGTGTCGGCGACCGCGCAGCCGTACATGGCGCCGATGACGGTGCCGACGAGCGCGAGCGCGGTGCACACGCGAGACGCGCGAGACATACGAGACACGACAAGCGAAGACATGAACGAACCATAGCGGAACGCACGCGGCGGGCGAATCGCGGACCGTTCCGCGCAGAAAATCCCCACGGCGGAGACGGGCGGTGGAGACGCGCTAGCGCGGCGGAGGCGGAGCAATCGGCTTCAAATCCAGACCCGCCGGGTACTGGTAGCTGGTGTAGCGGCCGTAGCCGAGGACCTGCACGCCGATCGGTTCGTTCGCCTTGATCACATGCGCGCTGTCGCCGTCGGTTCGGCGCCGTCGAGCGTGAAGCTGGTGCTCGCCTCCGAGACGACGTCGATGAAGGCCGAGTCGTAGTCGTCGGGCGCGAGGCTCACACACTCACTCGAATGTGCCGCAGTTTCGGCTACAGCTGCCTCACATCGACCTCGATTCCCTTCATCTGCACCGTCGGCGAATCGGCCATCGAATGGACGTGCACGCGAATCGTGTCTGCTCCTTGCTTCGGGACCGTCGTCTCGCACTCGGAGTTGTAAGCAGTCGTCGAACCGCAGCCGCCGCCGCCGCCCGATTTGAAGAGGAAGGGCGTGCAGGTGAAGGTGCCGACCTTCTTGCCGTTCTTCAGGAACTTGGCGTCGATGACGACGCCTCCGCCCGACTCGTAGGAATAGCCCTCTTCGTGGAGCGCGAAGAGGAGCTTGGTGCCGGCGGGGAGGTCGAGCTCGGTTTCGCCGCTCTCGCCGAGGGGGCCGATGGGGATGCGCGCGATCGATTTGCCGCAGGCGAGTGCGAAGAGGGCGATGGTCGCTGCGAGGAGAACGGTTCGCCGACGGCGCATGGGGCATGATGCATCGAAGAGGTCACGCGAGACAGTGATCTCTCTTCGGGTTCGCTGTCACGCTGACAGCTCGTCGACGTCGGGCGCGACGGATTGTCGAGAGAGGTGCGCGAGCGCGAGGTCTCGCCAACTCGTTCACGCACGACTTCACGAGAATTCGTGCATCGTTCACCGACCGTGCAGCCCTGGCACGTCGATCGCAATCTCGCCTCACGATGATGCGAACCCCCTCGACGCTGCGGCGAACTTCGCCGCGGCGAGACCTCCTGTTGCCGGCGCTCTTCTTCACGCTCGGACCTCTCGCGCTCGTCTTCTTCGCCGGCGCGGCGCGTGCGCAAGTGGCGGCGGCGAACATCGGCAAGGCGCCACCGCCGGTGCTCAGCGCAGCGCCGATCGCCAGCGTGTCACCGCCGCTGAAGGAGCCGGACGCCAAACCGGCAGCGAGCGCCAGCTCGAGCAACGGCGACACCGGCACGCTCTCGCAGTTCAAAGACGAGATCGAGTTCGAGCCCAAGCCTCCCGGCTACAAGGTGCAGTTCTCGCTCGAGGACGCCGAGCTGCCCGAGCTTGTGAAGGTGATGGGGCAACTGACGGGACGCCGCTTCGTCATCGGCGCCAAGGTGCGGCCGATCAAGGCGACGATCTATTCGCCGCAGAAGGTCACCGTCGCCGAGGCCTACCAGGCGTTTCTCTCGGTGCTGGAGACGAACGGGCTGACGGTGATTCCGAGCGGGAAATTCCTGAAGATCGTGGAAACACCCGGGATCGTCAACACGACCACGACCATCTACGGGCCGGGCAAGGCGACGCCGCTCGAAGACCGTTATGTCACGCGCTTGCATAGGCTGACGTACGTCACCGCCGACGAGGTCGCCAACGTACTCACGCACTTCAAGAGCAAGGACGCCGACGTCGCCATCTATTCCCCGGGCAACCTCCTCGTCATCACCGACACCGGGACCAACATCGCGCGGATGATGACGATCGTCGAAGAGATCGACGTCGCCGGGGTCGGTGATCAACTCTGGTACGAGCCACTGCACTACGCCAACGCCGCCGAAATTGCCGCGAAGCTGAGCGAGATCTTCGACGTCGGCAAATCGGCGACGCCGACCCCCGCGGTGAAGGGGCCGGGGAGCCAGGCGGTGGAGTCGCGGGTCACCAAAGTCGTCTCCGACGAGCGCACCAACTCGGTCATCGTCATCGGCACCGAAAAGGCCTATCTGCGCATCGTCGACGTCTTGAAGATGCTCGACGTGCCGCTCAGCGGTGAAGGACAAGTGCACGTCTTGCCGCTGCAACACGCGGACGCCGAAGAGCTCGCCAAGACGATGAGCGACATCGCGAGCAAGGCCGGCACGGCGGCGGCGCCAGGTGCGCCCGCGAAAGGGGGAGCCGGCGTCGGCACCGCGACCGTGTTCGAGAGCCCGATCCGCATCACTGCCGACAAGTCGACCAACTCGCTCGTCATCACCTCTTCCCTCCGCGACTACGCCAGCCTCCGCGGCGTCATCGACAAGCTCGATCAGGCGCGCCGGCAGGTCTTTCTCGAGGCGGTGATCATGGAGGTCTCGACCAACCACACCGACTCCCTCAACATCGGATTCCACGGCGGCGCGCCCGACGGGCAGCTCGATTCGCTCATCTACGGCGGCTCCAACGCGGCGATGACCGCGACCACGTCGATCGATCCGAGCATCCTGCAGGGAATGGCGCTGGGCGTGCGCAGCAATTCGGTGCTCTCGCTCGCCGGGCTGAGCATTCCGGCGTTCGGCCTGGCGATTCAGGCCCTCGCGAGCAGCGTCGATTCGAATGTCATCTCGACACCGCACTTGATGGCGACCGACAACGTCCCGGCGGAGATGAACGTCGGCGAAGAGATCTCCGTCTCGACCGGCAGCTCGGCCTCGTCGCTCGGTACCGGCGCGGCGACGGGAGCGTTCGGCGCCTTTCCCTCGCTGGTGACTCCCGTCTCGCGCCAGAAGGTGGGGACGCGCATCAAGCTCCTGCCGCACATCAACGACTCGAACGAGGTGCGCCTCGAGATCGACGAGGAGATCAACGAGCAGGGCTCCGTCGGCGCGGGCACGCTGACGCCGACGGTGATCATCCGCACCGCCAAGACGCAGGTCGTCGTCCAAGACGGTCAGACCGTCGTCATCGGCGGCCTCGTCCGCGACGTGCAGAAGAGCGAAGAATACAAAGTGCCAATCCTCGGCGACATTCCGCTGATTGGAATGCTCTTCAAGAAGTCGACGAAGGCGAATCAGAAGCGCAATCTGCTCCTGATTCTGACTCCCTACGTGGTCCGCGATCCCGCGGATTTGCGGGCGATTTTCGAGAGAAAGACGCAAGAGAGGCAAGAGTTCATCGATCGCTATTTCGTATTCGCGGGCAAACCAGGTACGTGGGAGCCGATGGTCGATTACTCACGCACGCACGGGCTCTTGGAGGAGATTCGTCAGGTGCAGGCCAAGGCCGACGAGCAGGCCGACCTCGATGAGGCGGCGAAAGAGAAGGATGTGCTGACGCATGAGGCGGGGAAGCCCGTGGGGGAGATGGTGGGGAAGGTTGGGCCGGCGGCGGCGTATGCGCCCGGGGGTGCGCCGGGGCCTGCGCCTGTGCCTGTGCCTGTGCCCGCGCTTGCGCCTGTGGGAGGGCCGCCGACGGGGTTGAAGCCAGGGGGAGCGGTTTTGAAGTCGGTGAAGATCGAGAATTGAGGGCGTTCGAGAAGTTGGCTCGCTCGCTCCCCAAAGACCGATCGCCGGCGTACTCTCACGCCATGAAAATTGGAGCACGCAACGACATCGTCGGCACCGTCACCGCCATCAAGGAAGGCACCGTCATGGCGCAAGTGGGCGTTCACCTCGATGGCACGATCGACCTCACCTCGGTGATGACGAGCGACTCGCTGAAGGAGATGGCGCTCGCCAAGGGAGACAAGGTGCGCGTGGTGGTGAAGGCCATCCACGTTTTGTTGATCAAGGAGTAGGAAGGAGTAGGGAAAAGCGCTGAGCTCACCCCTCCGGCGCGGCCACCGTCTCAGCCACTCTCACGCCCTCATCCCCGTCCCGACGCTTCTCCTTCGCCCGCACTCTCGCCTCCACATAGGCAACGAAGGGCACCAGCAGCGCCCCGACGACAATCGCGAGCACCGCCAAACGGCTCATCCCCACCAGCGACCGATCGGCCCTCTCCTCCAACAACTTCGACGAAAGAAACGCCCCGGTCGCCGACGCGAGATGCTGCACGCTCGATTGAATCGACATGTACGCGGCCCGTTCCCGCGGCGCCGGAATGCGTGACGAGAGCGCGCTGATCGGAATGCTGCGCACCGAGCCACAGAGCATGAACATCACGAACAGCACCATGATCGGCAGCGGCGGCGTCGCCACGACGAAGAACAGATAACAAGTGACGCCGAACAGGGTAGCGCCGAACGCAGCCACGATGGCCGAGCCGAACCTGTCGACGACGCGGCCGACGATGCGAAGGACGACGAAGCTGAGGACGCCGCCGACGAGATAGAGACGGCCGAGGTGCTCGCGCGGGTAGTGCAGGTTCTCTTGCAAGTAGCTCGAGATGTTGGGGATGAGGACGAAGCCGCTCATCATCATCATAGCGATGGCGACATACGACGCGATCACCGTCGGGTTCTTCGCCAGCTCGAGCGGAGAGGCGGCGTGGAATCCATCGCCCTTCTTGTGCAAATGTCCGCGCATCGACGGTAGCCGTGCAATGGCGAGCAAGGTGATGACCGCGCCGAGCGCCGCGACCGCGAAGAACGGCAGCCGAAAACCACCGCGACTGGCGAGCTCGAGACCCAAGGGAACGCCGAGCACCGAGGCGACCGCGAACGCGCCCATGACCGCGCCCATCGCCCGACCGCGACGCTGCGGAGGCACCACGTCGGCGACGATGGAGAGCGCGAGCGAAGTTGCCGGTCCACCGAAGACGCCCGCGAGGATGCGCGCGCCGACGAGCGTTCCGAGGCCTTGTGCGAAGCCGCCGAGCGCGGTGGCGATGACGAGGCCGAGCATGCTGACCGCGAGCGCCTTGCGACGGTCGAAGCGGTCGAGGAAGAGAGAGCCGACGAGCCCGGCGACCGCCGCGGCTGCCGTGTAGGCGCCGCCGATGAGGCCGATGTGCGAGCTCGGAATGGCGAGCGCGCGGGCGAAATCAGGCCCCATCGGCATCACCATCATGAAGTCGAGGACGTTCACGAACTGAACGGCAGCGACCAGGAAGATGACGGTGCGCTCGGCCGGAGGAGGCGCAGAGTCGTTGGAGGCCGGGGAGTTCGTCGGGGCGGCGTGGGTAGGTGGGGGCATCGGGCGGCTCGCGCGGGCGTGAGATGCGAGCGGGGTCACGAAGGTAGCAACTCGAGCCTCACCTCACCATTGCTCGCGCTCACTTCGGAGGCGGCGACTCGACGTAGCGCAGCGCAGCGTCGGCAGCGGCACGCACGGCCGCGACGAGCTCGTCCTTCGGTTCCATCGGCGCATCGTGCAGCGCCCGTTCGAGCGTGGCCGCGGCCCTCGAGAGCGAGAGCGCGCCGACCGCCGCGGCGGCCCCGATCATGCGATGCGCCGCGCGTGCACCTTCGCGCAGGTCTCCAGCGGCGATCGCACGCACGAGCTTCTCGTCTTCGGTGACGATCGTCCCGCGAAAAAAGGAGGCCAGCTCGTCGAAGAGCGAGCCTCCTTCTTCGCCGGGAATCGCACGAAGCTCCGCGACGATTCGATCGTCGAACTCACGGTCCGTCGTCATTCACCGACTCCCGTTCGCGGGCGACTTCGCGCCTAGTCCTTCCGATACATCGTCACGACGCAGGCGCCGCCGAGGCCGAGGTTGTGCTGGAGCGCCGCCTTGGCCCCCGAGACCTGACGATCGCCGGCGGCGCCGCGCAGTTGGTTCACCAATTCGGTGCACTGCGCGAGGCCCGTCGCGCCGAGCGGATGGCCCTTGGAGAGGAGCCCCCCCGAGGGGTTGGTCACCCACTTGCCGCCGTAGGTGTTCTGGCCTTCCCAGATGAACTTCTCGGCTTCACCTTCTTTGCAGAGTCCGAGTGCCTCGTAGGTGAGGAGCTCGTTGGCGGTGAAGCAGTCGTGGAGCTCGACGACCTGCACGTCCTCGGGGCCGACGCCGCTCTGCTCGTAGACCTTCTTCGCGGCGGCGACGGTCATGTCGTAGCCGACCATCTTGATCATGCTGTCGCCGAACGAGCTGCCGTAGTCGGTGGTCATGGCCTGCGCGGCGATGTAGATCGGCGCGGAAATGCCCTTTTTCTTGGCGAAGTCGTCGCTGCAGAGGATCGCCGCGGCGCCGCCGCACGTCGGGGGGCAGCACTGGTAGCGGGTGAGCGGATCGAAGACCTCTTCGCTCGCCATGATCTCGTCGAGGCTGAGCACTTGGTTGAAGAGCGCGAGGGGGTTCTTCGACGCGTGCTTGCGCGCCTTCTCGCTGATCTTGCCGAAGGTCTCGCGCTTGGTGCCGTAGCGCCAGCGGTACTCGCGACCGGCACCGCCGAACATCTGCGCAGCCGGCGGAGCTTGGTTGAAGCCCTGCAGGTTGCTCATCACCATCGCGTGCTTTTCCAGGGGATTCGTGCGATCGGAGAATTTCGAGCCGAGGGCACCCTTCTCCATCTTCTCGAAGCCGACGACGAGCACGCACTCGGCGATGCCGCCTTCGATCGCCTGCTTGCCGAGCATGAGCGCGGTCGAGCCGGTGGAGCAGTTGTTGTTGACGTTGAAGACGGGGATGCCGGTGATGCCGACCTCGTAGACCGCCCGCTGGCCACAGGTGCTGTCGCCGTAGACGTAGCCGGCGAAGGCCTGCTCGATGTCTTCGTAGCCGACCTTGGCGTCGCCGAGCGCGGCCTTGATCGCGCCTGCCGCCATCACGTTGTAATCGTCGCTGGCTCCCGGCTTTTGGAACTTGGTCATTCCGACGCCGATGACGTTGACCCTACGACCCATGGCTTCCGCTCCTTCGCTCGATTTCGAGCACGATTTCCCTCGGGGCGCCGAAGCTTAGCACACGAACCTTCCCCGTGAGAGAGCGGAGCGAGAGCGAGAACCTCCGGCCTGCGCCGAGCATGTCCCAGGTGCGCGTTGCTAGTCGCGCGGCGATCGGTAGCATCGCGGCTCCTACGAACGCCTGAGGCGGGAGGTCGCGATGAATCCGGGAGGCTATGGTGGAGGTGGCGGGCAACCGCCGGGGTATGGAGGTCCGCCGGGCTACGGAGCGCCGCCGGGATATGGGCAACCGCAGCAGCCGGGGCCGCAACAGGCTTCGTACGGTCAGCAGCCGGGATACCCGCAACAACAACAACAGCAACCGGGATACCCGCAGCAACAACCGCAGCAGGGCTATCCGCAACAGCCGGGATATCCTCAGCAGCAACAAGGCTATCAACCGCCGCCGGGGTATGGGGCGCCGCCGGGATATCCGCCGCCGGGGCAACAGTACGCAGCACAGGCCGGCGCCGGGGGTGACATCACGCGCCTCGCCTACGAGGGCACGGGCGGCGAGCTCTTCGGCAAGCTGATCGTCGGGCTGATTCTCACGGCGATCACGCTCTACATCTACATGCCTTGGTTCATGTGCAAGATGTTCGACTACTTCGCCTCGAAGACGGTCGCCAATACGCCGGCCGGGCCGGTGCGTTTCCACTTCAAGGGAACCGGCGGCACGCTCTTCGGCAAGTTCATCGGCGGGCTTCTCCTGACGATCATCACCGCCGGCATCTACATGCCGTGGTTCATCATCGGCCTCGTCAAATGGGGCTGCGAAAACACCCACGCACAGACCGCGGACGGCCGCATCATCCAGCTGCGCTTCAAGGGAACCGGCGGCCAGTTCTTCGTCAAATACCTGGTGAACGCCCTCTTGATGGGGATCACGCTCTACATCTACACGCCGTGGGCGCTCTGCGATTATCGCAAGTGGTTCCTCGAAAACACCGAGATCGTCGAGCAGGGCCAGGTCATCGGCGGCTTCACCTTCGAGGGCAAGGGCGGAACGCTCTTCGGCAAGTTCATCGTCGGCATGTTGCTGACGATCATCACGCTGGGCATCTACTACTTCTGGTTCGAAGTGAACCTGAAGAAGTTCAACTACGAGAACACCAAGATTCAGCTCCGCGGGCGCACCTATGCGATCGCCTTCAACGGCACCGGCGGGCAGAATTTCGTGCTCCAAATCGTCAACAGCCTGCTCGCGCAGTTCACCTTCGGCATCTACATGTTCTGGGGCATCACCAACGTCATCAAGTGGGATTGCGAGAACACGGTGATCCGCGGGATGTGATCCAGATCGTTTCATCGGAGTGACGCAAGTGACGTACGCGGCGGCGCGAAACTTTCGCGACCGCCGCGGGTCTTTGTGCCGATGACATTCGATCACCGACCCTACGTCGAGCGTTCTCGGGCATTGGTCCGACACCCTACCCTTGGTATGGCCCCCTCGATGTCGCGTGTCTGGCCCGTGTCACTGCTGACGTCGCTGGCGGTGCTGCTCATGGCGCAGACCGCGAACGCGGGGCCGAGCGCGGCGGGCGCGATCGCCAACGCGGCGCGCACGCCGACGCCGCCGGCGATCGACGGAGTCCTCGACGAGGCGGCCTGGCAGCTGGCGCCGGCGACGCACTCGTTCACCCAGAAATTTCCCGCCGAAGGCTCGTCACCGAGCGAGCCGACGACCCTGCGAATCCTCTACGACGACGACGCGATCTACGTCTCTTTCGAGTGCGTGCAGACGACCTCGAAGGTCATCGAGCGGCTGACGCGGCGTGATCGACTGGTCGAGTCCGACGTGGTCTCGATCGATCTCGCGACGCGCGGTGACGGCAAGAGCGCCTTCGAGTTCTGGGTCAATGCCTCGGGGGTGATGGGCGATTCGGTGCGCTGGAGCGACACCGAGCTCTCGCCCGATTGGGACGAGAACTGGGAGGCGCGCACCACCGTGACGAAGACCGGTTGGACGGCGGAGATGCGCATTCCGTTGCGCGTCCTCCGCTTCGAGGAGAGCGACGTCGCGAGCTGGCACGTGCAGGCGCGGCGCTACGTCTCCGAGCGCTTCGAGACCGACGAGCTGGCATACATCCCGAGAAACCAAGCCGGCGAGGTCTCGCACTACGGGCGTCTCGACGGGCTCACCGGCATCAAACCGAAGAACGGTCTCGAGCTGCGCCCGTTCGTCATCGGCCGGCTCCGTCGTCGCGATCCCGGTGAAGACGTGGTCGGCAGCGGCACCGATTTCATCCCCACCGCGGGGCTCGATTTGCGCTGGCACGTCTCGGCCGATCTCACGCTCGACGCTACGTTCAACCCTGATTTCGCGCAGGTGGAGGCCGATCAGGTCATCCTCAACCTCAGCAACTACGAGTTCTTCTATCCGGAGAAGCGGCCCTTCTTCCTCGAGGGGCTCGACACCTTCGCGACGCCGATGCAGCTCGTCTACACGCGTCGCATCGGTCGCGCGCCGGCCACTCCCGAGCTCCGCGATGGCGAGAAGCTGATCGACACTCCTGCGCCGGCGACCATCTATGGCGCGCAGAAGCTCGTCGGGCAGCTCGGAGGCGGCGTCACCGTCGGCGCTCTCTCGGCGCTGATGGCCAAGAGCGACGTGCCGGTGCTCACCACCGACGGACGCACCGACAAGCGGGTGACGACGCCGCTCACCGCCTTTCACGTGCTCCGATTGAAGAAAGAGCTCTCGCCCCACGCCACCCTGGGGATGATCACCACCGCGGTCACCCACGCCGAGCAGACTGGCACGTATCCGCTCCTCGATGCGCGCACCGCCCTCTGTCCGAGCGGCGAGAGCGTCTTCTCCAATGCTCGTTGTTTCCACGACGCCATCGCCACCGGCTTCGATTTTCGTTATCGATCTCCCGGCGGGGATTATTCGCTTTCGGCGCAGGCGATCGGCACCCGAATCGTCCACGGGCCGGCGCGCACGCTCGCCGACGGGACCAAGATCGGAGACGGTGATACCGGGGGCGCGGCCACGGTGACGATCGCCAAAGAGGGTGGAAAACACATTCTCTGGAATGCCACCTACGACGGGCACACGCGACGCGTCGACTACAACGACCTCGGCTACATGCGTCGGCAAAATCAACATCACGCCGAGGCCTTCGTCGCCTATCGAACGCTCGAGCCGTACGGCCCGTGGCTCGAGACGTGGTCGTCGGTGGCCTGGGCCGAGAAGCTCTCGCTCGACGGCAAGAACCTCGGCCGCATGACCTGGGTGAACAGCTGGTGGCGGCTGAAGAACAACTGGCAGATGTACATGGAGCTGCACGCGCGGCCGACCCGCTACGACGATCGAGAGATCGGCGACGGCACCTCACTCGAGCGCGCGCGCTACGTCGGCCACGAGTTCGCGATGAACACCGATCCGCGCGGCCGCGTGCAATTTCGCGTGTGGATGCAGAACGAATTCCTCGCCAACGGGCGCAGCTGGGCCGCCGAGGCCGCGCTCGTCGTCCGCGCCCTCCCGCAGCTCGACGTCGAGCTCCTCCCTACCCTCGGCTACCAGACCGGCGAGCCGCGCTACGTCGATCAACCTGGTGCGACCGAGTATCGCTTCGGGACGCTGCGCGCGAAGAGCCTCGGCGCCACGCTCCGCGCCACCTACACGTTCGCCCCGCGCCTCTCGTTGCAGACGTACGCGCAGCTCTTCGTCGCCTCCGGACACTACGCCGATTTCAGTGCGGCCGACGTCGGCGCCGGCGCCCGCGTCCACCTCGACGAGCTACGCAAGACCGGCGCGCCGACCACCAATCCCGACTTCAAAGAAGCGGCGCTCAACGTCAACGTCGTCCTCCGTTGGGAGTGGACGCTCGGCTCGACGCTCTATCTCGTCTACACCCGCGCACAAGCGCCGCAGAAGTTGGTGTCCCAAGGCGACATCGGCCACCTCGATTTCGGCGCCCTCCGGCACGCACCGGCAGCCGATATTTTCCTGCTGAAGATGTCTTATTGGTGGAGCTGATGGAAGAAGCGAAAGCGGAGGTACGCTTCTTCGCACCAGCGACTGCGATGTGAGGGATCCCAGCGCGTAACCGAAAGGGTGCAATACTGGGGCTTGTGGGAGGGAAGTTCGTGTCGTGTCGTGGGGAGGGGACTGCTTCGGGGGGGGGTCATCCACGAAGGAGGTTCTCGTTGCGAATCCATTCCAGCTCGCTGGTTCTCGGCATGTTCGTCTCGCCGCTCGCGCTCGTAGCGCTCGTCTCGCTCGGTTGTAGCAGCAGCTCGTCGCCCAACCCTGTCTCCGGCACCGACGCTGGTGCTGACGTCGCCATCGACGTCGGTTCCGATGCTGCAAAAGAGGCCGCGCCCGGCACCGTCGTCGAGCACGGCATCATGGTCGACTACGCGACGCTCAACCCGGCCGCGGGGCTCTCGATCACCGACAACGGCCAATCCACCACCACCGACGCGACCGGCGCGTGGTCGCTCACGGTGCCGGCGGACGCCAAGCTGCAACCGATCGTCACCGGGCCGAAGTACTCGCTCCTCTACTTCCCCGACTCGAAGCCAGAGAAGGCGGGCGCCGACGTCGATTTCGGTACCGCGGTGTCGGCGACGGCCGATCTCTACAACGTCGAGTCAGGGATCCTCGCCGGCATCGACACCACCAAGGCGCTCATCCATCTCGTCGTCGTCACCACCGGCACCTGCACCAGCCCCGTGGGGGGTACCCTGAAGGTGACGGCGCCGGCCGACGCCAAAGTCTCCTATTTCGGCGAGTCGAGCATTCCCGACGACACGGTGACTTCCTTCCAGAAGGTGGCCGGTGATAGGCCTGTAGCGGTCATCTACAACGTCACTCCCGGGGCCGACGTGGCGTTCACCATCGATCACCCGACCTGCAAGTTGGCGCCCTATCCGGTGACGTTCCGCGGCAAGACCTACGATGGCAAGGTGCGCACCGAGGCGATCGAGCCGAAGCATTTGAATTCGGCGATGGTGGCTGTTTTGCAGTGAGGAGAATGACGCGAATGAGGCGACTTCACCCGCCCGGTGGCGCCAGCAGCAGTGCTTCGAGCTGATCGGGGGCGAAAGGCTTCATCAGGCGGCCATTGGGCACGCTGTCGAGGAAATCGCGGGCACGGCGATTGTGGGAACCACCGGTCATGAAGACGAAGCGCGACTCGAAGCCCGGCCTCTCGCGGGCGATGGTCGCGTGTAGCTCCATACCGGTGGTGCCCGGCATCATCAGGTCGCAGAGGACGACGTCGAAGGCGGCGCCGTCGAGGAGGCGGGCGAGGGCGGCAGCTGGGTCGGTCTCGCCGATGATGTCGTGCCGCTCGCCGAGCGTGCGCACGAGGACGGCGACGATCGCCGGCTCGTCGTCGACGATGAAGACGCGGCGACGAGGGCTGGTAGCGCCGACGACGTGCGTGGGAGCGGGCTCTTGGAGAGGAGTGCGGGGGACTCCTGCTTCGGCGGCGGCGCTGACGGCGAGCGCTCGTGGCAGACGTACTTGGATGACGGTGCCCTGCCCCGGCGCACCGGTGGCGTGAATGGTCCCGCCGGCGCGCTCGACGATGCCGCGACAAATCGAGAGACCGAGCCCGGTGCCGGAGCTGCTCGCTCGCGTCGTGTGAAATGGCTCGAAAATACGCGCGAGATCGCCTTCGGGGATGCCGACGCCGTCGTCTTCGATTTCGACGATGACCCAGGCTCCCTCACTGCGAGCGCGGACGACGACCTCACCCTCGCGCTCGTCGGGGATGGCATGCGCCGCATTGAGCAGCAGGTTGACGAAGACCTGTTCGAGGCGGCGCGGCACCGCGAGCACGGGCGAGAGCGTCTCGAGCTCGCGCCGCAAGCGAGCCCGCGAACGAAGCTCGTGCGCCACGAGACGTTCGGCGTCGTCGAGCACCGCGGCGACGTCGACGATCGACGCCGGTTCGTCCTCGTAGCGGCCGTAGAGGCGCAAATCGCGCGCGACCGCGGCGATGCGATCGATGCCGGCGCGGATGTCACCGACGAGCGCCGTCAGCTCGGCCGGATCACCGTTGCCGGCCAGTCGCTGCTCGAGGAGGGACGTCGCGAGGCCGACGAACGCGAGCGGATTGTTGATCTCGTGGGCGACGCCGCCGGCGAGCATCCCGAGCGACGCCAACCGATCGGCGTGCTCGAGCTGCGCACGAAGTCGAGATCGCTCGGTGACGTCGCGCGCAAAGGCGAGCACCGCCGGCGCGCCGTCGTATTCGATGAAGATCGAGGAAATTTCGGCGGTCACGGTGCTGCCGTCGCGACGCTTGGCCAGATACTCGCGCGGCGTCGGTTGCGCGCCGGTCTCGCGCATCTGCTGCAAGCGCCGTCGCATCGTCATCATCGCGTCGGCGTCGAGGAAGATCGACATCGGCTGACCGATGAGCTCGGCGACTTCGCCAAAGCCGAGGAGCCGCAACGCCGCCGCGTTCGCATAGAGAATGCGCCCATCGCGCGAGACGACGACACCATCGGGCGCACCGTCGACGACGTCTCGAAAGCGCGCCTCCGACGGGCCCCGCTGCGTTTCATCCATGACCATCTCCATGCCAAAGATTGCTTCGCAACTTTGGCCGCTCGCTGGATCTCACCTCCGGTTCGGTCCGCTCGCCTTTATCCGCTGTCACTGGCTGTCTCCCCTCCTCCGTCACGACTCGACGAGTGTAGCGAAGATGCGCCGACGGAGCGCAGGGATGCACCGGTGCCCCGCTCAGCGCGCGAGCTGGGCACGAATCCACTCGATCGAGCCCTCGGTGCGACGCTCGTACGAGGCGACGAAGCCGAATGCGAGATCGAGGTGCGTCGCCGCGGGGACGATTTCGTAGTCGAGGGTGACGCCGCCCTTGCGGAGGGCTCCGACGAGGCGGCCGGTGGTCAGCGGGAAGACGATGGTGTCGGCGTCGCCTTGGTAAATCTTCAGCGGCGCGGTCTGCGTGTAGGGACCGATGCGATTTTCGGTGAACGCTTTGCCGAAGACGGCGTACGCGCCCCAATTGCCGGTCTCGTACGCGGTGAGAAAGCCGCTCGAGAAGACGACCGCGCGCTTCGAGGAACCGATCGCGGCAGCGAGCCCGCTGCTCCCCCAACCGCCGACGCACTCGTGGGTCATCGCGCCGGCGATCGTCGGTTGCATACCGGCGCCCCAGATTTCCGGCCCGGAATAGGCGTAGTGATCGGCCCACGCGTAGACGAGCATCGCTTGGAAGGTGACGAGCGGACCGTCGACGAAGCCGGCGCGCCAGTCTTCCTCGAACATGCTCGCCGGCGCCGCAGCAGCGAAGCCACGGATGTCGAGCTCGGGCGCGTAGGCTTGGTGGAGCGCGGCGGCGGCGAGCGTCGCGTGACCTCCTTCACTGAGACCGGCGACCGCGTAGCGCTCGGAGATGGCGACATTCTGCCAACGCGCGAGATCGCGGGCGGCGCGCAAACCATCGAGGGACGCTTTTCCTTCGACGTCGGAGACGAGATACGGGAGCACGCCGGGTGTGCCGAGACCGGGATAGTCCGAGGCGACGCCGATCATCCCACGCGCGCCGAAGAGCCCACTCAGCCCCGCGCCCGAGACCGTGCCGGTGAGCTTGCAGGGATCGTCGAGGCCGACCGTTCCGTGGTTGTTGGCGACGATTGCATAGCCACCTGATGGAGGCGTGGCGGGGAAGGGGATGGTGACCGTCGCGAGGGAGGTTTGGGTGCCGGTGAGGTATTCGATTGCCCAAACCGTGTAGCCGTTGTCGATGACGACGCGCGGGTCGACGGTGGCGCGGAGGGCGAGGAGGGGGAAGTCACCGATTTTGGTCGCGGTGCGGATGCAGCCCGGGCGGGCGCAGGTGGGGGATGGGGTTGGGTCGATGGGGCCGGTCGGAGTTGCTGCAGTTGATGCGGTCGCAGCTGCCCCAGCGGCGGGAGTCGCGGCGGTCGTGCCCGCTTGCCGCGGCAAGCACGCTCCGCCGAGCGCGCCGGTGATCGCCAGGAAACCGAAAATGATCGCGCGGGACATCGAGAGGAAGCGATGTTAGCCGATCGCTACCGAGTCTTCTCGTCGATCGCCACCGACTCGAAGTACGCACCGCAATCGGGCTCACTCGGGCTGTCGCCCGGAATCGCACTCCGCCAAAGACTCAGACCCAACTCGGGATACCTGCATAGAACTCGTTAGGGCACGCTCCGCCCAGTGCGCCAAGGAGCGCCAGGGACGAGAAGATGAGCGCGCGGGGCATGGAGCAGCGATTGTAGCCGGTGGCTATCGCCAAATGGACAGCGTTTCGAAACGGCCGTCGCCGTCGGGATCGTCGGCCGGGAGCACCGTCCGCCACAACGAAATGCCGACAGACGGATAGATGCATGTGTAGGGGAACTCACCATCGGACTCGTCGACCGGCCCGTACTTCGCAAGTTCCGACATCGCCTCGTCGGCGTGGATTCCGAGAAGACGGATGCCGCGGTACGTACAGACGTCCCCGACCACTTCGATGTGGTCGGCGAGATCGTCACGGTCATAGTGGACGACGATTGCGCCCTCCAGGTACGCCTCACGCCCTGGCCCTGACCGGTGCGGGCCGAGCTTGGCGCGAATAACCGCGCTGTCTTCGCCGAGACACGCTCGACCGATCCCGACGAAGGGCGTGACTTCGAAGGTCAACTTGCTCACCAATTTCCACTCCACCAAAATGCCATCGCTTCAGCGATTTGTGTCTCGTATCGTCCCGGATCTCCGCGCAATTCGGCAATACGTCGCACGTCGCGAACATCCATCGCGAGCACGTCAAGAAACATCCCTTGATTCAGCATGTCAAGCTGCATCTTTCGGTAACCCTTCGCTTCCATAGTAGATCCCCAACTCAAGGTGTCCGCGTGGTCTTCCAGAGACATCAAGATACCTCCGGCTGAGCCGTACTTGATCGATGCCGGCTTGCCCGACCACCTCTCAAGGGCGTTCCAGGAGGGCATGTGGTGAACCTGGCCCCCGACGTTCGATGTTCGCACCGCCCGGTGGGAACCCCCTCCAAGTCCCGGCTTGGGCGTCACCAACAGCCCGGCCACACCGACTGAAATGTCGGCCACGCCATTGACGGCCATCTCGCCGATGTTCATTTCGCAGACGCCCTGCGCCATGCGGCGTTCGCCGTCGCGTGCGGTCTCGTCGCGGCCCATCATCAGGATGCCGTCCGCGCGGTGCTGGACGCCGATCCCCCAGGCGCCGAAGCCCGGCAGATAGTCGATGATCTCGTCTTGGAACTCGCCGGGCCGGTGGCCGTCGGTATCGACGAAGTTTATCGGGTCGTTCCCGGCGTAGACGTAGAGATTCTCTCCGCCTGCGAACAACGACGGATCGGGGGAGAGCCATCGCCCGGTGACTCCGTCATAGTCTCGAGCGCCGAAGTGCAGGAGGCTCGTCGAGAAGTCGTACATTCCGCCGGCGAAACCGAAGGGCTGGAATCCAGGATTGGTATCGAGTGGCACTCCGGTCGAAGTGTTGATGGCCAACGCACCGAATCCATCCGGATTGTAGTCGATTCGTTGTTTGGCAAGGCCGGTCTTGACGTCGATGACCTCGCGAACGGTGCCGACATGGTCGGCGACGATCTTGTAAGTCCCTGCATCGGCGCCTCGCACGACGACCATGTAATCGGGGACGTTGCCCTTCGTGCCCCACACGAAGTGCGCGCGAACGGCGCCGCTCGAATCCGTCTCGGCGACGATTCGACTGCCATTCCAGAGCCATCCGCGCTCCGGCTTCGAGTCGACGTATTTGGCAATACGACGCCCCATACCGTCGATGCGATACGTCACGTTCGTGCCCCTCGTCGACCCGGATTTCTTGCCGAGGACGCCTGTCAGGTGGCCGAGACTGTCGTATGAATACGTGCTGTTCAGAAAGCTGATGTTGCTCCGCGCGAGACGCCCGAGATCATCCCACGCGTAGGTCCCACTCGACCAAGAACGGATTCGATCAGTCTGCTCATACGACCCATAGGCAGTCGAGAATGGTCCCTTTTCCTGCAGACGATTGCCGTTCTCGTCATAGGCGAAGGAGGCGACGAGGAGGGTCTTTCCCGTCACATCGCGCACGTCCTTGAGCGCGCCTGACGGATAGTAGGCATATGTCAGCTTCGTCAGCGTGCCTTCGAGGGTCTCATCCTTCTCCGCGATGCGTCCGAGCCCATCGCGAAGGAGCGTCAAGCTGTAGATCGTTCGCCCTCCGGACGCCTTGATGTCGCGAACCGTGTACCCCGTGAGCTCCCCGAAGCCGTTGGGCGCGGTGAACTTCTCTTCGATCGAGTGCACGCCCGCCAGCAGCGTGCGCGTCACTCGGTCCGTGGTCGCGTCGGTGCGTTCGACAGTCAGCGCGCCGGCGCCTGAAACCAGCCCGTGCGCATCGAAGGTGAAGTCGTAGTTGGTGGTATCGACGAAGAGCGACGCGACGCGGCCGAGCGCGTCCAGCTTCGTGCTGACGCTATGACTGAACCTGGATTTCGCTCCAGTCGCGTGACCCGTGGGGCGGCGTAATCGACGAGCCAGCGCGAATCGCTGGGAATTTATTGCCCGACGTGCGCGCTGAGTCGCGGCGCGCCTTCGACCGGGCGACACCGGACTCGGTGAGCGTGACATCGAAGACGTCGAGATGGCGATTGACCGCGTGCGCAATGCCGTCGGTCCGAAGACGATCATCACCACTCGCATCGACGCCGGCGGTGACTGC
>JANYDK010000080.1 GCA_025363655.1 Deltaproteobacteria bacterium | reverse complement strand
TGGCGTCCGAGGTCGCCGCGTGGGCCGCGCGACACAACGCTGACCCCGCGCCGATTCGCTGGCGCTTCACGACTGGCGACGCTCGGATCAAGCTCGCTCGCCTGTACCCATCGAGGCTCGGTTGACGAACTACTAGGTGGTTCGACGAGCGCGGCACACCCGTCGGGCTGGCGCCGCAGCAGTGCGCGAGGCCCACCGCGAGATGGTACCGTGCGCCGTGACGAGATGATGCGCCCGCCCAGCGAAGACGGCGACGAGGCGCGCGCGTTCCTTCAGACCAGGGTCGCCCTCTTCTGGAAACTGGTGTTCCTCCTCACGCTGTTCGGCAGTTGCCTCGGCTTCGCCGGCGCGATCGTCAAGCCAGGTGTGGACGTGTGGATCACGCTCGGGGAGAGCGTGTTCGCGGGAATGCTCTGGTGGCTTTGCCGACGCGGGGAGCGGTCGCTCCGCTTCTCTCGGCTGGTCGATGCCGGCGGACTGATCTTTCTCTCCCTCGTGGGCTCGGCCATGGGGCGCTTTCTCCTTTCGGGGTTCGCCCGCAGCCATTCGATCGCCAGCTCCGAGGGCGCCACGATGGCCGATGCCTACGTGTCGATGATGGAGGTGGTGGGCACGTCGATGTTCGTCGCGATTCGCGCCGCGCTGATCCCCTCTCGCCCGCGTCGCACCATCGTCGTCACCGCGTTGGTGGGGGCGCCGCTGGTCGTGGTGTCTCCGTTCCTCGCCGTCACCGCCGAGCGTGGACTCTTCTTTCATCGACTCGCGAACCCCTGGCTGCCGGCGAACTCGGCGGTGATGTGGTGCATCGTCATCACCACCTGCACCGTCATCTCGTGGGTCATTTACGGCCTGCGGGCCGAGGTCCGCGAGGCGCGCCGGTTCGGCCAGTACGTGCTCGAACGGAAGATCGGCGAGGGCGCGATGGGCGTCGTCCACCGCGCCACGCACGCGATGTTGCGCAGGCCGGCGGCGATCAAGCTGCTGCTGAAAGAGCGCGCGAGCGAGCTCGACCTCGCCCTCTTCGAGCGCGAAGTGCAGATCACGAGCCGCCTCGTCCACCCCAACACGATCTCGATCTTCGACTACGGCCGAACCGCCGACGGCGTCTTCTATTACGTCATGGAGTACCTCGACGGGATGGATCTGCAGCGCGTCGTCGAGCGTCACGGCCCGCTCGAGCCGGCGCGCGTCATCCACATTTTGGCGCAGATTTGCGGTGCGCTCTCCGAGGCCCACGCGCTCGGGCTCATTCACCGCGACATCAAGCCCGCCAACGTCATCCTCACCGAAAGGCCCGACGAGCCCGACGTGGTCAAGGTCGTCGACTTCGGCCTGGTGAAAAAATTCGAAGGTGGCGTCGATGCCTCCGCGGCGAGCGGCGCGATCGTCGGCACGCCGCTGTACATGTCGCCCGAGTCCATTGCCCACCCCGACACCGTCGATGGCCGCTCCGACCTCTACGCGGTGGGCGCGGTCGCGTACTTCCTGCTCGCGGGCGAAGACGTGTTCGAGGCGGCGACCATCGTCGAGGTCTGCGCCAAGCACATGATGGAGGCTCCGAAACCGCCTTCGCAGAAGCTCGGCAAAGCTCTTCCCGCCGATCTCGAAGCGCTCGTGCTCGCGTGTCTCGCCAAGGATCGAAAAGATCGCCCGGCGTCGGCCGCTTCTTTGCGAATCGCGCTCCTCGCCTGCGCCGACGCAGGAAACTACGACGTGAGCGCCGCCCGCGCGTGGTGGCGAGCGATCGAGGCCGCGCCCACGCTCGACACCCCTACGGGTGGAATGCCCACCATCGTGCCGGTGGCGCTCCGCTAATCGTCACTTCGTCCCCACCGCGACCACCAGCTCACAGGGCCCGGCGAACCCATCGTCGCCGCGCGCGAATTCGCGGAGCGCGACCGCCACTTCGGTCCACGCGGCCTCGCGACCTGCCGGGTCGAGCGACGACAACATCTGGTGCAGCGCTCCGAAGGACTCCTTCTCGAAGCTGAGGCACTCCTCGGCGCTGGTAGCTCGAAGCGGGGCGGCGAGGCGCTCGCTGCGCACGTCGCGAAAGCCGGCGCGCGTGAACGCGTCCTCGAGCACGCCGGCGGCGCCGAGGCTGAACGGTCCGGGCTGGCCGGGCAGCGGCGGTCCGAGCTTGGCGTGACGCCGCACGATCGAGACGGGCACGCTGAAGAAGCCATTTCGATCGGGCGTCGAATAGACGATGGCGGCGACGCGCCCGCCCGGGACGAGCACGCGGCGCATCTCGCGGAGCGCCTGCTGCTGATCGGGGAAGTAGATGAGGCCGACGCGCGAGACGACGACGTCGAACGTCGCCTCCTCGAGGTCGAGCCGTTCGCCGTCCATCTCCCGCGTGGTGACGTTCGTCAGCCCCGCGCGCTTCGCCTCGGCCGCCGCGAACGCGAGGATCTCGGGCGAGATGTCGGTCGCGAGCACGCTGCCGCCGGGGCCGACCCGGGTCGCGATTTGCAGCGTCTGGTCGCCCGCGCCCGCCGCGACGTCGAGGACGCGTGCGCCCGATTCGACGCCGGCGAGATCGAGCATCCGCTCGGTGGCTGGTCCGAGCCAACTCCGCAGCGTCGGCGCCCAGCGGTGCCAAGCCTCGGCCGCTGCATCCCATTGATCGCGCGTGGTGCGCTTGTAGTGTTTCGCATCGAACGTCGGCGGCTGGGTCGGTGTCGTCATGGTGAAGAACCTACGTCGCTCTCGGCGACTCCGCTGCTGACCGATCTTCAACGGGCGTTGAGCAACGCTCAGGTCTCACCAGCTCCGTTTTCGTGGCTTCTCCGGGCGACCGAACGCGCGCGCCAATCGTCCGACGAGCCTGCGCAGCCACGCGTGCGCTGGGTCGTCGTCGAAGCGCTCGTGCCAGTACGCCTCTTCCGGATAGGTCGGCAACTCGATGGGCGGCGTCAGCACCTGCAGCGGGACGAGGCGCGAGAAGTAGCGAATGAGCATGCTTGGTCCGGTGAGCAGGAGGTCCGACTCCGCGATCACCAACGGCGCCGTCATGAAGTAGCGGACGCGCACGGCGACGTGCCGTCTCTCGCCGAGCTTGGCCAGCGCCTGATCGATCCAGGTCGGCCCGACGTCGTCGCCGAGCGTGATCACGAGGTGCGGTGTCCGCACGTAGGTGGTGAGGTCGAGCTCGCCGCGAATCTGCGGATGGCCTTTGCGCGCCGCACAGGAGAAGCCCTCGGTGCACAGATCCATGCGGCGGATGGCCGAGGAATGGTCGACGATCGCGCCGAGCGCTAGGTCGAGCTCCCCACTCTCGAGGAGCCACGCGTTGCCACGCCGAGCGCTCGGCACGATCTCGAGGGTGATGCCCGGCGCTTCGAGCGCGATGGCGGTGAGGAGCGGCGGGAGGAGCAAGGTCGCGAGGAAGTCGGGCGCAGCGACGACGAAACGACGCTCGGAGGTGGTCGGATCGAATGTCGCGCCACCCGCGAGGAGCCTCTTCGCGTCGAACAGCACCTTACGCAGCGGCGGCCCGAGCGCCTCGGCGCGCGGCGTCAGGACCATGGCGCGTCCCGATCGAACGAGGAGCGGATCACCGAGGGCCGTGCGCAGCTCCGCGAGCGAGTGGCTCATCGCCGACGGCGTCACGCGCGCCAGCTTGGCGGCCGCGGTCACGCTTCGCTCGCCGAGCAACGCGTCGAGCGCGACCAGCAGGTTGAGGTTGAAGCTCGCGAGCTCGAACGGGGGCATCTAGAGCGTGATTAGACGTCGCCCTTCGCGATCTTGTCTTTCATCTTCTGGATCAACGCGGGGAAGCCGTTCTTCTTGATGATCTTCGTGAACTGGCTCTTGTAGGTCATGATCAGGCTCATCTTCCCGGTGATGATGTCGACGTACTTCCACTTTCCAGCCGTGTTCACCAGCTTGAAATCGAGCGCGACCTCGTCGTATCCCGCCTTGGCCTTCCATCGCGTCATCACGAGGACGGCGTTGCCCGTCGTCGTTTCTTCGCCCGCGTAGGACAAGTTGAAATCGAGGATCTTCTTCAGCTCGCGTTCGTACGCGGTGCGTACGAGTTGCTTCAGGAGATCGGTGTACTGCGTACGCTCCGCGCCGGTGCGTGCCGCCCACTCCGCGCCGAGCGACGACTCGGACATCGCCTGGTAGTCGAAGATCTCGTCGTAGATCGCGGTTCGCTTCTTCGGGGAGTCGGCCGCCGAGTCCTTGAGGAGGGAGAAGAGCGCGGTGTGCTTCGCCTTGACCACGTCCGTCGCCGCACCGGCCTGCGCGAATCCGATCACCGTCAGCAACGCGAGCCCTGCCATCCACGCCGCCACGCGCCCTAGCCATCGATTCGACATCGCATCCTCCTCGTGCCGATGGGCACCCAGAGAGGGTAGCAGCTCGGCGGGCGCTCTCCCTTTCGAGCTCGCCCGAGTCGTTACGGCACCAGAACGAAAGTTTCGTTCGTTTCGTTCGTCATGTTCGTCATGCGGCGGTCGAGGTCTCCCATCGGTGACAAGGCCCCGCGCTCGAGCGCCGCCACTTCGCGGCCGCTTCACGCGTGGCCGATGAAGGCGTTGGGACGGCGACTGGGGCGAAAGGTTGCAGCCGACTGCTGCCTCGAGAAATGTAATCCGCGTGTAATGAGCGCGTGAAAGCTCGGCCTCGTAGCTTTCCTGCCATGAAACGAATCGCGCTCGCCCCGTTCTCCGTCGTCGTCCTCGCCTTCGCCGTCGGTGGTTGCTCCGACGGAACACAAGCAGACGATGGAGCAGGCGATGGCGCCGCCGCAGACGGCACGGCGATCGGCGACGTCGGCAGCGACGTCGGCACCGAAACCCACATCAGCGCTGATGGCGGCGCGGACGCGAGCGATGCCGCCGCCGCGAGCGACACGACTGACGCAGGCTCGGGCGACGCAGGCCCGGGCGATACAGGGCCGGGCGACGCGACCTCCGGGGATGGAGCGTCGCACAGCGATGCTGGCGATGCTGGCGATGCTGGGTGCGTGACGGCGGCCGCACCGACCAAGACGATCCCTGCCAGCGGCGCGCTGACCATCTTCGACGTCGGCGCCGGCGATCTGCGACTCGATCTGAGCGCCGATGGAAAGACGGCGCTCATCGAAGACGCGGCGAAGGGCGATCTGTTCTTCTACGACACGGCCAAGGGCACGATCACCAAGGTCGGGCACGTCGACGGCGATCCGAGCACGGTGGCGGCGACTTCGCTCTCGAGCGATGGCAGCCGCATCGGCACCCTGCACGGCGCGACCGACATCGTCGGAGGCGTGTGGAGCGCGTGCTCGGCGGCCTGGACCGACTTGAAGAGCACACACGCCAAGGGCTGCGCGGGGCCGCCGAACAACCTCAGCGGCGTCTTCGGCGTGAACGGGAACGGCACCGTCGCGGTCGGGCTCGATTGGCTCGATTGCACGGCAGAAGCAGTGATGTGGAAGCAGAGCGTCGATGGTTGGAAGGCGACGGTGCTCACCCACCTCGGCGTCGCCAAAGGCAACAACCGCGCGACGGTGATCTCGGACGACGGCTCGCTCATCGGCGGCTTCGCGCAACGCGCCGGCGCCGATCGGAGTCCGGCGATCTGGAAGGCGGACGGCACCGGCAAGCTGCTCGAGCCGACCGGTGACGTCGTCGGTGAGGTGCTCGCGGTCAGCCCCGACGGCACGATGGTGGCAGGCCAATGGAACACGGTCACCAAGGCCGGTGATTCGAACAACACGTCGTTCTATTGGACCGAGAAGGAAGGCGTGGTGATGGTCGGCACGTTGCCCTCGCCGCAGGCCGACGACTTCGTCTGGCTGATGGCGATCGCCGCGAAAAACGAGCTGATTTTGGGCTCAGCAGGCGATCCGAGCTGGTCGATGGATCTCGCCGGGACCGAAGAATTCGCCGTCGTTTGGACGAAGGGCAGCGGGCTGCGCAAGCTGCAAGATCTGGTCACCAAGGCCAAGGTGAAGATCCCCGACGGCATCCACCTGACGGCGATCACCGCGGCTTCGGCCGACGGCACCGTCATCCTCGGCGTGGCGACCGACATTGCCGATCCGACGCTCGCCCAACACACGTTCGTGCTGCGTCTCCCGGTCTCGGCGTACGGAATCTAGACGGGCTCGATCGCGAGGGAGGACGCGCGCACGGCGGGTCCGGTATCCTTCGTGAATGCGTTGGCTCGGCAACCTCTCGCCGAACCCGACGACCTTCTTCGGACGAGCCGCCGATCTCGAACGACTCGGCGGACTGCTCGACGAAGGTCGTCGTGTGCTGACGCTGGTGGGTCCCGCAGGGGCCGGGAAAACGAGGCTGGCGCGACGATTCGCCGAGCAAGACGAGAGCCGCGAGCGCTTCACCGGCGGGGTCTGGTTCTGCGATCTCACCGATGCGCGCGATCTGGTCGGCGTGCTGGCGGCGATGGGACGTGCGCTCGACGTCCCCTTGGCGCAGGCACCGACCATCGAGCGCGCGGTCGAGAAGCTCGCCCATGCCGTCGCGGCGCGTGGACCGACCCTGCTCCTCGTCGACAACTGCGAGCAAGTGATCGAGCCGGCTGCGCGGATCGTCACGTCGGTGGCCGAGTTGGCGCCGGATGCGCGCGTGATCGCGACCTCTCGAGAGAGCCTCCGCGTCGCGGGTGAGCACGTGCACCAGGTGATGCCGCTCGGTCCCGAGGCGACGCATCTCTTCATCGAACGAGCCAAGGCGATCTGGCCTTCGTTCGCGCCCGTCGCAGGAGATCACGAAGCGCTGGAAGAGATCGTGCAACGGCTGGACGGCTTGCCGCTGGCGATCGAGCTGGCGGCGGCGCGGGTCGGCGCCCTCTCGCTCGGGACCATCCGAGAGCGACTTCGAGAGCGCTTCTCGCTCCTCGCCGGTGGTCTGCGATTCGCGAGCGAGAGGCAGCGGACGATGCGCGGCGCGATCGATTGGTCGTGGGAGCTGCTGTCTCGTGACGAACAACGCGCGCTCGCCGAATGTGCCATTTTTCGAGGCGGTTTCTCCTTGGAGGCGGCCGAGGCGATCCTCGACGACGGACGAAGCGCCCTCGATCTCCTCCAGTCGCTCACCGAGAAATCGCTGATCGCGGTCGGCGAGGTGCCCGAGCTCGGCGCGCGTCGCTATCGACTCTTCGAGAGCATTCGCGACTACGCCATGGAGAAGCTCGAGGAGCTCGGCGGGGCCCTGGCGGTGCGCGATCGTCATCGTCGTCACTTCACGGGCGCCGGCCTCGCCTGGGCGACGCAGGCCTCGCGGGGCAAGGGGACCGAGCCGCGCGCGAGGCTCACGATGGAGCTGGAGAACTTGCTCGCGGCGCATGCGCACGCCCTCGCTTCGGCGACCACGTCGGCCTCGGCCGCCAACGACGCATTCGATTTGCTCGGCTCGATCGGCGAGCTCCTCAAGCGACGCGGACCGCTCGAGCTGCTGCTCTCTCTGCTCGATTCCACGCTCGATTCCACGCATGATTCCGCGCTGGGAGCGGCGAACGAGGACGCGCGCCGGGTACGCGCCGATCCGACCCGCGTCGCTCGGGCGCTTCGAGATCGCGCCTACAGTCGACAATTTTCTCCTGGTGCCTCTGCCGCGAAGGTCGCCGATTTGACGCGGGCGCTGGCGATCGCGCGCACGAGCGGAGACGTGCAGCTCGAGCTCGAGTGCCTCAGCATCTTCTCCTCGGTCGAGCTCCTCGCCGGCAATCCCTAGGCTGCACGCGGCCACGTGCGACTGGCGCTCGCGCGAGCAAGGGCGAAGAGCGATCCGCGGGCGATCGCCAAGGCGTGCGCCGATCTGGGCTCGTGCGAGCTGTCGCTCGGCCGATTCGAGGAGGCCCGCGCCTCGCTGCAGGAGGCGATCGCGCTCTCGCGGAGGGCCGACGATCAGCTCGAACGCGCGCTCTATCTCGCGCGCCTGGCCGAGGTCCTGATCGAGCTCGGTCGGCTCGACGAGGCGGATCGATGCGCCGAAGAGGGCGTCGCGCTCTGCACCCCCTTCGCGCACCATCGACTCCTCGCTTCGCTCTCGGGCGTTCGCGCGACCCTCGAATACGAACGACGCAACCTCGCAGGGGCGCGCGCCCACTTCGACGACGCGCTCGCCTTCGCGCGCGAATGGGGCGCCGAGCTGCTCGAGCCCGTGTATCGAGCGATGCGGGCGGCGGCGATCGCCGACGAGGACGACGTCGACCACGCGAGCCGAGAGCTCGACCACGCGAGCGCGCAACTACCACGATTTGCAGACGATTCGCTGTTGGTCGCGAGCATCTCGGCCGGCCAAGCCCACCTCGATCTCGCGCGCGCGCGTGCCGATCGCTCCGCGGGCGATCACGAAGGATGCGAGCGCCATCGTGTGAGCGCGGAGCGACGTCTCGACGCACTCCTCGCCGGAACCCATGTCTTCGAAGATCTCCGTCCCATGCGACGGCGCCTCGAACGCGAGCTGGCGCGCACCGCGAGCGACGTGGTCGCGAAGTCGTCGCACTCGGCACGGTCGTCGCGCCTCGATCGCGACGATGCACTGGTGGTCGCCGAAGATGGCCGCTGGTTCCGCGCGCCGGGCGGGCCGCGGGTCGACCTCTCGCAACGTCCGAATCTGCAGAGGCTGCTCGTCTCACTCACCGCGCGTCGCGTCGGCGCCACCGGAGAGCCGATGTCGCTCGACGCCGTCTTTCGCCACGGATGGCCGGGAGATCGCGCCGCGCCGGACTCTGCCGCCAACCGAGTGCGGGTCGCGGTGGCGCGACTTCGCAAGCTCGGGCTCGGCGACCTCCTCTTGAGCCGCGACGGGTACTTGCTCGATCCCGACGTGGCGATCGTGATTGCCCGTACGGAGTAGGAGGTCGCGACCTCCCGTGGCGACGACGCCGAGGATGACGATCGCGCTCCCGAGCGCGACAATCACCCAAAACACCGCATGCGTGGCCTCCGCGAGCACCGCCCGTTGCGCGGAGTCGATGCCGGCGCCGGCGAGGGAGCCCGCGAGCGCTACGCCCAGCGAAGCGCCGACCTGTCGGCTCGTCGAAGCGATCGAGGCCGCGAGACTGGCCTGCGATTTGGGCATGCCGGCGATGGCGGCATCGTTGACCGGGGCGCCGATGCTCCCGAAGCCGACGCCGAAGATGGCATAGGCGACGATGAGCACGACCACCGAGGTGTCGCTCGCGAGTCTCGTCAAGAAGAGCGCTCCGACGGCGATCGAAGCGCCGGCGATGACGATCACGAGCCGCGCGCGCCCGGCGCCGACCAGTCGACCCGAGAGCGGCGAGGAGACGACGAGGGCGATTGCGACAGGCAACGTCATGAGCCCTGCGGCCGACGCGCCGAGGCCTCGCGATTCCTGCAGGTAGAGTGAGTTGAGGAAGAGGAACCCACTGAAGGCGGCGAACGAGAGCACCGCGACCGCCGTCGCCGACGCGAACGGCGTGCTGCGGAAGAGGCGCAAATCGAGCAGCGGTTCGGCGCGACGCGACTCCCAGACGACGAGCGCGACGATGGACGCGAGGGCGACCCCGAAGCCGACGGTGACGTTCCACGACGACCACCCGACGCGGCGTCCATCGATGACCGTCGAGGTGAGCGCGAAGAGCCCGACGACGATCAGGCCCTGCGCCACGAGGTCGAAAGGGCGCGGCCGCTCGGCGCGAGACTCACGGATGAAGCGCGCGGAGAGGGCGAGGGCGAGTATCCCGACCGGCACGTTGACCCAAAAAATCGAGCGCCATCCGACGCTGTCGACGAGCGCTCCGCCGATCAGCGGTCCAGCGGCCATCGACACGCCGAAGACCGCTCCCCAGACCCCGAGGGCGCGCGCACGCTCCTTCGGGGCAGGAAAGGCGTCGACGAGGATCGACATCGCGATCGGATTGAGCATCGAGCCGCCCGCCGCTTGCATCATGCGAAAGGCGACGAGCGCGCCAGTGCTGGGGGCGAGGCTGCAGAGGAGTGAGCCGGCGCTGAAGATGGCGAGGCCGAGCTGAAAGGTGCGACGTCGGCCGAAGCGATCGGCCATCGAACCGGAGAACATGAGGAGGCTCGCGACGACGACCGTGTAGCCATCGATCGACCACTGCAGCCCGGCGACGCCTGCGTGCAAGTCGTGGCGAATCGAAGGGAGCGCGACGTTGACGATGGTCACGTCCATCGTCACCAGGAAGAGCGAGAGGCAGCAGATGGCGAGGACGACGAGCGGCCGGCGCGCAGGGCCGACGTCGGCAGGAGCGCTCACGACGCGCCCCGCGGGTCCGGGTATCGCGTCAGCTCTTCCTTCTTGAAGTCGCGCGAGGTGAACCGAAAGAGGGTGAGCGGTCCCGCGACGCACGCGGTGTCGTGAACGTCGCTCGGGAGAAACACCCGGACGTCGCCGGCGCGGAGCCTGAACGACTCCCGCTTCACGAGGTGCGCGTTCCCACGCAGATCGTGGACGCGGCGATAGGTGGCCATCTCCATCTCGCCCCGCTGGACCGCGTAGATCACCCACCCGCGGCCGTGATCGTGGGGAGGCCGATAAAGCCCGGCCTGCTCGGTGTGAGCGAGCAAGAGAAACGCGTGCGCCGGGTCGCGGAGGAGCTCTCGCGACTCGGGGGCATCGCCGTGCAAGGCCGCCAGCCAGGCCTCGCTGGCGGGCGCCTCGACGATCTGCGTCACGCGACGATGAACCTCGGCGACCAACTCCGAGGTGAGCGGCCCCCAGGCCGCGCTCAGCCCTTCGCCGAACGTCCGTAGTGCGTCTCGAGAGTCCTCGTTCATCGCTCGTTCCTTCGTTCGCGTGCCCAATGCCTGCTCGTCGATGAAACCTAGGCCGCGCCATCACAAGGCGGTACACGCATCTCACGCAGGTCATACGTGCGTTCAACGCCATGTCCCGCGGCGAGCCTCTGCTACGATCGACCGGATGTCGCGGCCCGATCTCAACCTGCTCGTGACGCTCGACGTGCTGCTCACGGAGGTCAGCGTCGTCCGCGCGGCCCGTCAGTTGCGGATCAGCCCCTCGGCGATGAGCCGTTCGCTCGCGCGCCTCCGGGAGGCGACGGGCGATCCGCTCCTCGTGCGATCGGGTCGAGCGCTCGTCGCAACGCCGCGAGCGCTCGAGCTACGCGATTCGGTGAGCCGCGTGGTGCGCGAAGCCGAGGCGGTGCTCTCGCCGCAGCAGGGGCCCGATCTCCGGCGGCTCGCGCGGACGTTCACGCTGCGGACGAGCGATGGCTTCGTCGAGAACGTCGGCCCGAAGCTCCTCGCGCGCGTGCGCAAGGAGGCCCCCAACGTGCGCCTGCGCTTCGTGCAGAAATCCGACAAAGATGGTGCGCCGCTTCGGGACGGGGTCGTCGATCTCGAGACCGGCGTCGTCGACGCGGGAACGTCGCCCGAGCTGCGCACGCAGTCGCTGTTCAAGGATCGCGTGGTGGGCGTGGTGCGCGCGCGGCATCCGCTCGCCAAAGGGAGAGTCACTGCCGCGCGCTACGCCGCCGGTCAGCACGTGACGGTGTCGCGGCCGACGCTCGAGGGAGGCCCGATCGACGCCGCGCTCCACGCGCTCGGTTTGGAGCGGGAGAGCGTCATCGTCGTCGGCGGCTTCGCCAGCGCGCTCGCGCTCGCGCGTGCCTCGGAGTTGATCGCGACCGTTCCTGAACGACACACCGGCAGTCTCCGCGCCGGGATGCACACCTTCCCCGTGCCGGTAGCGACGCCGAAGCTCACGCTCTCGATGCTTTGGCATCCGCGGCTCGACGCCGATCCGGCGCACCGTTGGCTACGAGCCTGCATTCGCGACGCCTGCGCCAGCTCCTGGTGAGCGGTGAAGATCGTGAAGGTGACGCTCAGGGCAACGTACGGACGATCACGAGCCCGTCGTCGCCGACGCCGATGACGCGACCGGCGCCGTCGACCGCGAGCGCATGCACCGCCGTCGTGACGTAGACCTTCTCTTCGAAGTACGTGCTGCCGGCGTCCTC
Organism: Deltaproteobacteria bacterium; assembly: GCA_025363655.1. Lineage (GTDB taxonomy): Bacteria > Myxococcota_A > Polyangia > Polyangiales > JADJMO01 > JANYDK01. The sequence continues at coordinate 83,822 of JANYDK010000080.1, read as the reverse complement.
CGTGCGACCGACTCGATTTCCCGCCACGAAGGTGACCGCGCCGACCTGAGCCAGCGCCTGGAAATCGTCGAGATCGCCGTTCGAGAGCGAGAACAACGTCAACCAATGGAACGTCGTCTGGCCGATCGCGAACGTCGCTCCGAGATCGCTGCTGCGCTGCACCGTCGCGCCGGCCGTCCAAAGGGCGCCATCGTCGCCGAGGGAGATCGCCTTCGTCCCGTACGTCGTCCGACCGTAGGCGCGAAACGTCTCTCCCGCATCGTGGCTGCGGAGCAATGCGCCCTCGAAGGGCACGACGAAGCGGTCGCGACCTTTGCCGGTGACGGCGGTGAGCGTGGCGGCGGCGGGCGATGGACGCGTCTCCCACTCACCCTTGGGGGTGCGCCGAAGAATCGTCCCCGCGTCGCCCACCGCGAGGCTGGCGGCGTCGGCGTCGCACCACACGGCGCGCAGGGTCGGCTCCCGCGACGACGGCCTTTCGACCACCCAACGTCGACCCTCGTCTTCGCCGCGCACGATCATTCCGCCGTAGCCGACGATCCACAGTCCATTCTTCGCCGCGCAGATTCCGTAGGGCGACTTGTCGATGGTGTGGCTCGCGTCGACGACGGTGAGGTCGGTCGCGCCGCTCGCGAGGTGGAAGATGTTGCCGCCCGCGCCGAGGATCCACACCGAGCCGTCAGGAGCGCGCGTGGCGCCGACCAAGCTCTCGTGCGTGGTCGTCGCGATGCGCTTCCACGCACCTCGGCCGACCGACACGAGCAAGAGCGGCGCGCTCCCCAAGAGCCCGAGAGCGACGGTGAAGCAGCCTAGTTTTGCGCCGATCGAGCCTCCGCGTGCGGCGAGGGCGAGCGCGATCGCTGCCGACGTCGCCACCATCGCTGCCAGCCAGACGACGTCGGGCAGCGCGAACACCGCCGGCCTTCGCCCAGCGACCGAGAGCTGCGAGGTGCAGATCGCGAGATCGGCGGCGAAGGCGAAGACGAGCGTGCCGGCGGCGCCGAAGAACGTGACGCTTCGCGACCGGATGTCACCCGCCGAGGCGATCGCGACCGGCAGGTTGGTGCCGATGACGACCAGCGGAAGCGCGATCACCTCGAGCGCGCCGACGAAGAGACCGGTCAAGGCCAATCCCCGACCGGCCTCGGTTTGCCCGGACGTGAGCGCCCACGAGAGGACGATCGTGAGCAGTGTGATCGGGCCGGCCAGCAACGTCCAAGCGAAGGCCCGTCCTCGTGAACGCGCACACGCGGCGCGCCGGACGACGAGCGAGACGAGGAGTGCTGCGCCGAGGCCGAGGAGCAAAGGGCGCGCGCCCATCTCCGGCGCTCGCTTGGTGGCGCCGATGAAGAAGCGCAGGGCAGGATCGAAGACGGCGAACGTCGCGATTGCGGAGGCGATGGCCGGCGTCCACGCATCGACCTCACGTCGCTCGTCCGTCACGCGGCGAGCCTATCAGGCTGAATCGAAGCGAAAGCACAATTGGAGGTCCCTCGACGGAGGCGTGACGTCACTCCGTCGGAGTGTCGTATTCGATCACGGGCGGTTCGACCGATGCCGCGGGTATGGCCGAGGCCGTCGGAGCGGCGTCGGAGCTGCTCGCGGCCTGGCTCGGCGCGTTGACCACGGTAGCGACCGGCGTTTTCCCATTCGGTGGTGGTGCGACCTTCTTCGGCGGAGAGACGTAGATCGCCGGCTTCTGCGTCACGTTGCTCGGCGTCTTCTTCGGCGGGGCGAGCGTCACGACCGACGCCGACGTCGAGCTCGACGTGGCCGCCGGGACTGAAGGAGCTGACGCGACCAAGGTGGCGGCGACGCTCGGGGCCTGCGTCGCCGCCAGCGCGTTCGGCGTCGCCAGCCCGTTCGCCCCTGTTTGCCCGTTCGACGTTCCGGGCGCTGCGAGGGCGACGAACCCGGCCGCGGCGAGGCCGAGCGCGAGGGCGAGGGTGGCGACGCGTCGCACGAACCGTTGATGATGGGTGGGAAGCGCGGCGTTGCTCGTAGGCGCGACGAGGGCGTGGAGCGAGCCCGCGCGCGCCTCCGTCGCAGCACTCGCCAACGTGTTGGCGTGCATCGTGTCGAGCTCGACGAGATCTCGTTCGCCGAGCGCCGAAGGGAGGGGCGTCGGACGACGCATGACCGCTTCGATGCGCGCGACGAGCGGTCGCCAGGCGGGCGTGGCGAAGGGCTCGAGCGCGTGGGCCAGCATCGCGACCGAGCGATAGCGATCGTCGGGCCTGCGATTCAGACATTTGAAGACGATGGCTTCGAGCTCGATCGGAAGCTCGGGTCGATGCGTGCGCATCGAGATTGGATCGGATTCCACCATCGCCGCCGCACAGCCGGTGACGGAGAGCGCTTGCCACGGCGGTTTGCCGGTCAGGAGCTCGTAGAGCACTGCGCCGATGGAGAAGATGTCGGTGCGCGCGTCGACCTTTCCCGAATCGAGGATCTGCTCGAGTGACATGTAACCAGGCGAGCCGAGGATCTTGTGCTCACCGGTGAGCGCCGCCAGTCGCTCGCCGCTGCGCGTGTAGGTCGACTTGGAGATGCCGAAGTCGAGCACCTTGACGATGGCGGCGCCGCCGTCGCGATTGGCGAGGAAGAGATTCGACGGCTTGATGTCACGATGGACGATGCCGGCCGCGTGCGCATGCGACAGCCCTTCGAGCGCCTGCAGCGTGAGGTCGACGGCGTCGGAGACGGACATCGGACCGTCATGTTCGAGCTTCTCCGCGAGGTCGACCCCCTCGAGCAACTCCATCACGAGGAACATCAGCGCACCGTCGAGCACGTCGATGTCGATCACCCGCGCGACGTGATCGCTCTTGAGCCGGGCCGAGGCGCGCGCCTCCAAGAGAAAGCGCGCCGACGTATCTTCGCAACGCGCCACCTCGGGTGCGACCACCTTGAGGGCGACCATCTCGTCGAGCAGCGCGTGGTGCGCCGCGAAGACGGTGCCCATGCCGCCGCTCCCGAGCACGCGGTCGATGCGATACTTGCCCATGACGAGCTCGCCGATCGCGGGAAGCCGAGGGATGGATCGAGGTTGTGCCGAGTCCGAGGGTGTAGCCACGCCATTCAATTAGCAATGACCGGGCCGTGGGCGCAGAGGCGTCCGATGAGCCCAAACCGGGGCAGTTGCTGACCGCCATGCGGCGAAGCTGCACAGGTGTGGCGAAATGGTGCGCTCCGCTCCTCACGTGGCCTCCGCCGCAGCCACCACGTGGCGCGGAGCGCGGTGACCTCTCGGCTCGTCGCCGTGTATGTTCGACGGACCTCGTCGCCACGGCGAGCTCGGACCGAAGCTCATGCCGAAACGCTCGTCTCTCGGCCTCTTGCTCCTCGCCATGTCCCTCGCCTCCTCGTGCGGCAAGGGCGGCGCAGACGCGATCAAGGACCCCGTGCCGCAGAAGGTCCCGCCTGGGTGCGGCACGTACGACCCGTCGCGCGCGAAGCCTTCGCCTCAGCCGATCACGGTCGTGCACCTCGACCTTGGCCTCCCGCCCTCGACGCAGCTCGCCGTCGCTGCGTGCGCAGGGCTCGCGAACCGCAAATCCGGCGGCTCGGTGTACCTCGACGCGGACCCGCACGACCTCGGGTGGTTGAGGGAGCTTGGCCTCTCTGCTGCGGTGACCGTCGGCGCGGAATCATTCCTCGCCTCGTGCGTCGCCGCGTTTCCCGCATGCGTTCGCTACGACTACGAAAAGCAGAAGGCGCTCCTGCCGAACGTGCTCACGGCCGCCGCCGCGCTCGGCGCCGTTCCCCTCGACGACGGCCAAAAAACGACGTGCGCCAGCCCAGTGTTCGACGCCGTCGTCGAGCTCGCGGACAAGAACACCCCTCTGCTCGCGACGCCGTACGTCTTCGCCAAGTTCGGCGCGCAGACGACGGGCCTCGCGATGCTCAACCCCGGCTACGATCAGAACCCGAGCGAGCCGAGGTCGCCGGCGTTGAACCAGGAGATGAAGCCGGCGCTGGTCGATTTCGTCTTCTCCGAGAAACTGTTCGTGGCGTTCCTGGTCAACGGGTGCACCAAAGGGCATCCCGAGCGGGACGTGCTGAGCGGCATCGTCGCCGCGGGCCGGTGGCCGACACCCCTCGGGGTGTATGGCTACAACAACTCTTGGAACGTACTGGGCGGTTACCTCTACGAGGCGCAAACGGGCTGTCTCGACTCGCACGACATGGGCGCCATCGCCAGCGAGGCGGGCAATCTCTCGTTCTTCTCGACGCGCGCCCCGGCGATCACCGAGGCGGGCGCGGTGGTGCAGAACCCGGCCGCGGCCGTGACCTACGACGCCGAGAAGACGTACGTCGCGTTCGTCGTCGGCGACGGCGACAACATCCAGTACATGCTGACGACGCGCCGCGACTGGTTCCAGCGGCGCATCGCCGCCTGCGACGCGAGCCCCAGCGCCTGTGCGCCGCTCACCTGGAGCATCTCCCCGCACCTCACGCACCTCGCGCCCGACGTCCTCTCTTGGTATTACGCGCAGAGCCACCGGACGAAGCGCGACTCCTTCGTCCTCCCGCCGAGCGGGCACCTCTACGCGTATCCGTCGTCGCTCGCCGAAGACGTTCAGAACCGCTTCGTCGAGGCGACGGGTCGGGACGCATGCGTCCTCGGGCTGACGGGCAGCGTGAACTGGGACTCGGTCGGGACGTGGCACGACGCCGAGGACCACTTCCTGCCGAAGTATTTGAAGAACGGATCGATCCGCGGAATCTTCCCGGTCAACGTTCCCTTCGCCTTCGAGGCCTTCCCGTGGTGGCCCGACGAACGGTTCTTCGAGGTGCTGAAAGACGCCGACGGAGGCCGGCTGGCGCTCTTCCGACCGCGCGAGTGGCGGGGCATCGACAGCGAGAGCGATCCCTTTCGGCTCACCCCGGAGCTGATGGCTGCGGAGATCGCCGCGTACCCGAAGGGGACGATCACCTGGGTGTACATGACCAGCGACGGCGGGCTGACGCTCGAAAACTCGTTCCTCGCGCTCGGAAAGCTCCTTCCGCCGCACGTGCAGCTCGTCGACGCGGACACCGCGGCGAACCTGGCGATCGCCTCGCAACCGAGGTGATGGGCGGGGACGCCGAGTCGTCCACCTCGAGACGGCGGCGGTCTCGGTCACCCCCGTGGCGCTCGCGTAGCGACCGAGGCGGATTGCCTCGGAGGGCTGCGGTCCGATGACGTCCGATGACGTCCGATGACGATCGATGACGATCGATGACGTTGCTCGGCGAAAGCGGAGAAGGCCGTATCTGCCGATGGATCTGCGCGAGCTCGTCCTCGCGATCGAGCGCGGAAGCCACCGGTACGCGTCGTGCAGCCCAGGTAGTTCGCCTTCGCCTTCGCGAATGAGGTTCGGCGTCTGCCGTTCCTTCTTGGAATGAAAGCCGGTTTTCCCGGCGGGAGATCATGCATGAAAAAGCAATGGAAGGGGCTGATGCTCCTTGGGGCGACGCTCGCCTTTGCCGGGCTGACCACGCCCGCAGAGTCGGCGGACCACCGAGACTCGACGAAGACGACCGCCGATCCGACGTCCGACATCAACGACGTCTTCAGCTTCGTCGACGGCTCGAACTTCGTGCTTGGAATGACGGTCACGCCCTTTGCTGGCGCGACCGCGAAGTTCGGCGATGCGGTTCGGTACGTCTTCCACACCACCAGCGGCACCAAGTTCGGCGAGACCAAGGCCTCGTCGGACGTCATCTGCACCTTCGATGCGGCGCAGAAGATCAGCTGCTGGGTGGGAACGGACGACTACGTCACCGGTGACGCCAGCAGCGCCGCGACTCCGCTGAAGAGCGCGAGCGGCAAGGTGCAGGTCTTCGCTGGCATGCGCTCCGACCCGTTCTATTTCAACCTTCAAGGTTTCAAGGACACGGTCACCACCGTCGAAGGTGCTGCGGCCAGCTTGACCTTCGACACCAGCGGTTGCCCGGCGCTCTCCGCCGACACCGCCACTGCGCTGGGAAATCTCCTCAAGGAGAAGACCTCGAGCACGGTGGTCGCGAAGACGCAGGAAGACGACTTCACCACGGCCAACACGCTGTCGCTCGTCCTCCTCGTCGACAAGACCCTCGTCAACAAGGGTGGCCCCTACGTCTCGGTGTGGGCCAGCACCAACAAGGCTCCGTGAGGAACACCATGAAGACCACCTCACACTTCACCACGTTCTTCGTCCCCCTCGCCCTCGCCGCCGCACTCGGTATCGGCTGCAGCAGCAGCAGCAGCGACAGCGGCACGCCGGCCGACACCGGCACGCCCGGCGACAGCAACACACCGACCGACACCAACGGAACCGACACCCTCGGCACCGACACGGCCGACGCGGGTCCCCCGGCCCCGCCGGCGCTCGGTGAGCAGCTCGACCGCATGGGTCGTCCCGCGGTCAACACGGCGCTGAACCATGCCTTCGATCCCAACGAGAGCACCAAGCAGGCGGCCAAGGACGACTGGAACGGCAACAAAGATCCGTCGACTTGGGCGACCAAGTACACCGCGGAGGTCGAGAAGAACCTCGGCATCCTCGATGCGCTCGACACGATCTGCGGCAACCAAGTCTTCGCCGACAAGACGAAGACCGACGCCACCCGCTACGCGACGCTCGCCGGCGTGCTCGCCGACGATCGACTGTGGATCAAGTCGGACGCGACGACCTGCAGCACGTATCTCGCCGTCGAAGCCGACGCGACCGCGCTCTTGAAGAACGGCGACTGCGGTGGACGCATGCCGGGCTACGACCCGATCAAGCAGACGTACTCGATGCTCGCTCTCGGCGCGCTCTCCGGCGTCACCGACGGCGTCGCGACCCCCGATCGCGCGAAGGTCACGTCCTTCCCGTATCTGGCGGCGCCACACTAGTCGCATCGACGCGTGAACGACTGGAGGAGCTCGCCCTGCCAAACGGGGGCGGGCTCTTCGCTTTTCGCGGTCCGCGGGCGATGAACGAAACGAACGAAAAATTCGTTCTGGCGCCAGAACGGACGTCCTCTGACGGGTGACGGGTGAGGGGCATCGGTAGCGGCGTCGATCTACCGCCGGCGGCGCCGAGCCACCGCTGGCGCGGTAGTGAGGAGCTCGTCGACGTATCGGCGAATCGCCTCGCGCTGTCCCACCCAGTCCTCGACGTCGCTGGCGCGGACGCGGCGGCGTACGCCGACCTTGCGACCCCCGAGCTCACCGGCGTCGAGCATCTTCACCACGGTCGGGCGCGACATGTTCATCAGCGCGGCGGCCTCCTGCGTCGAGAGCTCCTGGTCGGCGGCGATGACGGCGACGTCCCGCCCGTTCGCCAACGTCGCGAGCACTTCGGCGAGGAGCGGCAAGACGCTTCTCGGGAGCAGGAGCGTGACGGCAGTCGCCCCGGTGCCGATGCGCATCGGGAGGAGCGGCGGTGTCTTCTTGCGGAGCAATGGCGCGAGCGCTGCAACCGCACGCTGGCAATCTTCGACCTTCGCCATCACCAGAGACTACGACGAACGAAACGAACGAAAAATTCGTTCTGGTGCCAGAACGCTCCGACACGTCGACTTCGCCCGGAGAAGCCTCACCACTTCGTGGCGCCGGACGGATAGTCGCCCGGGAAGCAGCCGATCCCGTTTCCGCCGTTGCTCTTCGCCGCACGTGCGCAGCTGTAGAGAACCCGGTGACCGCAGCCGCGCAGCTCGAAGACCGTCATTCGGTCGTTCATGTCGTCGGCGTATTTCTGCTGGTCCTTCTTCCAGACGGCGAGCCTCTCCGGATCCTTCGCCACCTCCGCCGGAGGTTTCGCCTGGCCGCCGAGCGACACCTCGGACGGCTGGAGATCGTCGCGCTTGCGGACCTCGATGCGCTCCATCGGACAGCTGAACTCCTGCGCGAAGTGCTCCTTCGCACCTTGCTCGAGGCTCGTGCAGCCGGCCATCGCGAGGAGGACCGGCAGCGCCGAGAACGCGAGCGTCGAGTAGATTTTCGAAGGACGCATCGGTCGAGCGAGACTACCCGATCGGGATCATCCAGCGACCCCAGATGACAACGACCGTCCGCGGGTCGATTCTCTTCCGATGCCGCGCGCCGTGTCGCTCGTCCTCCTGCTCATGCTCTCGACTGCGTGCTCGAAGCCATCCGGCGACGAGCCGCCGCGCGATCCAGCGCCCTCCCGCTTCGTGCCACCCAAGTGGAGTCCCGGCTCCACCGAGGAGCTCGACGCGCGCAAACTCTGCGAGCGCTTCGCGATGCTCGAGTCGAAGGACGGGGGTCAGCTGGCGAACGAAACCGAAATGAAGAAGTGCGTGAAGGAGATGGCCGAGCTGCGCAAGAGCGACAAGCCGACCTACGACTGCCTCGTCGAGTGCGGGAAGCAGAAGACCCAAGACGACGCGATGGGCTGCATTTTTGCGTGTGTGGTGAAGTCGAAGGATATGAAGAAGCCGTAGAGAAGAGGAGAACCGCGCCTGCGCCCGCGTCCGCCCACGCCCGCCCTCGCGCAGATAGCGAGAGCTCGGAGCCGACCACTCAATCCGACGACTGTGCGTCCCCTGCGTCACCCGCGACGCCGCCGTCACCCGCGTCACCTGTGTCGAGACCAACCCCGACCCCGCCGTCTGATTGCTCTGCCTCACACATGCCGGTCTTGTGATCGCAGCGTCGTCCGTACGGACACGTGCTCCAGCAGTCGTCGGTGACCGCACGATCGGCGCCGGCTCCGATGACGCCCGTCGCTGCGAATACGCCTGCTCCAGGGGCGGGGGAGAGGTTGTAGACCGTGCAGGCGAGTGTGAGGAGGAGGGGAGTGGAGAGAAGAAGAAGGAGGGAGGCTGCGCGTCGCGCCGGAGCGATCATGCGGCGTGCTGACAGCACGAGGTATGCCGCGGGTGCGAGCCCGGGCGCGGGCGCGTAGACTTCTCCCCGAATGACCCCCGACGCGCGCCGCTTCGCCTTGCGCGCCGTCGGCAAGCTGGTCGCCAGTGTCGTCGCGGCCGCGCCCCTCGTCGCCTGCAGCGACGACGCACCCGCTGCTCCGATCGTCACCGACGCACACGCCGATGCCGCCCTGGCCTGCGATCTCCCGCCGTTGCCCGCCGATTCGGGCGCGACGGGCGATCCGCTCTTCGATGCGGCCGACGGCGACGTCGCTCCGCTCGTTCCCAGCGAAGGCGCGGCCTATCCGTGTTGCCTCCCGGTGCTCGAAGGTGCGCTCCCGGCCGACGCCAGCATCGCCAGTTACTTCGAGGAATCGCGTGTCGACGATCCGTCGGTCATCGCCTGTTGCCGCGCGACCATCGAGTATCTCGATCACGAGGACGAGCTCGACGTCACCGCGTTCGCCGCCGATCGCAACGTCGCCGCGGCGCATGGCGCGCTCTTCGCCTGTTGTCTGCGCCTTCGCTTTCCCAGCGGCGCGTCCTGCACCTCGTGGGGCCCTCCGCCGCCGCCGGCGATGAATTCTCGATCGACCACTCCGACCACGCCGAGTTTCGATGCGCCCGAGCTCGTCGATCTGCGCGCGGCCGCCCGAGCTTCGATGCCGCGCATCGTCGCCGACGCGTCGCTCATCGAGGTCGCGCAGGCGACGTGGCGCGGGCGGATGGTGCGTGAGTATGGGTCGTCGTCGGTCTTCGAATCGCTCGCGATGCAGCTCGCGCTCGCCGGTCACGACGCCGCCGACGTCGCGCAGTGCCGCGCATTTGCCGACGATGAGCGGCATCACGGCGTGCTTTGCGGCGCAGTCGTCGAGGCGCTCGGCGGGCAAGCGCGCTTCGAGTCAGAGTCGACACCAGTCCCTGCGCATCGTGACGTCGAGGTCACGGAGGCCGCGCTGCGCAACCTCTTCGCGGTCTGTTGCCTCGCCGAGACCGCCGCGGTGGCGCTCCTCGGCGCCGAACGCTTCGAGATGCCGGACGGCGACCTCCGCGGAATTCTCACGCGCATTTGGAGCGACGAAATCCGACACGCGCGCTTCGGGTGGCGTCTCTTGGCGACGAGCCTCTCGCAGCTCGACGAACCCGCGCGCGTGCGCCTCGGCGAATACCTGGCGGTCGCGCTCGCCGACGTCGAGCGGCACTACCGCGACAACATCGCGCTCGTGGAAAAACCGCGCGGCGGATCTGCCCTCGGGCTCTGCGATGGTCGCGCCTCGCGAGCGCTCGTCCGCGACGTCTTGCACTCGGTGGTGCTGCCGCAGCTCGCGAGGCTCGGGGTCGAGCGACCGCAGCAAGCGCTCTGCGCGCTCGACGCCTTACCCGAGCCGGTGGCCCTCGAGATCGCCCGCCCTTGCGATCAACTCGGCGTCATGACTTGCTCGGTCGTTTGACCCTCCCGACCAGCCTCGCCAAGCTCGCGCCTCCGTGATCACCCTCGCTGGCGTCACGCGTCGCTTCGACGACGCCAACGTGGTCGGCCCCGTCGATCTCGAAATTCCCACCGGCGCCCGGGTCGCGCTGATCGGACCGAGCGGCTGTGGGAAATCCACGCTCCTGCGCCTCGTCGTCGGGCTCGCGGTCCCCGATGCGGGGCACGTCGCGGTCGAGGGCGCGCGCCTCGAGCCCGCCTCTCTGTCGGTATTTCGTCGACGCGTCGGCTATCTCACGCAAGACGCGGCGCTCTTTCCCCATCTCCGTTGTGTCGACAACGTCGCGCTCCGCATGCGCGAGGCGAAGCGGCCGAGCGACGTCATCGAGGCGCGTCTCGACGAGCTGGCCTCCCTGGTGCGCCTCTCGCGCGATCTTCTACGTCGATATCCCTTCCAGCTCTCGGGCGGGCAACGGCAGCGGGTGGCGCTGATGCGGGCGCTCGCCCTCGGGCCTTCGTATCTCCTCCTCGACGAACCGCTCGCGGCCCTCGATCCCATCTCGCGCCGAGAGCTCCAGGAAGAGCTCGGCGCGCTCGTGCGCACGCTCTCGGCGACGACCCTGGTGGTGACCCACGACCTTCGCGAGGCGGAGCTCCTCGCCGATCGCGCCGTGCTGCTCCGCGCCGGCCGCATCGAGCAAGACGACGACTTCCCGGCCCTGCGGGCGACGCCGAAGAGCGACTACGTGCGCGACTTCCTCCGCGCGGCGGGCCCATGAAGCGCATGAAGAGGCTATTTTTGCGCGCATGCGTCGCTCTCGTGCTCGGGATGGGCGTGCTCGTCTCGATCTGTTCGAAGCCGGCGATCGCCCACGCCGAGACGCCGGTGGTGCGGGTCGGCTCCAAACGTTTTCCCGAATCGCTCATCCTCGGAGAGATCGCCGTCGCCGTCTTGCGCCGTGCCGGAGTGCCCGCCGAGCATCGCGCCGGGCTCGGCGGTACGGCGATCGTCTGGACTGCGCTCCAGTCGAATGCCATCGATCTCTATCCCGAATACACCGGCAGCCTCGTCCACAACCTTCTCGGTGACGACCGACGCCTCTCGCCGGAAGAGTTGACCGCCGCGCTCGCCAAAGAAGATCTCGCCGTCGGGCCTCACCTCGGCTTCGCCAACACCTACGCGCTGGCGGTGAAGAAGACGGGCAAGACCGCCGACCTCCTCTCGATCAGTCAGCTCGCCACGCGCTCCGATCTCGTCCTCGGCTTCAGTCACGAGTTCATCGGACGCGACGACGGCTGGGTCGGACTCTCGTCGCGCTACGGCCTCGGCTCACTCGCTCCCAAGGGGCTCGATCACGGTCTCGCCTACGACGCGCTCGGCGCCGGCTCGATCGACCTCACCGACGCCTACTCGACCGACGCCCGCATCGCGCGGATGGATCTGCGCGTCTTGGACGACGATCGCGCATTTTTTCCGAACTACGATGCGATGCTGGTGATGCGACGGTCGCTTTCCGTGGAGGCGACCCGTGCCCTCGCGACGCTTGCGGGGAGACTCACGCCCGAGACGATGCGCGCGCTCAACGCCGCGGTCGAGCTCGATGGACGCACGCCCGCCGAGGCGGCTGAGCGCTTCACGGACGACCTTTCACCCCGTGGGGGAGTGCTCCGTCCGCGTCCGTCGTTCCTCTCCGATCTCTTGGGCGTGCTCCGCGCCGAAGGTCCGCGGCACCTCATGCTCGTCTTCGTGTCGCTCCTCGCAGCGGTGCTGATCGGCGTCCCGCTCGGCATCCTCGCCCACGCCCGAAGGGGACTCGGACGTTTGGTGCTCGGCCTCGCCGGAATTCTCCAGACGATTCCTTCGCTGGCGATGCTCGCGTTCCTCATTCCCGTCTTCGGCATCGGCGTGACACCTGCTCTCTGTGCGCTCTTCGTCTATGCGCTATTGCCGATAGTGCGCAACACGGTCGTCGGTCTCGACGAGGTGCCCACGGCGCAACGCGAGGCAGCGATGGTCATGGATCTGTCGGTATCCACCCGCCTCCTCCAGATCGATTTGCCCCTCGCCTCGCGCACCATCCTCGCGGGGGTGAAGACGAGCGCGATCATCAACGTCGGCACCGCGACCATCGCCGCCTTCATCGGCGCCGGAGGCTTCGGCGTCCCGATCAGCACCGGCCTCGGGCTGAGTGACACACGGATGATCTTGCTGGGGGCGATTCCGGCGGCGTGCCTGGCAATCGCGCTGGAAGGGCTATTTTTCGTGATGGATCGATGGTCGGTGCCCGAGGGCTTGCGGCTGGAGGGGCGGCAGCGAGACGAGCGCCAATCGCCATAGCCGCCTTGCGAGACCTCGTGCACGCCCACGCTCAGGCCGCCTTCCACGCGGCGGCGTCGATCTCGGGAAAGACGACGTGATAGTCGCCCATCTGCTTCAGCCCCTCGACGCGCGCGAAGCCGGAGTCGTCGAGCGTGCCATCGGCGATGACCGCCTCGTCGCAGACGACCTGATAACGGGCATTCGACACCGGCACCGCGTCTTGATCGCGAAGGACGATCTCGATCCAGGTCGTGGTGTCCGGACCGAGTGGCTCGACGCGAGCCATGTGCTGCTCCACCGCGACGCCACGGAAGGCGTCGACGGCGTGCGCGACGAGGCGCCCCTCCCGGAGTGCCTGCACCAACCGACGTCGGGCGAGCGCGAAGTCACGACCTGCTCCGGCACCGATCAGACGCAGGGCGCCGTCGATCCCGGCGCGCGTCGAAGGACGATCTTCCAGCGCTTCGATCTCCCACGCGAGCTCCATCGCTGCTTCGCGATCGGACGCGAGGCCGTCGCCGCGCGTGAGGGCGACGATGGAGAACGGCGTGTGCAGCACGTGCCGGGCTTGATGGCGAACGAGCTTGACGTCGAGGCGGGTCACGCACCGGTGGCTAGCAAGCGGTGTTCCGATGCGTGAGCGCCCGCGCGAGGCTTCATTTCAGCCAAATCATGCGCGCCCAGCGTCCGCTCGAGGCTTCACCTGCGGCGCTCGACCCGTTGCATGCAACGTTGCGCTGCCCCGGTCGCTCCGCGCGACAATTTGTCCGGAGCCGAATGGTTCTTGCTCCGGCGCAATCGGTCCTCGATAGTCGGGTGAAAGCGGGAGGGACTCCACTCATGCACGTCCGAACCATCGTGTCGGTCTTTGCGTCGTTGGCGCTGTTGTCGATCACCGGCTGTCCGAAGAAGGACGCGTCGTCCGAAGGCGGTAAGAGCGACAAGGGCGAGAAGGGCGGCAAGGGCAAAGACGACGACGGCGACGAAAAGGGCGGTGGCAAGAAGGCCATCGCCATCGCCGCCGGGCAGTCGATCGCCTGCGCGGTGATGGAAGACGGCACCGTGCGCTGTTGGGGCCGCGGCGACTTCGGCGAGTTTGGTGGAGGCAAAGCCGAGGCGCGCGACGCCGCGACGCCGATCGAAATCGAAGGCGTCAGCGGCGCCAAATCGATCGTCATCGGCGGCGATCCGGGGAGCGCGGGCGACGCGATCTGCGTCGGGCAGAAGGGCGACAAGTGGACCTGCTGGGGCCACGGCCGCGTCATCCCCGGAAGCGAAGGCTCGGGCTATGCGAAGCCCGCCGTCGTCGACGAGCTCACTGGCGCGAAGCAAGTCGTCTTCGCCAACGGCACCGGCTACGCGGTGATGGGCGACGGGAAGGTCAAAGCCTGGACCGACAACAACTGCTTCAACACGACGGGCACCGGCAAGCTCACCGGACAGAAGGGCGTGGTCACCGTGCCCGACGTCTCGGGCGCCGTCGCGGTCGGCGCCACGCAGACCAACGCCTGCGCGCTCCTCAAAGACGGCACCGTCACCTGTTGGGGCTATTCAGGTAAGAAGCAGGCGCCGACGGTGGTCGAGGGCGCGACCGACGGCGTGTCCATCGCCGGCAACGCCAGCGGCGGCGACACCTGCATCGTCAACAAGGCGAAGAAAATCGTCTGCTGGTCGGAGAGCCAGAAGGTCTCGGAAAACAAGCTCTCGAACGTCGCCAGCATGAGCGCACGCAGCCAGTCGTGCGCGCTCCTCACGAGCGGCAAGGTGAGCTGCTTCGGCTCTTACGACGATTACGGTCAAGGCTCCGAGAAGGTCGCGCTCGAGAAGAAGATCACCCAAGTCGCCGCCGGCCAGCAGTTCAACTGCGCGCTCGACGAGGACGGCGGGGTCAGCTGTTGGGGTTACAACCGCAACGGCCAGCTCGGCAACGGCACGCTCATGGACAGCAAAGATCCGGTGGCCGTGAGCGCGCTCGGCAAGGCGAAATTGCCGAAGGAAAAAGACGGCGCCGACCAAGCGACGGAGTCGAAGGTGAAGCAGGCCTTCGACGGCGTGCCCAAGGGTTGCAAGGCCGCGCCGGCCGTCGCTGCCAAGTTCAAGTACATCGACGGCGGCAAGCTCGAGGTGAAGTCGGCCTACGCGCGCTCGGAGTACGAGGGCAAGACCATCGCCGTCTCGCTCGCCAACTACCAAGTCGATCCGAAGAAGCAGTGGGACCTCGCGCGCGGCAAGCAGCTGAAGCTCGGCCTTCGTTTCGGGATTGTCGATCTCAAGGGCGACAAGAAGCCGATGAAGGTCGACGAGGGCGTCTTCTCGATGGACACCAAGCAAGACCGACTCGTCTACGTCAGCGTCGACCACCGCGCCGGCAGCATGACCATCGCCGACTGGGGCCTCGACGGGGTCAAGGCCGGCACCGTCGAGATCAAGCACCTCGACGCCGAGTGGGTCTGCGGCCACCTCTCGATCAAGACCAAGGACAGCGAGTTCGACGGCGACTTCGCGGCGGCGATCGTCAAATAGCCACGAGGCCGAGAAACCCTTAGAATCGGGGGATGGCTGACGTCGTCGTCAATGGCGCAGTGTTGAAATGTGACAAGGGCATCGCCCCCTGCACGATGGTCGTCCCCCCGTCGAACCTGGTGTCGGTCGAGAACCAACCCGTTGCCACCGTCATGGAGTTCACGCCCGCCAACATTCCCACCTTCGGGATGTGCATGGGAACGAACTCGGCGAACCCGGCGGTGGCGGCGGCGACCTCGGCCGCGATGGGCGCGCCGACGCCTGCGCCGTGCGTGCCGGTGGTGACCGCGCCGTGGAGCCCGGGAGGGAAAGAGACGAAGGTGGGCAAGGCCAGCTTCAAGATCCTCACCAAGGACGACACGTGCAACTGCATGTGGACGGGCAGCATCTCGGTGTCGAGCCCGGGCACCACCAAGTCCAAGGTCGGCTGAATTCGTCTATCCGTTGATCTTGACCTCGGGTCCGTCGAGGACGAGGGTCGCGCCGCCCGCGCTCTTGAGCACGATTTTACCGTCCTTGGTGATTTCGATGGAGGCGCCGGAGCTGTTCTTGAGGAGTATTCCTCCGCTGTTGTCGCAGACGGTAATCACGTTGTCGTCGGACACGTGAAGCTTCAGTTCCTTCTTGGCCAAAACGGACCTTTCTGCGACCTCGGCGGCATCGCGCAGCCCGATGATATCATCGCGCGATGGCGACCGGGAGAGAGCACGGCCTTCGAGTCGGCAAGTCCGAGCTCGTCACCAGCGACGGCGTCGGGAGCGTTTCCTCCGTGAGCTCCGTGAGCGCCGAGAGCCCCGCCACCCTGCGGGTCTTGACCCTCCTCGATTACGCGTCGCTCGCGGCCGGGCTGGAGCTCTTGCCGCATCGCGCGCAAGGCATCTTCGCGTACTTCGGGCTCGACGAGACGGCGGGCCGCGCCGAGGTCGCGCGCTGGGAAAAGGCACTCGCCGAGCGTCCGGCCGACCGCGACGAGCTCGGGCGCATGCGCAGTCGAATGACGTCGCACTGGGTGCGCTGGGATCGCGAGACGCCCTATTCGACGGGCACTTCGAGCGCGACCTCGGGCGCGCGTGCGAGCTCGGGCCCCGTCGTGCCGCAGCCGATGCCGACGCCGGCGCCGCGGCCCGACGCGATCAAGCTCTCACCTCTCGAGTATGGCTCGCTGATGATGGGCCTCGAGCTCCATCCGACGAAGACGGCACAGGTCTTCGACGCCTTCGACTTGCGCACCGTTCGCGGACGTGACGCCGAGCTCACCGCTTGGGAAGCACGCCTCGCCGCCAACCCGGAAGAGAAGTCGCTCGTCGCCAAAGAGAAGGAGAAGATGCGCGGATTTTGGGAGCGCTGGGGAAGCTCCGAGCCGGTGGCAAAGGCGAAGGCACCCGCGCCTCCCAAGTTCGTTCCGCGAAAGAACTACGTGCGACCGCGACAGCTTCTCTCGCAACGTGAGCGCGACGCGATGGACGCGGCGGCCGAGGCCGAGAAGCGCGAAGCCGCGCTCTCTCCTTCGAAGCGACAGGTCACGCCGACGACTCTCCCCCTTCTCGACTACGTGGCACTCTCGTTTCGGCTCGAAGGCGCCGCTACGCAATTGATTCCTCGCATCTTCGCCGACTATGGCCTCGAGGTGGCGACCGGCGAGCGCGAGGTGACGGCGTGGAAACGGAAGCTCGCACGCGACCCGGAGCTGCGTCGCGAATACGACGAGCTCAGCGCTCGCATGGCCGCCTCGCGCGAGCGAGAAGAGCTGCCCCCGAGCTCGGTGCGCGTGCAAGACGTCGAAATCACCATTCAGCAATACGCCGAGCTCTGCGTCGAATTCGAGCACGATCCCCGCAACGCCGATGCGCTCTTCCAGAAGCTCGGCCTCACCACCGCCAGCGCGCGCGCGGGGGTCGACGCCACCTGGCGCATCCGCCTCTCGGCGAGCCCCGAAGACACCGCCGCCTTCGAGAGACTCCGCGCCGAAACTCGCGCAGCGAAGCAAAACTCGCGTGCCGCTTCGCCGACGCCCCTCGTCGGTTCAGGGCTCGAGTCGGCGCCCGTCGAGCTCCTCGAATATGCACTCTTGTGCGTCGAAATGGACATGACGGGGCAGGTGAGCGCCGTCGCGCAAAGACTCGGCCTCGACGCTACGGCGGTCGACAGGGCGCATCGCTATTGGCAAACACGATTCGCGACCGATACGGAAGCGCGCACGCAGTGGGTGGCGCAGACCAATCGATTGCGCCGTCATTGGCGTTTGCCTCCGGGGCGAACGTGAGAACGTTTCCGATGCGCCACGCCTAGCGCCCGTGGATCGCTGCGGCCCTCGGTTGCAGGTACGTCTGCGGCTGAATCGCCCCGGTGAACGAAATCGCAGCGACCCCATCGGCCCATCCGGCGCTTCCGCCCATGCCCATCGAGTCGCTGGCACCGGGATCGGCGAACAGCGTCCACTGCTTGCCATTCCAGTACCCTTCGGCCGCCATCGGCTTCTTGCCGGTGCGGTCGAGCGTGTTCCATATGGCCCACAGCGCATCCCCGTCGGGAGAGACCTGGAAGACCCCCCAACCGTTGCGCTCGGGCTCTGCCGCAGGGCTCGGAACGGCAGCCTCGGTGAAGGTGCCGTCGCTCGACATCGAGCCGAATTGCATGCCTTTTACCGGGTCGAGAAACATCACGTAGACGCGTGAGGCCGCCGACGCGACCGACAAGAGCTGCGATTGAATCCCTTGCGCGGCGTGACCGAACGTCGACTCGCTCGCCCGTGACCACCCCGTGGGGCTACGCCTCAATCGAATTGCGTAAAGTAGATTCGAGGCCGGCGACCCTGCAGAGCCGAAGTCGGCGTCGATGGGTCCTTGAAACAGCCACAAATCACCGGTCGATCCGTTCTGCGCGAAGAGCGAGGTATGGGCGTGATTCGAGAAGTCCATCGAGCCCACGCAGTGCGCGCCGTAGGTGCACGAGTCGAAGACCTGGGTGTCGCCCACTTCGCCGCCGAGCCCGACCAGGTCGGACGCGCTCGTCGGCGTCAGCGATGTGGCCTTTCCCATGTAGACGTGGATGTCGACGAGCGGCAGCTGATTCACGGTCGCCATGTTCACCATGTAGGCGAGCGTCTCGTGCCCCTTTTCGTCCTTCACCAGCTTCAGGTCGGCGCGCAGCTCGAGACCGACGCGCTTGTGATCGGGGAGGGCGAGCGGCTTCGGCGTCGCGAGGGAAAAGCCGCTGATCGACGGGCCCTGATACGCCAGCTCGAGGCGTAGATACGCAGCCGCTGCGGTGCCCGCGCCGCTGCCGATCGCATGTACGCGCCCCGTCGAGTCTTGCGCGATCGCCGCCAGCTTCCGAGGAAACGAGAGACAATCGATGGTGCATGGATTGGTCGGGCTGCCGGCGACGATCGTCCATGTGTGGCCGAGATCGGCGCTCTTGATCAGGGTCAGCGCCGTGGTCGCGTCGTCCCAGCGAAACGAGAAGAGCTCTCCGCTCTTTCCCGGCGTGACGTCTTTGAGAATGCGCGGCTCGCCATTGGCCCAATCACTCGCCAGCGCCTTGTTGGGGAGCGTCGGGAGCTCGCGAAAAGGTGCGTGATCGAGGCCCGCCTTGGCGGCGGACGATGCAGGTTCACCGATGGCCGCCATCGAAGAAGTCGATGCCGACGGAGAGGTTTCCTTCTTCGCGCTCGTGGCACTTCCGACACTCGCCGGCTTCTCGCTGGGGCTCGGCGCGGGGCGGGGAACGTCGCGACAGCTCGCGCAGGCGATCATCAGCATCGACGAGACGATGGCCGCGAAGGTGGGTTTCATCGTGAGCTCACTTCTTCCGCGACTTCAGCACCACGAAAATCACCCCGCTCGCGAACGCCAAACCAATCCCGATTCCCCCGAAGAGACGCATCGTCTTCCCGCGCTCGTAATACCCGAGCTGTTCGCGATCGTACTTCTCGCTCCCGGCCATCTCGCTCGTGAGCCCGGCGACGTCGAAGCAGTAGAGGCCGAGCTTCTTCACCAGCTTGCGCTTCTTGTTCGTCGAGTTCGGCGCCTTCGCGGCCTCTTCGTCGACGCAGACGCAACGGAACTCGATTTCATGATCGATTTCGCATTTCGCCGGCGGGAGCTCGCCGGCTTCCATCGCCTCGAGCGTCTCTTCCTGATACGCGCGCGCCTCTTCGTTGCGAGCGACGATCTTGCCCCAGAATTCGGCGTCGTGGCGGCCTTGGTAAATGGCGTAGACGCTGCCGAGAAGAAGCGCCACCCAAAGGAGCCCGCCAGCGATGTTCCAGAGGGGGCTCGGCGCGGCGCGGGCGGCGGCGATGGCGGCGATCTGTTGCTGACGGCGGACATGGGTCTCTTGAAGGAGCGCGTCGAGGCGCGCACGATGTGACGGATCGACCGGAAAAGACCGGCTGGCGACGCCCTGCGCGACCCACTGCAAATAGGGAGCACCGAGCCGGTTCTGGGCGTCGAAGCCGTCCATGCCGGGGAAGATGTCGTAGCGGCGCGCTTGTCCTTGCAACGGTCCGCACTGGACGAGTGGTTCGAAGTCGAAGCGACGACCGCTCGTGAGGCCTTCGACGCCGGCCTCGCGCAGCTCGTAGAGCTCGGCGTACCACCAGACGTGCACTTCTTTGCCCGCTTGCGGGCGGATCTTCCCGCGCAGGGTCAGCGAGAACATGTCGACGACGGCTTCGACGGCAATGAGGCGGCGATCGGTCCCGACCGCGAGGTAGTAGTCGTAGCGCTCGGGGACGCCGAGGATGTTGAACCGCGCCGGCCGACCGATGCAGGCCATCCATTGAATCGGCTCGCCCGGCTGCAACAGCGGCCCGACGTGCGCAGCCGTGAACTGGTCCATCACTCCCATCGCTCTGCGAGGTAGCTCGTCGGAAGGGCGGGGGCGAGCAATCCCTCCACTGCAGGTTTGCGAATGCGCCGCGCAGAGTTGCGTCGGCTAGGCTCGTCGGCGGTGCGCGTCCTCGCCTACGTCTATCCAGGTTGGCACCCGATTCCCGAACGGGACGTCTCGTTTCATCCGGGTTTCACCGAATGGGAGCTGGTCTACGCGTCGAAGCCGCGTTTCCCGGGGCATGTGCAGCCACGTCTGCCGCTCCATGGCACGTACGACGATCGCGATCCGGTGGCGGTCGGACGTCGCGTCGCCCTCTGTCGCGATCACGGCATCGATGGGCTCGTCTACGGCTTCTTCTGGTGTCGCGGCAAACGCGTCTTCGAGGACGCGCTCGATCTCGGATACCTCGGATCGAGCGAGGGACGTTCGACCCCTTTCGCCGTCATGTGGGCGAACCGGATGCCGAGGCGCGTGCTCCCGGTGCGCCGCGTCGATGCGCCGGTGATCGAAGCCGAGCGGTTGGTGCCCGCCGACGAGGCCGATTTCGTCGCCATGGTGCGCGTGATCGCCGAGCGCTACTTCGTGCGCGACAACTACCTGCGGCTCGGCGGGCGCGCGTATTTCTCGATCTTCGATTCCACGTTCTTCCTCCGCGAGCTCGGGGTCGACGGGGCGCGGCGGGCCGTAGAGAGGGCGCGAGAGATGCTCGCCGATGCGCGTCTGCCGCCGATGCACCTCGCGGCGATCGAGCCGGCACACGACGTCATCGAAGAGGTGCGCGACGTCGGCTTCGACAGCGTCACGAACTACGTGCTCTTGCCCGATTGGAAGGGTGAGTTCCTCCAGGACTACGACGAGCGCGTCGCCGTTCGCGCCGCCGAGTGGCCGACGATCGCGGCCGCTTCAGGCCTTCCGTACCACCCCTCGGTGACGCCCGGATGGGATGCCTCGCCCAGAGGTGCCGACTTCGGAAGAGAGCGCCCACGGAAGTATCCGTGGTGGCCGGTGATCAAGGGCGAGCACCCGTCGAAGTTCCGCGCCGCGGTCACTCGCGCAGCGAATTACGCCCGCGCGAGCCTTCCCGAGGATGAACGACTGGTCTTCGTCGCGTCGCTCAACGAGTGGAGCGAAGGGCATTACCTCGAGCCCGATACGCGGTTTGGTTTGGGGTGGATGGAAGCGGTACGGGATGGGCGCTAGAGCGCGCGTGGGCGCTGCGCTCGCCTGTTTCCCAGCGCGTCGCGCCGTGAGATAGGCGTCGCCCGAGGCGCGCATGCAACCTACATACAATCCTTATGCACCTCCGACGACCGCCATTCAACCTGGCGCGCCGGGCTCGGGCGGGTTCACGGCCTACGTCGATGGCGACAAGTTGGTGGTGCAGAAGGAAGCACCCCTCCCGCCGGTGTGCCTGAAGTGTGGCGCGCACGGGGCCACCGAGCGGCGACGTCAGCGGTTCGTCTGGAACCCGCCCTGGCTCATCGTGCTGGTGCTCATCAGTTGGCTGCTCGGGCTCATCGTCATGCTCATCGTGCAGAAGAAAGGTGCGCTCGACCTTCCGCTCTGTGTCGCCTGCGCCAAGCGTTGGAAGAGGGGCGTCCTCTTCTTCGGGCTCAGCGCGGTCGGCCTCCTCCTCTCGCTCGTCGCTGGAGTCGTCGCCGCCGCTGCCAGCGAGCCGATCTTCGGCGTCCTCGTCGTCATCCTCGCGCTCGCGGGCTTCATCGTCCTCGTCGTCAAGATGCGGGGCCGCTTCATCTCCTCGACGCGGGTCGATGATCGGCTGATTTGGCTGCGTGGCGTCCACCTCGACGCGCTGACGGCGGTCATCGACGCTTCGCGTGGCCCGCATGGATGACAGGGCCTGCGAGCCGACATGACGCGCCCCGCAGTCCGCCTCCTCCGGAGCGTCTCCGTCTACTCGATCGCGCTGATGGCGCCGCGGCTCCTTCGCATCGTCACCGTGCCGCTCGTCGTCCACGCGGTCTCGATGCAGACCTACGGTGTCTTCATCATCCTCGGGACGATCGTCCCTTTCGCGCAAATCGCCGCTGATCTCGGCACTGGAACGGCTGCGCTGCGTCTCTCGGCGGACGAGCCCGAGGGCGGACGCGCGTCGCTCTTCGCCTCGCTGATGGTCATGCGGGTGGTCCTCACGGCCGCGGTCGTCGGCGCGCTGTTTTTCTTCGCCGCCCCGCTCGCGCATTGGCTCGAGGCCGGCGCCACCGGGCCGTCGATGTTCTCGCTCGTCATCGCCAACGTCGTGCCGGCGACCCTCGTCTTCGGCTTCGGCGATCAGCTGCGGAGTGAAGAGCGGCACCTCACGCTCTCGGCGCTGACGGCGCTCCAAGCGGTCGCCGAAGCGGGGCTGACGGTCTTCTGGGTCGTCGTCCACGACGGCGGTCTCCGCGGACTTTTCCTCGCCTCGCTCTGGGCGAAGCTGATCGTGCTCGTGCCCTATCTCGTCGCCTGTCGATCGACGTTCCGAGGTCGCCCGCGGCTCGATCACGCGCTTCGAATGCTCCGGCTCGGCGCGCCGATCGGCGTCCTCTTCGTGCTCAGCGGCGTCCGCGAGTTCGATCGTTACATCATCAAGTTCCGCCTCGGGGTCGGCGACGTCGCTCGCTACGATCTCGCGGTGCGCATCGTCGCGCCGATCGTCCTCGCCAACATGGCGCTGACGTTGGCCTTGCAGCCGTACATCTACAAGACGTTCGCGACGCGCAGCGGGCAGGCGATGTTGCGGCTCTTCTTCGCGGGCTACGTCGTCCTCTTCGCCAGCATTGCGTTCGGCACCGCGTCGCTCGCGCCCGAGGTCTTTCCGCTCCTCGCGCCCGGAAGTTATCGCGACGCCGCGCTCCTCGCCCCCGCGCTCGTCTTCGCCTTCGTCATCGATGGAGTGATGCGCATCGTCGGCCTCGGCGCCGACTTCGCCAAACGCACCGACGCTTGGGCCGTCGTCGCCGTCGTCCACGTCGCGGTCGCACTCCCGCTGACGTGGCTCCTCCTTCCGCACATTGGCCTCATCGGTGCAGCGATCGGCTTCCTCGTCGCCACGCTCGCCACCACCATCGTCTGCCGCGTGCTCGTTCAGCGCATTTTCCCGCTCGATTTGCCGGTCGCGCGCGCGCTGGTGGTCCTCGCGCTCGGCGCCGCCTCCTGCACCGTGCTCGTCGCCATCGCTCGTCCTGGCATCGCTTCGCTGGCGATGCGCGCCATCGCCACGCTCGTCTTCTTCGCCATTGCCTTCCGCGCGCTCGGCCTCGACGTGAAGACGTTGAAGGCGGCGATTCGCGGGGAAGAGACCTGAGCCAGCCGCACGCATCCAGCATCCAGGCGCTGTGATAGAATCGACGTCGACCGGGGGGGACGATGAGCGGGGCGTCGGAGGCGGTGCCGGAGGGTGCTCGCGAGGGGGAGATCCTCGCGGGGAAGTATCGCGTCGAGAAGGTGCTCGGCGTCGGCGGCATGGGCGTGGTCGTCGCGGCGACGCACCTCCAGCTCGATCAACGCGTCGCCCTCAAGTTCCTCCTCCCGGGCGCGGCGCGAGAGCCCGAGATCGTCGCGCGCTTCGCCCGTGAGGCGAGGGCCGCGGCCAAGATCCACAGCGAGCACGTCGCGCGCGTCATCGACGTCGGCACCCTCGCCGAGTCCGGCTCGCCGTACATGGTGATGGAGTTTCTCGAGGGGTCGGACCTCTCGCAGCTCCTGCAGAAGCGCGGCGCGCTGCCGGTAGCAGAGGCCGTCGGGTACCTGCTGCAGGCGTGCGAGGCCATCGCCGAGGCGCACGCGGCCGGCATCGTCCACCGCGATCTCAAACCGGCGAACCTCTTCCTCGCCACGCGCCCGGGGCGGGGCGATCTGATCAAGGTCCTCGACTTCGGAATTTCCAAGCTCACCGTCGGTGGACGGAGCGAAGAGGTCGCGCTGACCAAGACTGCCGCGGTCATGGGCTCGCCGCTCTACATGTCGCCTGAGCAGCTGATCTCGGCGAAGGACGTCGACGCGCGCTCCGACGTCTGGGCGCTCGGTGTCATTCTCTACGAGCTGATCGCGGCGCGCCCTCCCTTCGACGGCGCCACCGTCGCCGAGCTGGTGACGCGCATCCTCCACGCGCCGCACGCCTCGCTCCTCGAAGTGCGGCCCGACGTCCCGCCCACGCTCGACGCGGCGATCTCGCGCTGCTTGGCGAAGGATCCCGCGCAGCGCTTTCCCAACGTGTCGGCCTTCGTGCACGCGATCGCGGCCCACACTCCTTCCAAAATCGCCGACGTCTCGCTCGAGCGCATCTCGCGTCTTTCCGGCGAGCATCCGGTCCTCGACCCGCAGCGCGTCGCTCTCGCGCGGACCGCGACGATGGGCGCGAGCGAGCCAGCCACCAACGCGTGGGGCGGAACGAACCTCGACGTGCCGCGCAAGTCGTCGGCGAGTTGGATCGCCTTTGGTCTGGCGATCGTCGCGTTCGGCGGCGCCGGCGTGTTCTTCTTGACGAGGGGCGCGGGAGAGAAGAACGGCACGCCGACACAGAGCACGGACTCGGCCAAAGTGCCGGCAAATGTGAACGCGACGCGTCCAGGAACGGCGACGGAGACGGCGACGCCGACCAGCGCCGCGGCGGTGACCACGACCGTGACCACGACGACTGCAATTGCGACGTCGACCAGCACCGAGGCGGTGACCGTCTCGCCGTCGGCGACCGTCAAGCTCCCCAAGATCCCGGTGATCGTGAAAGCCACCGTCTCTGCGCCTCCGATCGTCTCCGCACCTCCCGTCGTCGCCACGCAGAGCCCGCCGACCACCGCGTCCACCCCGAAGAAGAACGTGCTCCTCGACATGGAACCGAAATGAAGCTTCGTCGATGGGGGGTGATCGCGGTGTTGCCGATCGCAGGGCTCGTCGCAGCGAGCTCGCGCGTGCTCGGTGCGCCGGCGAAGCCCGCGGGGTCGGCAAAAGCCAGTGCATCCGCGTCCGCAGTGCCCACGGCCATGGGTCCGAAGCCGCTGGCCGAGACGCTGAGCGGTCCTGCGAAGGACGACTACGACGCCGGCATGACGGCGTACTCGCTTAAGGACTTCGGGGGCGCGTCGATCAAGTTCAGCGCGGCCCACGACAAGGCGAAGGACGCGCGGCTCCTCTTCAACCTCGCCAGCTGCGAGAAGAATCTCCGGCACTACGTGAAGATGCGCACGCACCTCCAGCGGTACCTCGCCGAGGGCGGCGCGCTCCTGACGCAGAAAGATCGTGAAGACGCCGAGGCGCTGATCGCGGCGATCGAGCCCTTCATCTCGACCTTGAAGGTCGTCGTCGATCAGCCGGGCGCGGACGTGCTCATCGACGACGAGGTCGCGGGGAAGACGCCCCTCGAGAAGCCGATCGCGGTCGACCTCGGCTCGCGGAAAGTGCGAATTCACAAAGAGGGCTTCAAGGACTTCGAGGCCACCATCGTGGTCGGCGGCGACAAAGAGGCTGTCGTCGAGGCGAAGCTGATCATCGTCGTCACCGGCGCGACGCTGAAGATCAACGCGCCGGCGGGGGCGCACATCTTCATCGACAACGAAGAGGTCGGCGTCGGCACCTGGCAGGGCAAGCTCGCCGCCGGTGGACATCCGCTCCGCGTGAGCGCGCCCGGGATGCTCACGCACCAATCCGAGGTCGTGCTCCTCGATGGGGACGCTCGCGTCGTCGACGTGGTGCTCGACCCGGCAGGCGAGAAGGTCGGGCCCGCCGCGCCGCTCGCGCCTTCAGGACCGACGTTCACGATGGGACTGCGCACCGGCTACGGCACGTTCACGCGCAACGGCGGCGCGGGCGTCGCGCCGTTGTGGCTCGACCTCGGCTTTCACCTCGGGCGCGCCGTGATCTGGGGCATCTATCTGCAGGCCGGCAAGATCACGACCGGGAAGTCGTGTGCGACCGCCGCGCACGGCCCCACCGCCGCATCGAGCGCCGATCTCGAGATGCGCTACTCGTTCGACAGCTGCGCCTATGGCAAGGTGGGGGTCGAGCTCATCGTCCACACGCTGCCAAGCGCCGACATCGATCCATGGATCGGCTTCGACTTCGGCTTCATGGTCCAAGGAGGCAAGGCGCGCACGTACGATCCACTCGGCGGCGCCAGCACCGACTCCGTCAACACCGGCGCGCTGCAGCCGGGCCTGCAGCTCGGCGTCGATTGGCACGTCACCCCTTCGTATCGCCCGTTCACCGTCGGCCCCTTCTTCGCCTCTTCGTTGAATATCTACGGCAGCGACAAGTTCGATCGATTCCGCCTCAGCAGCACCACCTCCGGGGGCGTCACCACCTCGGGTGACAACGGCAGGGAGTCGTTCGGCATCCATCACAGCGAGAACGGCTTCGGGTTCTCCCTCCTCTTCGGCGCCCGTGCGGCGCTGACCTTTTGAACGCCATGCGCAAGCTCCTTCTCTCCCTCCTCGTCGGCGCTACTTCGATCGCCTCGTGCTTCGGCGCTGGCCCTGATCCCGGTCCGACGCCGAACGACCAGGCCATCCTGCTCAGCTGGTCCCCGGACAGGACGACCGGCAACCGTTCGTTCTTCGGCAGCGCCGTCCTCGACTCCACGACGGTCTTCGTCGCCGTGGAGTCGGGCGACACCAGCGCCGGTGCCAAGAGCTCGGCCATCTGGGCGCTCGCCAAAGATGGCTCTGGCAAGACGGTGATCGCCGATGGCCTCGACGGCGGCATCTACCTCGCGCGCGACGCGACCGACCTCTATTGGGTGGAGGGCAGCTCGTGCAAGGTGCACCGCGTTTCGAAGGCCGGAGGCGCCTCGACCGTCGTCGCCGACGCCGACACCGCGCCCTCGGGTCCCACGGGTAATCAGTGTGCCGTGTGGGACCTCGTCGTCGACGACGGCGCGATCTACGTCGCGGTCGGCAACGGAACTGCCGGTGGCACCGAGATCTTCGACCCTTGCTGCGACTTCAATGGCCATTCGGCGCGCCAAGCCAACTCCCTTCAGCGCATCGACAAGACTTCGCACGCCGTCACGCAAGTCGCCGAGGTGACCAGCATCACGTGCACGGACGCGCGCTGCATCTGGGGCGACGCCGATACCCTCTACTGGTTCGCGCAAGGCGGTGGCGTGGCGACCGTGCGCGGTGTTCCGAAGGCCGGCGGCGCCGCTCGCAACGTGCTCTCGCTCGCCAACCGCGGCCTGATCGCGCTCGCACCGATCCCCGGCGGCGTCGCTGCGGTGTCGGCGTCCCATACCGGAGATGGCGGGACGGGCTTCGTCATCTCGACGACGCAGGCAGGCACCTCGGCTCCGCTCGACATCTTCGTCGACGACGAGCACTTCGGTCGCGACCTCGGCACCGACGGGACCAGCCTCTATTTCACCGTCCTCGACCGATCGAGCGACGAAGGAGGCACGGTCTCCGGCTTCGGTGTCGAGCGCGTCCCTCTCGGAACGGCGCACCCCGATGCGCACACCCTGTCGATTCCGCGCATCGACTTCATCGCGCGGCGACTTTTGGTGGGACCGACCAACGTCTTCCTCGTCGATCCCTATCGGGTAGTGTCGATTCCGCGCGCGCTGGTGCCGTGAGCGCTCGGTAGTGTCCGAGATGAGGGGCCACTCGGCTACCCTCTCGGGCGTGTCGGTCAGCAAACCCTCGCTGCGCGCGCTCGCCGATCGACTGCTGAGCGACGACCCTTCGGCGATCGAGACATGCCTCGAGTTCTTCGTCCTCGAGACGCGCGGTCTCTGGCACGGACGCGCGCGCGCGATGATGGCTCGTCGGCTCAAGCACCGGCCGCTCACCGACGCGCAGATCGAGCGCCTCGTCGGAGCGGTGACGCGCCGACTCGCCGACGGGATCTTCTCCGAGCAGTTTCGCGATCAGCTGCGTCTCGCCCTCCGCCTCCGCCCCGCGCGCGTCCACGCCGTCGCCGCCGCCAACCTCGAGAGTGAGCGCGAGCACGTCCGACGACTCGCACGTTGGGTGATGGAACGCTGACGCCCCCGCCGGCGTCGCAGTTGCTCCCCGAAGACCCCGACCTGCGATCGGAAATCGAGCCAAATTCCCGCAAAACTGCTCCGGTTCCGGCGCCAGAACCGGGACTTTTGCTACGTCGTCGAGGCGCTCAAGGCGCAAGGTCGGAAGACGCGGACGAGGCTGACGGGCAAGCGCGCGCTCTCGAAGGTCACCGGCTTCGCGTCCGGTCTCGAGTCGGTCCTCGGCTCCAAGGCGTTCGCCGGTTTCGGCGACAAGCTCGACAAGAGCGAAGTCGATGCGATGCTGAAGCGCGTGGAAGAGATGTCTGTCCTCTTGCGACGTGCGGTCCGCGACCTCAAGCGGGTGCGAGCGTGAGTGAGGTTCTCATGAGGCTCGCCGCCCCCCTCGCATCCTTCGTCGTCGCCCTCGGCCTCACCCATGCCAGCGTCGAGGTGCTCCGCGAAAACGCGACCCTCCACGCACCGCGAGCCATCTCGGCGCCGCTGCTCGCTCTCACGGGGCTCGCGTTCTTGGCGACCTTCGCCATCACCCGTCTCTCCGCGTTCGCCCAGGTGGTCGCGCACGGCGTCCTCTGGCTCGTCTTCGCCACCACGGCGTACGTCACGCTCCAACATGGTGAGCTCTTCTCGCGCACCGGAATCCTCGCGGTCGCCTCGCTGGTCGCGATCGTCCTCTCCCGCTCGGTCCTTCGCGCAGCCCTCGATCGCAGCGCGTTCGCACCGATTCGTCATTCGCGGTGGTTCGTCGTCGGAATGATCTCTGCAGCCACCATCGCGGTCACCACCTCACTCACTGCCATCAGCGCCACCGTCGTCCACCGATACGGCGACGCCGCCCTCCTCGGCGGCTTCAGCTTGATGCTCGTCGCCGGGGCCCACGCGGTCGCGCGCATGCGTGCCTGGGGCGTGATCTTCGGCGCGCCCGCGGCGCTCGGCATCTACGCGGTCGCGGCGCTCAGCACGCACACGCTCACCCCGTGCAGCATCCATCCGGGCTGGGAGGACAGCTGGATGATCGCCTTCGCCCTCTTGCCTGCCTTCGCCTTCGTGATGCCGATCGTCCTCGCGCGCTTCGCACGCGTCCCACGCGAGATCTTCACCCGTCAACGTTGACCTCCTGGGCGTCAGGTGGTTCTTGCTCCCCATGGCCAGCAAGAAGAACCAGGGAGCGCTCCGCGGCGCAGCACTCGTCAAAGCAGCAATCGCCTCGGCGACGGAAAAAGGCACCATCGCCGAGCCGACGCCGGTCCCGCCCGGCATCCTCAAGAAGCTCCGCCTGCCCAACGACGAGAAAATCTCGCCGGCGATGAAGGCGTTCTTCGCCTTCGACGCGTCGTACTTCGGCTTCGAATTCGACGACGAAGAGCCGGAGTTCGAGGCGATGGCGGTCGAGGACATCGTCGAGCAGGAGCTCGGTGAAGAGTCGGTCCCGCGCTTCGGTGAGGCGTACGATCTCCTCGGCGACGATTGCCTCCTCCTCGGCGAAGGCGTCGAGCCGCCGCGCTTCCTCTACATCGGTACGCCCGACTCGGCCGGTGAGTATCCGGTCATCACGCTCGAGACCAACGCCGAGGGCGCGGCCGTCGTTCGTGGCTTCGTTCCCTTCGACGTCTGGCTCGCGCAAGAGCTCGGTGCGTTGCCGAAGGAGCTCTCGGAAGAGCACCTCGCCGCGGTGAAAGAGCTCGCTGACTCCAACGGCGACGGACGCACCAGCTTCGAGCCGAAGGCGAAAGAAGCCGGCGAAGGTGATGACGACGAGGACGAAGACGAGGACGAGGACGACGACAAAGAGGACTCGAAAAATGCCTGAGCTCGTTCGTCCCCGCGTGCTCGGTCCGCTCGCGATCTTCGGCGCGCTCGTTTCTCTCGCAGGCCTCGCCGGCTGCAGCACCACTACCGACAAGCTCAAGGCGCGCTACGCCAAAGAGCACGCGTGCGATGCCGACGAGGTCCAGGTCGTCAGCAGCGGCGGCACCACCTATCGCGCGAGCGGCTGTGGTGCGAGCACCGAGTATGTCTGTTCGTCGTTTGCCAGCATGGGCGACGACGCGCGCGGGTGCGAAGAGCCGGGCCTGCAGAAGAAGCCTGGCGGCGAGCCGCCCAACCTTCCGGGACCGACGACCGCGCCCGATCCTCCGGGCACGCTGCCGAAGTGACTGTCCGGCGACCGAGCGAAGCGAGATCGACCGGACGGCCAAAGTTGCGAAGCAATCTTTGGCGAAACGAGACTGTCCGGCGACCGAGCGAAGCGAGATCGACCGGACGGCCAAGTTGCGAAGCAATCTTTGGCGAAAACGAGACCACCTGCGATCGCGCAAGTTTCAGGCGGAAAGTGTCCGCGCGCGACCTGGGAGCAAGAGCCTCGGGTCGAGCGCGGGCGTAGGCTCCCGCTCATGTCGCGATCGCCGATCTTCCTCTCGCTCGTGTCGTCCGTCTCGCTCGTCTCGCTCGTCTCGCTCGTCTCGCTCGTCTCGCTCGTCTCGCTCGTGTCACTCACGGGATGTGGCGCGACCGTCGACAAGGTCTCCGACGTCGACAGCGGACGCGCCGATGTCGGCGATACGGGCGCCTCCAAGGTCGACAGCGCGGTGGACTCGAGCGCACGCGACGTCGGGCAGGACGCCACTCTCGACGTCACGACCGTCGACGTCACCGACACCGGCGACGAGACCGTCGCGCCCCTCTCGTTCGGCGAACCGTGCGGCGAGAGCCTCGGCCTCTCCTTTCGCGCCGGACTTCAATTCAGCGGCTCGGTGTCGTTCATCCACGACAAGCCCGGCGGCGGAGGTCGTGAGCGGGTCTCCATCTCGGCGCCGATTTTCCCCAAGGTCTTGACGATGTACGCCGGCGAAGGCTCGGCCTACCCGACGACCGACGTCGATCGCGCAAAGCTCGCGCACGACTCGGCGCTGACCTTCTGCTTCCTCCTCGGCGACTGCGGTTCCACGCACCCGACGATCAAGACCAAGCCGCCCATCACCATCGACGACATCAAGACCAACTACGACGAAGTCGCTGCCTGTTCCTACGACAAATACACCGCCAAACCTTATTGGATTCCCCAGCTCGTCTCCGACGTCGACATCTGCGCGGCCGAGCTCGGGAGCGGTTGGCGACTCATCACCGAGGACGATCTCTCGCACGTCGCCGCGACCGACTTCGATCTCGTTCGCACCACGTTGACGAGTACCAGCGGCGGGAGCTTCTACTTCGCGCTCAGCGTCTACGTCCGCGCCAAGGACGGCTCGATCGCCATCGGCCAACTCGATCCCTCGGCGAGCCCGCGGGTGGCTGCGTTCCCCAAGGGGACCGTTCTGAAGAATCACTACGAAGGCGGGCTGGCGCTTCGTTGCATCAAGATGGCCGATTCGCCGTAGGCCTCACTCCGCCAAAACGACGACCCACAGCTCCACCGGCTCCGGCGCCTTCGCGCTCGCCGCCAAGAGAAACCACGCGGTCCCCTCGGCGAGGTGGAAGAACCCCCGCTTGCCGAAGTCGTCACCATTGGCAATCGGCCGATTCTTCTGGAACACCGCGATGCGGGGATCTTCGTGCATCGCGTAGCGCTTGCCGAACTTCACCGCGTAGTTCCCCTCGTCGGAAATCTCGAGACGATAGGCGACTCCTGGCGTGCCGTCGGGCAAGGTCCACTCTTCGGTGAAGGCCTTCGTCTTGGTGTCGAGGTCGAGCTTCGTCGCGTGCTCCTTGACGTCGGCGAGAATCGCCGGCTCGGCGCCGATGCGGTGGAGAGACTTCACCTCCAGGTACTCACCGTGTTTACCGGCGTTGCCGGCCACGTAGAGGTACGAGTAGGCGACGCGTCCTTCGCAGCGAAGGCTGCTGGTTTTCGAGCCCGCCGGCATGACGAAGGTGGCGCTCGTCTCGGCGGTGCCCTTGTCGTCGTTGCCGTCGAGCGTCGTCTCGGAGCTGCCGAGCTGCATCTCTGCCGCCGGATCCCACCCGCATATGCCGAGCCGGAAGAACGTGTCGTAGCCCGACAAAGTTCCCTTCACCGCCGACTCGAGCATCGATTTGACGAAGCGCTTCGGCGAATGACACGACGAAAGGAACGCGAACGCCACGAGGCCAACGAGACGTAGGAGGCCTACGAGGCTCTTTCGGGCGCGCTCAGGGCGCATAGGCACCGAAGCTCGAAGCGGCAGGATTCATCGGGTGAAAGTCTCCTCCGGCGGGGTCGACGAAGCGGGGATCGCCGGTGGTCAGCTTGTTCACACAGGGAGGCAGCGTTCCCGGCGCGGTCTGCAAGAAGTCGTCGCTGATCGTGAAGCCGCGGCTGGTCGCGTCGTAGCAGGCGTCGTTGATCAGCGCCGAGGTGCCGCCGAAGAGGTTGCCGCCGATGCTGGCGCCGGCACCCGAGCCGCTGTGATCGAGGTTGATCTCGCTCGGGTGTCCGGTGGTGGCCGCGAGCCCGTCGCCGAAGAAGGTGTTGTGCGAAATGACGATCGCCGAAGTCGCGGCGAAGCTGAAGCGGACACTTGAATAGTAGTTTCGATAGAAGAGATTGCGTTGGATGGTGACGTGGTCGATGGTGCCCGAGGCGTCGGCGTTGATGACGATGCCGTCCTCGTATTCGCCGTGCCCGTTCTCGTAGATGCGATTCTGCTCGATGGTGACGCGGGTGAGCGTACCGAACACGCCGGCCTGGGTGTACATCTGGATGCCGCGTGAGGCGTTGCCGCGAATGACGTTGTTGCGCACCGTGAGATCGCTGCCGGCCGAGAGGTAGATGCCGTGGTCTTGATGACCGGCGGCGCCGCACGCGCCGTATTTCTCGATGAGGCATGCTTCGATGAGCGCGTGGGTCGCGCCGGTGGTCTCGAGGTGACCGCCATCGTGCCCGACGGTGCAGTCGCCGGTGAAGGTCACATGCGAGACCGTGACGTCGTCCGAGGCGAGCAAATCGAGGGTGTTGAAGGCGAGGCCGCTGTTCGAATATCCCTTCAAGTCGAAGGTCATGTTGGAGACGGTGATGTGGTCTCCGCCCTTGTCGAAGGTGCCGCGGGCGTGGATGACGACGCCGGTGCGACTCTCGCCGATGAAGTACACGCGCTTCGCCGCCGTCCCTCCGTGCTTGAACCAGAGGAGCACCGCGCCGTTTTGGCTGTAGGTGCCGTCGTGGAGGAAATAGCAGGTGCCGGGGCCGTCGCTCGCGTAGGCGCTTTCGCCGCGGGTCGCATCGGAGAGCTCGCTGGTGGTGTGCAGATCGACCTGTTTGGTGCCCGCCGGACAAACGCCCTTGCTGTCGGTCCACTCGCCGATGGGCAATCCCCCGCCGCCGTCGGTGTCGCTCGGCGTGACGTCGGTCCCGAGGTCGAGCGCCGTCGAGTCGGCGATCGCATCGTTTCCTGCGTCGCCCGCGTCGCTAGCTTCGTCACTACTGCCGCCGTCGCTTCCGCAGGCAGAGGCTCCCGAGAAGAGCATGCAGAGCAAACCGAGCCGTGCCGCGCTTGGACGCATCCACCGATACTACAGCGACGCCAAAGGCCGCGCGGAGGACGAGGAAATCTCGCGAGAGGTCTGGCATCATGGGCGTCCGATGGCCGCCAAGAAGCCCGCCGTGAAGAAGCCAGCTGTGAAGAAGCCCACGCCGGCGAAGGCTGGCACGAAGAAGGCCGGCACGAAGAAGGCTGCTTCGAAGATGCCGGCCAAGCGCGCCGATCTCGGAGCGCCGATCGACGCCTTCTTCACCAAGCAACCGCTGCACCTCCGAGCGATCCTCGAAGAGCTGCGCACGATGGTCGAAGCGGCGGCGCCGATGGCGCAGTCGTCGCTCAAGTGGGGGATGCCCTTCTTCACGATCGACGGCGAGCATCTCTGTGCGCTCGCAGGTTTCAAAGCGCACGTGAACCTCATCCTCGCCGGTCCGCCCGGCACCTTCGTCGATCCGAAAGGGCTCCTCGAAGGCGATGGAAAGACGGGCCGTCACCTCAAGCTGCGCAAGCTCGAAGAACTGCCGCGCGCCGAGGTCAAGCGCTGGCTCGCGGCCGCGCTGGCGAACGCACGGAAGTAGCCCGTCGCTGCTGCAGGAATGGCGGAACGATTCGAGCTCTCTTTCAGGGCGGCGCTGCGGGGCAGTCGGTGCGCTTGGTGCGGATGAAGGCCGGTCGCGGGGGTTGGGTGAAGTCGAACGCGCCCATCATCGAGCCGGCGGTGGCATCGCGCGGCACGTACTTGTTCCACGGCGCCTTGGGGTTGGCCGTCATTCGCGGGAGGCCGAAGAGATCTTCGATCAGGCGCGGAATCGACGCGTGCTCGGTCTTCGTGTGGTCGACGAAGCCCGTCTTCGCGTAAGGCGAGATGATCATCGCCGGAAGGCGGAAGCCGGTGTGGAAGAAGTCGCCGTTGGTGCAGAGCTCGACCGTCGGTTTGACGTGATCGTACCAACCGCCGTAATCGTCGTAGGTGAAGATGATCGCCATCTCTGGCCAGTATTTGCTCTTCATCAGGCGGTTGACGAGCTCGACCGTGTAGTTCTCTCCGTTGCACGGGTGCTGCGGCGGATGCTCGCTCGCGGGCGCGCCGTCGTAGGTGACGCCGCCGACGTTGGCGTACGTGAGGTTGGCGAGCTCGCCCTTGCCGACGTCGTCGAGGAGCGAGCCCATCGAGTGGTAGTGCGCCGCGCGGATCGCCGGATCGCCGCCGATGTCTTGCACGTAGTCGAGCGGTGAGCCCGGGTAGGCGCGCCAGGTGAGCGTCTTCGGGAGCAGCGACTCGACCGCAGGCACGTCGAAGCAGGGGAACATGTCCTTCGTCGCGCCCGTCTTCGGATCGAACGTCCCGACGTTGCCGGCGGCCTTGAGATCGGAGCAGTCGCCGCTGCCGGTGACGTTCTCGTACGAGACCGTGTTCGCGGTGTGCGTCGAGAAGTGGCCCGGCCCCGAAGGGCCCATGAAGGTCGAGAAGAAGTGATCGAAGAGGACGAAGTTGCGCGCGTAGGCCCAGTAGTTGGGGATCTGTGACTCCGGAAAATAGGAGAGCGCCTGCGCGGTGAGGCCGGCAGCGAGGGGCGTGCTCCAGCCGTTCATCTTTCCGTCGTTGTACTCGGAGACGCCCGCGGTGTGCGCGTGCGTGGTGTCGAAGAGCAGCGGTTTGAACGCCGCCGGCTTGCGCGTGACCGTCGTTCCGTCGGCCAGCTTCACCGAGGCTGGCGGCGGATCGGTGCCGGGGAAGCCGGTGAACATGTTGTCGAAGGTGTGATTCTCTTTGACGATCACCACCACGTAGCGAATCGGCGTCGGGAAGGGATAGCCGGCGTCGGCGTCCGTCGCAGCGTCCTTGCCCGCGTCGGTCGTGATCGCATCGCTCGCAGTTCCGTCGCCGCTCGTGTCGTCGTCGATCTTCGCGTCGTTCGCCGATCCATCGGACGACCCATCGAACGACGCGTCGTGCGACCCATCGAGCGCGGCATCATCGTCGGCCGATGAGCCATCGGCGGCGCTGCACGCACTGGCGCTCGCACCGAAGACTCCGAGACCAAGGACGATGAGTGTCTGTCGACTGCGCATTCCCCGAGTTTTGCAGCTGATTCCCACTCCCACAAGATGATCACTCGGATCATGGGCGTCACGTCGACGGGACTAGTCGTAGGTCCATGTGCGCCCGCCGTCGTGCGACCACGCGAAGTCGGCGCCGCGATAGCCGAGGAGCACGCTCGCGTCCGCTGCGTCGACGGTGAACTCACCCGACCAGAAGGGTGTCAGCGCGCCCGTCCAACTCGCGCCGCCATCTTCCGAGCGCCACAGCTTGTGCACGGCATCGGTCAGATAGATGCGCTGGGGATCGCTCGGGCTGGCGGCGAACCACTCGCACGGTCCGGCATGGACGAGGGCCCAGTGAGCGCCATCGTCCGTCGTCACGCGGAGCCCTTCCGTCGCACAGCCGTAGACAGTGTGCGAGCTGCCGGCGATCGACCACCGCAGATCGGAGAGGTCACCACTCGCTACGTCGGTCTTGCTCCACGTGAGGCCACCGTCGCTCGACCTGAAGAGTCCGCCGGCGGCGCCCGCGGTGATCAGGTGGTCTTTCGTGGTCGCCTGGAGGTGGGCTCGGTCGAGGCCGGCGACGGGCGGGAGCAGCGTCCACGTCGCGCCGCCATCGGTGCTGCGCTGGAGCCCCTTGCGCGTGTCGATCCAAACGCGCTGTTCGTCGTCGGTGGCGACGGCGAGACCGGACACGTTCGTCGTCGTCAGCAAATCGTCGTAGACGAGCTTCCACGTCACGCCGCCGTCGCCGCTGCGGAGGACGCGATCGCCCTCTTCTCGCCGATAGAGCACGTCGGCGTTGCTCTGCGCGTTCACCCACTGTCGCGGCCTCGGGGCGATGAACGCGAAGAAGCCGGCGCGGTCACGGCTCGCGTAGAGACCCTTGGCGGTCTCGGCGTAGAGCCGATTGGGATCGGCGAGTGTCGTGCGTACGTCGTCGACGTCGATTCCTTTGAGCGTGCTCGAGACGTTGGTCCAGTGATCGCCGGTGTCGGTCGTCCGGTAGACGTCGTATCCGGCCCCGGCGTAAGCGGTCTTCGGCTCGTTCGGATCGAAGGCGACGACGTGCAGGTCGGCGAGCTTCTCCGAGGTCTCGTGCCAGGTCTTTCCTTCGTCCACGCTGCGCATCTGACGACCCGCGGCGGCGACGAAGAGAACGAGCGCGTCGCCGAGGTCGAAGGTCGAAGGGCCGCCGAAGCCGGTGACGAGATCGCGGAACGTGGCGCCGTCGTCGTCGCTGCGAAAGAGCGTTCCTCCCGTGAAGCCGAAGAGCGGCGACCTCGCGCGCGGACCGAACGAAGCGCCGAGCGGGCCGACGACGATCGACCAGGTTTTTCCGCCGTCGATCGAGCGCCGGAGTGGCACGAGCGCGGACCCCGAAGGATCGTAGGAGACGAGGACGTCGGGATCACGTGGCGAGACGGCGATCGCGCCGGTCAGCGTCGGCGTCTCGTGAACGCAGCTCCAGGTCTCGCCACCGTCGTCGCTGCGCGAGAGGTTTCCGGGAGCACAAACGTCCGTGGCGAGGCTCGCGTACATCCGCGAGGGGTGCGTTGGCGACCAGGCGAAATCCGCGAGACGGTCGGTGCGGAGGATTTTCCAGGTCGCGCCGCCGTCGTCGCTCCGAGAAGGCCGACCATCGGCGACGATGTAGAGACGCCCTTCCACCGCAGGATCGGCGAAGAGTCGATCGATCGACGAGCCGGCCGTGCGCCAGACGCGAAACCACGTCGCGCCGCCGTCGGTGGATTTCTCGAGGGACGTGTTCTCGACGCGGGTCGGTGCCGCGTACACCGTTCCGTGATGAAAGGGATCGACGACGATCGCGCCGACGTAGCCGCCGAAGAGGCCATGCGTGCGATCGGGGCCTACGCTCGTGTCGCTCGAGTCGCTGGGGGCATCGATCGTTGCGTCGACGCCGATCTCGAAGTCGTCGGCATCCCCCGCGTCCCTCGCGTCGGAAGTGGTCGCGTTGGTCGTGTCGTCGTGCGTGCTGGTGTCTGCGCGCGAAGTGTCTTCGACGAGGACGGCGCCATCGCCGGAGGTGAGATCGAATTCGGTCTCGGTTCTGCCGCAGGCGATCGAAGCGACGCTGATCACCGCGCCGAGGCCGGCCGACGCACGCCCGCTCATCCTGAGGTATCCCACACTTTCACCTCCCGAGGTACCCCACCGCCCAGCCCATCGAGTACCGCGGATTGATCTCGCTCCGCGGTTGGAACGCCTGTCCCCCTTCGACCTCGTACTCATGGGAATCGATCCCGAAAGGCCCGAAAAATCCGGCTCGATGCAGCTCGCGGCCGACCACGACGAGCTCTTCGCCGAGCCGCCCCGCGTGCACCGAGAGATGCCGTTCGCTCGCGATCCAAGCGCCGCGTGCGTCGCAACGTTGTCGGACGACGGCTCCGGCCCCGAGCGCGCCATCCTCCTCCAGCCAGCCGTGGAGACCGAGCTCGCTGACGATGCGCACCTCGGGCTCGACGACCAGGCCTTGCGGCATCGACGCACGGATCCAAGCCGCGTCGGCGGTCGAGGGCTCACCGGGGGCGATCGTCCGATGACCTCGGCCGGCCATGCCGTACGCTCGCTTGAGTCGCCAGGCCCTTCCGATGGGCGGCGCCTTCGCGAGGGTCTCGATCACGAGCTCGAAGCGATTGGCGAACAGCGCCCCAGGAAGGCCCCGCTCCGCGGAGAAGCCGAACGCCCGCGAGGCGACGGTGCGTAAGACCTCGACCGACGGGTGGCGCGCGGGCTCGGCGCCTGCTCGTCGCATGAGCGCGACCGCACGCGGGGTCGGGCAGAACGCGTGTCCGACGAAACCGCGGAGCGATCCGACCTCGGTCTCGTCGCCGATGATCACGTCGCCTTCGTCGAGCAACGCGCGCAGCGGCGTCTCGTTCGCCGTCATCGCCGCGAGCACCCGACGGCTCGGTCGATATCCGGGTCCCGCGCCGAGCTCGAGATCGGCGTCGAGGTTCAGGACGAAGGCGCGGCGCTGGGCGCGGTCTCTTGCAGTTCCCATGACGCCAGCCTCTCGAGAAATTCTTCGGGCAATCCGGCGCGGAGTCGAGCCGCCCGTTCGATCGGCTGACCGCGCATCATCCGCGGGCTCAGCGGCGGGGGGAGGGCCAATCGCCAGTGGTCGAAATCGAGCGCTCCCGGCTC
The DNA here is from genome assembly GCA_025363655.1 of Deltaproteobacteria bacterium. Taxonomy (GTDB): domain Bacteria; phylum Myxococcota_A; class Polyangia; order Polyangiales; family JADJMO01; genus JANYDK01. Next base: position 45,228 of record JANYDK010000080.1, on the reverse strand, counting down.
GCCGCCGGAGAGCACCGAGAACCAGCGCACGCCGAAGCGGACGTGGGCGATCTCTTCGAGCCCGACCAACTCTTGCACGCGGGCACCTTCTTCGTCTCCCGCAGCGCGGAAACGAGCTGCGAAGAGCGGCGCGTGATCGAGGTTGGCGCTCTCGAGCCCGAGGCCCATCACCGCGACGAAGCTGGCGGCGTCGACGCAGCTCGGCACGCGCGTCCAGAACCAGTCGCGCACCGGGAAGTCGCCGAGGTGAAACCCGAGATGCTCGACGTGGCGCGCGTACAGGTTCATGTGGCGCACCTCGTCGAGCGCGATGCGCACCAGCCCTTCACGAAAGGGTCGCGGCGTCTCGGGAAACGCGAGCAGCGCCCAGAGCATCAGCTCGGCCGCTTGCAGCTCGTGATGGAAGAACGTGTGCATCGCTCGCGCTCGATTGCGCGCGCTGCCGAGCCCGCGCGTCTTTTCGGCGTGCATCTCCACGTGGAGCTCGGCAGGACGACCCGGGCAATCGAGGCGCAACGCGCGCGGCGCATCTTCGTAGATCGCAGGCAACGGCGGCGGCGTCAGCTTGTGCGAGAGCGAATCACTCTCGACGTAGGCCCGCGCCCAGTCTTCGACGGTTCGAATCGCGCGCGCTTCCACGATACCGAGCCTAGTCACGTTTCCCACAGAAGGTCAGCCAGACGTCAGCGGCGCCGACGGCGACCGGCGATCGCGAGGGCCGCTGCACCGACCACGAGACCGGCGAGGCCTGCGCCGCCGTTGCCTTCACTGCCTTCGCGCCTGCCCGAGTCGCTCGGCGAGACCGCGCAGCCACCACCGCTCTGGGCATCGCCAGTCGGGTCGGCAATACAAGCCGTTCCGTCACAGGTCGCGCCCGGCGCGCACTCGTCGCTCGCCGTGCACTTCGTGTAGCAATTGCCCGTCGAGGTGTCACAGCGGAACGGTCCGCACGGCTTCACCGTCTTGTCGGCCGCGACCGAGCTGGTGCCGTCGGCGCTGCAGGTGGCCGTCGGCGGCACGCACTTGCCGCTGTCCTTGTTGCAGATGAAGCCGGCGCCGCAGTCGGTGTCGACGAGGCACTTGTCCTTGCAGGTCTTGTCGCCGCACGCGAACGTTCCGCAGCTCGACGTCGCGCCCGCTTTGCACGTTCCGCTGCCGTCGCAGAAGGCCTCCGTCGTCGCCGACCCGTCCTTGCACGAGGCCGCCGTGCACTCCGTGCTCGGGCCATTGAGGAAGCCGACGCACTTGCTCCGATCCTTCGAGCTGTCGCACGCCAGCGCCTTGCAAACGTCGGCGGCGCCGCCGTCGCACTTCGTGCGCGAGCCGTGCGGCGGTCCGGAGACGCCGGTGCACTTGCCGAGCCCGCCGGGGATGTCGCACGCCTCGCACTGTCCGGTGCATCCGCCGTCGCAGCAGACGCCGTCGACGCAGAAGCCGCTCTTGCAGTCGGCCGACGTCACGCAGGTCTGTCCGTTGTCCTTCACGCAGTTGCCTGCTTCGGGCGACGACGCGTCGGCGCAAATCGAGCCCGTCGGGCAGGTCGCGGCGTTGCAGCAGACGTTGCCGCCCGGACCGCTCGGCGTGCAGTGCGTGCTCTTGCACTGCGTGTCGTCGGTGCAAATCGTCCCGAGCGCGCCGGTGGTGACGCAGCGGCCGTCCTTGCAGCCGTAGCCCGTGGCGCAGTCGGTGCTGGTCGTGCACGCCGACTTGCACGTCGTCGCCGCGCAGAGGTACGCGCCGCAGCTGGAGGGCGAGGCCGCCGCACACGAGCCGAGCCCGTCGCAGAACGAAGCCGGCGTCACGCTGCCGGTGGTGCAGCTCGCCGGACCGCAAATCGTCGAGGTTCCAGGCACCGCGCCGCACGAGAGACGATCGGAGCCGTTGCACGACGACTGGCAGGCGCCGCTCCCGGTGCACGCGGTGCGCACCGTGCCGTGGACCTTGCCGATGACCGCCGAGCACTTGCCGACCGAGCCGCCGACATCGCACGCCTCGCATTGGCCGCTGCAGGCCGAGTCGCAGCAGACGCCGTCGACGCACTTGCCCGACCCGCACTCGCTGTCGGTCGAGCACGTCGTCCCGAGGGGCTTGCTGCAGGTGCCGTCGCCCTTCGAGCTGCACTTCAATCCGGCGCCGCACGAGCTGCTCGAGCAGCAGACGGCGTCGACGCAATTGCCGCTCGTGCACTCGGTGCCCGCGCTGCAAGTGACGCCGAGGGAGAGCTTGGGCACGCAACTCGCTGCGTTGCAGTAGAAGCCCGTCGCGCAGTCGCTGATGCTCGTGCAGTTCGATTTGCACGACGTTCCGCCGCAGATGTACGCGCCGCAGCTCGACGAGGTGACCGCGCCACAGGCGCCGATGCCATCGCAATAGGCGGTCGGGGTCGCGCTTCCGGTGGCGCAGCTGGCCGCCGCGCAGACCGTCGAGGTGCCCGGTGGTGCACCGCAGGCGATGCGATTGCTGCCGTCACAGCTCGCCTTGCAGGTGCCCGTTCCGGTGCAGCTCGCGCGCGAAGTGACGCCGCTGTGGGGCGTGCCGACGACGGGGAGACACTGGCCGACGCTTCCACCGATGTCGCAAGCCTCGCACTGCCCGCTGCACGCGAGGTTGCAACAGACGCCGTCGACGCAGTTGCCCGAGCCGCACTCGGTTCCGAGCGTGCAGGTGGTGCCGTTCGGTTTGCTACACGTGCCGGTGGTGTTGGCGTTGCACTTCAGCGGCGAGGTGCACGAGGTGCTCGTGCAGCAGACGCTGTCGACGCAGTTGCCGCTCGCGCACTGGCCAGCCGAGCTGCAGACCGTTCCCGCCGCGCCGGTCGTGATGCAGCTCGATCCGCTGCAAAAATAGCCCGTTGCGCAGTCGGTGGCGCCGGTCGCCGGCGTGCACGTGGTCTTGCAGGCGGTCGTGCCGTTGCACAAATATGCCCCGCAGCTCGAGGCCGAGGCCGCGGTGCAGGTGCCGCCGCCGTTGCAGAGACGCGTCGGTGTCGAGGAGCCCGACGCGCACGTCGCCGCCGCGCAAATGGTCGAGACGCCAGGGAAGGTGCCGCACGCGAGGTGATTCGAGCCGTCGCATTGCGCCTGACACGCCCCGGTGCCGGTGCAGGTCGTACGCGTGCCGTGCGGCAAGCCGACGACTGCGCTGCAGGTGCCGGAGCTGCCGCCGACGTCGCAGGCCTCGCATTGTCCCGAACAGCTCGAGTTGCAGCAGACGCCGTCGACGCAATTGCCCGCCGCGCACTGGGCGCCGGAGGTGCAGGTGACGCCGAGCGCACGGGCACAAGTGCCGAGCCCGTTGGCGTTGCAGGTCGCGGGAGCGGTGCAAGACGAGCTCGTGCAACACGCGCCGTCGACGCAGTTGCCGCTCTGGCACTGGTTGCCCGCGCCGGTGGTGCACACCGAGCCGTTGGTGAGCTTGAGCGTGCAAGCGCCGCCGCTGCAGAAGTATCCGCTGCTGCACTGGGTGTCGGTGGTGCACGAGGTGAGGCAGGTGGTGGCGCCGCAGACGTAAGCGCCGCAGCCGAGCGTGGTGCCGCTGGCGCAGCTGCCCGCGCCATCGCAGTAGCGCGCCGTGGTGGCGATCGCGCTGCTGCAGGTGGCGGCGGCGCAGTTCGTCGACGAGCCGGGGACCGAACGACAGGTGGTGGTGTCGTTGCCGTCGCAGGTCGCCTGACACGAGCCCGTGCCGCTGCACGCGGTGCGCGTGCCGATGGTCGCGCCGACGACCGGCCTGCAGGAGCCCGGCGTGACGCTGCACGCCTCGCATTGACCGGAGCACGGTTTGTCGCAACACACCGAGTCGACGCAATACGTCGAGCCACACTCGCCACCGACACTGCAAACGGCGCCGAGTGGCTTGCTGCAGGTGCCGAGGCCGTTGGCGTTGCACTTCTGCGGCGCGCTGCACGATGCGGTGCTGCAACAGACGTTGTCGACGCAGTTGCCGCTGCCGCAATCGGACGCGACCGAGCAAGCGGTGCCGAGCCCGCCGCCGGTCTTGCAGATGCCGCCGATGCAGTTGTAACCGGAGGCGCAGTCGGTGGCGGCGACGGTGCAGCTCGACTTGCATCCGGTGCCCGGGGCGCTCTGGCAAAGATACGGAGAGCAGGTGGTCGACGACGCCGAGGTGCAGACGCCGGTGCCGTCGCAGGAGCGCGCCGAGGTGGCGATGCCGCCGCTGCACGAGGCCGTGCCACAGCTCGTGGTGGCGGTAGGAGGTGCCGCGCAGGCGGTGGTGACCGTTCCATCGCATTGCGCCTGACAAACGCCCGAACCGACGCACGGCGTACGGCTGCCGTGCGGCGCACCGGAGACGGCCTTGCACGTGCCGGAAGGCGTACCGTTGCAGGCCTCGCACTGCCCGCCACAGGCGGTGTTGCAACACACGCCGTCGACGCAGTAGCCCGAAGCGCAGGCCGAATTCGTGAGACACGCGGCGCCGTTGGCCGCGCCGTCGTTGTAGATGTCGGCGCTGGCAGTCACCGGCGCGGGCGATCCGGCCGAGATGGCGCCGCCGGGGATGAGGGCGCTGATGCCGCCGATGTACGCGCCCATGTTGGCGATGTTGGCGCGCTTCGCGCTCATCGTGCCCACGTTCGTCCACGTGTTGACGGAAGGATCGTAGACCTCGGCCGTGTCGAGCAGAGACCCGCTGGCGGGGCTGCCGCCGGCGACGAGGACCTTGCCGTTGCCGAGGAGGACGCATGCCGCACCGACGCGCGGCGTGCTCATCGAGGCAGCGCCGGCCCAGGTGTTGGTGCCGGGATCGTAGAGCTCGGCGCTCGACAGCGGACCCGAAGCGCCCGTGCCACCGCCGACCAAGACCTTGCCCGACGAGAGCAGCACCGCGAAGTGCCGTCCGCGCGGCGTGCTCATCGTCGGTCCACCGCTGAAGCTGTTCGCCGGCGGATCGAAGACCTCCGTGGTGTTGAACGCGCTGCCGGAGAGCGAGAGGCCGCCGGCGACGAACAACTTGCCGCTCGGGAGCAGCGTCGCCGAGGGAGCGACGCGCGAGGTCGTCATTCCGCTGGGATCCGGGGTCACCCAACCACTGCCGGGATCCCAGAGGTGGACGCCGTTCGTGGACGCGGTCGCCGACGTGTAGCCGGCGCCGACGAGCACGCGCCCGCTCGCGAGCTTGACGACGAAGCCGTCGGCGTGCGGAAAGCCCGAGTTCTGCGTCCAGGTGCCTGAATCGTAGACCTCGTAGGCGTTCACCGGAACGCCGCCGGAGTCGTAGCCGCCTGCTGCGAAGACGCGTCCGCCGGCGATGTTGACCGCGCCGAACGAGTGGCGCTTCTTCACCATCGAGCCCTTGGTGACCCAAACGCCGGTGCCCGGATCCCACAGCTCGGTGTTCCCGGTGGTGGTGCCGTCGCCGAGGAGACCGCCAGCCACCAGGATCGGACCTGTGGGCAGGGGAATCGACGTCGCGTGCGAGCGCGCAGTCGGCATCGGGGTCGCCGCGGTCCACACCGGATCGACGGCGATGGGAAATTCGAGCCCTGTCGTATCGAGCTCACAGACGAGCACGCGCGCCTCGCCGCTGGTCTCGAGGCGCGCGACGACCTCGCGACGAACGCCCTTCGCGTCGACGGCGAAGAGCGGCGCGCTCGTCAGCACCACGTTCCCCGTGATGTCGACGACCTCGATGACGCCGCCTCGCACCCGCACCTCGCGAACCTCGGCGCCGGTGGTGAGGGTGGACCGAAGCACGGTCGGCGCACTTCGCGAACGAAGGACGTGGATCTCCTCCATACGCGTCTTTTCCACGATGTGGACGACGTCGGTGTCGGTTGCCGCTTCGCCGAAGACGAGCGCGCCCTCGTAGGGCTCGGCGACGACGTGCGTCGTCTCGAGCGGCGTCAGCTCGACGAAGACCTGCGGACGGCCGGAAATTCCGAGGTGCACGGGGCCGCTCGCGTCGGTGGGGAGCTCGACGAGGAGGCTGTCGCTACCGAGAACCGTGAATCTGGATGCCGGAGTGCCATCGGCCGCCAATTGGAAGGCGCCGACCTTTCCCGCCGTGCTCGGGATCTTCGCGAGCGTCGCACCTCCGCCGAGATGACCGACGAACTCTTGGTGCAGCTTCAGCTCTTCGATGATCGCTTTGGCGCGCGACGACTTCTCGCTGCTCGCGTTGGCCGAGGTCGACGAGCTCGAGGTCGAGGCGTCTGTCTGGGCGTCGCCGCCTGCCGCGTTCGTCGACTCGGGTGCGTCGTTGGCGCATCCATGGAGCATCCCGAGAGCAAGGACGATCGAGCCCAGAGGCCCAGTGCCCGGACGACGCGCTGACATGCAACCTCTCCCTCGTTCGCCGACGTGTTCGCGCCTGCCAGGCAAGAGTTGCGCGACCTCGCGAACAAGGCAATAGCCGTCGTCGAGCGTCGGAGAAACTGCGACAAATCAGCGCAGCTGATACCGCTTCAACTTCTCGTACAGCGTGCGCAAGCCGATTCCCAAGGCTTGCGCGGCGGCGCGACGATTGCCACCGACCTTGGCGAGCGTCTGCTCGATCGTCGCTCGTTCGAGATCGGCGAGCGAGCCACCTTTGCCGGCGGTGGTCTCGGTGGTCTCGGTGTTGCGCGGGGCAGCCAGCTCCTCGTTCTCTTCGAGCCACAGGTGCTCGACGCCGAGGCGCTCTCCGTCGGCGAGGATCATCGCGCGTTCGAGCGCGTTTCGCAGCTCGCGGACGTTGCCCGGCCACGGAGCCTCGCGGAGCTTCTGTGCGAGCGCCTCGTCGAGCCGTGGGGGCTTTCGCCCGGCGGCGGCATGGAGATCGAGGAGGAGTGCTTCGGCGAGAGGCACGATGTCCTCGCGCCTCTCGCGCAGCGGCGGGAGCTTGATGGGGAAGACCGCGAGTCGATGGTAGAGGTCTTCGCGGAAGGTGCCTTCGCGCACCATCGCCCGCAAATCTCGGTGCGTCGCCGCGATCCAGCGGACGTCGACCTCGATCGATTGCGAGCCGCCGAGCCGCTCGAAGGTGCGCTCTTCGATGACGCGGAGGAGCTTCGCCTGCAACGACGGACGCAGCTCGCCGACCTCGTCGAGGAAGAAGCTGCCGCCGTCGGCGAGCTCGATGCGACCGCGGCGCTGCGCGTGGGCGCCGGTGAATGCGCCCTTCTCGTGACCGAAGAGCTCGCTCTCGAGGAGCTGCTCGGTGAGGACCGCGCAGTTGATGGCGACGAAGGGCTTCTGCGTCCGCGGGCTCATCTCGTGGATCGCCCGCGCCGCGACCTCCTTGCCGGTGCCGCTCTCTCCTTGCAGGAGCACCGTCGCGCCCGACCTAGCCACCTTCGCCAGCGCCTCGACCACCGGACGCATCGACGGCGCGCCGAACGTCAGCTTCGACTTCGTGGGGAGTCTCTCCTCGCGCGACGGCGCCCCGAGTGCCTGCCTTCGCGCCAGTGCACCCTTCACCAACTCACGCACTGCAGCCGGCCCCGACAGCGGTTTTTGTAGGTAGTCGTAGACGCCGAGCTTCATCGCCTCGACCGCGGTGCCGACGTCGCCGAACGCCGTGAGGACGATCAGCTCGACGTCGGGTTGCTCGGTGCGCAGCGTGCGTACGACGGTCATGCCGTCGACCTTCGGCATGCGCAGATCGGTGAGCACGACGTCGAACGGTTCTTCGCGCGCGAGACGGAGCGCCACCTCGCCGTCCTCGGCCTGCTCGATCTCGTGCGCGTCGCGTTCGAGCGATTCGGCGAGGAACGAGCGGACGCCCTCTTCGTCGTCGACGACGAGGACCCGACCTCCCTTGGCGAGCGTGCGAAGGGGCTTCTCGACGGGCTTCATGGACGAGCTCCTCCCGCAGAACGCGCAGGAAAACGCAGGGTGAAAACAGCGCCGCCGGAGGCGTGGTTCTCGCCCACCAGCGTACCATCGTGCTGCTCGGCGATTCGGCGCGCCACGGGTAACCCGAGGCCGGTACCGCGGACGCGGGTGGTGACGAAGGGCTCGAACATCTTCTCGTCGGTGATTCCGGGACCATGATCGCGCACCGTGATGACGACCTCGCCCACTCGTTCTCTCGAGTTGCCCCGGGCGATCGTCAGCTCGACGTGCTCGGCTTCTTTCGACGCCTTGAGCGCGTTGTCGACCAGGTTGTGCACCGCGCGCGCGAGGCGTGACTCGTCGACGACGAACGGCGGCATCTCCTCGGTGGTGACGTCGACGCGCTCGCGCGGCACGTCGGCGAGGGCCCGTTCGACGAGAGCCGTCGGCGTGCATTCGGCGGCCTCGATCGGTCCATCGCGCACGAAATCGAGGAGGCTCGTGGTCAGCTCTTCGATGCGCTGCGCCTCCGCCACCACGCGCTCGGCCTTCTTCTTCGGTTTGCCTCCGTCGAGCTCTTCGTCGAGATCTTCGGCGAGCAGTTGGGCGTGCCCCTTGAGCGACGCGAGCGGGTTGCGCAGCTCGTGGGCCATCACCGAGGACATGCCCCCGAGGGCGACGAGGCGTTGCTCACGCGCGGCACGTTGCTCGATGGCGGCGAGCCGAGCGGCGCTGCGGGAGAGCGCGATCGCGAAGAGCACGAGCACGGCCGCAGCGCCGGCAGCGACGAAGGAGATGCGCTGGAGGTGACCACGCAGCTGCTCGATCATCGGTGGCTCGAGCTCGACGACGAGCAGCGCCGGCGGCAGGTGCGGCCGCGGTCCGTATGGACCCCCGAGCCCTTGCGGCGCGTGTATCGGAGGAATGAAACCGGTGACGCGGACGCGCTTCTCGACGGTGGACGTCTCGCCCGGACGCAGCTTGACGTCGGGCATCGTCGGCGTCCCTGCCTCGGCGAGGATGGAGTCGCGTTGGACGATGGCGACGTAGCGGAGGCCGCGATCGGCGTGGAGCTCGAGCTCGTGGGCGAGCCACTCCTTCGTCGTCGAAGTGCCGTCCTGTTCGGCCTGCGTGATGTCGGTGACGATGGTGGAGACGAGCCCGTCGGCCTCGCCGCGCATCACCACCTCCGACGCGTGCGAGAGCGCGCGCTGAGCAACCAGCACCGTCACCGCGAGCGCGACGGCAGCGAGCAGCGCCATCGCCATGCTTCCTCGTCCCATCCACCGGCGGCGTCGGTCGTTCACGCGCGGGTACGTTCGCACAAAGCGGGCCGCTCTGGCTTCGGCAACCGAGCGGAGCGAGATTCACCGAAGCGGTCGAAGTTGCGCAGCATTCTTTGGCGAAACGAGAAGAGGGCGACCGTCGAGAGGACTGCGGATTCCGCACTCCCGCACTGCGCCTTCAGCATTCCGCACGCGCCCAGACGCAGAAATGTGCCGTTTTCTGCGATTTCGACGTTGGCATCGACGCTGCAAAGAGCTGGGTCACGCTCCGCCGATTGCGAGCGGCACCGAGGAGATTCCCCATGAAAACGTTCCGCGCATCGATGATCCTTCCGCTGTTTGGCCTTCTCGCTTCGCTCGCCGCTTGCGGGGCCCAGGCTCCGAGCGACGGCACCGGATCGACGAGCAGCTCGGTCAACACCCCGGCGCCCGGCGCGCAGTCGAACCCTGGCGAGCACCACTTCGGTATGCACAAGGGCCACGGCCCGGCCGGCCTTCTCTTCGCCGCGCTGCACGAGCCGATCAACCTCACCACCGACCAGCGCACCACGATCGAAGCGCTCGTCGCCACCTTGAAGCCCGCGGCGCCGATGCCGCCCCCGAACGACGCACACAAGACGGCGCTCGTGGCCGCGATTCGCGCCGGCCAGATCGACACCACGGCCCTCGCACTCGACATCAAGCCCGAGCTCGTCGACCACTCGGCCCGTGAAGTGGCGCTGGCGAAGGCGCTCACCACCCTCCACGACACGCTCTCTTCGGAGCAGCGCTCGCTCCTGGTGATGGGGATCGAGAAGAAGATGGCCGATGGCCCCAAGGGCGGTCCCGACCACAAGTGGAACAAGAACGAGAAGAACGAGAAGAACGATCAAGTCGAGCACAAGCACCCTGGCGGCTTCGGGCCGATGGGAATGCTCAAGGACCTCGACCTGACCAAGGAGCAGAGCGACGCCATCCAGGCGAAGCTCGCAGCGAACGAGCCCGCCGCGCCGAGCGACGCCGACATCACGGCGATGAAGGCGCAGCACGAGACCTTCAAGAAGGAGATGGATGCTCGCCTCCAGACCTTCGCCGACGCCAACTTCGACGCCACGGCCTTCCTCGCCAAGCCGCAAGGCGCCCCCGACAAGCCCGCGTTCGCCGGCAAGGGCCCGATGGATCACATGCTGAAGGACCTCGCGGTCATCGTCCCGCTCCTCACCAAGGAGCAGCGCGAGAAGCTGGCGACGAAGATCGAGCAGGGTCCGAAGGACCATCCCCACATGACCGGCAAGAAGTGAGCTCGAGTGTAAGTAGCGGCGAAACCCGCACGTTGTGAGTACGTGAGAGATCCGACGGAGTGACGGAGTGAGTGACCCGCAGTGACGTGTAGTGAGAGCCCGGCGCTGAGGAAGCGGCGCCGGGCTCGTTCTTTTTTGCGACCTAGAGGCCGCGCACGGAAAACCGGTAAAAGTCCGCGTCGGACGGCAATTGCGACGTGACGGACCTCTCGTGCAAGCGATGAGCGCGTTTCGGCTAGGATGCGCCCCCTCTACATTCTGCGAGCCGCGGTCAACCGCGGTGGGAGCTTCCGATGCGCACGACTCACGCCTTCATGCCCGCGTTCCTCTCGACCTTCATCGTCTTCACCAGCGCGGCGTGCAGCAGCAGCAGCAGCAGCGGAGGCGCCACCGTCACCGACACGGGCACCACTGCTCCCGACACGGCCGTCGGCAAGGACACTGGCACCACGCCGGTCGATACCGGCACCGGCGACACCAAGGTCGCGACCGACGCCAAGGCCGACAGCAAGCCGCCCACCGACACCGCCCCGCCGCCGCCGGACTGCGATCCGATCAAACAGACGGGCTGCTCGGGCGCGACCTCGAAGTGCACCGCGGTCGACGACGGCAGCGGCACGTCCACCACGCCGGGCTGCATGAAGGCGGGCACTGCTGCCGTCGACGCGCCCTGCACGCGCACCAGCGAGACGCCCGCCGGTATCGGCGACGACACCTGTGCGCCGGGCTCGTACTGCTCGGGAATCGGCTCGCTCACCTCGCCGCCGACGCGTCATTGCCGAAAGTTCTGCGCCGACGACAAGGGCTGCGGAACGGGCCAGAAGTGCTCGATCCTCATCGCCGACTCGGGCGGCACGGCGCTCTACGGCATCTGCGTGCCGACGTGCACCCTCTTCGGCACCGACTGCCCGAGCGGTCAGAACTGCAGCGTGCTCATCGGTGACATGGACGGCACCGCGCTCTACGGCACGTGCCGCGCGGCAGGCACCGTCGCTGCGGGCGCGAGCTGCGCTGCGGCCACCGACTGCGCCAACGACCTCGTCTGCAACGACCCGAAGTCGACCGGCGCCGACAGCTGCAACGCGCTCTGCGACACGGCTCACGCGTGCACCGGCGGCAAGACCTGCACGCCGGCCGGCAGCCTCCCGCTCGGCGGCGGCATCTGCGAGTAAGCCCCGCTTACTTTCGAGGTATGCTCCTCGACGGAGCTGGCCTCGCCCATGACACGTTCTTCCTCGTCCCCTCCCGGTTCACTCGATCAGGAGTGGGACGAGCAGACGAAGGACGATCGCAGTGAGCACGAGCGGGCCGTCGACGTCAGCGGTCTCGACTACGCCAGCGAGTCCGACAACAAGGCGGCGGCGCCGTCCAAGCCGACCGCCGCCGCACCCGTGAAGCGCACGCCTCGCCTCGCCACCCTTCCGATGGGACTTCTCCTGCAGAATCCTCCCGGTCATCCGGACGCGAAGAAGGGTGCGGGGCCGCGTGAGAGCACGGAGGCGCCGCCGCCCGTGCGCATCAACGAGCCCGCCGACACGACGACTCCGTGGGGCGTCACGCCGGCGCCCGCGCACGCACGTGAAGTCGCCGGCTCGCCCGCGCACGAGCGCGAGTCACGCGTCCCGGCCTCGGCGATCGGACGAGACTCGAACGCGTCGCAGACAGAAAGTATTGCAAATCGTGGGCAATCCGCGCGTGGGGCGCGGATGGTGAACGTCACGCCGGTCGTCGTCACCTCGATCTTGGCGACCGCCATCGTCGCCGGTGCGCTGGTGATCGCGGGCGGTCTCGTCCTCTCGAAGAGCTACGTCCTCGTCCCGCGTGACGCCGTCGGAGCCGCGACGGTCGTCACCACTGCGCCGATTCCCACCGCGACGCCGCCGAGCAACCCGCTGCCGTCGACCTCGACCTCGACCCACTCGGTCGCCAAAATTTTGCCGAGCGCCACCGTGATCGCCGCGCCGTCGACTTCGTCTTCCGCCACGAGCGCCACGAGCGCCACGAGCGCCACGAGCGCCGACGTGCCGCCCGATCTGCTCGTCAAAGAGCCGGGGCCGAAGCCGAGCAAGGCGGCGATCGATCGGATGGCCGAGCGCGTTCGTCCCGCCATCGAGGCGTGCGCCAAGGGCCTCCCGAAGGCGTTCTATCTGATGCACATCGACTTCGATCCCAACGGCTTCGCCACCGCGGCCGAGAGTCCCAACAAACCGCTGCAAAAAACGGTCAAGGGTGCGTGTGCCGAGAAGGCTGCGCTCGGAGCACGGCTGCCTCCGTTCGCTGGACCGCCGTTCGCCTACGACCTCAAATTCGCGCCGAAGTGACTCACGGCAGGGGTCTCCACTCGATTCGATCGATCGAGGTGCGGAAGGCGCCGACGCCATTTTGGGCGCGAAGGGTGACGACGTGGACGCCGGCGTCGAGGGTGATCGGCTGCGCGGCGGTGATCGTCAGCATCGCGACCGGACCCATCGTCGGGATCGCCTCGATGACCACCTTGCCATCGACCTCGAGCGCGAGGCGCCCACCATCCATCCGCTGCATCACGCGCACCGAGACCAGGTAGAGGCCACGACTCGGCAGATACTGACGGAACGACGTGAAGGCAGTCGGCGTCTTCGTCGCGATCGTCAGCACCGCGCCGTTGCTCGGTTTGTCGGGCGCGCCGTCACCGGCTTCGATGAGCGTGAACGCCTCTTCTTGCGCGTCGGCCGGGAACTTCGCCTCCCACTCGGTGACGATGGGATCGCCTGGGCCCGCTGACGGGACCTCGCCGTTGAAGACGCCGTTGCAGTCGACGCGCACGTGCCGACGCTCGGGGTACATCGCGGCCAGCTGTCGATCGTGGGCGAGCCCGAAATCACGGACGATCCAGCGATCACCCGAGGGCGCCGGGTTCTCGTTGAGCACCGAGGCCCATCCGTAGACGACGTCGCCGCGATCGACGTCGCTGCAGTTGCCGACGTAGACGATGGCGTGATGGATGTTGGCCTCGTCGAGGTTCTTGGTGATCCGCGGCCCCATCGGATCGGCGCCGTTCTCCGCGGCGCGCGCCTTGGCATCGACGGCGTAGCCGACGACGAGGATCGGCAAGAGCGCGGCGAACCCGACGCCACGGAGAAGCCGCGAGCTCGCGCGGGCGAGGGTCATCCCCGGTGGTGTCTCTTCGCGAGGTGCGAGCGCTGCGCCGATCGCGATCGCGATCGGTCCGAGCGACTCCGCCCAGAGCCGCACCCCGTGCGCGATCGCGTGGTAATAGAAGAAGAACGAGAGCGCGATCGGCGCCACCACCGCGCCTGCAATCACCGCGGCACGCCACGTCGGCGCACGGAGAAAACAGAGCGCGAGGAGCGCCAGCGGAATCACCGTTCCCCACGCGTCGTTGCGAAACGTCGACCATCGCTTCTCGTGCACGTCGAGCGCGATTTTGGGCGTGAAACCCTCGGGGCCGATGTCCGGACCGTGCTCGCGACGACAGCCGACGTCGTCACCGAAGCCGAGTCGATGACATCCGGGCTTGGCTTCGGTCATCGCGAAGTAACGGTCTTGTGGCAGCTCGAGCGCGTGGCCCGTGGTCCTCAGATTCCAGGCTCCCTGGAGGAAGAGCCCGAGCGATCCGACGGCGACGAGGACGCCGAGCGCGCGGAGAACGCGTCCACGGTTTTGCGACTTCCCCTTGGCGAGGAGCGCGCGCCCGCGGAGGACGGTGACGAGCGTGAGTGGCACCAGCGTCGCCACGGCGATTTGTCCGCGCGTGACGATCAACCAGGCGAATGCGATTCCAGCCGCCGACGCCGCGCGGAGGATCGAGCCCTCGTTCTCCGGAGCCGCCGTCGCGCGATCGAACACCGCGATCCAGCGCTCGAGCGTGAAAGCGACGAGCGCCGCGGCGAGCGGATGCGCGAAGTAGGCGCCGCCGAGGAAGAGATAGAACGGGCTGCAGACGAGCACCGCCGCGGCGAACACGGCGGCGAGTCGACCGTACAGTCGATCGGCCAGCCGAGCGCACGAGACTGCCCACAGCGCCGAGGCGAACGCCGGTGCCCAACTCGTGAGGTGCAGCCGATGGAACACTGCGAGGAGGGCTGGCCAACCCGGCTGGAAGAGCGGATACGTACGCCCGTCGTCGACGAGGAAACGAATGCGGAAGTGCTCACCGAGCGGATGCGACGCCGGCACCGCGTCGAACACCGCGAGGTGCCGCGCGAGCCAGTCGTAGGCGATCTCGTCCTGCACCTGTGGCAGGGCGTGGAAGGCCGCCTGCGTCATGAAGTGGCATGAAATCAAGGCAATCGTGAAGACGATGACGTCGAGCGCCCAGCGCGGCACCCGACCCGCGAGCCGCGCGATCGTCTGCCCATGGGTGATCGAGAGGACGCCCACCACCAGCGCGAGACCGAAGGTGAGCTTCCCCGCGTGCGCATAGACGTCGAAGGCCGCGCCGTCCCAGTGCAGCGGCTTGCCCGTGCGAAGGGCGATGACTCCGACGGCGATGGCGAAGATGACTCGAGCGGCGATCAACGCGCGCCGAGCGGTCTGGGCTCCGCTCGGCGCGCGCTCTTCCAGGTTTGCGCGAAGGGATCGAGATCGAGAAGGCTCCTGTTCGGCGAGCTTCAGTCGCATCGACTGGCTCACCGACGGATCGGACGCGGACATGGAGGCTGATACAGCAAACGCCGTTCCGCGCGCGCCGCCTTGGCTCCGTGATCACGCGCTCCGTATTTCTACGACCCTGCAGCGTTCGAGCTTGCGCGCGCACAAAATTCGAGGGCTGTGTCACTTGGTGCCGAGGGCTCACGCGATGACAGGGAGACATGGCATCATCGAGCGATGGCCGACTCAGCCTTCACCCATCGCGAGATACCTTCGTTCGGAAGCCCCGGGCGCCGCGTGCATCGCCTGGGGCTCGCATGCAACTACGGCATCGACGCCGCCGGCTTCGAGCAGGCCCTCGAACGAGGCATCCAATACGTCTTCTGGACGACGATGCGCACCGGTCACCTGCGCGAGCCGCTGAAGAAGGCTCTCGCGCGCGATCGCGAGCGCATGGTCGTCGCGGCTGGAGCTTCCCTCGGTTGGTTCGGGGGCAGCGTGCGTCGCGCCGCGGAAAAACAGCTGCGGCAGCTCGGCACCGACTACCTCGACGTCTTCCATCTCTTCTGGCTCGGCACCACCTCGGCCTGGACCGACGCCACCATCGAAGCGCTGACGAAGCTGAAGGACGAAGGAAAAGTTCGCGCGATCGGCATCTCGATCCACGATCGAAAGCGCGCCGGGCGTCTCGCGGAAGAGTCGCCGCTCGACGTCTTCATGCTCCGCTACAACGCCGCTCACCCAGGCGCCGAACGCGACATCTTCCCCCATCTCGAGAAGCGCAAGCCGGCCGTCGTCGCCTACACCGCGACCTCTTGGCGCAAGCTCCTCAAGGCGCCGAGCGGTTGGACGGGGCCGGTGATGACCGCCGGCGACTGCTACCGCTTCTGCCTCAGCAGCCCACACGTCGACGTCGCCCTCACCGGCCCGAAGACGTTCGCCCAGCTCGAAGAAAACCTGAACGCCCTCGACAAAGGTCCGCTGAGCGCCGAGGAAGAGAAGTGGATGCGCGCCTTCGGAGCCAAGGTCCATGGTGGCTCGCAGCTCGCGGCTCCTTTGCTCTAGTATTTGCGGCCCCATGCCCTCCTTTCTCGATCACGTCCCCACCGCGCTCTCCTTCGGCACCAGCGGTCTGCGTGGGCTCGTCAAAGACATCACCGACCTCGAGGCGTACATCAACGTCGTCGGCGCGCTCCGCTACCTCATCGACGCCAAAGACATCGAGGTCGGCAGCACGGTGGTCCTCGGTGGTGATCTCCGGCCGAGCACCGATCGCATTCTTCGCGCGTGCGCGCAGGCGATCGTCGACGTCGGCTGCGTCGTCGAGAACGTCGGGAAGCTGCCTTCTCCCGCGCTCGCGTTGCACGCGCTCGAGAATCGTCGCGCCGGGGTGATGGTCACGGGCAGTCACATCCCGTTCGATCGCAACGGCATCAAGATCAACAGGAGCGCCTCCGAGGTGCTGAAGTCGGACGAGGCAGGAATCACCGGCGCAGTCGGGCTGGTGCGCGCCGCGCAGTACGCGAAGACGGCCGAGACCTCGGCGTTCGACGCCAAGGGAATGCTGAAGAGCGCAAGCGCGCTCCCGCTGGAGAGCGCAGCCGCGGTCGAGCGTTACGTCGCGCGCTACGTCGGGAGCTTTCCGGCGAATGGACTGTCTGGTCTTCGCGTCCTCTTTTACGAGCACTCCGCCGTTGGTCGCGAGCTCCTCCCGCGCATCCTTCGTGCGCTCGGGGCAGAGGTGGTGTGCGTCGGACGCGCCGAGGTCTTCACGCCGATCGACACCGAGAACGTCACCTCCGAGCTGCTCGCGCGGCTCGAGGCGCTCGTCGCCGCGGCCCCGGAAAACAAGCGAATCGACGCGCTCGTCTCCACCGACGGCGACTCCGACAGGCCACTCGTCACCGCCGTGCTCGAAGGGCCCGACGCGCGTGGGGAACGAGTGCGATTTCTCCCCGGCGATCTCCTCGGCATCGTCGTCGCCGAGTACCTTCGAGCCGACGCCGTCGCGGTGCCGATCAGCGCCAACGACGCCGTCGAGACGCGGCTCCGCGAGCGTGGCGTGCGTTTGTCGAAGACGCGCATCGGTTCGCCCTACGTCATCGCCGCCATCGACGAGATCCGCGCGACCGGCGATTCCCAGCGTGTCGTCGGTTGGGAGGCCAACGGCGGATTCCTCGTCGGCAGCGCGCTCACGCTCGACGCTGGGACGCTCGCGCCGCTCCCGACGCGTGACGCGACGTTGCCGATCCTCGCCAACCTCTTCGCGGCCAAGTCGCAATCGCTGACGCTCGCCGAGCTTTGGCAGCTTCTGCCGGCGCGCTTCGGCGCCTCGGGGCTCATCGACGAAGTCCCGGTCGTCGTCAGCAAGGCGATCCTCGCGCAGCTGGTGCCGCCCGGTGACGTGCGAGAGGTCGACTTCACCCGCGCCGATTCCGACGCGCGAATCGATGACGCTTGGCGCGCCAGCAAGGCGTCCCTCGAGCGCTTCTTCACGCCGGTCCTCGGCTTCGACGAGATCGCCTCCATCAACGTGCTCGACGGCGTACGCGTGCGTTTCCGCAATGGTGACGTCGCGCACATCCGCCCTTCCGGCAACGCGCCCCAGCTTCGCATCTACGCCAACGCAAGCTCGCAGGCGCGCGCCGACGCGATCGTCGCTGCCGGTTTGCGCGAGCCCGATGGCATTCTCCGCACGCTGGAGCGCGCATTTTCGTAGCGCCGACTGCGCCTTCGCGAGCGCCGCACTGAGCCATCGCAAGGCCGGGACATGCGATCCGTCACCAACGGCGTCGGCCCATTTCGGCTCGCAAATCCTGCCTTCCGAGCCTCGATTCGACTAGGCTAAACGGTCTATCTTGTGCGGACCGGGCGTCGGTCGAGGAGTCGGGAGCGGGATGTCGAGGCTGTTTTCATCACGCGCGGGTCGCCTGGCACTTCCTCGCGCGACTCGACTCGGCGCCTCGATGGCGCTTGGGCTCGGTGTCCTCGCGAGCGGTGCCTGCTTCGCGCTCGTCGACAAGAACGCCGACCAATGCACGACGAGCGCCGACTGCGACGCCAAGGGCGGTGACTTTCGCGGTCGCACCTGCAACGCCGATCACGTCTGCGTCCGCTCCACGACGGGCACCGACAGCGGCATCGACGCCGACACGGCGACGCCCGACATCGGGGAGATCGGCGTCGACGCCCAGGACGAGACCCTCGTCGTCGACGCGCCCGATGGCGAGACGCCGCTCGCCGACACCGGCGACTCGAATGGAGGTGTCTTCCTCGTCGGCGGCACCACGCTCTCCGGCGGCGTGCTCGTGGCAGTCGATCCGATGACCGGCACCGAGCTCGCCCGCGAGGTGATGACCGTCACCGCCATCGCCTACGATCCCGGCCTTCCCACCGGCGGCGGCGACGTCTGGTACATCTTCGAGGACGACGCCAGCCACACCGACGCCGGCGGCTC
Organism: Deltaproteobacteria bacterium; assembly: GCA_025363655.1. Lineage (GTDB taxonomy): Bacteria > Myxococcota_A > Polyangia > Polyangiales > JADJMO01 > JANYDK01. Next base: position 26,840 of record JANYDK010000080.1, on the reverse strand, counting down.
AGGTGCCAAACTGCACGCGCGCACGTTCGACCCGTCGACGCGCAAATACACCGAGCTCTCGACGGTGGCGGTGCCGAAGCCGACCGGAGCCGGCGACATCGTCGTCCTCAACGGTCGTCTCATCTACATGGCGACGTACACGGGCTCCGATCCGCTCGCGGTGGGAAACATCTTCCTCCTCGACGTCAGCAACCCGAAGGCCGTGAAGCAGGTGTGCGTCTTGTGCACGCCCACCGACGGCCCTGCCAACACGGTGGTGAAGGGCAGCGCCGCCGAGGCCTACCTCGGCTTCTTCGTCGGCGGTCGCGCCGAGGACACCTTGACCGGCGGCACCGTAGGCATCGGCTTCAAGCAGGGCTGTTCGGGCGCGCCCAGCACCTGCCCGGTGTACTTCCAGCGCTATCGCTACACCGGCAACGACGGCCACGATCTCTCTGGAAATCAGCTGCCGTTCGGTTCGTACTCGGTCGACACGACGGTCGGTCTCGGCACGTCGTATCGGCACAAGGCCGCCCTGATGGTGGTCCCGACGAGCGCCACCAAGGGCGCCATCCTCGAGAACTCGCAGACGTTCTCCACCACCACCCCCGACACCGTCGCGACGTTCGACTACGCCGGGCGCGCCACGTTCTCTCCGGTGGTGATGGCTGGTTGCCAGGACATCGCCATCTTCACGACCTTCGTCGGCAAGCTCAACGCCGTGCCCTTCACCGGCGGCACGCTCACCCCGACGTCGATCGAAGGCGGCTCGGCGAGTCAGATGGCCTTCGACACCAAGACGATGGTCGCCGCCTACGTCAGCAACGGCCTCAAGGCCGCGCACGTGACGACGAGCCCGACGCTCACGTTGACGGCGCTCCCGTGGCCGGCCACCGACTACGTGCCGTCGCGCATCCGCGGCCGCGAGCCGGCGAAACTCTGTGCGAAGTGACTGCCGTCTCTCTGTACCTCTGTCCGTCCCGTAGCGCGCCTGCGCTCGTCTCTCTTTCGTAGAAGGTAATGTGATGAAATTGCGAAGCGAATTGATCTGCGTCCTCGTCGCCGCCGTCGCCATCAGCGCGGGAGGCGTGAGCGCGTGCAGCAGCACCAGCAACTCGCCGGGGACCACGATCACCTGTGGCGCGGGCACGCATCAGGAGGGCACCAGCTGCGTCTCCGATCCGTTCGACTCCTCCGTTCCGACCGATGGCAGCACGATCACGTGCGGCCCGGGCACCGTCCTCGTCGGTGGCGTTTGCGTCGTCCCGACGGTCGGCGCTGGACCGACGTTCGCCGGCCTCGCTGCTGCGACGACCGCGACTCCGACGACCGCGACGCTCACGTGGGCCGCGGCGACCGATCCGACCACCACCGCCGACAAGATCGCCTATCACGTCTACGTCGCCCAGAAGTCGGGCGGACAGACCTTCGGCTCACCGCAGTACACGACGCTGCCGGGCAAGGTCTCCTTCAACGTCACCGGCCTCGACGCGGGCGGCACGTATTTCTTCGTCGTTCGTGCGGTCAACGCCGCCGGCGTCGAGGACGTCAACAAGATCGAGAAATCGATCGCGACCTCCGACGACACGGTGCCGCCGCAGTTCGCCGGCCTCCTCTTCGTCGACTTCATCCCCGACTCGACCGCCGCGACGACGGGTAAATCGAGGCTCACCTGGGCCCCCGCGACCGACGACAAGAGCGGCGCGAGCGAGATCGCCTACGACGTCTACGACTCGGTGACTCCGGGCGGCGAAGATTTCGCAGGCATTCCCAAGGTCAGCGTCACCGGCACCAACACCGCCGAAGTCCCCGGCGTCGACTACACCATCTCTCACTTCTACGTCGTCCTCGCGCGTGACAAGGCCGGCAACAAGAACTCCAACAAGGTCGAGCGCAAGGCGCAGAGGGTCCCCAACCTCACCGACCACATCATGCCCATTTTCGTCGGCATCCCTGGCGTCGCCAACTCGGCGAAGTGCGCTCGCGAAGGCGGTTGTCACTTGGGTCCGAGCGCGCCTGGCGGTCTGGCGATGGACAGCGTCGACAACGCGTACGCGAACCTCGTGAAGGTGCCGGCGAGCGTGCGTTACAACCCGCCGTGGCCGAGCGTACAGATGCTCGACGGTGGAACGGTCACGACGCTCTCCGATGGAGACGGCGGCACCGTGGCCTCTGGAAGCATCTCGTTCATCGCGACCCCGGGTGACATTCAGCCGAAGTTCGGCGCGCCGTACGATGAGGCGGCCTACTACCGCGTTCTCCCGGGTCTCCCGATCGTGAGCTTCATGTACCAGAAGATCACCAACACCCATCGTCGCAAGGCGAAGGACGATCCGGGCAACACCGAAATGCCCAACCCGGCCAGCTCGGGCGCGACGCTGACGACCGAGGAGCGTGACCGCATCAAGGCATGGATCCTCGGCGGCGCGCTCAAAGGTCCGGCATAGTCGACGACCTCGCGTTCCCCGCGAAATCGAAACGGAGCGGCGAAATCCGCTCCGTTTTCTCTTTAAAACGACCCCATCACGATGATCGATCCGGGCCCGACGCCGACGTTCACGTTCACGTTCGCGCCGCCGCTCTTCTCGTCGCTCGGTTTGCTCGGCTTGCTCGGTTTGGAGAACGTCAGGTAGAGCGAGATGCCGCCCATGACGACGGCGCCGGCAGTGAGGATGTCGGTCGTGAGCGCGAACGTCTTCTCGCTCTTCAGCTTCGAGTCGAGCGTGTCGCGCGAGGCGTTGGGATTGTCGCGCTCGTCGGCGAGGGACTTCTGTTTGCCAATCGTCAGCACGCCGAACGTGACCGCCGAAGCCGCCAGCACGCCGGTGACCACCCACGGCACGATGGGAAACGAGCCCTTGGTCTCGACCGGCTTCTTCGCCATCGAATCGTCGACGATTGGTTTCTGCACCTCGGCGGGTGCGACGGCAAGCTGCACGCTGAGCTTGTCGCCGCCCGCGACGGTGACGACGTTGCTGTCGGTCTTGCCGTCTTTCGTCGCGCTGATGCGGCGATACCCGATGTCGACGAGGATGGGCTCGGCGAGCGGACTCTTGCCGACGACGAGATCGTCGACGCTCACCACCGCACCGGGGACGTCGACCACGACCGTGATGTTGGCGACGCGGAGCTCGAGTTGCGTGATGCGCGCCTGCACCTCTTCTTTGCGGCCAGGCGGGAAGTCGGTGCCCTCGGCGAGGTAGCGACGCAGGAGCTTGAGCGAGGCGCCGAAGTGGTTCAGCTCGAACTGCACCTGGCCCATGTTGTAGAGGATGCGGAAGTTCGGAATGATTTTGTACGCACGCTCGAACTCGACGAGCGCGGCGTCGTAGGCGCCCTCTTTGTAGAGCTGCACCGCGCGGTCGTAGTGCGCGCGCGCTTCGACCGTGACCGGGTCGTCGGCGGCGAACGCAGCGGGCAAGGAGAAGGCCTCGGAGAACGAGAACGGGGACGAGAACGGGAACGCGCCGAGCGAGCTCGCCCCGAACGCGGCGAGGACGGGAACGACGCAAACGGCGAGGCGGCGGCGAGCGGAGAAAAAGGTCATTTGAAAGGATCGCTGGTGTCGATGGAGCTCTTCGGCGGAGCTTTGGGCGGCGGCTTGTCGAGCTCACCGAAGGTGGTCGTCGTGGTCGCAGCCGGCGGCTTGGCGCTGGCGATTGCCGGCACGGTCGGCGCAGTCACGGTGACGATGGGCTTGCCATAGGCGAACGGGACGCGATCGAGCTTCACGTTCAGCGTGATCGGCTTGCCGTCGAAGGTCACCCACTGACTCTGCGGCAAGTACCCCGGCGCCTCGACGCGCAGACGATGCGACATGCCGTCCTTCGGATACTTGGCGGTCGTTCCGGTGAGCGTGGCGTCGTCGAGGAAGACCTTGGCGTCGGGCGGCGTGGTGGTGACCTCGACGACGACGATTTCGTTCGTCGTCGGCGTGGCGGCCGGCAGCGGCGCAGGTGCCGTCGTCGCGGCTGCGATCTTCGTCGTCGCCTCCGCATTGGCGCTGGCCTTCGCCGTCGCCGCCGTCGATTCGCCGGTCGTCGGCTGGGTGGACGGCGGCGGGTCACCTGCGCTGCGCGTCGCGAAGTAGGCCGCCGCGCCACCGAGGAGGAGGCACGCGGCCGCAACGCCGATGAAAATGCCGGTATTTCCCGAGCGAACTTGTGTGCGCGTGTCGGTCAGCGAGGCCGCCGAGACCGACGGCGCAGACAGCGTCGACATCGAGCGACGAAGATCGGACGGTGTGCCGTCGATGTGTGGCGGCGTCCCGTCGCCAGCCGGACCGGTCAGCTCTTCGAGCGGCTTCACGAGGAGCGCCGAGGGCTGCTCGTTGATGGTCTTCAGTTGGGTCTCGATCGCGGCGCGGATTTGCTTGCGCGCATCGGCGAAGGCGTCGGACACCCAGCGCCCGACGTCCCGCGCGCTCGGCGGCGCCCCGAACGACCGCAAATACGACTCGAGATCGGCCTGCATCGCGCCGGCAGTGGCGTATCGCTCTTCGATCTTCAGCGACAGCGCACGCTCGACGATGCTCACCAGGGCAGGCGGTGCGTTCGGCGCGAACTCGCTCAGCCGCGCGAGCTCGCCGTTGTGCAGACCGAGCATGATTTGCACGTCGCTCGCGCCCTTCCACATGCGGCGCTGCGCGACGGCCTCCCAGAGCATGACGCCGACCGCGAAGATGTCGCAGCGCCGATCGATCGCCCCCTGCGTCACCTGCTCGGGCGCCATGTAGGGGATTTTCCCCTTGAAGACGCCGGTCCGCGTGTCGCCCGACTGCCCGACCTTGGCGATGCCGAAGTCGACGATTTTGACCTGCCCGTCGTACGTGACGAAGACGTTGTGGGGCGTCGCGTCGCGGTGGACGATGTTGAGCGGCGTGCCGTCGAAGTCGCCGAGCTCGTGCGCGTAGTGCAACCCCGCCAGCGCCTCGGTGATGACGCGCAGGTGCATGTCGAGCGGGAAGCGCACCTTCAGCTCGCGCGCGCGCCGGAGCACCGACAAGAGCGACTGCCCGTCGAGGTACTCCATCGCGATGTAGTGGCGCTGCCCGTCGAACCCGACCTCGTTCGTCTGCACCACGTTCGGGTGCATGAGACGCGCGGCCAGGCGGGCCTCGTTGAGGAACATCTTCAGGACGTCGTCGTCGTCGGCGAAGCTCTGCCGAATGCGCTTCACGACGAGGAGCTTGTTGAAGCCCTCGAGCCCCGAAGCCTTGGCCACCGAGAGGTACACCTCGCCCATGCCGCCGCTGCCGAGCTCTGCGATGTCGCGGTACTTCTCCGCTCCACCTAGAGGCGGAATCGTCCGTGGACCGGACTGCTCTTTCGGGCGGGCAGACGACATTCTCGGAATGTTCATGTTATGCAGGCCAACCCCCGCGCAGCAACGACTGCCGCGTCCCCCGCTACGTTGGATCAAGCGGATGCATCCGTCTGTTCGAGACGGCCGACGTTTCTCCGCTTAGCCAGATGTGCTGCGCCAGAGCACGAACGCCACGTTCGGCTGTTCAGGTACAGGGGCGGACGGCCACACCGGGCGCACCATGCGATGCCGCCCGGTCAAGTGTCGCGAGGGCCTAGAAGAAGCTCACTTCGGCGCAAGCGCGATGCCGCGGAAGACGGACGAGGCAGGGGCGTCGGCGATCTTGGTGAACGCGGGCGAGGTGGTCAGCGCAGCACCGACGTCGGTGAATTTGAAGATCGAGGAGGACGTGGCCGAGGACACGTTGCTGCCGTAAATGACGACATCGGCACCGACGACTTTTGCGGCCACGCCCTTGATGGTGGTGAACGAAGCGTCGGTGAACGTGTTGGCCTTCGTCCAGGTTCCTGTCGGCGCCTGCTTCCAGCGCTGGATGCCTGCGCCGTCGTCGGCGACATAGAGGATGTCGATGCCCGGGACGGCGCTGTCGAGATCGAGCCCTGCGAACGCGTACGCCGAGGTGCTGCTGGTCAGGAGGGCCGCGGTCTGCCCCGTCGTCGTCGGAAGGCCCGTGCCGAACGACGAGATGCCGACGTACGGGCTCGAGGCGGTGGCGATGTAGAGCTGGCCGCCGAAGATGTTCACGGTGCGAACGTTGGTCGGCGCGGACGCGAGATTGCCGCTGTCCGTCGAGGCGCCGAGAGCGATGTAGTGGACGCCGCCGTTGGTGCCGGACGCGGTGCCCGCGGCCCAGAAATCCGTGCCGTTGGAGGTGACGACGGAGCGGAACGGGTTGGCGGCAAAGGTGCCGACCGTCAGAAGCGTCGAGGTGTCGATCGTGCCGGCGGCGTCGATGCGCGCGATGACGCGGGTCGAGCCCGTCGCCACCGTCGCGGTGCCGATCGCAGCCGCGTACCCGCCGAGCGTCACGTAGTGTCCATCGCCCGACAGGGCCAACGCGCCTTCTGTCGCCGCGCCGCCGGCGAGCGTGAAGAGGTGCTGCGGCGCCGTCGCCGTCGTTCCGGGCAGAGCGATCGAGCCTTTGCTGGTGCCGTCGGCGAGGAACTTGTCGATGAAGACCGCTGCGCCATCGGTGCCGGTCGTCGGCGTGTTGACGCGCACGACCCAAACCTCGGTCGCCGTCGGTCCCGCGTCGCTCGTGTCGCTCGGCGTTGCATCCGTCGTGTCGGCCACTACTGCATCGGCGGTGTCGGCCGCGGCCGCGTCGGTCGTGTCCGCAGCATCGGCGGTGTCGGCGGCGGCAGCATCCGTCGTGTCGGCTACGGCAGCATCGGTCGTGTCTGCTGCGTCGGTCGTGTCGGCGACGACGGCATCGGCCGAGTCGGCTGCGTCAGCGGTCGCATCGGCATCCTTGGCGCTGTCGGCGACCGACGAGTCCGTCGTATCGGTCCCTGAATCAGCGACCGTCCCCGTGTCGTCGACCGTCGAATCGACGACGCCCGAATCCTTCCCGCTGTCCTTCGCCGTCGAATCGACCGGCGTGCCCGAGTCGAACGGCGCGGAGTCGCCGTGCTCGCCTGTGTCGTTGTCGATGACGGCGTCGTCGCCCGAGCCGCAGGCGACGAGACCGCAGGCGCTGGCAGCGACGAAGAGGGCGACGAGGGACGGGGCGGAGGTGAAACGGCGATGACTGAACATCTCGTCGCTATAGCAGAGGTCGTGCGTGGCTGCGTGGTCGGCGGGCCGCTGATTTTGCCCCAGACACATCGAGACGAAAACGACGCTGCCTTGCGCCATGTTGATGGCGCTTCACTTCTTCGGCAGCCTCTTCCGATACGCCGCTGGTGTCGTCCCCATCCAGCGGCGAAACGCCCTCGTGAAATTCGCGGCGTCCGAATACTCGAGTCGCGCCGCTATCTCTTCGATCGAGTGTCGGTCGCTACGCAAGAGTCGCAGCGCGCGTTCGCGGCGCACCTCTTCGAGCAAGTCGGAGAAGCTCGTGCCTCGATCGGCGAGACGTCGCTTGAGCGTGCGCGTGCTGAGATGGAGCTTGGCGGCGACCTCTTCGAGCGGACGATAGCCGCCGCCGACGATGGGGATGGCGCTGCGGGCGAGGGCGACGACGCGTCCTCCCCAACCGAGCGCGTCGATGGCGCGCTCGCACTGATCGCGCGCCAGCTCGAGGGCGGCAGGGTCGGCGGTCGGCAGCGGACAGTCGAGCACGTTCGCCGAGAAAACAAGCTGATTTTGTCTTTGTCCGAAGCGCGCGTTGGGGAAGACGCGGGCGTAGCGGCCGAAGTACTCGGGCTCCTTCATCGCCAACTCGGCGTGTCCGGTGAGCTCGCGACCGGTGAGCGTGCAGCCGATGCGCCAGATGCCGACGAGGATCGCGAGGAGGATGGCGTCGCGCGCGGAGCCGAAGTCGGCCTCCTCTTCGATGACGAGGCGGGCCTTGTCGCGATCGCGATGGAGTTGCAGCGTGACCGCGCTGGTGACGGTCGGTGCGAAGCGGGTGGCGAGCTCGAGCGCTTCACCGGCCGTCGACGCTGCCATCGCCGCGAAGCCGAGATACCCGTGCGACGACACCTGCATGCGCAGACCGAAATAGATGCCGAGGCCGGGCTCGGAGGTGAGAGCACGTGCGCGCTCGGCGATGCGCACGAAGGCGGCGATGGGAAGACGAGACGACGGATCTTTGAGGTCGGCGCTCTCGATGTCCTCACCGCGGAGGAGATCGGCCTGCGTGACGCCGAAGCGTTTGACGAGCTCGACCAGGTGCACGAGCTGCGCGGTCGGCAGCGAATGCTCACCACGCGTCGGACGAGGGCGATTTTGCTCGTGGCCCAAACTGACAAGACTTTGGCACGCGCGCACCTACCGCGGCAAGGGGCGAGGTCCGACACTCGACAACATGCAGACCATTCCCATGTCGCACGAGTCGCATGAGCCGCCGCTCGAGGTGCGTAACCTCCGCTTCGATCTCTCGACCGTGCCGCGCTACTGGCACGGCGGTCGTCGTGCGGTCTCGATTTTCTTCGACAATTTGAGCGTGATGTTTCCCGAAGGCGAGCGCTTCTTCGTCGCCAGCGTGCAGGCACATCGGGCCTTCGCCAAAGATCCGCGCCTCGCCGCCGACGTTCGCGCGTTCTCTGGGCAAGAGGGCGTGCACAGTCGCGAGCACGTTCGCTACAACGCGATGGTCGCCGCGCACGGCTATCCGGTCGAGAAGATGGAGCGTGGCGTGACGTGGCTCCTCGCAGGGGCGAAGCGCTTCTTGCCGCGTCGACGTCGACTGGCGGTCACCTGTGCGCTCGAGCACTTCACCGCGCTGATGGGGCACTTCATCCTCGCCGACGAGGGTCTCCTCGAAGGCGCGCACCCGGCGATGGCCGAGCTCTGGCGCTGGCACGCCGCCGAAGAGAACGAGCACAAATCCGTGGCCTACGATCTCTTCCAAGCGGCCGGCGGCACCTATTTCGAGCGCACCACCGTGATGGTCCTCGCGAGTGTCATTTTTTGGGCGAAGGTCCTCGAGCAGCAAGCGCGGATGATGAGCGCCGTCGGTATCGGCTTCTCGGTGCGCGAGTGGGCCTCGGTCGTACGCTTCCTCTTCATCGAGCCCGGCGGCATGCTTCGCCTGACACGTTTCTATTTCGACTACTTCCGACCGACCTTCCATCCGCGCGACATCGACAGCACGGAAATTCTCGAGGCCTGGAAACGCGTCGCCGGCGTGCCGCTCACGAACGAATCGCCGAGCTGAAGCTCAGTCGGGCGATCAAGCTTCTTTCGCGGCTTCTTTCACGGCTTCTTTCGCGTCGGACTTCGCCTCGTCGTCCTTCTGCGGGGGCTTGCCGAACATCTTGGCGAGGAAACGATCGACCGAGAGCGAGCCCGGCCCGACGCCGACGAGGACGGCGAAGATGGCGAGGAAGACCAGCTCGTCCATCGAGAAGAAGCTGGAGAACTTGTCGGAGAAGGTCGGCGTCTGCCCGGGCCCGACGGCGTCCTTTCCGAGATCGGGGAGCTTGGCGGTGAGGATCGCCACCACCATCGTCGCCGACATCGGAATCGCGGCCAGACGCGTGAGGATGCCAAACGTGAGCGCGAGCCCTCCGAAGAGCTCGACGCACGAGACCATCACCGCCTGCGCGTGCGCCATCGGGATCTTCAGCTCGACGAAGAAGGCCGTCACCTTGTCGAGGTGATGGATCTTCCCCCAGCCGCTGACCGCGAAATAAAGCCCAATCGACACGCGCAGGAGCAGGAGCGCGAGCGGTTTGACGTGGCGCTCGGCGATGTCGAGGCCGAGGCTGCGGTATTTCCCGAGGGTCTGGGAGAGCGTCATGCCCGCATCCTACGTCGGTGAAAGGAGATTGTTTCACTCTCCTGCACCTCCCTCGGTGACCGCCTCGGTGACCGCCTCGGTGCCTGCCCCTTTGTGATTGCTTCGCTCCCGGACCAGGGCCTCACTGCGTCGTGATCATCGACGGACGCAGCCTCGAGACCGCGTGGCACGGGCCGCCTCCCGAGGTCGCTCCGACGCTGGTGTTTCTCCACGAGGGTTTGGGCTCGGTCTCCACCTGGCGCGCGTTTCCGGCGGAAGTGGCCGAGGCGACGGGGTGTGGCGCGCTCGTCTACAGCCGCGTCGGATACGGTCTCTCCGAAGCGGTGCCGCTGCCGAGGCCACTCTCGTACATGCATGACGAGGCCGAGCGCTTGCCGGCGATCCTCGATGCCTTCCAAGTTCGTCGCGCGATCCTCTTCGGTCACAGCGACGGCGGATCGATCGCGCTCCTCCATGCTGCCGACGAGACGTCCGCGCCGCGTCTCCTCGGGCTCGTGCTGGAGGCGCCGCACGTGTTCGTCGAGCCCATCTCGGTCACCAGCATCGCCGAGGCCCGCGAGGCCTTCGTTCACGGCGACTTGCGTGAACGGCTTCGTCGTCATCATCACGGCAACGTCGACTGCGCTTTCCTCGGCTGGAACGGCGCTTGGCTCGACCCAGGATTTCTCACGTGGAACCTCGAGTCGAAGTTGCCCGAAGTGCACGTGCCGACGTTGGTGATCCAAGGCGAGGACGACGCCTATGGAACGCTCGCGCAGGTCGAGAGCATCGCGCGCGGAGTGGGGGCGAAGGTCGAGCGCTGCATTCTCCCGGCGTGTGGTCACAGTCCGCATCGCGACAAGCCGATGGAGACCTTGGCGGCCACCGCCGGCTTCGTCAGGCGGCTCCTCTCGACCGAGTGACCACGTGACTACTCCGTCCTGCGGGGCGGGCACGCTATGCTGGCGAGCGCGTGCGAACCAAGGGCATCAACCTGCTCAACGCGAAGAAGTTCGTCCTCACCCGCTACGGTGAACCGAGCTGGGCGGCCGTCCTCGCCACGCTCGCCGAAGAGGAAGCCGCGATCATCGACGACGCGCTCGTCGTCGGTTGGTACGACATGGCGCTCCTGCCGCGTCTCTTTCGCGCGATCGAAGAGACCGAGGGCGAGAGCGATCGCCGCATCTTCGAGCACCTCGGGACGTACTCCGCCGAGCGCGATCTCACCACCACCAATCGGCTCTTTCTCCGCATGGCGAACCCCGCCTACGTGCTCGAGAAGGCCGGCGAGTACTGGCATCGATTCCACGACGTGGGGCGTTGGACGGTGACGCGCACGGCCACCGGTGGGGCGAAGGCGACGCTCGAGGACTTCATCGTCGACGCCCCCTTCTGTCGCATGCTCACGGCGTACATCCGGCGAATGTTCGAGCTCGTCGGCGCGAAGGCGGTGCACGTCGAGCATCGCCGATGTCGCGCACGTGGCGACACGGCCTGCGTCTTCGAGGGCAGTTGGCGTCAGTGAGAGTGAGGCGTCAGTGAGTCGGCGTCGTCGCCAGCTTCGGGTCGTTGACGTCGGCGGCCTCGATCGTCGCTTTTTTGCGGCGGATCACCGTCGGACGCCACGGCTCGGCGGCGGGCGCCTGCGGCTTCGCTTCCGACGTCGATGAACCTTCGGTCGCTTCTGGCGCCGTCTCGACGAGGCCCGTCGTGATCGTCGAAGCGGCACGCGGTCGCGTCTCGTTGCGTGAGCCACGCGGCCGACCGACGGGGCGTGCTTTCGATTTGGCGAAGAGCAGCGGCGTGCCACCCATCGCCGCGCTGCCGAGGACGCCGCTCGCGAGGAGCGCGGAGATCACCTGCTCGGCGAAGGCGCTCACTTCGGCGCCGATGCCAGCAGCGTCGAGGAGATCGGCCTGCGCGAGGATCGGCGCTGATTTCAGGGCCGAAAGGAGCGCCCGCTCGATCGCGACGGCATCGGCGGCGATCGGTTCACGGCGGGCCGGAGCCGGCCGAGTCGTGATGCTGGAGCTGGTGCGCGTGGGAGAGCTCGTGGATGCGCTCGTGCCGACGCGGGCTTTGGCGGCGACCGGCGCGGTCTTCGGCGCGGTCTTCGGCGCGATCTTCGCCGCGGCCTTGCGCTCGGTCTTTGGCTCGAGCTTCGTCGTCGGCCTTTGCGCGTTCCTCTTCGCGACGCTCGGCGTCGGCGCCTCCCATTGCGCGACGCTGCTATTCGCGAGCGCGCGGAGGACTCCGTCGGTGAAAGTGGCGATGAGGTGATCGAGGCTCTGACGAAGCGGCACGCTCTCCACTTTCAGATTTCCACGCGGCGGACAAGGCCCCGGCTTCCCCTCGCCGTGTGGACGAGAGTTTTTCGGTCACGTTTTTCGACGACCCGGCTACCTGCTCCATGTGCACCGCGCTTTTGCCATCGCCCTGGTTTTTCTGGCTTTCTTCCTCGCACCTCGGGCGCGGGCCGACGACGCCTCGACGGTGGAAGAGCTTCGCGCGTTCGACGGTGGAGCAGCGCTCCTCTCGACGACGGTCGTGACGCCCGCCGGTGGAGGCAAGCGCAAGGCGACGGTGAAGCTGCAGCCGCTCGACGACAAGATGGCCAATGTCGGAGCTCCGGTCGTCGTCCACGACGGCGCGCTCGTCGGCACCACCCTGGCGGTGCGCCCGGGATTCGCTGGGGTGCTGCTTTTTCGCGGCGGCGCCGGTGCGTTCGCCAAGCTCGCGATCGTCGATCTCGACAAGGGCAAGATCAAGACGGTCGATCTCCCGCGCACCGCACCTGCGGGCTACGGGCCGACCACGGCGGTCGCCTGCGCCGATGCCGACGGTTTCACGGTGCTCTGGCAAGAGCAGGGCGAGGCGGTAGGCGCGGTGCATTCGACGATGGCTCGCGTGAAGACGAACGGCGACGTGGTGATGAAGCCGACGAGCGTCGCCATTCCTTGGTCGCTCGGCGCGATCATCGACGATGGTCGCGGCTTCACGCTCGCCGTTCGCTACGACGGCCAGACGCCCGATCAGACGCGTATCTGCTTCGTGACGTTGACGTATGCGGGCGGGCCCGAGCAGCACCCGTGGTGGGGCGCGAAGCCGGCGCAGGTTGCCGATCTCCAACTCGCGATGCTCGCGGGCATCGTGCAGGCCATCTATCGCGATGTCGGAAAGGGCGGCTCGGTGCTCACCGTCCCGGCCGACAAGGCAGCTGGGCAATGGGGAAAAGACCCTCCCGCGAGCAAATCGCTGACGGTGAAGAACGCCGGTGCACCCTTCGGGGTGAAGGTGAAAAACGGCGCACTCGTCATCGTCCAGAAATAGTCACGCCCACGAAAGCCCCCGCGAAGAGCCACGCGAGCGGACAAGCCCGCTAAGATGTTCGTCGTGCATTCGGGTCGGTCACGCGCGCTCGTCCTCGTCGCCATCGCCGTCGCCGGTCCCATCGCGCTCGGTTTCGACCTCATTGCACGGCGTTTCGTGCTCGCGAATCAGCCCGAAGACGTCCGGCTATGGATGGCCGAGCAAATCACGCACTACGCGTGGTTCCTCTTGCCTGGCCCGGTCCTCGGCGGACTCCTCGGCTTCGCGCTCTATCGCTCGATGGTGCGCAAGGCCGAGGTGCGTATCGCCACGCTCGACCTCGTCCGTCAGGGCGCCGAGCGCGAGAAGGCCGAACTCCCGGCGATGTTGATCGGCACGACGATGGCCCAGGTGCCAGCCCTGCTCGGAGATTTGAGCGTGATGCTCGGCGCGCGGCTCACCCCGGCCCTCTGCACCACCGCCATCTCGGTGACGATGGTGCTCGCGATCGGTCTCTACGGTCGTTCACTGACTCGATGAAAACCAGCTGAGAGTCAGTGCACGCTCAGCTTGCACTTGCTGTCGCACTTCGAGCCTCCGTCGCACTCCTCGCCGAACGACGGCTCGATGATGCCGTCGCCGCAGAAGGGCGCGACCTCGCACGTCGAGGTGCACTTGCCCGACCCGTACGCAGTCGGTGAGTTCGCGGGGCCGAGATCGCAGCCTTCGGTGCCGTTCTTCACGCCGTCACCGCAATAGGGCGCGAGCGTGCAGTCGGGGCTGCAGGTGCCGTAGCTGCCGTCGTTCTTGCCGTCGTCGCAGGCCTCGGCGCCGCTCTTGATGGCATCGCCGCAGCGCGGTCCCTTCGTGCAATCGGCGTTGCACTTGCCATAGCCACCGACGTTGAGCGCCTTGCCGTCGTCGCAATCTTCACCCGGATCGACCGTCGCGTTGCCGCAGAGCAGCGTGCAGGTCTTCGAGCACGGATCGCCCGAGGCGCCGTTGGAGACGCCGTCGTCGCACTCTTCGGCGCCGTTCTTCAGGTTGTCGCCGCAGCGCGGACCGGCCTTGCAGGCAGCCGTACAGTGGCCGTATCCGCTGCCGTTGAGCGGTCCTTCGTCGCACTCCTCGCCGTCGCTGACGACGGTGTCACCGCAGTAGCGCGCCCACTTGCAGCTCGGTCCGCAGACCTTCTTCGAGCCACCGTAGGTGACGAGGTTGGTGCCGTCGTCGCAATCCTCGGGCGGCGTCACCACCTTCGCGTCGCCGCAGTAGGGCCCGCGACCTTTGCAACCAGGGAGACAGCTGCCATAGCTGCCGTCGTTCTTGCCGTCGTCGCAGACTTCGCCTGGCTCGACGACGGCGTCGCCACAATGCGGTGCGCAGACGGTGTGTGCCTTGACGAAGCCACCGAGCGTGAGCTGGTAGTTCGAGCCGCTGGTGTGACGTTCGGCTTGAAAGAGCGAGAACTCGTAGAGGCCGCCCTTGGTGAGGCCGAGCTTCGTCGCGTTCGTCGCATCGAGGGTGATCGCCCCGCTCGCCGGCGGGTGGAGACCGCCGATGTCGACCGCGAGCTTGCTGTTGATGAAGACCCAGACGTCGTCGTCGCCGGTGAAGCTGAGCGCTTCGCCGCCTTGATACGTAAAGGCATAATGGATCTCGCTGGCGAACGAGAAATTGTGCCCGCCATCGGTTTGGAGCGCGCCGAAGCCGAGGCCGTCGATGGGGAAGAACGCGCTGCTCGAATAGCCGTAGGTGTAGCCGGGCGCGGTGCCGGCGCGCGCGAAGTTGAGGGTCAGCGGCTTGGCGGCGGCGTCGAGCCACACCGGCACGTTGTACGAGCCGTCGTCGTGGAACCAACGCGCGAAGGTCGTCGCGCTGGTGATCATCGTGTTGCAACCTTGGTTGTTGTCACCGGCGACGCTGTTGAAGACCGGCGTGTCGTCGATGCCGAGCGCAGCGTTGACGAGGCCGGTCGTCGCGCCACCGCAGCCGTAATATTCGAAGTCTTGGTTGCCGAGCACCGTCGCGCCCTTGAACGTGAACGACGTGCCGGCGTAGAGCTGATCACGCACGAGAATCGGGATGTCGATCGAGGTCGGGAAGTCGGCAGTGATCGTCGAGCAGTCGTAGCCCTTCTCGAGGACGCACGCCGACGAGCAGCCGTCCTTCGAGGCGACGTTGCCGTCGTCGCAGCCTTCACCGGGCTCGATGATGCCGTCGCCGCACACGGCCGCGCAGCCGCCGGCCGTGCACTTCGGATCGAGCTGACAGGTCGGTGAGCAACCGTCGTACGGACGGAGGTTGCCGTCGTCGCACTGCTCGGCGCCTTCGGTGGTCTTGTCGCCGCAGACCGTCTTGTGACACGTCGGCGTGCACGCATAGCCGACCTCGATGGTGCAGGTCGCGGAGCAGCCGTCGCCAGGCTTGATGTCGCCGTCGTCGCACTGCTCACCGCCCGCGAGCTTGCCGTCACCACATTTGGCGGCGACGCAGGGAGTCCCCGGAACGGGACAAATCCAGCCTGTTTCGAGGGCGCACGTCTTCGAGCAACCGTCGCCGTCGACCTTTCCGCCGTCGTCGCACGTCTCTTTGCCGGTGACCTTGCCGTCGCCACAGACCACCGTCGAGACGCAGTCCTTGCCCGGCGTCGGGCAGACGAAATCGGGTTCGAGCGCGCAGCCCGAGCTGCAACCGTCACCGCTCAGCTTGTTGCCGTCGTCACAGGACTCGCCGAGCGAGAGGTCGAGCTTGCCGTCGCTGCAGTAGCTGATGAGCTTGCACGGCTTGCCCGGCGTCGGACAGGTGTAACCAGGCTCGGCATCGCAGGTCGCCGAGCAACCGTCGCCGTCGATCTTCGCGCCGTCGTCGCAGGTCTCACCAGGATCGAGCTTGGAGTCGCCGCACGCGGCCACGTCCTTCTTCTTGCAGGTGCCGCCGGTGCCATCGCTCGCCTTCGGACACGTGTAGCCGCTCTCGACCTTCTTGCAGTCGGACGCACAACCGTCGCCGTCGATCTTGTTGCCGTCGTCGCAGACCTCGTCGCCGGTGATTTTTCCGTCGCCGCAGACGATCGTCGAAACACACGGTTTTCCAGGCGTCGCGCACGCGTAGTTGGGTTCGACGTGGCAGGTGCCGCTGCAGCCGTCGCCGGGGATTGCGTTGCCGTCGTCGCAGACCTCGGGCGGTTCGACGACGCCGTTGCCGCAGTACGCGAAGACCTCGCACGGGGAGCCGGGCGTGAGGCAGCGATATCCCGGCTCGGTCTGACAAGTCGTGCCGCAGCCGTCGCCCGCTTTGGCGTTGCCGTCGTCGCACGTCTCGTCGGCGTCGATGTGTCCGTCTCCGCAGTGAGGCGACGAGACCTTGAAGCAAGGTGCGCCCGGCGTCGGACACGTCCAACCATCTTCGAGCTTGCAGCTCGTGGTGCACCCGTCGCCGTCCTTGGCATTGCCGTCGTCGCAGTCTTCGCCGGCGCTCTTCACGCCGTCCCCACACGCAGGGGCCGCGGTGTCGGGGACGATCGAGTCGGTGCACGCGCCGCCCTCGCAGTCGCCACCATCGACGAAGAGATCGCCAGGGTCGCTGCTGCTCGATCCGCATGCCGTCGCGGAGAGCGCCAACGACGTGACGAACAGAGACCAGAGGCGAGCGTTCGTGGGGGCGCGGAGATGACGCACGGGAGGGCCTCGTGAAGTTGGACTGTAAAGTTGCGGTTTCAGCATATCCGTCCCGTTCGGTTCGTCGATGAAGGCAGAAGGCCGACATCATTGCCAAGGCGCAATTTCATGAGGAAAACGTCATTCGACGGAATGGTCGCCGTCGGCAAAGATGAAAAGATGCGACGTAGCCGACACCTCCTCGTCCATCTCGCAGTCGTCGTCGCAGCTGGCTGCGGCGGTTCTTCATCGACCGGCGACGATGGGACTGACGGCGGCGGGGCGAACGATGGAAACGTCGACGTCCGCGCGGACGATGCGCGTGACGTCGACTCAGCGAGCTCGGTCGATGGCAGTGTCGACGCGCTCACCGACGCAACGACCGACGCGCTCGGTGACGTCGGTGACGTCGGTGACGTTGCTAGTGGCTGCGTGCTCGTCGACGACGTCACCCGTCCGACGAGCGATTGGGCCAAGCCTGTCGGTCACGAGCTCACCTACGCGACGACGCCGAAGGGCGATCGTCTCCTCGACTTCTCCACGGCCGGATACATGGGCGGCGGCGTCGCGCTCCCGAGTGTGCCGATGAAGGTGACGTTGAAGCCTTCGGGGGGCGACGACAGCGCAGCGATCAACGGCGCGCTCGCCGACGTCGCCAAGCTCCCGCTCGACAAGGGCGTACGCGGCGCCGTCGTGCTCGGACCAGGCACTTTCAAGGTGAGCGCGACGTTGAACCTCGCTGCGTCGGGCGTCGTCTTGCGCGGCAGCGGCGCAGGCGCGGGCGGCACGACGTTGGTGCTCGACGGCTCGCCGCGCGCTGCCATTTCGGTCTCCGGCACCGGCGCGTGGTCGATCAAAGGCAGCACCTCGGCGACGATCAGCGATGCTTACGTTCCGTCCGGCGCCCGTAGCTTCCACGTCGACTCCGCCAGCGGGCTCGCGGTCGGCGACACGGTGCTCGTCGATCGTCCGGTCACCGCCGCGTGGATTCACTTCATGGGAATGGACGCGCTCGTGCGCGACGGGAAGCCGCAGACCTGGCTCAGCGACACCACCATCATCCACAGCGACAGGGTGATCACCGCCATCGCCGGCAACCTCGTCACCGTCGACGCGTCGCTCTCCGATTCGCTCGATGCCAAGTACGTCTCACCGCCCGGCGTCAAGGTCACCAAGTACACGTTCGCGGGCCGGCTCGAGCAGGTCGGCGTCGAATCGCTCCACCTCGTCGCCCCCAAACAGACGGTGCCGATCGACCAACCGACCTTCACCGCGATCACCATGGACGCCGCACAAAACGGCTGGATTCGTGACGTCTCGCTCGAGGAGTTCACCTCGGGCATCGTCCTCTCCGACGGCGCCAAATGGATCACCGTGCAGGACGTGAAGATCGCCCGCACCGCGCCGATCGACAACGGCGCTGGGTATCCCTTCCAGATCAGCGTCGCCGGTCAGCAGACGTTGGTGCAGCGCATCGACAACTCGGGAGACGACGCTTTCCCCTACGCGATCCAGGCGCGCACGCCTGGTCCCAACGTGCTCCTCGGTCTCGTCAGCGCCGCCAAGCACAGCCCCGTGCAGCCGCATCAGCGTTGGGGCACCGGGCTCCTCGTCGATTCGGTGAAGGCCGAGGAGATCGATTTGATGAGCCGCGGTTACTTCGGCACCGGGCACGGCTGGACGATGGGCTTCGGCGTCATCTGGAACGGCGTCGTCACCAGCGGGATGCTCGTGCAAGCGCCTCCGGGAGCGCAAAACTGGGCGATCGGTCCGATCGGAACGCTCACCAAATCGGCGGCGCCGGGCTCCAGCGATCCCACGCCGCTGCCGCAGGGAATCATCGACTCGGCAGGCAAACCGGTCGCGCCGAAGAGCCTCTACCTCGCGCAGCTCTGCGTTCGGCTCGGCCCCTCGGCGCTGAAGAACATCGGCTACTGAGCCGCGCGCTTGCTCAGATTGCTTGCGGGGTGCGTGCAGCCGGGAGCGCGTCGGCGTGCGGCCTCGCGTCGGCACGGAGCATCGGCGCGAAGACGTCGCGGTACGACCAGGCGAGGTAGAGCTCGATCGCGGTGATCACGAACGGGACCGCGAGGCCGGCGGGCGCGAGGAAGAGATGGAAGGCGACGATGTTGACGATCACCGGCGCGAGGATGGTGAGCGCGAGGGGCACGTAGCGGCCGAGAATCAGGAGCAGCCCCGCGACGACCTCGGTGCCTTTGACCAACGCCATCAAGTACTTGCTCCCGACCATCGCGCCGAGCAGCTCTCCGGCAGGACCGGGCAGCGGGGGCTGCGGCAGGAAGTGGAGGAAGCCATTGAGGCCGAAGACGAAGAACGCCAGGCCGAGGACGGTGCGGGCGATGCGCGGGGCGAGCGGCGAGCGGTTTGCGGTAGGCATGTCGGTAGGACGTCGCGGATCTCGTTTGGGTCACACGAACGGATTGTTGCTAACATGACAACAATCCACTTCTCACCTGGCGGCATCGGATGCGAACTCACACGCGACCCATCGATCTCAGCAAGACGTCCCTCTTCGTGCGCGTCGTGCAGACCGGCAGCTTCACGGCGGCGGCGAAGGCGCTCGAGTTGCCGAAATCCTCGGTCAGCCGCGGCGTGGTCGCGCTCGAAGAAGAGCTCGGCGTCCGCTTGCTCCACCGCACGACGCGACGTCTACAGCTCACCGCCGCGGGTCGTAGCTACTACGAGCGAGCCTCACGCGCCCTCGAAGAGCTCGCCGATGCCGGCGCTGTCGTCGCCGATCTCGACAAGGCGCCGCGTGGCGTCGTCCGCGTCACCGCTCCGGTCGACCTCGGCACCTGGGTCCTGGCGCCGGTCATCGCCAACTTCATCCGCACCTATCCCCTCATCCGCATCGATCTCTCGCTCACGTCACGCACCGTCGACATGGTCGAAGAAGGCTTCGATCTCGCGGTGCGCGCCGGCAAGCTCCGCGACTCGTCGCTCGTCGCCCGCCGCCTCGGCCCCACCGATTTCGGCCTCTTCGCCTCTCCCGCGTACGTCCGTCGGAAGGGCCTGCCGCGCAGCGTGGAAGAGCTCGCCAAGCACGACTGCATCCTCTTTCGCGCCAGCTCCGGCACCACCACCTGGACGTTCCATGGCCCCGACGGCATCGAGCACGTCGAGGTGAGCGGCCCGATCTCGGTCGACGACTTCGTGTTCGTTCGCCAAGCCGCCCTCGCCGGCGCCGGCATCGCCCACCTCCCGAGCTTCCACTGCCGCATCGAAATCGAAAAGGGTCGCCTCGTCCCCATCCTCCCCGACCGCGTCACCCGCCTCGGAGCACTTCACCTGGTGTACCCGTCATCGCGTCATCTGCCCCACAGGGTCGCGCTCTTTCGCGATCACATCGTCGCGGGCTTCAAAGAGATCTTCGAGCGCGGCGTCGAGTAGTCCACCCCCCGCGCTCCTCAGTGCCCCTTGCAGAGATCCACCGTCTCCGTATCGACGTCCGACCCAATCCCCACCCACAACCCGAGACCGCACCGCTGCACCGTCAGCTCCTTCTCCAGGCAGATGACGAAGTCGACCGGCTGCGCGACGCTGAACTTCAGTGACTGACCGCAGGCGCCAAAATCAGGCAGGCGGCTGAACTTGATCTTCATCGTGCCGCAGTTCGGTGGAGTCGAGCTGCAGCCGGCGATGAGTCCTGCCAGCCAGGCGTCGACCCCGTCGCTCGCGTAGCCGCTGCCGGCCGGAGTACATTTGTCTGGGCGCGAGACGCAGCCGGTGACGTCGAGTGAGAATTCGCTCCCGGCGTCGGGTCGCGGACCGGTATCGGCAGGCGTCGTCGGAGTCGTCGTCGGCGTCGTCGTGGGCGTCGTCGTCGGAGCGGTGCCTGTCGGCGTGGTCGTCGTCGTGCCAGTCGGGGCTGGGCCCGCGTCGGAGCCCGCTTCCTCGGCGAGGCGACCGCCACACGCAAAAATGCCCGTCACGAGCGCGAGCGGGACCACGGTGGCGACGACGCGAGGAGCGAAACGAGAGAGGCTCATGCGCTCACCTTGCAGCCGCGCGGAGCGATCGCCACGAACTAAGCCTATTTCTTTGCGACGCGTCACGGGCGTCTTCACTTGGCCAAAGGTTGCTTCGCGACATGGCCGTCCGACGTCCCTCGCCCGAGCGCCCGAGGTGCCATTTTTCACCCTCTACGCGCGTTTGCGCGCCCGGCGCGGGCTCTTGCTATACACGCACTCGCCCATGCGATTTGCAGCTTCGATCTCGATCGCCAGCTCCCTCGTCTCGTGCATGCTCCTTTCGCTCACCGGTTGCGGCCGGTCGGGCTCGGGCAAGCTCTGTTCGGCGCCGGAAGGTGCGACGCGGCCGCCCGTGCAGCTCACGTGGGAGATCGCCCACACCAACATGGACGACGATCCGCCGCGTCCGAAGGTCACCCTGGTGCTCAAGGCGGGCCCGGAGAAGCGCGTCGAAATCGGCGACATCACCGGCGTCTGCAAGTTGGTCGAGCTCGGCAAGCCGCCGGAGACTCCCGGCGAAGGCGTCGGCGTCACCGAGCTGGTGTGCGCGCACGGCGACAGCTCGTCCTTCGCGCGCGTCGTCTTCGCCAAGGAAGGCGCGCTCGTGGTGCGTCGCTACGAGAAGGACGCCACCGGCGAGTCGATGAAGAACATCCGCGACCTCGAGACGCTGGAGATTCCAGCCTGTCCGCTCTTCACCGCCGAGCTCGCCCAGACCGCGGGCCTCTGAGCGCGACGAGCCGTCACCGAGTCAGGCGGTCGGTTCGGCGGCTCCCAGCGGCGGCGCGCCGGGCTCTTGGAGAATCCACATCGCGCTCTGCTCCGATTGAAAGGCGATGGCGCCTTCATGGCGGAACTCGAACTTGTACTTCGAGAAGATGCGCTTCGCGCCGCGTCGTACGCGCACCTGCGTGCAGCTGCAGAGCATCGGCGTCCCCGGCGGCACCATCTTGCGGAAGACGGCGCGATCGATGTGCGTGCCGAATCCAATCCAGCCGTCGGCGCTGCGCTTTCCCTCGAGATAATAGAGATGCACGAACCCGAGCATCGCCGTCACCTGCACCATCACCGCCCCGGCGACGTGCTTCGGATAGGTCGACCGCTGCGAGTCCATGAACGGCATCGGCCGATCGGTCGGCATGCGACAGACGACGCGTGAGGCCTCGCGATCGATTTCCTCGATGCGATCGAGGAACAGGACCTCGGGGTGGTAGAGGATGTCGTCGAGGAAGGGCTGCTCGAAGGGGGCGGGGAGGTCCACGAGGCCCTAATAGCATCGAGAGCACGCGGGCGCGGGTCGGGTGCGGGCGCGGGCACAGACCCGAGCGATTGTTGCTGATCGAGCAACAGTCTGTTGGTGTCACGCCTTGCCGATCGGGACATCGGAGCCGGGGACGAAGCGAGTCGATGCTCGCGAAACCGTCCCGCGAAACCGTCCAAGGAGCTTCCGCCATGTCCTTCTCGTCCCGCGCTCTTCTCGTCGCCCTCTTCGCTGCGTCCGTCTCCGTCGCCGTCGGTTGCGACCGCAACGGCGACAAGCCGAAGGCGCAGGTGGGCGCGCCAGTCGATCCCGTCGCCGCAGCCAAGGGCGCGAACCACGAGCTCCTCGGCCTCGACACCGCGTCGTCGAAGGTCGGCTTCGTCGGCGCCAAGGTCACCGGCTCGCACGAGGGCTCATTCGGCGGCTTCACCGGCAGCGTCGATCTCACCGATGGCAAGATCGAAGGGAGCCAAGTCACGATCTCGATCGACATGTCGACCGTCAGCATTCCCGAGCAGAAGCTGCAAGATCACCTGAAGAGCCCCGACTTCTTCGACGTCGCGAAGTTCCCGAAGGCGACGTTCCAGTCGACCGAGATTCGCAAGCAGGACGGCGCGGCCGGCGCCACCCACTGGGTCACCGGCAACCTCGAGCTCCACGGCGTGAAGAAGTCGATCGGTTTTCCTGCGAAGATCACGCTCGATGCTGGTGCGGTGACGGCGAACGCGGAGTTCGTCATCAACCGCAAAGACTTCGGCATCGTCTACGCTGGCATGGCCGACAATCTCATCAAGGACGACGTCGTCATCAAGTTCTCGGTGAACGCGACGCGCAAGAAGAGCTGAACGAGCAAGGCCGCTCCGATCACTTTCCCTTGGGAAATTCAGCCCATTTGCCCATCAGCGTGTCGGTGCAGAAGCTGCGTGAGGATTGCGTCGTGCTCGGCCCGGCGTCCGAAGAGGCCGCCCTGACGGCGCATCGTTCGAGTATCGCAGACCGGCGGCGTGATCACGAGCAGAGCGAGCGGCGGTTCGTCGTGATCACGTGGAGCACTTCGTGGAAATGGCGCACGGCCTCCGGCTCGGGCGGCGGCAGCTCTTTCCAGGCGATCACCCAGGCGATGCGATCTTTGCCAGCTTCCACCACCGCCGGCGCGGGATAGCTCGATTTGTAGAGCTCGGATCTCTTCAGCGCCGCCTTGACGTCGACGTTCTCGAACGCGGCGAGCAGGTCGCTGCGCGTCCACGCGTTGCCATTCTCGCCCAGCTGGCCGTCGCAGGTACGTGGCCCCGACGGCGCGTCGACGACGATGCGGACCGCGCCCATCTCCCAGAACGAGAGCCTCGCGCCGTCTTCGCGGTAGACGAGGAGCGGCGCCGTGGACGGGCTCGCCGTCGTCGTCGCCGTCGGGATGGGTTGGTCGTCCGGTACCTTCTGCGGGGGGAGCGGCGGATCTCCGTGACACGCGGCGACGCCGACGAATGCCAGGGCGTAGGCGCCGCCGAGCCGAGTGAAATGCCCGAAAATAGCGCCGCGTGACATGCCTCGGAGCATAGCCGCGTTGCGCGACGCCGCCCTCAGAGCCGACGGACTCCGGTCGCGCCGGCGATGACGACGACGTCCGCGCGTCCGACGAAGAGGCCGACCTCGACCACGCCGGGCACCGCGCCGAGGACGCGTTCGAGGGCGGCCGGATCGGCGATTTCACCGACCTTCAAATCGTAGACGTAGTTGCCGGAGTCGGTCTTGACGGGCACGCCGTCTTTGCGACGCATCGTCGGCACGCCGTGGGCTTCGAGGAGCCGCGCGGTCGCGAGGTGGGCGAACGCGAGCACCTCGATCGGCACCGGCCACTTCTCGCCGAGGCGACGCGAGAGCTTGCTCTCGTCGACGACGATGACGTTCTTCTTCGCCGCGTAGTTGACGATTTTTTCGCGCGTATGGGCCGCACCGCCGCCCTTGATGAGGTTCTTCTCGGCGTCCACTTCGTCGGCGCCGTCGAAGCAGACGAGGATGTCCCACGGGCCGTCGTCCGAGAGCAGCGGGATTCCGAGTGCGATCGCTTGCTTCCGTGTCGCCTCGCTCGTCGGCACGCCGACCAGCTTGCGGCCCTGTGCGACGAGCTTGCCGATCTCGTCGACGAAGGGACGGATGGTCGAGCCGGTGCCGAGACCGATCACGCCAGCCTCGGGGAGCTCGGAGAGGGCGGCGACGGCAGCTGCCTTCTTTGCGTCTTCTTGGGTGAATTGGGCGGTGCTCACGAGCGCACCGTCAGCACCGGACAGGCAGCGTGGCGCACCGCGTCTTCGGCGACGCTGCCGAGCACCAGACGCGCGAGGCCGGTACGACCATGGGTGCCGATCACGAGCAAGTCGAAGGCGCTCGAGGTCTCGCGGAGGACCACGCGCGGGTCGCCTTCCATCAGCGTCGCCTTCAGCGTCGGCCACTTCTCGCGCGCGGCGTCGACGGTGCTTTCGAGCTCTTTTTTCGCCTGATCGTGCACGTAGTCGCGGAGCGAACCGGTGGCGTCGCCGGGGAGGTGGACGATCACTCCGCCGGTGCCGACGTAGGCCGGGGCGTTCCATACGTGCATCACCTCGACTTCGGCCCCGAGGCGCGCGCCGAGCTCGGCGGCGTAGCGCATGGCGTGGAGCGAGCCTTCCGAGAAGTCGATGGGAACGAGGATGCGACGCAGGTTCATCCACACGTCCTAAACCTCATCGCCAGCTCGGGACAATGGACGACGGTGACGCGCGCGCGCCCCGCCTCCCGCACGTCTTGCGCGGAGGCGAAAGCCTTGCAGGAAGCCTCGGAAATTCGCGGTGAAAAAGGCACTGGAGTGGCCGGCACGATCTTCTCATTCGATCTTGGGTCATGCAGACGAAGGAGACGATCCTCGCGGCGCTCCGGACCCTGCCGGGGCTCGTCGCCGAGGTCCGCGCCGAAGGGTTCATGCTCCCGCTCGGGGCGCGCCAACGTCAGCGCTTCGCCGTCGATCGAACGCGCGCGGCCCTCGATGCGCGCGTTCGTGCTCGTGAGCCGGGCGCCGCCGACGAGCTCGTCGTCCACTTGCTCGCCGTCGGACCGGAGACCGAGCTCGCCCACCTCGACGCATCCATCCTCGGCGTTCTCGGCCCCAGGGCGTGGGCGATGGTCGCTTGGGCGCGATACCTCGCGAGCCCGACGCTGGCCACGCTCGAAGTCTTGCGGGGCGCTGTCCACGCCGCGCGTGGGTTTCCCCTCGGTGAGGTGCTCCTCGCGATCGCCGAGCTCCACGACCTCGCCAGGGAAGACGCCGCCATCGTCGAAGCCTTCGAGCGCCTCGTCTCCGTCGACGTCCATGCGGACCCCGATCCCAATCCGTTGCGGGATGCGCTCGCGCTCTTTGCACGTGCACGCGTCTTCCTCGCGCTCCCTCTGGCGCTCGACGTGCGCGGCCGAGGGTTGCTCGAGCTGCAGCGAGCCATCGATTGCATCGTCGCCGCCAAAAACCTGGTCGATCCGGCGTTTCGCGCGCGCCTCTTGGGTAACGCACGGCTCCTCCTGGCGACGCACGCGACCGCCCACGGCGAGGAGGCGGCCCTGCACACGCTCGTCGCCGCCATCGGCTCCGATCCGTGCGGTCCGATCGGAGAGCGTGCGCGCGCCGCCATCGACGTCACGCTCGCTCGTCTTCGCGGTGGTGCCTGCGGAAGTTTGGTGGCGTGATGAGTGGCGCGCTTCTCTGGTCGCCATAGGCGATCCTCGTCGCCCGAGCCCGTCTTCGGTGCGATGATGCTCGGGAGTGCGGGGACGAGCTCCGCACCCCAAGGAGCACGTGATGCATAAGGTCGGTATGTTTACGCTGGGCGCGGCGACGATGCTTCTGCTCACCGCCTGCGGTGGCGGGGGACCGAAACCGGTCACTGATCCTTCGAAGGTCGGCGGCGAGACTTCTCCCACCACCAGCAGCGGCGGCGGGGCCGATGCCGATCGCGGCGCCAAGCTCTACGCGGCGAACTGCGCGAGCTGTCACGGTGACAAGGGCGAAGGCACCGGCGGTGGTCCCGCGGTCGTCGGCAAGGCGGCGCTCCCGCTCGATCCTCCGAACAAGGGCAAGGGTCGCCAGGTGCAGTTCAAGACCGCGGCCGACGTGCTCGGCTACATCAAGAAGGCGATGCCCGACGACACCCCCGGCTCGCTCAAGGACGACGAGTACCTCGACATCCTCGCGTTCGACCTCAAGGCCAACGGCGTCGATCTCGGGGGCAAGAAGCTCGACGCCACGACCGCGGCGCAGATCGACATTCACTGAGAGCTCCCCTCGAACGCCACGAAAAAGGGCACGAGCGTCGCTGGAAGCTCCAGCGTCTCGTGCCCTTTCGCGCGCCCTCGAGCGGCGTGCGGTGACGACTCTCAGCCGACGTAGCGGAGGAACTTCGGGTGCCGGCTCCAGTGCGTCTTGAAGACGCCGCCGCTGCTCTCGGCAGCGATGTACATGTGCTGGAACGGCTCGAGGATGATGCCGACGTGACCGTTGGTGTGGTGCGCCCAGTAGGCGATGTCACCGCGCATCGGCTTGTCGACCTCGCGGAAGTGAATCGAGTGGCCGAAGTCGTGCGCCTTGAGGAAGTGGAGCTTGTGCTTCACGGCGTGCTCGATCACCGCGATCACGAACGTGGAGTTGTCCTGAGCGCCGACGCCCATGCTGAACCCCTGCGTGTCGGCTGCGTTGGCGATGGCGTAAATCTCTTCGTTGAATGATGACATCGTTCCTCCGGTGACGAGAGTACCGCGAACGTGCCGCTCGACTAGTAGTTCGTCAGCCCCCCGGCGATGGGTGAAAAGTTGCCCGGTCGTGCGCGAATCGCCGAGCACGTCGAGCATGAAGCGATATCGAGTTCAGCTCACGATCGACGAGCGCGCGGGCCTCGAGGCGATGTTGGCGC
>JANYDK010000022.1 GCA_025363655.1 Deltaproteobacteria bacterium | reverse complement strand
GCCATCGACTCTGCGATCGAATCCATCCGACGCGGCGCGTACCACTACCTGACCAAGCCCTTCAAGCTCGAGGAGCTGTCGATTCTCCTCTCGCGCGCGCTCGAACAGGTCGATCTACGCAAGGAAGCCGCGCGCATGCGTCGCGAGCTTCGCGGGCGCCATCTGCGCGACACGTTCGTCGCGGAGAGCGAGTCGATGCAGGCGATCCTCGAGAACGTAGAGCGCCTCGCCGATGCCTCGACGCCGGTGCTCATCCTCGGTGAGACCGGCACCGGCAAGAGCGTCCTCGCCCGCGCGCTGCACGACGGCGGCGCTCGCGCGAGCGCTCCCTTCGTCTCGGTCAACTGCGCCTCGATTCCCGAGCAGCTCCTCGAGAGCGAGCTCTTCGGCCACGAAAAGGGCGCGTTCACCGGCGCCGTGAACCGTCGCACCGGCCTCTTCGTCGAAGCCGATGGGGGCACGCTCTTCCTCGACGAGATCGCCGAGATGTCCCCTGCGCTCCAGGCGAAGCTCCTGCACGTGCTCGAACGAGGCCGCGTTCGTCCGGTCGGCGGCACCCGCGAGCGGCCGGTCGACGTCCGCATCGTCGCGGCCACCCATCGCGATCTCCCGGCTCGGGTGCGCGCCGGGCTCTTTCGCGAAGACCTTCTCTACCGCATCGACGTCGTCTCCCTCGAGGTCCCCCCCTTGCGTGTGCGTCGCGCCGATCTGCCCGTTTTGCTCGATCAGTTCTTCACCCAGGCGAGGTCGCGCCACCCGAGCTCGGTGGCCGAGCGCTTCTCGCCCGAGGCGACGCGCAAGCTCCTCGAGCACCGCTGGCCGGGCAACGTGCGTGAGCTCGCCCACACGGTGGAGAGGGTCGTCGTCCTGGCGAAGGGCATCGAGATCGGCGTCTCCGAGCTCCCGTCGGCCGTGACCCGCGTCGAGGGCTCGAAGGGAATCGACTTCGGTCCGCTCGTATCGATGCGCGAGATGCAGAGGAAATACGCGAGCCACGCCTACGAACGACTCGGCGGTCATCGCGCACGGACCGCCGAGAAGCTGGAGATCGATCCGAAGACGTTGTCGAAGCTGCTCGAGGGCGACGACGAGTGAGCGATCGGGCTGATTCGGGGCCCTCGGGCGAGCAGCGGTGAAACGTCCGCCGTCGGCGCTCGTACAGGGCGACATGACAGGCAAGCGCGAGAAGACCCGGGTCGTGGTGCTCGGTGGCGGATTCGCAGGCGTCTACACCGCGAAGTACCTGACGGAGAAGCTCCGCCGACGCGATGACGTCGAGGTCGAGCTTCTCAGCGAAGAGAACTACTTCGTCTTTCAACCGCTCCTCCCCGAGGTCGCGGCGGGGGGGATCGCCGCCACCCACGTGGTGAATCCCATTCGAGAAATCGTGCCCCGCGCGCGTTTCCGCTGTTGCCAGATTCGCAGCGTCGACTTCGAGCGCAAGTGCGTGATGGTCTCGCAAGGCGAGGGGCTCGAGCTGATCGCGGTGCCCTACGATCACCTCGTCTTCTGCCTCGGGAAGGTGACGAGCTTCGCCTCGATGCCTGGCGTCTCCGAGCACGCGCTGGCGATGAAAGATCTCGCCGACGCGTTTCGCCTGCGCAACCACGTGGTTCGCTGTCTCGAGCTGGCCGACATCGAGACGGATCTGGCCCAGAAGCAGGCGCTGCTCACGTTCGTCGTCGCGGGGGGCGGCTTCTCCGGCGTCGAGACGATCGGCGAGCTGCACGAGCTGGTCGATCGTTCCCTGCGCTATTTTCCCAACGTGAAGAGGGACGAAGTCCGCTTCGCGCTCATCCATTCGCAGCCGCGCATCCTCCCGGAGATGCCGGAAAAGCTCGGTCTCGCGGCGCGCGCGATCCTCGAGAAGCGTGGCATCGAGATGTTCCTCGAGGCGCGGGTGCGCGCGGCTTCGCGTGAGCAAGTCTATCTGGCCGATGGGCGCTCGATCGCCACCCGCACGTTCGTCTGCACCGTCGGCAACGCGCCCAATCCGATCGCCAAACAGGCCATCGCCGCCGGCGGTTTCCAAGAAGCGCAGGCGAATGGTCGCGGGCTCGGCATCTTCGAGACCGATGCGATGCTGCAGTGCCTCGGTCGTCCCGGCTATTGGGCAGTCGGCGACTGCGCCGGTGTGCCGAGCCCGAGTGGGAAAGGCTTCAGCCCGCCGACAGCCCAATTCGCCATTCGCGAAGCGAAGACGTGTGCGCGCAACATCGTCGCCGCGATCGACGGGAAACCGGCGGTGCGGTTCGCCTTCAAGGCACTAGGAATCCTCGCCTCACTCGGTCAACGCCGCGCCGTCGCCGAAGTGTTCGGAATCCGGCTGACGGGCTTCATCGCCTGGTTCATGTGGCGCTCGATCTACCTCTCCAAGCTCCCCGGCTTCGTACGTCGGCTGCGCGTGGCCATCGACTGGACGCTCGATCTCTTCTTCCCGCGCGACATCACCCAGCTCCAGGTCTTCCAGAATCGGCGGCTCCACGTGCATCACTACGAACCAGGCGAGACGATCGTCCGCGAGGGGCAAGTCGGGCGCGAGCTGTACATGATTCGCTCCGGCGAGGTCGAGGTGGTCTCGACCAACATGTCCGACGGCGAGGTCTCGATCGCCAAGCTCGGACCACGCGAGGTCTTCGGCGAGCGCGCGCTCCTCGAGGACACGCGGCGAACGGCGACGGTGCGCGCGATCGGCGCGGTCGACGTGGTGGTCATGTCACGCGAAGATTTCGGGGCGATGGTCTCGACGTTCCCGGTCGTGAACGACTACTTCGCGAACCTCCTCCGCGAGCGTCATCCGGAGGCGATGGCCAAGCACCCCGACGTGATGCCGGAGATGCCACCGAGGTCGACGGGCGCCGTTCAGCCCACGAACGTGGTCGTCAGCTGAGGGAAAGCATCTCTGCGAGGTGCCGTGACTGCCAGATGCGCTCGGCGTCGTACGCCACGCGTGCCTCGTTCGGGCTCGGGACATTCGCGACCGCGAGCGCAGCTGCATGCAGGCGAAGCGCGGTGGTCGAGCGCACCAGCGTCGCCGCATGTTCGAGGTAGATCGCGGCACGGGCCGAGGCGACCGAGTGGGAGGTGACGAGCTCGCGCGCGTGCTCGATCGAGGCGGAGAGAAGCACCTCGCGTGCGCTGGCCGACCAGGCTTCGATGCGACGCACGAGTCGCGCACGTCGGCCGACGGACGCGTCGAAGCCGCGCTGCACCTCGCCGTCGACCTCGAGCTCCCACAGCTCGTCGTGCACCCAGCGGGAGAGATCGTCACGCGTGCAGAAGTGGATGCCCGACCGGCACGGCTGGAGCGGACCTTCGCTCTCGATCCACTCGAGCGGCGCCGGCCACGTCGTCAGCGCGAAGGGCGAGCGCATGCCCTGCTCGAGGAACTTCCAACCGATCACTTGGCGCCTCCCTGCTTGCGGCGTCGGAAGGCGTCGAGGAGCTTGGCGGCGACCGGCGGAGGCGGCACCGCATCGTCGCGCAATCGCCCCGTCAGGCCGATGGTGGTGCGCATCTGGCCGAGATAGCGGCGACACGATCCGCACTGGAGGAGGTGCTGCTCGAAGCGCGCCCGTTCGGATGCCGGCATCACGCCGGTGAGATAGTCGGTCACCAGCTCGACGAGCTCGCGGCACTGCAAATCGAGGCCTTGCGTGCTCATGACGACCTCTTTCCCGCGTTCGAGATGGCGTCCGAAAAGTGATGCTCGACGGCGGCCCGCACCTTCGATCTCGCGCGGTGCAGGAGCACGCGCTGGTTGCCATCGCTGAGCTCGAGGACCCCGCAGACGTCTTCCGCCGAGAGATCTTCGACGTCGCGAAGCACGATGACCTCTCGTTGCGGTGAGGGGAGCGACGCGATCGCCCGCTGGACGACGACCGTCATTTCGGTCGTGAGCGCCGCACTCTCGGGCGTCGGCCAGTCAGGGACCGGCTTCGCCCAGTGTCCCGTCCACGGACCGTCTTGCAGATCGAAGCGCGACGAATCGACCGCTGGTTCATGCGTGTCGCTCGCGCCGTTCGCATCCGAATCGTCTGCGCCGAGGGAAGAAAAGGGCACGCTCCTCGCCTCTTTGCGAGCGCCTGCGCGCGCGACGTTGACGAGGATGCCGCAGAGCCAGGTCCTGACGGCGGAGCGCCCCTCGAAGCGATCGACGCAGCGCAGCACCTCGATCCAAGCGTCTTGTGCCGCTTCCTCGGCCGTGGCGTCGAGCCCTCTCGCGCGCGCGAGGCGAACGAGCATCGAGTTGTGACGGCGGACGAGGGCCTCGAACGCCGCTTCGTCGCCGTCGCGAAGGCGCGCGAAAAGGGCGAGATCGTCGCTCGCATCCGCGTCCGCCGTGCCCATGGGCTGGCACGTTAGCGCCCCCGCCACCACGCTGTCACTCGCTCCGAGGAGGCCAGGGCGCAGGCGGCACAGAGCAGCGCCACCAGCGGGGCGTGCAACGCGAGCCCATGCAGCTCGTCGTGATGCCGACAGGCGAGCTCCACCGAGACCAGGCCGATCGCCCCGGAAAAGAGCCCGATGAACGCACCGCGCGTGCGAACGCCCTCGCCGCGCCGCGCCAGCGCCCAGGTGACCAGCATCATCGGTATCGCCACGACGAGCCCACGAAAAAAGCAGCCGATGCCGACGATCGTGGCGCTCGTCGGTACCTGGTCGCGAGACGCGGCATGGAGCGCGAACGGCGCGAGCGCGCAGGCTACGATCGTGACGAGGCACCACGTGTCCTTGGGACGCACCGAGCCCGTAGTGTCGATGCGAGGCAAGGTCGCACGGAGCGCGACGATCGCGATGGCGAGAGCGACCGTGAGTCGTAGCGCGTACCCGTCGAGCAGCGCCCCGGCCGGAGAGCAGAGCATCGAGACGCCCACCGCCGCCGCGGAGGAGCCCGATGCGACGACGCCACGCACGTGTCGCGGGAGCGCTCGCAACGAGCCGACGACGCCGCGTTCGGCACGCACGCGCGCTTCGACGCCCGCCAGCAAGTCGTCGAATTCGTCCACGGGAACAGCACCTCTCGAGCACGGGTCGCACGGGTTCGTAACGGGGTTCGTAAGGGTTCGTAAGGCTGCTTGGGAGCGTTGGAGCGTTCAGGTGGCGTGGAGGTCACCTAGACGATGAGTGAGCTCGCGAAGGCGCTTCATGGCCCGATGCGCGCGCAGACGCATCGCCAGCGCCGTGCGCCCGACCTCGGCACCGAGCTCCTCGAACGAGCGCCCTTCGAGCCACACCTTGCGAATGAGCTCGCGCTGCGGCCGATCGAGCTCCTGCATCGCCACCGTGGCGGCGTGCCGGTCTTCCATGCGTCCGGGTTCCCGCACGTCGAGCCGTTCGAGCGCCTCGCTCTCGACGCACACTTCGTTCTTGCGAAATCCACGCGTGACGTGATCGCGAAGCAGGTTGCGCGCGATGGTGACGAGCCACGGGCGCACCGGGCTCCCTGGACGATATTCGAAGCGCGCACGGTGCAGGTTGAGGAACGTCTGTTGGACGAGATCGCGCGCGGCCGCGTCCTCACGGAGGCTGCGCCGGAATCTCGCGAGGAGGGTCGGCGCGTGACGTCGGAAGAGGACGCGGAAAGCGGCCTGGTCACCGGCAACGTAGGCAGACATCAGGACTTCGTCGTTCAGCTCGTTCATGGTTCGGCTCCGAGGTTGGTTCTGCCCGTGGGTGACGCGAGTCGGGCGGCTGTTACAGAAATCAGCGGGTGATTTGGCGTCATTTTCGAGCGAAACCGCGGCTCGCCGGCGACGTATGGGACGCATGCGTGCTCCGTTCATCGTCACCGGCGTCTGCGGAGGCGTCTTCGCAGGCGTCTTGGGAGCCGTCTTCGCGATCACGGTGCTCGCGCTCCCGAATGCCGCGCACGCGTGCGGCCTCACGCCTCCGATCGGTCCCAACGGCTTGCCCACCACCTGCCGCGGCGACGACGGCGTGCGTGTGCGCGTCGGCGCGGTCGTCGGCGGGACCTCCACGAAGATCAAGCTCGGAGACGAACGAGCCTCGCTCGTGCAAGGAGCGACCGCCGCGACGATCGACCTGCAACCGTTCGATCGCTTCGTGATCAGCGTGGCCGGCGGCGTGGCGCTCCCCGGCAGCCTTCGCTTTCGCGACGAACGCTACGAGCTCCTCGCCGGACCGATCGGGGGCGCAGGGCTTTCCCTCCGCGTCCTCGATGGCGTCGGTCCACTTCCGTTTGCCCAAGTCGCGTTCACCTACTCGCTGATTCGCAGCAAGACTCGCGCGAGTGACGGCACCGAAGCCGACTTCCACTCCAAGGACGTCCGCTTCGGGCTCGTCGTCGGCAAGGCGATCGGCAAGGTGGTCGCGCCCTTCGCCTTCGTTCGTTATTTCGGTGGCGGCACCGAGTGGGCGCCGTTCGGGCACGGCTCGGACGCGTATCGCTATCACGTCGGGGTCGGCGGCTCGTTCGCGCTCGGGGGAACGTTCGACGGGCTCGTCGAAGTGGCGTTTCTCGGGGAAAAACGCGCATCGATCGGCATCGGAACGACGTTCTGAGCTTCGACCCGAGCCCGCCGTCAGAGGAGCGATCCGCGCATCACGGGGCAGTGGCGGTGGCGACGTTGGTGATGGACGGCGCCGTGACGTCGTCACCGTCGGAGAACTGCCGGAGCACCTCGGCGCTCTCGGCCTCCAGCGCCGAGAATCGACGGGCCCGCTCGGCCTCGTCGTACGGAGTGAGGTCGAAGCCGGCCGCCATGGCGCTCAGCCGTACGGGGAACTCGCGATGACGCTCCACCCGCGAGACGGTCTCGACCTTCACGTCGGCGAAACCGGCCTCGATGAGCATCGCCCGCAGCTCGTCACCATCGAGGCCCCAGCGCTTGTCATTGGACGCGCCGAGATGACGCTCGGCCACCTGCCCGAGCGCGTCGTGCAACGGCTGGTGTGAGCGGGGCCGCCAGGTGCTGACGATGAGGCGACCTCCAGGTGCGAGCACCCGACGGACCTCGCGCAGCGCGGCCGCTCGGTCGGGCACGAACTGGAGCATCTGCTGGCTGAGCACGAGGTCGAACGAACGATCGGCGAACGGCAACGCCATCGCGTTGCCCTCGTGCCACTCGAGCTCCGGAGCGACGGTGCGCGCCTTCGCGATCATCGGAGGGCTGGCGTCGAGGCCGACGATCTTCGTCGCGCCGCCGAGCCGCTCGCGGAGCACGCGCGCGACGATGCCGGTGCCGCAGCCGAGATCGAGCACGCGATCCGCGGGGCCGATGGGCCGGGCGCGCTCGACGAGATCGCGCGCATAGCGATCGAAGATGCTGGGGACGAGGATTCGTTCGAAGACGTCGGCGAGGTCGGGCTGGCGGAGTGTTGTTTCCATGCACTCGAGGCGTGACAAATCGCGGAACGGCGTTCCGTTGTCAGGGGCTCGGGCGATAACTGCAATGATTCCCAGTCGTTATCGCGCGTCGAATTTTGCGACCGAGCGCCTCGTCCTGCTCGGCGATGCGATCGAGGGCATCCTTGATTCGACGTTGGACGGCGCTCCGCGCCCGGTCGACCGCGGACTCGCCGCGACGTGCTCGACCACCTTTGGACGTCGCCTTGGCGATCTCGCCGGCGATCGCCTCCATCTCGCCGCGCGCCCTCTCGGCTCGCTCGGCGTCGCCGCGCGCCTCGGCCTCTTCGAGCGCGTCGCGAAGCTCTTCGACGCGTTGGCGATAGGCGCGAAACGCCGCACCATCGAGCAGCTCACCCGCGTCGGAGCGGTCGACGAGCTCGCTGGAGCCGGCGAGCTCGAGCACGTGGACGTCGACGCCAGGCTCGGCGACGAGACGAGCGAGGTACTGCATGCCCCGCGTGACCTTGAACCGGAGCGTGCCGCGCGCGCAGGCGACGGCGTAGTACTCGCCTTCGAGGACCATCGCGAAGTCCGGGCTCGAGAGCGGCCACCTTCGATCGATGAGCCCGACGAGCTCGCTGAGCCCGAGCGCGCTCGCGCCTGCGCGTCCCTCGGCGACGAGCTCGCGACCGCGCGCGGGTTCGCGACCGAGTCGCAGCATCAGGTCGCCGAGCTCGAAGCGCATGCGCGCCGCCATCGAGCGTTTTCCCACGCCTTCGACCTCACGCAGCGCGCGCGCATGCAGCCGGTTGGCCGTCTCCCAATCGCCCATGATTCCCTGGAGATACGCGATCAGTCGATCGAGCGGCGACTCGACGATCTCGCAGTCGAGCCAGTAGATCATCCAGCGGGTGCCGAGCCCCGCCGCGATGGGGCAGAGCTTGGCCGCTTGCTGAGGGTCGCCCGTCGACCACACGGCTTCGGCGAGCGCCGCGCAGTTGATTTGCTCGCCCCAGACGTCGTCGGAGAGCTTGGATACGATCGCGCGCACCTCGCCGTCGTCGCCGATACGCGCCAGCGTCGAGGCCACCCGCGACTCGGCGAGCATGGCTCCGTAGGGCATCTCGAGCCAGAGGCCGCGAAGCTCGGCGATGCCGGCGCGCATCTCGGTGTGGTGTTCGGCCGCGCGCAGATGGCAGAGGCGATGATAGGCCTGCGCGCGGCGCGCTCGAGGATGGACAGACTCGATCGCCCGAGACTCGGCCTGGAGCCGCTTCGAGAGCTCGAATTGGTCGGTGCCGAGCGCCTGCATCGATCGCATGAGGGGCACGCGCCACGGGTTGGCGGCCGGACCGAGTCGGCGGGCGAGCGCTTCGTACGACGTCGTCAGCTGCTCGTACGACGCGAAGTCGGCGAGCTCGAGGTGATCGACGGCGAGGCGAACGCGCGCGTAGACGAGGCGCGTGGTGTCGTCGAGCTCTTCGGCCAACCGCTCCTGTTCGCGCGAGATGGGAAGTCGCACCGAGGGCGGCGCCGCGCCGTACAGCGCACCCGAGGCCGAGTGCAGCACGCCGAGGAGCTCGCGACGGTCGGCCACGCGGCGCGCCATTGCGATCGCCTCGAGCGCGAGCTCGATGTCTCGCCGGCGGTCGCGCGTGAGGGACGGCTGCCTGGCCGCAGCGAGACGGGCCATCACGCGCGCGCGCAAGGGCGAGTCGTCCTCGCCCAGTCGCGCGAGCGCCTCGACGAGTAGCTCGACCAGGACGGGATCGACGCCGCCCATCGTGAAGACGGCCCCGTAGGCGAGACCCGCGAGCGCGAGGAGCGAAGCGTCGCCGAGCTCGCGCGCGGCGTCGGCGGCCTCGAGGCAGCGAGCGCGCCCTGCCGGGTCGCCGTTGCGGACCCACGCTTCTCCGAGCGCGACCGAGACGCGGCAGCGCAGCTCCTCTTCGAGCGGGCCGTTCGGGATGACGCCGCGCGCGCGTTCGAGGAGCGCCATCGCGTCATCGAAGGCGAAGACGTCGAGCGCGCGATCGGCCGCGCGGATCGCTTGTTCGATGGCTGCGGCCGCCATCTCGGGCCCGCTCTCGAGGAGGTGGTGCGCGGTCTCGGCGAGGCGCGAGCTCGACGGCGCGAGCGCGCGTGCCGCCTGACGATGAAGCTCCTGCCGTCGAGCGCGCGGAAGGTCGTGATAGAGCGCTTCGCGATAGAGGGCGTGGGAGAATCGCACCCGATCGCGATACGAGGTCACGAGGCCGCTGCGCGTGGCGTCCTCGAGCATGGCGCCGGCGCCAGCGCAGAGACGCGCGACGTCGGAGGCCGCGAACTCGACGCCGAGCACCGCCCCCGCTTCCAGCACCGACCGCGCCTCCGAAGAGACGAGCGAAAAGCGCTGACGGATGATCTCCCGCACCCCGAGCGGGATCGAGAGCCCGACCCACGTCCCACGCGTTCGCACGTCGCGCACGAGCTCGTCGACGAACAGGGGATTGCCCAGCGTCGTCGCGAAGACCGACGCGGCGAGCCCATCGTCGGCGTCCTCGATCGCGTCGCGGACGAGCGCGGTCACGTCGTCCTGGCGGAGTCGCCCGAGCTGGAGCACG
This sequence comes from Deltaproteobacteria bacterium, assembly GCA_025363655.1. GTDB lineage: Bacteria > Myxococcota_A > Polyangia > Polyangiales > JADJMO01 > JANYDK01. Next base: position 13,700 of record JANYDK010000022.1, on the reverse strand, counting down.
CGTCCCGCGCGGCCGATTCGTGCGAGCGCATCGCTCGTCTCTGCGCGCAGGCTCGCTTCCACGTCGCGGTAGGTGCCGAGGACGACGACGCGCGAGCCGCGCAGCTGGGTGACCGCGAGCTCGAGGAGCTGCAACGAAGATCGGTCGGCGGCGTGCAGATCCTCGAGCACGAGCAGGAGCGGGGCCCGCGCGGCCTCGCGGGAGAGGACGCCGACGACCTCGCGGAACAACGCAAAGCGGGCCTCGCCGGGATCGCCCGCCGCGATCGCCGCGACGTCGGGAAACGCCAGCTCGAGCCCCTCGAGCGCCTCACGCCAGGGCCAAAATGTGGGCGCGCCCCCGGCCTCCCAGCACCGACCCCACGACACACGATGCCCACGTTCGCGCGCGAGGTTCGCCGCCTCTAGGGCGAAGCGAGTCTTGCCGATGCCCGGCTCACCGACGAGGAGAAAGAGCGCGCCGATCCCGGAGGTGCCCTTCGCGAAGGCGCCCTCGAGCTCCGCGAGCTCGCGATCTCGACCGACGAACATGGCTCATCCTACGCGCCCCCGTGAAATCTCGCCCGCGAGCGGTGTAAGGTCCACGCTCCCTCCCGCGTTGCAATCGTCATGCACCCCGCTTCCCGCAAGAAGGCCTCCCCCGCGACCCTCGTGCGCCCTTCGCGGTGCGACACGCCTCGTGCGCTGGTCAGCTCTCGTTCGTCGTCGCCGACGAGCTACGCCGCGGTCATGCGTGCGGTCGGCCTTGCGCTCGCCGTCGCGCCGCTCGGAGTGCTCGCCGCCTGCAGCGCCGCGACGCCCGAGGCGCGGCCGATCACCGATCCCACGGAGCTCGACGGTGTGAAGCCCGAGGCCTCTACGCAGCCCACGACGACGCCGACCACGACGCCGACCACGACGCCGACGACGTTCACCGAGCCGAGCAACGACCCACCGCCGTGTCCGGGAGTACCTCCGCCTGCGCTGCCGACGCCGAGCAGCACGATTTCCCCGACGACGACGCCGAGTCCGAAGGGACCGCTACCCCCGACGACGTAGCGGTTTCTCGGCTGCGCACGCGTCTTTCGTCGAGTCGAGCGCCGTTACGAGACGACGACGACCTCAACGACACGACTGGGTAATCATGTCGCCGCCCGCGTAGCAGCCTTCGCCGACGAGCGTGCAGGTCGAGGCATAGAGCTTCGTCTCGCCGCACTTCGGCGCGGTGGTGATGAAGCCGGGGCTGAAGACGCAGAAGCCCTTGTCGTCGTAGTAGCAATAGCCGAGCGTCTTGTTGAGGATCTCTTCGGTGCCGTTGCAGTCGTAGTCGTAACCGCCGGTGCCCGATTGTGGCGTCGAGAAGAACTTGAGCTGGCCCGGCTTGGCGTTGGAGTCCGAGTCGTTGCAGTCGGTGCCACACGCGCCGAGGCTCTTCGGCGAGGCGAGATCACCGTCCTTGTCGACGACCACGCTCATGCACCCGCCAGACGAGTTGCACCCGTCCGTCGTGCAGGCGTTTCCGTCGTCGCACTTGCCGGGCACCGAGCAGATGGGGACGTAGGTGTCGGCCACATAGGTATCCGGCATGTAGGTATCGGGCACGAACGTATCGGACGCGAGCGTATCGGTCGGATGCGTGTCCGTCGGAGGCAGGGCGTCTGTCGGTACGAGCGTTTCGGTCACCAGTGTGTCGAGCGGAGCCGCCGTGTCGCCGAGGACGGCACTGTCCTCCGAAGGGCTCGTGTCGGTGCCGGCGTCGATGGAGCCGCTCGTCTCGTGGGTCGTCTCTCCGCTCTCTCCGCTCGCCGCGTCTTCGTCTTCATCGGCCAAATCGAAGCTCGGCGACGAGCACGCACACATGGAGACGGCGGCGAAAACGACGGTCCATCGTTGCATGCGTCGAGATACGTCGGGCGGAGCGAATTGGATTTGGCGCCGGATCAAGCTTCCGTTGACGTCGGCCGTCGGACGATGAACGAATGCGTTCGTGAAGGCCTCCGACGCACCGCAGCCCTACAAACCGCGTCATCACCTACGCATCGTCAGCGCGGCCTCGCTCTTCGACGGGCACGACGCGGCGATCAACGTCATGCGTCGCCTCATGCAGTCGTCGGGCGCCGAGGTCATTCACCTCGGCCACAACCGCTCGGTCTCCGAGATCGTCAACTGCGCGATTCAAGAAGACGTGCAGGGCATCGCCATCACCTCGTACCAGGGTGGTCACGTCGAATATTTCAAGTACATGATCGACCTCCTGCGGAAGGCGAACGCCCGCATCGAGGTCTTCGGTGGCGGCGGCGGCACCATTCTCCCGAGCGAGATCGCCGAGCTCCACGCGTACGGCGTTTCGCACATCTACTCGCCCGACGACGGGCGCGCGATGGGCCTCGTGGGGATGATCAACGACCTCTTGCAGCGCTGCGACTTCGAGAAGCGCGAGCCCGAGCTCGAAGGGCACCTCGAACGACTCTCGACGCGAGACCCGGCGACGATCGCCGCGCTCATCACCATCGCCGAAAATTTCCCGGAGGCAGGTGATCGTCTGCGCAAGGCGCTGGCCGCATTGCCCAAGCCCGCGCGGCGCATTCCCGTGCTCGGCATCACCGGCACCGGCGGCTCGGGAAAATCGAGCCTCGTCGACGAGCTCGTCCGCCGCTTCCTCGTCGATACCGACGACAAGAACATCGCCGTTCTTTCGGTCGATCCTTCCAAGCGAAAATCAGGCGGCGCGCTCCTCGGCGATCGTATTCGAATGAACGCCATCGACACCCCGCGGGTGTACATGCGTTCGCTGGCGACGCGCCAATCGAACCTCGCGCTCTCCAAGCACGTCGGTGAGTCGATCGAGGTCTGTCGCGCCGCCGGCTTCGATTTGATCGTCGTCGAGACCTCCGGCATCGGCCAATCCGACACCGAGATCACCGAGCACGCCGACATCTCGCTCTATGTCATGACCGCCGAATACGGCGCCGCGACGCAGCTCGAGAAGATCGACATGCTCGACTTCGCCGACGTCATCGCCATCAACAAGTTCGACAAGCGTGGCTCGCTCGATGCGCTCCGCGACGTGAAGAAGCAGTGGAAGCGCAACCACAACGCCTTCGCGACCAAGGACGACGACGTCCCCGTCTGCGGCACCATCGCCTCGCAATTCAACGATCCGGGGATGAACCGGCTCTATCGCGCGCTCCTCGACGTCGTCGTGAAGAAGACGGGCGCGCCGTTGCAGCCGCGGCTCGAAGCGGGACCCGACGTCAGCGAGAAGCGCTGGATCATTCCCCCCGATCGCGCCCGCTACCTCGCGGAGATCGTCGAGACCTGCGAGTCCTACGACGACTTCGTCCGTCAGCAGGCGGCGATCGCGCGTCGCATGTATCAGCTTCGCGGCACCATCGAGACGCTGCGGGCCAACGTCGGACGCAAGCACCTCGACATCGTCGAGCCCGCCGGGCCGGGCGACGTCGTGCAAGTCACCCAGCGCGTGGAGGGCGAGCCGGCCTATCTCGGTGAGCTGGCCGAGCTCTATCGCGATCTCGAGTCGCGCCTCGCCCCCGAGTGCAAGAAGCTCCTCGACGAATGGCCGGCGACGCGCAAGCGATATGCCGCGTCGAAATACCAATTCCAAGTTCGCGACAAGACCATCGAGCTCGACCTCGTCAGTCAATCGCTCTCCAACCTGCGCATCCCCAAGGTCACGCTTCCGCAATACGAAGATTGGGGCGACCTGCTCACCTGGCTTCTGCGCGAAGCCCCGCCGGGTCAATTCCCCTTCACCGCCGGCGTCTTTCCGCTCAAGCGCGAGAACGAAGATCCGGCGCGCATGTTCGCCGGCGAGGGCGGACCGGAGCGCACCAACAAGCGCTTTCATTACGTCTCCCGGGGATTGCCGGCAAAGCGACTTTCGACTGCTTTCGACTCGGTGACGCTCTACGGAGAAGACCCGGATCCGCGGCCGGACATCTACGGCAAAGTCGGAAACTCCGGCGTCTCCATCGCCACCGTCGACGACGCGAAGAAGCTCTATTCGGGCTTCGACTTGGCCGACCCGTCGACCTCGGTGTCGATGACCATCAACGGCCCGGCGCCGATGCTCCTCGGCTTCTTCCTCAACGCCGCCATCGATCAGGGCTGCGAGAAGTGGATTCGCGCGCAGGGCAAGGCCGAGGAGATCGAGCGGAAAATCGAGGAGATTTTCACGCGTCGAGGCACCCCGAGGCCGACGTACCAAGGCGCGCTCCCGGAGGGCAACGACGGTCTCGGCCTCCTGCTCCTCGGCGTCTCCGGCGACGAAGTACTGCCCCCGGAGGTCTACGCGAAGATTCGCGCGGCGACGCTCAAGTCGGTGCGAGGCACGGTACAGGCCGACATCCTCAAGGAGGACCAGGCGCAGAACACCTGCATCTTCTCCACCGAGTTCGCCTTGCGGCTGATGGGCGACATCCAGCAACACTTCATCGACAACCAAGTACGCAATTTCTACTCGGTTTCGATCTCCGGCTATCACATCGCAGAAGCGGGGGCGAATCCCGTCTCGCAGCTCGCCTTCACGCTCGCCAACGGGTTCACCTTCGTCGAGTACTACCTCTCTCGAGGAATGCACATCGACGACTTCGCGCCCAACCTCTCGTTCTTCTTCTCCAACGGGATGGACCCGGAATATGCGGTGCTCGGCCGCGTCGCGAGGCGCATCTGGTCGCGGACGATTCGCGACAAGTACGGCGGCAACGATCGTTCGCAGAAGCTGAAGTACCACATTCAGACTTCGGGTCGTTCGCTCCACGCGCAGGAGATCGCCTTCAACGACATTCGCACGACGTTGCAGGCGCTCCTCGCGCTCCAAGACAATTGCAACTCGTTGCACACCAACGCCTACGACGAGGCGATCACGACGCCGACCGAAGAGAGCGTGCGCCGCGCGCTCGCCATCCAGCTCGTGATCAGTAAAGAGTACGGCGTCTCCAAGAACGAGAACCCGACGCAAGGCTCCTTCCTCATCGAGGCGCTGACCGACTTGGTCGAGAACGCGGTCCTCGAAGAGTTCCGCGCCATCTCCGAGCGCGGCGGCGTCCTCGGCGCGATGGAGCGAATGTACCAGCGCTCGAAGATTCAGGACGAATCTCTCCACTACGAGACCCTCAAGCACGACGGCGGCTTGCCGATCATCGGGGTCAACACCTTCCTCGATCCGCGTGGCTCGCCGACGGTCACCCCGCCGGAGGTCATTCGCGCGACCGAAGACGAGAAGAACTACGCGATCGACGCGCGCGACGCCTTCTGGAAGCGGAACGCGAAGGAAGCGCCCGCCGCCTTGGCGCGCATCAAGCGGGCGGCGCTCGACGGCGAGAACGTCTTCGCCGCGCTGATGGAAGCTTGCAAGTGCTGCTCACTCGGACAGCTCTCGCATGCCCTCTACGAGGTCGGTGGGCAGTACCGACGCAACATGTGACGAGGAGCGTGACCGTGGCAGCCCCTATGTTCCAGTCCGTCTCCCTCGCCGATTGGCGCGCCAAGGTCGAGCGCGAGCTTTCGGGAAAGTCCTTCGAGAAGGCCCTCGTCGTCCAGACGCTCGAAGGCCTGGCGATCTCGCCGCTCTACGCCGAAGGCCCCGCCGTGCCCTTCGCGAGGCCGATCGGTGGGGATGGATTTCGCGTGTGCATGCGACACGGCGCCGGTGCCGAAGACGCCGAAGTGGCGAGTGACGTCGAAGGCGGCGCGGAAGCGCTCTGGCTGCCGTTGCAAAGTGCCTATGCCCCCAAGGGGATATCGCCGTTCTTCGTGTTCGACGTCGAAGCGTCGTCACCGGCTGCCGTCACGCAACAGCTCACGACCAACCTCGGCGGGCGCAAAGACTTCGCGCTGACGGTCGATCCCATCGGTCGCTGCGCGAGTGGTCAGGTGGCGGCGGGAGATCTCGAAAGCCAACTCGCAGCGCTCGGCGCCTTGGCACGCTCGGTCGCGACCTCGCATCCGGGCAGCACGTCGGTGATGGTCTCGAGCCTTCCGGTGCACGAGGCCGGCGCCGACGCGGCCGAAGAGCTGGCGATCGTCCTCGCGACGGGCGCCACCTATCTCGAGCGACTGGTCGGTTCCGGGCTCACGAGCGCCGAAGCAGCAGGCCAACTCGCGGTGCAACTCGCGGTCGGGGCCGACACCTTCCTCGAGCTCGCCAAGCTCCGCGCGCTGCGCATCGTCTGGAGCAAATTGCTCGGCGCGATCGGCGTCACCACGCCGCTTCGACTTCTCGTTCATGCCGTCTGCTCTCGACGCACGATGACGATCCGCGATCCGTGGGTGAACATGCTGCGGGTCACCACCCAGACCTTCTCGGCCGTGCTCGGCGGCGCCGACTTGGTGACGCCGACGGCCTTCGACGAAGCCTCGGGACCTCCCTCCGCGCTCGGCCGTCGCGTCGCCCGCAACACCGGGCTGGTGCTTCGTGAAGAGAGCCACCTCGGGAGGGTGCGCGATCCGGCCGGTGGTTCGTATTACCTCGACTCGCTCACCGACATGCTCGCGCGCGAGGCGTGGAATCGATTTCGCGCGATCGAGCGCGAAGGCGGCATCGCCCCGTTGCTCACCAGCGGAAAGCTGGCGACGCGGCTCGAAGCGGTCTGGCGCAAGCGCTTGGAGAGTTTGGCGCGGCGCAAGAGTGCCATTCTCGGCGTCTCCGAGTTCGCCAATCTCGAGGAACGACTGCCGCGTGAGGAATCCGCCGGTGCGGCGAAAGCGACCGAGCGGTCCGGAGACGCAGTGCTGCCTTCGCATCGTGATGCGGTGCTCTTCGAAGCCCTGCGCACCCGCGCCGAGTCGAAGGCGCTCGCTCCCGCGGCACTTCTCGTCACCCTCGGTCCGTTGGCTGAATCGCGCGCCCGCGTCGGCTTCGCTACCGGGTTCTTTGCGGCTGGGGGAATTCGCACGCGAGAGGTCGCTGTCGTCGAACGGGCGTCACTCGCGTGCCTCTGCGGCGCCGACGAGCGCTATGCGACGGAGGCCGTCGAATGCATCCGAGCGCTGAAATCGGCTGGTTGCGAGAAGATATGGGTGGCCGGACGGCCAGGCGCGCTGGAAGCCGCATTGCGGGCCGCAGGGGCGGACGGCTTCATCTTCGTCGGTTGTGACGTGGTCGAAGTTCTCTCTTCGCTCCTGGCCTCGGAGGACGAGTCGTGAGCCGCCATCTGCCCGATTTCTCCGCGCTCGACTTCGATCAAGTCGTCTCGGCGCCGACGCTCGCAGGCAATCCGAACACCTGGGACACGCCCGAGCGCATTCCGCATCAGGCGCTCTATGGCGCTGAAGATCTCGTCGAGCTGAAGCACCTCGATACCCTCCCGGGGTTTCCACCGTTCGTGCGCGGTCCCTATCCGACGATGTACGTCCAAAAGCCTTGGACGGTGCGTCAGTACGCGGGATTCTCCACCGCCGAAGACTCGAATGCCTTCTATCGGCGCAACCTCGCTGCCGGACAGATGGGGCTTTCGATCGCGTTCGATCTGGCGACGCACCGTGGATACGACAGTGATCATCCGCGCGTGGTCGGCGACGTCGGCATGGCGGGGGTGGCCATCGACTCGATCCTCGACATGAAGCTGCTCTTCGACGAGATCCCGCTCGACAAGATGAGCGTCTCGATGACGATGAACGGCGCGGTGCTGCCGATTCTCGCGCTCTACGTCGTCGCCGCGGAGGAGCAGGGCGTTCCCTCGGAGAAGCTCTCGGGCACCATCCAGAACGACATCCTCAAAGAGTTCATGGTGCGGAATACGTACATCTATCCGCCCGCGCCCTCGATGAAGATCATCGCCGACATCTTCGCCTTCACCGCGCGAAAGATGCCTAAATTCAACTCGATTTCGATCTCCGGCTATCACATGCAAGAGGCCGGAGCGACCGCCGATCTCGAGCTCGGATACACGCTCGCCGATGGGCTCGAGTACGTGCGCACCGGCATTGCCTCCGGCATGAGCGTCGACTCCTTCGCGCCGCGCCTCTCCTTCTTCTTCGCCATCGGCATGAACTTCTTCATGGAGGTGGCGAAGCTGCGCGCGGCGCGCCTCTTGTGGGCCGAGATGATGGCGACGTTCTCGCCGAAGAGCGAAAAGAGCCTCGCGCTGCGCACGCACTGCCAGACTTCGGGTTGGTCGCTGACCGCGCAAGACGTCTACAACAACGTGATTCGCACCTGCATCGAGGCGATGGCGGCGACGCAAGGACACACCCAGAGCCTCCATACCAACTCGCTCGATGAAGCGCTGGCGCTCCCCACCGACTTCTCCGCGCGCATCGCCCGCAATACCCAGCTGCAATTGCAGCTCGAGTCGGGGACCGGCCGCCCGGTCGACCCTTGGGGGGGTAGTTACTACGTCGAAAAGCTGACGCACGATCTGGCGGCGCGCGCGCGGGCCCACATCGCCGAGGTCGAGGCGCTCGGCGGAATGGTCAAAGCGATCGAAGCCGGCGTTCCCAAGCTCCGCATCGAAGAAGCCGCGGCGCGGACGCAGGCGCGCATCGACTCCGGTCGTCAGGCGATCATCGGGGTCAATCGTCATCGCCCGGCGACGGCCGACAAGGTGCCGGTGCTCAAGGTCGACAATGCGGCCGTGCGCCGCACGCAAATCGAGCGCCTCCGTCGGCTGCGCAGCGAACGTGACGGCGCCGCCTGTCAGCGCGCCCTCGATGCGCTCACCGCCTCTGCGCGAAGTGGCGAGGGCAACTTGCTCGAGCTGGCGATCGACGCGGCTCGCGCGCGGGCCTCGGTCGGGGAGATCTCACTCGCCCTCGAGACGGTATGGGGTCGTCATCAGGCGGAGATTCGCGCCATCTCCGGGGTGTACGCTGGCGAGGTGGGGGAAAACTCGACCGCGATCACGATCGCTCGCGCGCGCACCAAAGCCTTCCTCGAACGTGAAGGGCGAAGGCCGCGCATCCTCGTGGCGAAGATGGGACAAGACGGACACGATCGCGGCCAGAAGGTCATCGCCACGGCGTTCGCCGACTTGGGCTTCGACGTCGACATCGGTCCTCTCTTTCAAACGCCCGAAGAAACAGCCCTCGCGGCGGTCGAGAACGACGTTCACGTCGTCGGTGCCAGCTCGCTCGCGGCCGGACATCTGACGCTGGTGCCGGCGCTCCGTACGGCGCTCGCCAAGCTCGGACGTCCCGACATTCTCATCGTCGTCGGCGGCGTCATTCCTCCCGACGACTATCCGGCGTTGCGCGAAGCCGGCGCGGCCGAGATCTTCGGGCCCGGCACGGTCATCGCCGAAGCGGCCGGCGCGCTCCTCGATCGCCTGGAAGTCGGGGCATGACCTCGAAGAGGCCGCGCCTCTCTCTCGATGAGTACGAGCGCGGGGTTCGCAATCGTGATCGAGCGATCCTCGCGCAGGCGATCACGCTCGTCGAAAGCCGCGACGACGCCGATGCCGCGCTCGCACGGCTCCTTCTCACGCGTCTCACTCCGGTGACGAATCCGACGCATTCGTCGCCGCCGGCGACGAGCGCGCGTCGAGTCGGGGTCACCGGGGTTCCGGGCGTCGGTAAGAGCACCTTCGTCGACGAGCTCGGCATGCGCCTTCTTCGGCGCGGCAAGAAGGTCGCGGTCCTCGCGATCGATCCGTCGAGCACGATTTCAGGCGGCTCCATCCTCGGCGACAAGACCCGCATGGCGCGCCTGTCGCTCGAGCCCGAGGCCTTCATTCGTCCTTCGCCGAGCGGTCTCTCCCCGGGCGGAGTCGCCCGTCGCACGCGCGAGACGATGCTCCTCTGCGAAGCGGCCGGCTTCGACGTCGTGCTCGTCGAGACGGTAGGAGTCGGCCAAGGGGAGACGACGGTCTCCGAGATGGTCGACTTCTTCCTCGTCCTCGCGCTCGGTGGCGCCGGTGACGAGCTGCAAGGAATCAAGAAGGGCGTGATCGAGCTCGCCGACGCCATCGGCGTCAACAAATGCGACGGCGACGGGGCGGCGCGTGCCCGGCTGGCGCTCGGCGATCTGCGCGCAGCGTTGCGCTATCTCCCGCGCAAATCGTCGAGTTGGTCGCCGCGTGCGCTCGCCGTCTCGGGGCAGACGGGCGAAGGGCTCGACGAGCTGTGGGACGTCATCGAGGAACATCACCGCACGCTCGAGTCGCTCGGCGTCCTCGCGACGATGCGCGCCCAGCAGCAGCGCGCGTGGATGTGGTCGCTGGTCACCGACCGTCTCGATCGCTCGTTTCGCACGCACCCCGAGGTGGCCAGTCGACTCGGCCGTGTCGAAGCCGACGTCCTGCGCGGCGCGCTGACCCCTCCGGCCGCCGTCGACGAGCTCTTCGCGGCCTTCGCGGAGCAAGGCTCGGATGCTCGATCGCAGTGAAGACGCGCAGCTTCGCGGCCTCCTTCGGCTCTTCTCCGATCGACTCCCGCGGGGTAGCCGTCTCGCCGAGCTCCTGCAGCCCTTCCTCGATTCGCGCCGTGGGTCCGCCATTCGCGCGCTCGAACCCGATCTCGCCAGGGTCGTCGCACGGGTGCTCGTCGATCCGCGCTTGCCGCCGCCGAACGGAGTTCGCGCGCTCTTGCGGCCGGACATCTTCGCGGCTTGCGAACGAGCATTCCTCGCTTGCACCGCCCTGCGCGTCGAATACGTGAGCGCCGCCGGCGAACGCACCACGCGACGCATCGAGCCGCACGGGCTCCTCTTTCGCACAGGCGACTGGTGGGTGGTCGCCTTCGATCACACGCGCGACGCCGGCCGCACGTTCCGCATGAGCCGCATGCGCAAGGTCGAGGCCCTCACGACGACCTTCGTCGCCGTCGACCCGCGTCGCCTGTTCGAGCGCGCCGACTGAGAGTCGCCGGACTCACTTCGGTCGCCAGGCACCTTCGGCGAGTCGGTACTCCCGCGTGTAGCTCTCGTCGTCCGCCGGGGCGACGTGGCGCTTCACCTCGGCGCCGTCGAAGTCCCACTTCTCGTCCCATTTGCCGTCGCGATCGAGATCGACCTTGAGGCGATTCATGCCTATTTTTCCGGCATCGTGGTACGCGTCGACCTTGTACGTCTCCGAGTTGAAGACGTCCTTCGACTTCTCCTTTTCCGGTGCCGACTTCTGCCAAGCGAAGATCGCGCGGTCCATCGGTCGCAGTGCTTCGTCGCCGGCGGGCAGATGGGTGGGAGCAGTTGCAGTCGCAGGCAGGTCGTTCGGCGCACCAGGCTTCGGCTGCTTGCCCTGCGGCTTGCTCTTCGTCTCGGCAGCAAGCGGCGGCGGCGGCGCGCTCTCGCTCGTCTCGGATGTTTTCTTTCCCGAGGACGCGCACCAGATGCCCCCCGCGACGCCGAGGACGACGACGCCGCCGATGAGAAGGTTGCGGAACGTCTTGAATTTCACGGCGCGTTCTCCTCGGCGTCGGGTCTCCCCTCGGAGGGCATCATGCGCCTGGCGATGGGGACGGTGCAGTTGCAGGTGGCGTAGCGGCAAGGTGTGGCGGCGTCGCCGAGCTGGAAGCTGGCCTCGAGGAAGTTGCCGAGCGACTCGCGTCGGTAGCGTCGCGCCGGGTAGCATCGGAACGCCTCGCCGCGATCGTCGAGGATGAAGTAGCGCGCGCCCGCCCAGCAGGGAAGCCCTTCGAAGCGATGGACGATGGCGCCGGTACGGTTGTGCCCACCGAGTTGCACGAGCACACGTCGCTCGTCATCGTCGTAGTCGATGACGTCGCGGTCTTGCTTTTCGGGCTGAAGTTTCAGCTCCAAACCCGCTTCGTCGAAGCGCGTGACCAACTCGGTCAGCCGCGGGAGGACGGCGCGCGTCGCCACGGTGGTGACGCAGAACGAGGGTGCCGGAAGGCTCTCGTCGTAGGCCTCGCGAAGTCGCGCTTGCACCCGCTGGCCCTTCGCGACGAAGGCGCTGACGGCCTCGACGTCGTCGACGTACTCGAGATGCAGGCTCGCGGAGAAGACGCCGATGCGTCCACGTGCGGCTTCGACGAAGCGCTCGACGCGCGCGAGGTCGGCGGAGAAGTTGGTCACGACCGAGATGCGATGGCCGAGCGCGGCGAGCCCGGAGGTGAGCTCGTCGAGCGTCGGATGCACGAACGGCTCACCGCCGGAGAGCTTGATTTCCCAGCGTCCTGGCAATCTCGCGAACGCGGCGAGGAAGCGGCCGGTGTCCTTCGCCCAGCGTCCGCGATCTTCCTTGAAGCGCTGGGTGCAGTAGCTGCACCGATAGTTGCACGCGGTGTTGACGTTCCAGCTGACGACGCCTTCTTCAGGACGCGAAGTAGGACGCGAAGTAGGGCGTGAGTTCGCTTCCGGCGTGTTCACGTCGCCTCTTCTGCGCGGGCGTGCACGCCTTCGATCATCCCGCGGTTGGCCGGCACGGTGCACGGACAGATGTCGTAGGTGCAGGGGAGGGGGCCCCGTGCGAGCGCGAACGAGCCGTCGAGCACGTTGCCGAGGAAGCCTTGTCCGAAGCGTCGCGCCGTCCGGCAACTCCAGGCGTCGCCCTTTTGCGTGAGCACGAAGTACTCGACGCCGACCCAGCAAAGCTTCCCGCGATAGCTCGGCGAGACGTTGGCGACGCGCGGAGAGGGCCGAATGCCAATCAGAGCATCGACGCGCGGGCGCTCCTCGAGGTAGTCGACGAGCCCCCCGTCTTGCTTCATCAGCTGCGGAAAGAGCCTTAAATCGTGGGCCGCGAGCACATCCTTGGCTCGCTCCAGAAGATCGAAGCGGCCGGGGACGACGACGCTGTTGACGACGAGCGTGGCCGTCGGATCGATGCGCGCGCGCAGGTGCGCAGCCTTGCGTGCGAAGGCCTCGACGTCGACGTGCTCGAGGTGGAGGCTGGCGCTGACGACCCCGAGCCGACCTCGCGTGCAGTCGGCGAAACGATCGAGCTCCGCGAGGCTCGCCGAGAGGTTGGTGAGCACGCTGACGACGTGCGGCGTGCGCTCGACGAGGCCAGGCACGATTCGCTCGAGGAAGGCGCCGAACGCGAACGGCTCACCGCCCGTCATCTTCACTTCCCACGTGCTGGGAAGCGCCGCGAAGAACGCCAGGAATCGCTCGACGTCGTCGCCCGAGGGCCGCCCGACGCGTGAGCTCCTCTTCTGGATGCAGTAGCTGCAGTCGTAATTGCAGACGCCGCACACCTGCCACTCGATCGTCGGCGAGCGCTTCGGGTTCACGTGGCGCCCTCCGTTTCGCCGATCGCTTCGCCGATGACCTCGAGGTGCTTCTGCGCGCCGTAGCGGCGACGGAAGCGTTCGGCGAGCTTGACGTTCTGGTTGAGCTTGCCGCATTGCCGACAGCTCTCGAAGTAGTCACCGCGACGAAGGCGCGCACGGAGCGCGTTCCACTCGGTTCCGTGCCAGAGCGAGGAGAACGACGCGCGCTGCAGGTTGCCGACGACGAGCTCGGTGTTGCAGCAGTAGAGAACGGTCCCATCGACGAGCACGCGCGCGTAGAAGTGACCCATGAAGCAGCCGATGCCGCGCAGGTCGGCGGTCTCGCGGCCCCCGGCGCGGAGCTGCGCGGCGAAGACGTCGAGGTTGGTGACGACGCCGAGCTCGGCCGCGCGCGCGGTCGCCTCGGGCACCCGCCGTTCGAGGAGCTCTCGCCGCGTCGCTTCGTCGATGCCCGCCGCCTCGGTGCCATGGGCCAAGCTCGCGAGCTTGAAATTCACTTGTTTTGCAGCATATTTGGCGCCGAGCTCGCACATCGCGACCAGCTCGTGCGCGTTCGGCTCGGCGATCACC
>JANYDK010000060.1 GCA_025363655.1 Deltaproteobacteria bacterium | reverse complement strand
CGCGATGCCCGCGCCGACTTCGTCGACAATCTCCTCGTCAGTCAGCTCGGCGTCCGCGAGCAAAATAATCCGAGCCCGCTTCACGCGGTCCGCCGCCACCCGTCCATGCGCCAACATCGCCTCGAGGCCCGCGCGCTCGTCTATCGTGAGCTGAACTCGATATCGCTTCATGCTCGACGTGCTCGGCGATTCGCGCACGACCGGGCAACTTTTCACCCATCGCCGGGGGGCTGACGAACTACTAGTTTAGGGCGTGATGCCCGACTCGATCGCGAGCGCGGTCGCTTCATCCGGCGTGAGCGGCGCTGCAGCTGCTGGCTTCGCCAGCCTGGGCATCGAGGCAGCCTTGCCGGTCGAGCGCGCGCGCACCAGCCTCTTCGTCGGCGGCTTCGGCACTTTGGTCGTCTTTGCAGCCTTCACCATCGGCGCCGGATGCTTCTTCGCCGCGCTCGAAACGAGGGCATTCTCGACGCAGCCTTGCGAGCTCCACGGACAGGCGACGCGCACGTGGAAGTGATCGTCATGAGGCAGCGCGTGGTGCGGCTGCATGAGTAGCTCGGCCATCCGCGAACGGAGCGCCGGAGAGGCGCCGACCTTCGCCGCATGGGCGAGGAGGCGCGTGCGCAGGTGGGTGGCGATGAAGATGTGCGTGACGTGCGCGTGAGGATCGTTGGCGAGCGCAGCGATGAGCGCGAAATTGCGCCCGTCGTCGAAGCGCAGGCGCGGATCACTCGACGCGTGACCGTCGGGCCGGATGGCGAAGAAGTGATCGCGTTGCACCGAGTTGCCGAGCGAGTCGACGAGATAGAACGCGAGGTCGGCATCGCGCCCGCTCTCGTGCGAAGCATGGCGATCGATCTCGCCGCCGGCCTTGCGCGAGAGCTGACCGACGCCGAGCATCGCGTCGGGATATCGACGATGGACTTCGCGCGCAGCGTGATCGATCGCGTTCACCAGCTCGCGGATGCCCCAATGCGCATCCCCTTCGGCATAGGCCCCGACGAAGCGGAGATACGCGCTCGGCTCGAGGTGGACGCCGTTCTCCAATCGTCCCTGGTTGGGCGCGCCGAACGAGCGTGAAGGTCCGCGCTTGGTCACGCTCGGCACGGCGCCGTGGGCCACCGCGCCGAGGGCAGCGATGACGATGGCGACACAAGTCGGTCCGAAGCCCCGTCGCATGCGCCCACCGCTAGCGAAGAGGGATGCCGAGGGGCAAGAATCCGGTCGGTGCGTGAGCTCGAGCGATTCAGCTCGCGGTGACGACGACGTTGGCGGTGACCACCCGCTGGACCAGCTGCGGCGCACCGCCAGGCTTCTTTTCCAGGGCGGCGCGCAGCGTGACCTCGAGTTTGCGTTCGCCGACTTGCGCGGCGGCGACGGAGAACGACCAGGTCATGCGGGCCTCGTCGTGCGACTCGGCGTCGAGCGGACCGAGGCGTCCACGGAGCGGCGTCACCCCTTCGCCGGCCGCCGTCACCGAGAGCTCGCCCCAGGTGAGGGCGTTCTTCGCCGCGACGTCGAGAGGGAGCTCGAGGACCGCACGACAGCGAATGCGTCCAGGCTTGTTCGCGGCGGCGCAGGACACCGAGGCATAGACGGTTGGAGGGGGCTCGGCCTGGGCCTCGGCGCCGAACGCGACGAGCGAGAGCGCAACGACCGCGAGCGACCTACCTTTCACTCGAGTGAGCCTAGCGCGGCTTGGAGGTCATGCGCGACCTCGGCAGAGACGCCGCGGGCCATCCGTTCGCGCGCGGCGATCATCAGCTTGCTTCCGCGATCGATGCGTCCGCGCTTGCGCAAGGCCTCGATGATCGCAGCGCGATCGGCAGCGGAGCCGGCTTCGAGGGCGGTGAGGACGGCGTCGGCGGCCTCGGAGTTGTCGATGCCGGTGAGCGCCTTGAGCGCCGCGGTACGCACGGCCGGCGCGGTGGCGTCGCGGGCGAGTCGGCGGAGTGGATCGACGAAGACGGGCGATTGTTTGCGCGCGGTCGCCCGCGCCGCGGCTTCGACGACGGTGCGATCGTCGTCCTCGGCGGCGGCGCGGAGCAGCTGCGCACTGCGCTTGAAGGGCATGTTTCCCGCGGCTTCTACCGCCTTCGCGCGCACCTCGGGTGCCTCGTGTCTCGCGAGGGCTTCGAGCGGCGAGAGCACGCGGTAGTCGACGATTTCGCCGAGCCGTCGCACCAGCTCGACGAGTGCGCCCGCCGCTTGGGGGAGGCTGCCGTCACCTTGACGGCGGGCGATGTCGAGGGCGAGCAATCGTGCCAGGAGAGCGCGCCTTCGGAGCGGCGCCGTCGCCGGGTCACGCGCGCGTTCGATGGCTGTTTTTGCGCGCGATCCAGCGTCGAAGAGGATGTCGGCGCAGGCCTCTTCGGCGAGGCCACCTTGCTCCCATTCGATGACGTCGACGATCCACACTTCGAGAGGCGGGCCTGGCGGACGTGCCGTAGGCTTGCTGCCTTCGCGCGCGGGCGCGTCGTCGGCGCCGCGCAAGTGCTCGGCCCCGCGCCGATGTCGCGCCCGTCGCACCTCGTCGAGCCCTTCGATCGCGGCGGCTTCTTGGTAGAGGCCGTACGCTCGGGCCAAGAGGCCGATTTCGGCGGCGAGACCGATGGCGGCGAGGAGCGCATTCTCGGCGAGCTCGGGTGGCCCACCTGCGCGGAGAATGGCGCGCGCAGTGCCGGCGTGCAGATCGATCGCGCGCTTGGCATACGTCGTCGCGTCCGCCGCGAGACCGAGGCCGCGCGCGTAGCTCATCGCTTCGCGCGCGAAGCTCGCGGCGGCAGCGAACTCGGAGGCCGCCTCGGCGACCGCCATCGCCTCGTCGAATTGCTGGAGGGCGTACTGCTGCAGGTAGTCCTCTCGGAGCACGCGAATGAGGTTCACGCGGCCCTCGAGGGCGTGCTCGAAGGTGCCCGTCGTCGCGCCGATGGCGGCGAGCGCGTTGTAACAATCGAAGGCGCGCTCACGTTGTCCGAGCGTCTCGAACTGCGAAGCCGCTTCTTCGAGCGCTCCGACCGAGCCGACGATGGCGTCGCGTCGGGCTCGGTCGGTGCGAGACGAGGACGAGTTGCGCGCGACGTTGTAGCGGACGAGCCCGAGGACATAGGACTGTTCGGCGGCGGCTTCGGGGCGTCTTGCGCTCTGCGCGACACGTTCGTCGTTGCCCTCGACGCGATGCGAGAGGCGAGACCAGAGCGCGCGCGCTCCGCTCAAATCACCGGCACGCTCGCGAGAGACTGCGGCGTGCGCGAGCAGCCCCGCCTCCTCGAAGGCGCGCGCCGCCGCCGCCTCGTCTCCGCGCATGCGTTGCGTGCGGGCGACGTCGACCGGTGGTGGTGCGGTGAGCAGCGACGGGCTCGCGACGTCGGCCAAATACCAGGCGATCGAGGCGACGCCACGTGGATTGCCCGTCTGATGAAACGCCCGCTGGAGTGCGTGGAGGAGCGCAGAGTAATCGCGCGCATCGGCGTCGACCTCGGCGGCGGCGCCGAGGAGCATCGCCAAGCCTTCGTTCGGCTGTCCGCGCTCGATCAGCGACGGACCACGCGAGAGCGCGTCGTGGAGGAGATCGCTCACCTTTGAGACCTCGGCGCGCTCGGGCGAACGCCGGTCGGCGGCAGACTGGCGCGCACGCTCGTCGGCCGCTCTTGCGACTTGGGGATCGCTTGGACGATCTCTTTCGCACGTCGCGCCCGATCGTCGGATTTGGAGAGCGTCGCTTGATCGACCGTCCAATGTCCGTCGAGCAAGTCGAGAAAATCGATGTCGAGCGAGGCGTCGGGCGAGCTCTCGTCGTCTTGCGCTTCTCGATGGGGGGCGATGAAGACCGCGAAGAGCGACGCGCGTGAGTGCACCTCTTGGACGAGCGCGCGAGGCGCATAGAACGCGCCGTGGGTGACGAGGTGGACGACCGGAGAGCGTCGATCACGCGCGCGCAGCACCTCGAGCTCGGCGAGGAGCTGCCGCATCACCCGCTCGGGGCTCCGACCTCGCTCGCCCCGGAATGCGAGCACGTGGGGCAGGGCGGCGGCCAGCGCGCCTCGCCTTTGACGTGCGCTCGCGCCACCTCCGAACGGCTCGTAGAGGCGGCGATCGAAGAAGCGGATGCGCGCCTCTTCACCCTCGAGCTCGAGCCGCTTGGCGAGCGCGATGGCGACGCCGCGCGCGAAGGTCGTTCGGTCGCCGCGCATCGAGGCGGACGCATCGACGAGCACGAGGTGAAGCCGCGAAGCCTCGTCTTCGCTCCGCTCTCGTGCGTGAAAGAGCACCTCGTCGTCGATGAGCCGACGCATCAGCTCGTCGTCGTCCCAGGCCAGCTCGGTGAGCACCAGCGAGTCGAGCGAGCCTCGCCGCGTGAGGCCCTGGTAGCCCCCCGTGGCGTAGGTTCCGGGCGCGCTCCGGCGTTTGGTTTCGAGGACCGAGGGGAGCAGCTCGAGCGAAAAATTGACGACGTCGTTGGCCTGCAGCGAGCTCAGCGCCGAGAGCAGCTCGACCTGCGCGAGACCGGAGACGATCGACGCCGAGGGCGCGCCGCCGTCCTGACCGACGACCGCGAGGAGACGCACGGTGTCGAGATCGATGGTGTCGAGAACGACGCGAAGGCGCGTCAATTCGCGGAGAAAACGGGCGATCGCCTCGATGTCGGCGTCGCGCGGGGCTTCGGCGAAGAGCGCCGGTAGCTTGCGTTCGAGCGACTCGAGCGACCCGACCGAGCCGAGATCGAGGACGTCGATGCCCTCGGAGCTACCTCGGCGTCGCCCGCTCTCGTGTCCGGAGAGTAGCTTGGTGAGGAGCACGACCACGAGATCGTCGCTCGGGCGCAGCGCGCGCACGCGCTCGAAGGTGTCGTCGTCGGCGAGGGCGCGAATCGCTTCGACGTACCCTTCGTGCATCTTCGCGGCGCCGGGGTGACCGGTGACGGCGGCGGCGAGCGCTCTTCGCGCCGCGATTTCGAGGTAATTGGTCGGCGCAGCGAGGAGGAGGCCGAGATCGTGTGCGATCGGCAACGGAACGTCGACGCCGAGTCGCTCGAGATCGCGCGCCCAACCGAGCGCACGACGAAGGAGGCCTTCGGCGCTCGGTCGCACGGCGGCGAGGAGCAACGGTCCGAGCGGCGCGAGCTCGCTCATCGCGACGCCACTTCGAGGGCGGGAAGTGAGTTTTCCACGGGGCCGCCCGAGACTAGCGGACTCGGGACCGGATCCCCCCTCCGCAAGCCGCGCAAGAGGACGTTGCCCGGATGGAGCGGCCCAGCGAGGGGGGTTCGTTCGACCTCGAGCCCGAGCGCACGCAAATCTTCCGCGAGATCGTCGATGCGCCGGAACGTCGGCTTCCCTTCGTTGCGGTGGACCCCGATCGCGAGCGACAGGCGTTCGATCGTTCGCGTCCACGAGGAGCCATCGGGTCCGCGATCGCTCTCGCGCACGTAGATGACGCCGCCGTCGTTGAGCGCTTCGGCGGCGCGACCGAGGAGCTCACGCTGGGCGTCGACGTTGAGGTAGTGCAAGACGTCGACGAGGAGGATGGCGTCGGCAGAGGGGATTTCCCAGCTCCGGACATCGTGCGTCGAGATCTCGACGGGGAGACCGCGCGCGGCACGCGTTCCGGCGGCGGCCTTGCCAGCATCCCACTCGACGGCGACGACGCTGTGCCCGCGCTCTCCGAGGAGAATCGCGAGGACGCCGAGCCCGGCGCCGAGATCGACGACGCGTGCACCGTTCGGCACCGCGCGGAGGATCGAGCGATAGACCGGATCGAGTCGCGTCTTCCATCGCGCGAACGAACGCACCGAAGGCTTCTCGTCGCGAAAGCGCGCGAGCATGCGCGTGACGATCGCGCGCTCATCGGGCGAAAGAGGTGCGACTGCATCGGCACGCCGTCGCGCCGCGAGGAGGTAGACCGCGGCGCCGATGACGACGCCGATGGCCCCGCCGACGATGGGTGCGCCGACCAGCCACGCGGTGAAGAACGACGACGCCAGCGACCACGGCCGGAGTGACGAAGCTTCGCGCAATTGGGCCAGCGTCGCGCCGTAGCCATGGCCGGTGGTCAATCGCGCACCCACCTCGACGCAGGCGGCGCCGAGGAAGGGCGCGAGCGGCGGAATCGAGATGTTGGCGGCGGCGTAGACCGCTACGCGGTTGAGGCGAAAGAGCATCGCCAATCCGACCGCGATGAAGAAGTGGAGGCCGAAGAACGGCGTCGATCCGACGATCGCGCCGAGCACGCACGCCCAGAAGAGTCGCGCCGGCGAGCCGTGCTCGCGGGCGATGCGACCGACGAAGGCGCGGAGTCTCGCGATCACCCGTGACGGACTAGCAGCTGGGAAAACCGGCGTCCCGCGTCTCGTCGTGAGAACGTCCGGACGAGTTGACGCTTCCTACGTGACGCGGGGCGATCCAGGCTGTATTTCCCTGCAGTGCAGTCGCAGTCGGAGAAGCGTCGATGAGTGAACCGGAGATCCCCGACCGGGGTGACGCCACCTATCGGGTCGCGCTCCCCACCTTCGAGGGCCCGCTCGATCTGCTCCTCCACCTCGTGCAGAAGCACGAGCTGTCGATCGCCGATCTCCCCGTCTCCTTCGTGACCGAGAAGTACCTCGAGTACCTCTCGCTCATGCGCGTGCTGCAAATCGACATCGCCAGCGAGTACCTGGTGATGGCGGCGACGCTCGTGCACCTCAAGTCGAAGACGCTCCTTCCACCCGATCCGAAGCAGGACGCCGAAGAAGGCATCGACGGCGAGGAGACCGACCCGCGCGAAGAGCTCGTCCGCCGCCTGCTCGAGTACCAGAAGTACAAAGACGCCGCCGAGAAGCTCGGCAGTCGTGCGGTCGCCGGTCGCGACGTCTTCGGCCGGCCTGCTGGTGCGGCGCCCATCGCCGCCGACGCGCCGCTCGCCGATCTTGGCGTCTTCAAGCTGCTCGAGGCCTTCCAGAGCGTGCTGAAGAAGGCCAAGGTCGAGGTCCAGCACGAGGTCACCGCCGATCGCATCACCATCACCGAGCGCATCCACGAGCTCTGCGATGCCATGCGCAACAAGCCGAAGATCGAGTTCTCCGAGCTCTTCGAAGGGCTTGTCTCGCGCTTCGACTACGTCATCACCTTCCTCGCGCTCCTCGAGATGACCCGCCTGCGCATGACGCGCGTCTTCCAGAGTGAGGCCTACGCGCCGCTCCACATCGAGCTCACCGTCACCGACGACACCTCGATGGCCGAAGCAAAGCAGCGGCTACCGCAGGGCTGAGTCAGTCGGCGGGCTCGGAGCTCCAGCCTTCGTCGCGATCGGCCACCTCGCGGAAGTGGAGGAAGAGGCTGCGCGCGACCGAGAGGCACGGCACCGCCAAGAGCGCTCCCGCCGCGTGGAACCAGTGCTCGCCCGCGAGGAGCACGAAGACGACGAGCACCGGATGGAGGTGCGCCGAAGTGCCGATGATTTTCGGGTTGAGGTAGTTGGCCTCGACTTGGTGGATGAAGAGGATCCAACCGAGCACCAAGAGCGCGATCGTGAGCGACTGGGTGAGGCCGATGGCGACCGCGGGGACGGCGGTGATGATCGAGCCGAAAATGGGGATCAGCGAGCCAATCGCCGCCACGAGCGCGAGCACCGGCCAGTACTTCACGCCGATGATCGCGAAGCCGACGGCGGTGAGGACCCCGTTGACGAGGCAGATGAGGAGCTGACCGCGGACGACGCCGGAGAGCCCGTCGTCGATACGCGTGACCAAGCGATCGAAATCGCGCCGCGCCGTCGGGCGCACCAGGCCTCTGAAGAAGGCGATGATCTTCTCGTGGGTGATCATCAGGTAGGCCGCGAGCATCAGCGTCATGAAGAAGAGGAAGATCGAACGCGCGACGCCGGCCACCAGCGCGACGCCTCCGCGGACCAACTCGACGTAGTTCTTCTCGACGTAGGCGACCGCTTTCGCCAGCCCGCCCTTCTTCTTTCCGATCGGATCGGCTGGCTCGATCTTGTAGGCGCCATCGTCGATGGGACGCACCACCACGCCGCTCCCGATGTCGACGTCGAGCGTGCCGTCGTCGTGCGGCGTCACTCGCACTGCCGGGCGCGGCTCGTCCTGTTCGACGTCCTTCGGAGCCGGCGCGCCGCCCGTGAGCTTGCGAAAGCGAGCTTCGAGGGAGGGCAGCATCTCCTCTTCGAACTTCTTGAATTGCTTCGGCAGCTCCTGCGCGAAGATGCGCGCCTCGGCGACCATGCGCGGGCCCGTCACGCGGATGAAGCCGTACATCGAGCCGAGCGTGATTGCGTAGATGGAGAGGATCGCGACCCAGCGCGGAATACGCTTCTTTTCGAGCCAAACCACCGCCGGCGTGAAGACGTAGGCGAGGACGAGCGCGAGGATGAACGGGAGGAGAATCTCGCGCGCCGCGAAGAGCACGACGACGGTGCCGACGGCGGTGAGCGCGAGGAGCCAGTGCCTGCGCGAGACGCGACTCGGCCTTCCAGGGAGGCTGAGTCGACCGCTCGGCTCGCCGGTCTTGTCCTCCGTCGTCTCGTCGTCGCTCATCTCACTCTGCCTCTACGTCGCCGGGGGAGGTGCGGCGCCTTCGAGGTCGGCGAACGCAGGGTGGAGCCGTCGATAGGAGTCGTCGAGGTACTCGGGCATCACGCGCACGTCGGCGATCACGGGCATGAAGTTGGTGTCACCGCCCCAGCGCGGAACGATGTGCACGTGCAGGTGGTCGGCGATGCCGGCGCCGGCGGCGACCCCTTCGTTGACGCCATAGTTGAGCCCTTGCGGCTTCATCAGCCGACGCATTCTCTCGCCTACGTCGCGCACCGCGAGGAAGAGTCGCGCCGAGTCGTCTTCCGGAAGCTCGCTCAAGTGCGCCACGTGCTTGCGCGGCATCACCAGGAGATGGCCGGCAGCGAAGGGATAGCGATTGAGCATCACCGCGTAGTGTTCGCTCGCGACGAGGACGAGGTTCTCGCGATAGGTCGACGCAGTGGCTGCGGGGAAGTTGCAGAAGATGCACCCCGGCCTCGCGCCAGCGTCCTTGTCCTTCGGCGCGAGGATGTAATCCATCCGCCACGGAGCCCAGATCGGCGGGTGCTGTTCGGACAAGGTTTTCCGCTTGTACTGCGCCTCTCTCGCCAAGACCAGGCTCCTTTGCCGTCAGAAGCCCTCAGAAGGTGCGCCCCATCTTGCCTCGTCGGCGTGACGCGCCGTTCACAGCCGATTCGGCCCATCTCACCAAATACCGAGAAAACCTGCGCGGCTTGCTGTCGCCGTTCGTCCACACGAGCGGTATGTTTGCTGCTTTTGCGAAGGCCTACCCGCTGACCCACCCCACGAGGCTCCCTATGCGTTTCGCCCCTCTGCTTGCCCTTGCCCCGCTCGTCCTTCTCGTCCCTGCGCTCGCGTCCGCCGATGGCGGCGTCACCGTCGAGGGTTCGGGGAGCGTGACCGTCGGTGGTCCGGGAGCTCCTCCGCCGGCCGCCGCGCCGCCGCCCCCCGTCGTCTACAATCCCAACGCACCAGGAGCCCCTGCGCCGGTCTACAACGGTCCGGGCGCGTATCCGCCGCCCCCGCCGCCTCCGCCTCCGCCCGGGCCGCCCCCCGGCGCCTACACGCACGATGGTTTCTACCTGCGGATGGCGCTCGGCGCTGGTGCGCTCGGCGTGACGGCGAAGACCGACCCGGATTCGGGTTCGGAGGTGAAGTACAGCGGCGGCGGCGCAGGCATGGACCTCGCCATCGGTGGAACGCTCGACCCCGGAATCGTCCTCGGCGGCGAGTTCGTCTTCCAGCAGGCGGTGAAGCCCGACGTCAGCGTCAACGGCAACAAGATCGGCAGCCTCACCAGCAACCTGAACTTCGGCATCCTCGGACCGTTCATCGATTGGTTCCCCAACCCCGAGACCGGCTTTCACTTCGGTGGTTTTCTCGGGAGCGCCGTCGTCACGATGAGTGACCAGAACGGCAACACCAACTCCAACTCGTTGAACGGATGGGGCGGCGGCGTCCACGTGGGCTACGACTTCTGGGTCGCGCAGCAGTGGTCGCTCGGCGTGCTCGGGAAGTTCTATGGCGCCTCGTTGCACGACAACAACGCCAGCAACAACTCCGGCAACGTCAAGGTCACCGAGAACGCCTCGGCGTTCACGCTCTCGTTCAGCGTTCTCTACCACTGAGTCGTCGCGCAAAAACACGAAGGCCCCGAGCATCGCTGCCCGGGGCCTTTCGCTTTTCAGAAGCGGAAGCGATTCACCGATTCGGTGAGATCACTTCTTGTCGAGACCGAGCTGGTCACCGAGCTTCTGCTTGATGAGATCGCCGAGCGTGCTTCCACCAGCTTTGGCGGGGGGCGCGACCGACTCCTTCGGAGCAGCAGCCTTCTTCTTGACGACGGGCTTGGGCGCGGCGGCAGCCTTCTCGGTGCCCTCGGCCTTCTCGCCACCCTCGGCCTTCGCCTCGGTCGCCGACTCGTCGCCCTCACTCTTGACGGTGCAGGTGACGCGACGATCGACCGGGTCGACGCTCTGGATCTCGACCTTGATCATGTCGCCGCGCTTGCACACCGCTTCGTCGACCGAATTGATGTTGATCATCGCTTCGACGCCGCTGCGGAGCTCGACGAAGATCGCGTAGTCGGCGATCGAGAGCACCTTGGCCTCGACGTACGCCGATTGCGGGTAGTCGTAGACCAGGCGCGCCCACGGATCGTCGTACAGCTGCTTCACGCCGAGGCTGACCTTCTTCTCGTCGTGGTTGATCGAGAGGATGATCGCTTCGACGTCGTCGCCCTTGTGGACGAGATCGCCTGGCGTGTTGACCTTGACGGTCCACGACAGGTCGCTCTTGTGCACCATGCCGTCGACACCCTCTTCGATGCCGACGAACGCGCCGTAATCGGTGAGGCTGCGGACCTTGCCCGTGACCTTGTCGCCCGGCTTGTACTTGTCGGTGAAGATCGACCAGGGATCGGGCTCGAGCTGCTTGAGACCGAGCGAGATGCGCTTGGCCTTGGCGTCGACCTCGAGCACTTGGCACTCGATCTCTTGGCCGACCTCGAGGATCTGCTGGGGCTTCTTGACCTTGCGGGTCCACGACATCTCGCTGACGTGCACGAGGCCTTCGACCCCGGGCTCGAGCTCGATGAACGCGCCGTAGTCGGCGATCGACATGACCTTGCCGCGCACGCGCTTGCCGGCCGGGTAGGCCTCTTCCGCGTGGTGCCACGGATCTTCCTGGCACTGCTTGAGGCCGAGGCTGACGCGCTCGGTCTCCGGGTTGTACTTGAGGACCTTGACGGTGACCTCGTCGCCGACCTGGAAGAGCTCGCTCGGGTGGTTGACCCGGCCCCACGACATGTCCGTGATGTGAAGGAGGCCGTCGATGCCACCGAGGTCGACGAAGGCGCCGTACTCGGTGATGTTCTTGACGACGCCCTGGACGATCTTCCCCTCTTCGAGGTTCTTGAGCGTCGAGGCCTTCATCTCGTCGCGCTCCTTCTCGAGGAGCACGCGACGCGAGAGCACGATGTTGCCGCGCTTCTTGTTGAACTTGATGACCTTGAATTGGTAGGTCTGGCCGATCAGCTTGTCCAAGTTGCGGATCGGACGAAGGTCGACCTGCGAGCCCGGGAGGAAGGCCTTCACGCCGCCGCGGATGGTGACCGAGAGGCCGCCCTTCACGCGCTGGCTGATGGTGCCTTCGATGAGCTCGTCGCGTTCGCACGCGCTCGAGATCTCGTCCCACACCTTCATCTTGTCGGCCTTCTCTTTCGAGAGGGTGACGAGGCCGTCGTCGTTTTCACGAGCCTCGATGAAGACGTCGACGCTGTCGCCCGCCTTGACGTTGACCTGGCCGGTCGCGTCGGCGAACTCGTTGAGAGCGATGACGCCCTCGCTCTTGCCGCCGATGTCGACGACGACTTGGTCGCGGTGAACCTTCACCACGGTGCCCTTGACGATCTCACCCTCTCGGCCGAGCTCGCCTCCCGCCATTTGCGCTTCGAAAAGCGCAGCGAAGGAGTCGCCGCCCATGTCCTGGCCTTGATGGAATGTCTCGGTCTGCGCCATGCGTTACGTGCCTACTTTCAGTTCCGCGGTGCGCGGCGCCCACCGCATTCCGGCGTCGTTTCGCCTCGACCATCGAGGCAGGAGCGACGTGAGAGGAAGGGGGGATCGGCGCGCGATGCGGGCGCGCGTTCTAGCGCAGAGTCCAGAAGGCGGCAACCGCGTTGGCCCGAGATGTGCCGTCACCGCCCTGGCCGTGGTATCCCGGCCTGAATGCGCCCCTCGTTCGCGTCGGCCTCCCTCGGCTATTCCCTCGCCCTTGGTCTCGCGTTCGGCGGCCTCGTGGCAGGTTGCTCGAAATCCTCGGACCCGAGCGGCGGTGGCGGTGGAACGGCCCAGACCACGGCACCCGTCGTCGGCTCGACCAAGCCTGCTCCGCCGATGGCCTCGGGCCCGATCGAGGGCGCCAAGACGCCGAGCGCGCCGATCACGAAGGACGACGGGCTCCTCTGCGATCAAGAAACTACCGACATCCTCCAGTGCGAGGAGAGCTTCGGTCCTGCTGGCCGTTGCATCATGGCGGCGGGCGACAAGGGCGCGACTTCGCTCAAGTCGAAGGGCTGCAGCGAGCAGCCGAAGGTCAAGGGCGCCTACTGCTGTCCGCAGAAGTGACGCGCGCGCTCATCACGTGAGATCACCGCGAGATCACCTCTTCTCGATGAGCTCGATCTTGTAGCCGTCGGGATCTTCGACGAAGGCGATGACCGTGGTGC
>JANYDK010000052.1 GCA_025363655.1 Deltaproteobacteria bacterium | reverse complement strand
CGCAGTCGCCGCAGTCGCCGATCGCCATGCCCACGAAAACGCATACCAACGCGCGTGAATGCCTCGCATATTCACCCCCCTATCCGCCATCGTACGGCGACTGCTGGGGAGTTGCGAGAAGCGATCGTCGCTCGGTCACTCGGTCACTCGGTCGCTCTCTCGAGTCTGCTCGATCAGTGCGGATCAACGCCGCTCTTCACCACGAAGCCCGGCATCTTCTCCTTCGCCTCGAAGCTCGCGCGGTACTTCGTCGCTTCCAGCTGGGTCGCGAAGGGGCCGATTTTCACGCGGTACCAGACGCCACGCGAGGGAATCTCGGCGCGCTGCACGTGGGCCTTGTGACCGCGGGCGCGGAGCTGTTGCATGAAGGCGTCGGCCTCGGCCTCGGTGCGGAAGCTCGAGACCTGGAGCTGCCAGCCACCCTCGGCGCCGGCGACCGCCATCTTGCCCTTGGCTCCTGGGCTATTCACCGGATCGAGAGCTCCGTCGGCGAGCGCGCTGAGCTTGTCGGGAGTCTTGCTCACCTGCGTGGCGACGCCGTTGACCGTGTGCTTGGCGGGGAGCGGCACGACGAGGAGCTTGTCGCTGGCCGGCGGCGGCGACATCACGTTCATCGGCTGCGCGCTCTGGGCGCCGACATTCGCTGCGGCGAGCGCGGTCGCCGGGTTCGGACGATCGGAGAGGATGCCGGGAAAGGTCACCTCCCCAGGAAGAATGGTTGGCGCGGTCGCTTGCTTCGCCGTCAGGTCGGCGAGCGGATCTGCCTTCTTTTGTGGCGCTCCGCTGCCCGACCGACGCGCCCCGAAGGCGAGCGCGGCGAAGACGATGCACGCGCCGGAGAGGACGACCAACGCAAAGGTGGCGCCGCGTCCCGACTTCCCCGACCCGCCCCCTTCCGAAGGGTGCGTCTCTTGGATGCGCTCGAGGTTCCGCACGCTCGCACTGTCGTGGATGTCCATCATGGTCGTCTCTCCGTCCTAAGACTTCGTTGCCACGTTCACTCGCGTACTCGCGTACTCACGCATCGACATCGTCTACGTCTCCAGAGCTCGTCGCCGTCGTTGCGATCGCACCCGCGTCGACCTGCGGTGCGCGCTCCAAACGTTCGGGCGCGCCGATGCCGAGGAGGTCGAGCCCCGCGGCATAGACCTCGCGAATCGCCCGCACCCACGCGAGGCGTGCGCGAACCTTGAGCGCGTAGGCGCCTCCATCGCGCGTCTTCCAGCTCCCGTCTTTGCGCTCGGGCGTGCGCGGGAGAATGGTGTCGTTCTCCTGCTTGAGGCGCGTGTAGTAGCTCTGGAACGCCTGCGCGAGCCCTGCGAGATACGCGACGAGCTTGTGCGGCGCGAGCTCGGCAGCGGCGTTTTTCAGCACCTCCGGCAGCTCGGCGAGGAGCGAGACGATCGCCAGCTCGTCGGGATGCGTCAGCGGCGCGAAGCTCTCGGCGGTGAACGACGACGGCGAGAGCGCGGCGACGTCGATGCCGCACTCTTCCTTGGCGAGCCGCAAGATCGCGCAGAGCCGCGCGTGCCCGTATTGAAGGTAGTACGCCGGATTGTCGAGCGACTGCTTCTTCGCCAAGTCGACGTCGATGTCGATCTGCGCCTCGCCGCGACGCGCGAGGAAGTAGTAGCGCAGAACGTCGCGCCCACTCCCCGGCCGGCCGGTCGCCTCGTCGATCTCCTCCAGCACCTCGTCGATGGTGATGAAGTTCCCGAGCCGCTTGCCCATCTTGTAGGGCTCGCCATTCTTCAGGAGCGAGACGATCTGGACGAGGATGACCTCGAAGCTCTTCTCCGGCATGCCGAGCGCACGCATCGCCGCACGCACGCGCGGGATGTAGCCGTGATGATCGGCGCCCCAGACGTCGATGAGGCGGGCGTAGCCGCGATCGATCTTCTCTTTGTGATAGGCGATGTCGCTCGCGAAATAGGTGTGCGAGCCGTCGCTCTTGAGGAGCACGCGATCTTTGTCGTCGCCGCCCTCGACCTTCTTCCCTTCGTTCTCGGAGGTGACACGCTCGCCGTTCTTGCCGACGCGCGTGGTCTGGAAGACGAGCGCGCGATCGTCGTTCGTCAGCCAGCCTCCGGCCCGCAGTGACTCGAGCGCGCGCTCGACGGCGCCGGTCTGGTGGAGGAAGGCCTCGCTCGCCCAGACGTCGAAGGCGATGCCGAGATCACGCAGCGTCTGCTTGATCCCGAGCTCACCCGGATATCCCGCGAGCATGATCGCGACCAGGCGCGGCATCAGCTTCTCGAGGCTCTCGGGCGTGCCGCTCTCGACGAGCGAGGCCGCGTGGACCTTCGCCCACTCGGCCATCGTCGTTACGTAAGCGCCGCCATAACCGCCCTCGGGAACGTCGCGCCCCTGCGCGCGCGCGAGCACGCTCTCGGCGAGCAGCTTCACTTGGTTGCCGAAGTCGTTGACGTAGTACTCGCGCGTGACGCGGTGGCCCGCGGCCTCGAGCAGGCGACCGACGGCGTCGCCGGTGACGGCGCTGCGTGCGTGACCCATGTGCAGCGGACCGGTCGGATTGGCGCTGACGAACTCGAGGTTGATGCGCTCGCCCGTCGCCGCCGGTGCCCGACCATAGGCGCGCCCTGCTGCGAGGATGCTGGTGAGCGACGCGTGAAACGCCGCCGGCGCCAGCTTGAGATTGAGAAAGCCGGGACCGGCGACCTCCACGCGCGCGAAGAAAGCGTCCCCCGAGAGACGCTCGGCGATCGCCTGCGCCAGCTCTTGCGACTTCGCGAAGCCAAGTCGCTTCCACGACGTCAGCGCGACGTTGGTGGCGTAGTCCCCGTGCTCCGGCTTCTTCGGGCGCTCGACATCCGGGAGCTTCGGCAGCGGCAAATCACCGTCGATTCCGCGCTCGCGCGCGATCGCGTTCACCATGCTCGCCAACTTCTGCGCGACTTCTTCTTTCACGAGTTCCTCGGACGGGCCGTCCCTCAGGGTCATGCGTGCGGCATTCGGAATCGAGAGCCGTGGGTCCGCTAGGGCCTGTACAGCGGAACCAGGACGACGGGCCAAGTTGCCGGGCCCGACCTCGAACACGCGAGCAGGCTGGTCTGCCATGAGCCGGGTCGGGGTCGTGAAGAAACCTTGAGTCGACCCGCCAGCGGCACCTGGGCATTGCCCTCCCCCATGACGACGCGCTAGAACGCAGCGGGATCTCGGTACGTCGAGGCGGAACCTCTACGCGACGCGAGCCAACGCCCACTCGACCCCGTGACCCAACGCGAACGCGAACCGTCCCCGCTCGAGGAGTCTGGCAAGACCCCTCGCCCCGATCCCGACGAGACCTCGGGCGACGATTCCGAGCACGGGCCTAGCTCGCGTGCGCCGAGCGAGGGCCCGCAAGGCCCGCTCGCTTCGCCGACGATCCGTGCGCTCTTCTTCGGTGGCTGGTTCATCGCCGCGCCGCTCTCGTTCGCCCTCGGCCGTGAGCTCTTCCTCGTCCTCTTGCCGCGCGCAGCCTGGGTCGAGACCGTGCGCGGACAACCGATCCCCGTCTCGATCATCCTCTTCACGATCGCGGCGATGTTCTTCTGGTACCTGCGCTTCTGGTTGCCCGGCGCGTCGGCAGCCGGCATCGGCGGTCGCCCCGGCCTCCCTGCGAGCACCCGCCGCAAATTCGAGGGCGCGCGCGCACTCAGCGAGGAAGCTCGTTCGATCCGCCGCGGCCACGCCAAGGAAATCGAGCGCACCCTCCGCGAAGAGCACCGCGCCGAGCTCGACAGCGTCCTCGCCGAGCTCTCCGCGTCGATGGAGGCCGAGCACTTCGACGAACAGCGCTTCAACGCTGCCTACGAGCACGGCATGCAGGTCGTCGACGAGCGACTCGGGCGCTGGCGAAAGAGCGAGCTGCGCGAATACGGCGAGTCGGTCCTCGTCGCCGTCGCCGTCGCCCTCGCCATCCGCGCCTTCGTCATCGAGGCCTTCAAAATTCCGAGCGGCTCGATGATCCCGACGCTGCTCGTCGGCGATCACATCTTCGTCAACAAGCTCGCCTACGGGCCGCTCATCCCCTTCACGAAGACGCGCCTCTGGAGCTCGATGCCTCCGCACCGCGCCGACGTCATCGTCTTCGCCTTCCCGGAAAATCCCGAAGAAGACTTCATCAAGCGCACCATCGCGCTCCCGGGTGACAAGCTCGAGGTGAAGGACTCGCGCGTGTGGCTGAACGACAAGCCGATCCCGCGCTGCTACGTCGGCCGCACCAGCTACCTCGATCTCCCAGAGACCGGCAGCGCACCGGCGCAGCCCATCTCGCAAGAGGGCGACCTCTACGTCGAGTACCTCGATGGCGAGAGCTACCTCACGTTCTACACCGCCACCTCGCTCACCCGCTCCAACGCCGGCCCCTGGTACCCGAAACCGGGCGAGGTCTATGTCCTCGGCGACAATCGCAACAACAGCCGCGACTCGCGCGAGTGGTTCGGTCAAAAGGGCGGCGGCGTCCCCTTCGAGAACATCCGCGGCCGCGCGCTCTGGATCTGGCTCTCGTACACCGGCAGCGACAGCAAATCCGATCGCATCGGCTCGAGCGTGATGGGCAAGCCGCGGCTCCCCTCGGCGATGAAGGCACTGCAACCGCAGCTCGATCATTGCCTCGCCCCCAACCCGCCGCTCGACCTCACCAATCTCCCTAGCGCGCAGACGCCTTGAGCACCTGAGATGACGCGGGTTCGTCTGCTGCTCGTGGCGATCGGCGTGGCCTCCTCGTCGTGCGCTCGAGAGAACGCCACCGAGAAGAGCGTCTCGCAAGAGACGAAGAAGCCCGGTCCGGTGACGGAGACCCCGAGCTCACCATGCGACGACATCGTGGCGCGTTGGAAGTCCACGCTCGCCAAAGCCGCCGGCTCCTGCACGAGCGACGAAGGCTGCGCCTGCTTCAATGGCGGCATCGACGAGGGGCACGGCTGCGGCGGCGTGACCGACGACGCCACCGCCAAGACCCTCGAAAAGCTCTCCGGCGAGTTTCGCGGCGCGAAGTGCAAGAGCGGGGTCGCCTGCGCGGCATGGGCCTGCACGCCGAAGTGCGTCTCCGGCCACTGCAGCAAGTGAACGTCAGAGCGCCTACCCGCGAATCGAGACGCGCCCCGAGCCGGCGGCGATATTTCCGATCACGCGGGCCGGCTCGCCGTACGCGCGCAGGTAGCGCTCGGCGTCGGCGGGTGAGAGCGCGATCAAGAGCCCACCGCTCGTCTGGGCATCGGCGAGGAGAAGCCGCGACGTCGCATCGACCTCGTCCTCGAAGGTGCAACGCGGCCCCACGAACTCGAGGTTGGCCGTCGATCCGCCGGGCACGTTCCCAGCCAGGGCCAGTGCACGAACGTGAGGAAGAAACGCCGGCGCAGCGGCGTCGAGCACCGCGTCGACGTCGAGCCCGCCGAGCATTTCCAAGAGATGTCCGAGGAGCCCGTAGCCGGTGACGTCGGTCGCTGCGTGCACGTCGAGCGGACGTGCGGCGTCGGCCGCCCGCCGGTTGCTCGTCGACATCGAAGTGGTCGCGGCGACGAAGGCCGGGTGATCGGCAGCGATGGCGTCGCGCTTGTATGCCGTGGCGAGGATGCCGGTGCCGAGCGCCTTGGTGAGCACGAGCACGTCACCAGGCCGCGCCCCGCGCTTCTGCCAGACCTTCGTCGGATCGACCGTGCCGATCACCGCGAGGCCGAATTTCGGCTCTGGATCGTCGATCGTGTGCCCGCCGACGACCCACGTCTGCTCGCCCGCGCAGGCCTCGGCGCCGCCCGCGAGGATCTCGGCGAGGATCGAGAGCGGCAGGGTCCTCGTCGGAAACGCCGCGAGGTTGAGGGCAAAGCGCGGGACCCCACCCATCGCGTAGACGTCGCTCATCGCGTTGGTAGCCGCGATTTTCCCGAACAATCGCGGGTCGTCGACGATCGGCGTGAAGAAGTCGGTCGTCAGCACGAGCGCTGGAGACCCTTCGCTGGCACCCGGAAGGCGCACCACCGCGGCGTCGTCGGGAATGGCCATCCCGACGATGGGGGACTCGCCATTGGCGCCGGCGAGCGAGGCGAAGGGACTGGCGCGCAGCACCTGCGCGAGATCCGCGGGGCGGATTTTACAGGCTCAACCTGCCCCGTGCGCCAGCTTCGTCAGTCGTACTTGATCGGCACCAGACATCTCGAACGAACGTTAGCACGCCGCTCCAGTCACTCCGCGTCTTGCGGGACCGGCATCGACAGCCCATCGACGCTCTCTTGCACGGTCTTCTCGACGCTCTTGCCGATGCGCGCACGCATCTCGGCGAACGGCGCCGGATTGCCCTTGCGACCCTCGTCGAGGATGCGCTGCGGCGGCTTCTTCAAATCCCAGACGATGCCGAAGAACGAGAGCGCCTTGAGGATGTAGTAGCTGAGATCGACCTGCCACCAGAAGAAGCCCTGGTTGGCGGTGTGCATGTAGCGATGGTGGTTGTTGTGCCAGCCCTCGCCCATGGTGATGATCGCGAGGAGCCAGTTGTTGCGGCTGTCGTCGGTCGTGGCGTAGATGCGCTTGCCCCAGACGTGCGAGAGCGAGTTGATGGTGAAGGTGCCGTGCATCAGGAGGCAGGTCGAGAGCGCGTACCACATGCCGATGCCGCGAAGACCGCCGAGCGCGATGGTGATGCCGATGTACGCCAACACCGGGACCACGTGCCAGCGATCGAGCCAACGAAGCTCGGGGTACTTGTAGAGATCCTTGATCTCCTTCGGCTCGAATTTGTCGTGCTCGGAGCCGAGAATCCAGCCGATGTGGGCGTACCAGAGCCCCTTCTGCACCGGCGAGTGCACGTCGTTCGGCTGATCGCTCTCGCGGTGGTGCCGACGATGCGTCGCCGCCCACCAGAGCGGCCCCTTCTGCGTCGACGTGGTGCCGATGAGGCCGATGATGAACTGGAAGAAGCGCGACGTGCGATAGGCGCGGTGCGCGAAGTAGCGGTGATAGCCCGCGGTGATCGCCCACATACGCACGACGTAGAGAGCGCCCGCGATGGCGAAGTCGATTGGCCTCGGATGCGTGAAGAACGCCACCACCGCGCCGACGTGAATGGCGAGGACGCCCAGGGAGTTGAAGACCCGCTCGAAGCGGGTCGGGGCGACGACGTTCTCTGCAGCTCTCTCGATGGCCCTATCGGCACTCGCGTTCATCCGGGCATCATGGAGAAGTCCCGTCAGACGCTCACCGCGCCTCTGTCACGATTCGCTCATGATTCCGCCGAGCCTTCGTCAGCTCGCCTAATTCAGGCCGCTTCAGGCCTGCTCGATCATCTCGATGAAGCGCTGGAACAAGTAGAGCGAGTCGTGCGGCCCCGCAGCCGACTCGGGGTGGTACTGGACGGAGAACGCCGGCAGCGAGGTGTGCGCGATGCCTTCGACGGTGCCGTCGTTGAGGTGCTGATGCGTCAGCTTGGCGGTCGCCGAGAGCCCCTCGAGGTCGACGACGAAGCCGTGGTTCTGCGTCGTGATCTCGATGCGCCCGGTGGTGAGGTCGCGCACTGGTTGGTTGATGCCGCGATGTCCGAAGCGAAGCTTCGTGGTGGTGCCGCCGAGCGCGAGGCCGAAGATCTGATGACCGAGGCAGATGCCGAAGAAGGGCTTCTTCCCGAGCACGCCACGCACCGTCTCGGCGGCGTAAGCAATGGCCGCCGGGTCGCCCGGGCCGTTGGAGCAGAAGACGCCGTCGGGGCGCAAGTCGAGGATCGCAGCCGCAGGCGTCTTCGCCGGCACGACGATGACCTCGCATCCGACGTCGACGAGGCAGCGCAGGATGTTGCGTTTGAGGCCGAAATCGAGGGCAACGACGCGTTTGTCGAAGGCCTTCGCGCGCTCCACTGGCTGCGCGCCGGGCGCATCGGGGTGCCACGCGCCGGTGCCTTCTCGCCAGGTGTACGGCTCTCGCGTGGAGACGCCGGTCGCGAGATCGAGGCCCTCCATCGAGGGGGCTTCGCGCGCACGGCGAACGAGGGCGACGCGGGCCGCCTCGTTGTCGTCGGGCAGGAGGCCGATGGCGCCATTCTGCGCGCCGCTGTCGCGGAGGTGCCTCGTCAGCGCACGGGTGTCGATGCCTTCGATGCCGACCACCCCCGAGCGCGCGAGGTAGGCGTCGAGCGATTCGTCCGCGCGCCAGCTGGAGACCACCGGCGAAGTCTCGCGGACGACGAAGCCAGCCAGGCGCGGCCGCTCGTCCTCGCCGTCTTCTTTGTTGATGCCGGTGTTGCCGATTTGCGGCGCCGTCATGGTGACGATTTGCCCGGCAAAAGAAGGGTCGGTGAGCACCTCTTGGTACCCGCTCATCGCCGTCGTGAAGACGACCTCACCGGTGGTGATGCCCTCGGCGCCGAAGGCGTGTCCGACATACGTCGTGCCATCGGCCAGGGCGAGCAGCGCGCGTCGATCTCTCACGGGGTCCCTTCTTTCGCTTCGCTGCCTTCACGCGCAGCTTCACGCGCACCTTCACGCTGGTAGACGACGCGTCCCTCGATGAGGGTGGCGTCGATGGCGCCCTCGACCTCGCGTCCGAGGAAGGGCGTGTTGCTGCTCTTGCCGTGGAGCGTCGCGCGTTCGATGCGGAATCGCGCGTTCGGATCGACGAGCACCGCATCGGCACGTGCGCCCTCCGAGAGCCGCGGCAAAGGCAACCCGACGACCCGCGCCGGACCATCGGTGAGCGCGGCGAGGAGGCGCCCGAGCGGCAACGAGCCGTTCTTCACGAGCCCGAGGAGGAGCGGGAAACAGATTTCGAGGCCGACCATCCCCGGCCTCGCAGCGGCAAATTCGCAGTCTTTGTCGGCTCGCGCGTGCGGCGCGTGATCGGTGGCGATGGCGTCGATGGTGCCGTCGGCGAGCGCACGACGAAGGGCGTCGACGTCTTCTTGCTCACGGAGCGGCGGGTTCACCTTGCACGCGGTGCGATACCCGAGCACGTCGGCGTCGGTGAGCAAGAGATGATGCGGCGTCACCTCGGCGCTGACCCGAAGCCCGCGCGATTTCGCCTCGGCGACGATGCGCGCGGCCCCCAAAGTCGAGAGGTGGGCGACGTGGTACTGCGCCTCGGCCGCCTCGGCGAGGATGCAGTCGCGGGCGACGATGATGTCTTCGGCGGCACGTGGCCAACCGCGGAGCCCGAGCCGCGTCGAGATGGCCCCCTCGTGCATCTCGGCGCCTTCGGTGAGCGCGTGATCTTCGCAGTGCTGAATCACCGGCAGCTCGAAGGTGCGCGCGTATTCGAAGGCCCTTCGCATCACGCTGCTGCTCGTCACGCAGCGCCCGTCATCGGAGAGCCCGACCGCGCCGGCGTCTCGCAAATCGGCGGCCTCGGTCAGCTCGAGACCGGCCAGCCCGCGCGTGATCGCGCCGATCGGGTGGAGCCTGGCGAGCGCGACCTCACGCGAGCGCGCGAGAATCGCCTCGGTGATCGCCCGCGTGTCGTTCACCGGCTTGGTGTTGGGCATCGCGCAGACGTCGACGAAGCCGCCTGCGACCGCCGCACGAAGACCGGACGCGATGTCTTCTTTGTACTCTTCGCCGGGCTCGCGCAGGTGCGCATGCAGGTCGATGAAGCCGGGGAGGAGCCAGCGCCCCCGCCCTTCGAGGACGCGCACGTCGGCACCGACCCCGGCGCGTGCCCCCGCCCCGATGCGGACGAAGACGCCCCGTTCGATGAGCACGTCGACGAGCACGTCCGGCGGCGGGCCCGGATGACGAGCGTCGAAGGCGCGAACGTCTCGAATGAGCAGCGGCGCGTGCAAAGCGAGAGGCGACCTATCACGAAGCGACGCGCGGCTCGACGCTCGATCGCCGATGCATCACCTCGTGATGTTTTTCCGGCCGCTCAGCCGGGGCGAACGTCGAACCCGCTGCTGTCGAAGCCGCTGGAGTCGAAGCCGCCGCCGTCGGGGAAGCCGCCGCCCGCGCGCCGACAGGTCTTGAAGCCGCCCGCCGCCGTCTGGCAACGATCACCCGGCGGGCACTCGGCGTCCGTCGCGCAGAGCTGCGTGCCACCACCGCCAGGGCCACCACCGCCGGCGCACGTCGCCTGGCACTTCGAGGAGAAGCCACCGCCGCCACCGCCGACGGCGCAGCAGACTTGTCCGCTCGGACAGCTGGCCGCGCTCGAGCACTCGAGCGTCGCTCCGCCGGAGCAGGTCGCGCCCTTGGCGATGCACGAGCTGCCACCGAACGTGGCGCAACACTCTTGCGTGGCCGCGTCGCACGAGGTGGTTCCGCAGGCGATCTTGCCGGGAACCGGGCCACCGCCGTCGCTGCTGCCAGCCTCGCCGGAGCCGACCTCGACCGTGGTGCCGTCGCCGATGGGCACGCTGGTGTCCGGGCGCGCGATCGTGTCGCCGCCCGCGGGTGCGTCGAAGTCCGGCGACGAAGTATCGTCCGTGCCGCCACCGGTGTCGTCGCCCGAGGTCTCGGGAGAGACAGAGCCACCGCAGCCCACGAAGCCAGCGAAGGCGAC
Source organism: Deltaproteobacteria bacterium (assembly GCA_025363655.1). GTDB lineage: Bacteria > Myxococcota_A > Polyangia > Polyangiales > JADJMO01 > JANYDK01. The sequence goes on along the minus strand of JANYDK010000052.1, from coordinate 8,628 downwards.
GAAGCTGACGGAGACGAGCGTGACGAGCGGCAAACCTAGAAGAGCGAGCGAACTGCGACGCATAAGGGAACCTCCAAGCAACGGGACACTTCCGAAGAAACGCAAGTTAGCCCGAAAGCCGTCGTCGTCGCGCCTCTGTTCCGTCTCGCGTGGCCGCGTGCAGTAGGTCGATGTGCGCCTCGCGAGCCGCCAGCGAAGACGGACGGTGCGGAGGGTGGTAATCACCGGCGCAATGGACCTCTTCCTCGCGACCACCACGTTTCTCCCTGCGCCCGGCGTCGCGTCGTGGGGGACCGCCGAAGGTGACATGGCCCACGCGGCGCTCGGCCTCGCCAAGGGGCTCCGCATCCTCGGGCACCGCGCCACGCTGATCGCGCCACTCGAGCCGTCGCACGCCGACGCAGGCCTCGGCCTCGCGCGCAAGCTCTCGCCGATCGCCTTCGAGCTGCCGGGACATGGACGCGTCGAGCGCATCGTCTACGACGCGAAGCTCCCGAGCGGCGTCGAGCTGACGCTCATCGGTGGAGAGCCCCTCTCGGAGGCGACGTCGGAAGCCGATCGCGCGCGCCGATGTGCCCTCTTCGGTCACGCCGTGGCTGCCTTTGCGCGTCAGCGGCTCGGCACCATCTCCGCTGGCGGCGGCGAGCTCGAAGGCGTGGTCGCCATCGGTGAAGGCGCCGCGTTCACCTCGTTCGCCATCCGCGAAGGCGCCAAGGCCCAGGTCACCGACGGAGGACCGAGCCCGCGTCTCCTCGCCGGCCTCGCGCGCGTCGTCATCCCCCTCGATCCACGCCGCGATCTCACACTCCCCGAGGCCGCGCTCGGCGCCATCGGCGTGTCGCGCGATCTATGGAACCCGGAGGGCGTCGAGTTCTACGGCGCCGTCTCCTTCACCAAAGCCGGCGCCATCAGCGCCGATCGCATCGTCACGCTCGGAGAGGGCTCACGCACCGCGCTCCTGACGAAGGGCGCAGCCCATCGCTTCGACGGCGTCTTCCGCACCCGCGAGGCCGATCTCGTCTCCATCGGCAGCGGCGTCGATCACGCGCATTACAACCCCGCCACCGATCCGCACGTCGCCACGCGCTTCGATGCCGACGACACGCTCGGCAAGGCGCGCTGCAAAGGCACTCTCGCCGCCGAGCTCGAGCTCCAGCTCGACAGCGGCGCGCCGCTCGCCGCCGTCCTCGGCACCGGTCCGACCGACGCCGAGGCGACGCTGCTCGCGGGCGCACTCGGGCGCTCCCTCCGCGGCGATCTCGTCGTCGTCCTCGCGTCGGCATCGAAGCGCGGCGAAGGCCCCGGCTTCGACGCCCTCGATCGCGTCGCCAAAGCGCACCCCGGTCGCCTCGCGCTTCACTACGGCGCCTCCGAAAAGCTGCTCCACCGCACGCTGGGCGCCGCCGATTTCCTCATCGTCCTCGACGAACGCGACACCGTCGGCACCGCAGTGCGCGCAGCGATGCGCTACGGCACCGTCCCCGTCGCCCGCCGCACGCCCGCGACCGACGAAGCCCTCGTCGACCTCCCGGCTTCCCTCGAGACCGGCTCGGCCTTTCTCTTCAGCGAGGACGACGGCCTCTTCGGCGCCCTCCAACGCGCCGTCTCCGCGCACCGAACGCACGGCATCACCAAGGTGGTCCGCCGCGTGATGCGCCTCGAAGGAGGCTTCGATCGCGCCGGCCGTCGCCTCGAGCACTTGATTCAACAGATCGAAGGCTGAGTTTCTCGTTTCGCCAAAGGTTGCTGCGCAACTTTGGCCGCTTCGGTCAATCTCGCTCCGCTCGGTTGCCGAAGCTTCTCACTGCGGCTTCTGGTGGACTTTGCGAAGCGCCGTAAGGTGTCGCTTGGTGAATCCCGGCACGGCGAGGAGCACCTCGTCGGTGGCCGCGACGATCGCGCGGAGCGAGCCGAGGCGACGCACGAGCTCCTTGCGCATCTCGGCGCCGATGCCCTTGAGATCTTCGAGCCCGGAGCGGAATCGCCTCTTTTTCCCAGCGCGTTCGCGCGCGAGGTTGGCCGCTCGGTGCGCTTCGTCGCGGGCACGCGCGAGAAAGAAGAGCGACGCCGAGTGCTCGCGCAGCGCGATCGGATTCTTCTGACCGGGGAGATAGACGCGATCGAAGACCTGCGTGTCGCCGTAGTCCTTCTCCTTCGCCAGCGCCACGATCGGTAGCTGGTGGAGGCCAAGGTCACGCGCAGCGGCGAGCGCGACGGCGAGCTGCCCACGACCACCATCGACGACGAACAGATCGGGCAGATCCCAGTCGACGGCGTCACGCGGCGCTCCGTGCTCCTCGCCGGGCACCGGCTGCTTCGTCTCTTTCGACGCATTCGACTCGGCTTGCTCCTCCGCCTGTCGACCGCGTCGAAAGCGACGCGCCAGCACCTCGTACATCGCGCCGTAGTCGTCCCCGTCGGCGACTCCACGCACGTGGAACGATTTGTACCGTTTGCGATCGGGCACGCCATCGAGGAGCGCGACGACGGCGCCGACCGTGTCCCCGCCGCCGAGGTGACTGATGTCGCAGCACTCGATGCGCCGCGGAAGCGTCGGCAATCGCAACCGCTGACGAAGCTGCTCGAGCCGCTCCTCGACGTTGTCCTTGGCCCGACGCTTCTGCGCGTAGAGGTGCGAGGCGTTGTCGGCGGCCATCTGCACGAGGTGCACGCGTGGCCCGCGCTGCGGCACCATCAACTTGACCGCCTTGACGCGCGCCCCGTCTTCGCTCGCGAGCGCCTTCGCCCGCCGCTCGGTGAGGAGCTCCGCGGTCCCCTCGGCGACCTCGATTTCGCAGGGCAACAGGATCTCGTCCGGTGGCAGCGCGCCACCTTCCTCGAGCTCGCCGTAGTGCTGTGCGATGAACGCGGCGACGAGCTCGGGCGTCTCGAGCTCGGCGCCCTCGAAACTGAAATCAGCGGTGTCGGAGAGGCGGCCGCCACGCACGTAGAGGACGACGAACTCGGCGAGCCCGCCCTCGCGAAAGAGTCCGATGACGTCCTGCGAGACCTCGAGCGCAGCGCCGGTCTGCATCACTCGCTGCTCCATCCGTATGGCGGCAACTGCCTGCAGCTGATCGCGATAGATGGCGGCGAGCTCGAACTCGAGGCTGCCGGCGGCGTTCTTCATTCGCGTCTGGAGCGCGCTCGAGAGCTCGTCGTGCCGACCAGCGAGGAAGAGCTCGACCGCGCGCACCTGCTCGCCGTACCACCCGCCGTCGACCTGGTAGACGCAGGGCGCCGGGCAACGCTTGATTTGGTGCTGCAGACACGGACGCGCCCGCGAACCGAGCTCGGCGTCGCTGCAGGTGCGCAGTTGGAAGTGTTTGTTGACGAGATAGAGCGTCCGCCGCGCCGCCGTCGCCGAGTGATAGGGCCCGAAATAGCGCGCCCCGTCGTGCTGAGGCTTGCGGACGACGTCGAGCCGCGGCCACGTGTGCGCGACGTCGATGCGGAGCGAGAGGAACTCTTTGTTGTCGCGGAGCTTGACGTTGTAGCGAGGCTGGAGCTGCTTGATCAGCGAGTTCTCGAGGATCGCGGCTTCCTTCTCGGTGACCGTGACGATGGTGTCGATGTCGCCGACCACGCGCCGGAGCAGCGGGATGAAGTAGCGCTGGTCGCTCCCCCCTTCCTGAAAATAACTACGCACGCGCGAGCGCAGGCTCTTCGCCTTGCCGACGTAGAGCACCTCGCCAGGACCGCCGTCTTTGCCCGGCTTTCCGCGAAAGAGATAGCAACCCGGGCGGGTCGGGAGCTCCTCGAGCTTGGCGAGCACGGCCTCGGGCAGGTCCACGGTTTCCACTCTAGCCGACGCTCCTCACTCGGATGTCTCTGATGCGTGCTGATGCGTGCTGATGCGTGGAGATGCGTGGAGATGCTCTGCTAGACTGCGCGACCCATGCGCATCGCCGTCTACGCTGGCAGCTTCGACCCCGTCACGTTCGGCCACCTCGACGTCATCGAACGCGCGGCGGTGCTCTTCGATCGCGTGATTGTGGCGATCGGTCGTCATCCGGCGAAGCATCCGCTCTTCGCCCCCGACGAGCGCGCCGCGCTGCTCCACAACGTCACGTCGCACCTCGCCAACGTCGAAATCGACTCCTTCGACGGCCTCCTCATCGACTACGCGCAGCGCAAGAAGGCGACGGCGATCGTCCGCGGTCTCCGCGCCGCAACCGACTTCGAATACGAGCTGCAGATCGCGCACGCCAACGCCGACATGTGTCCGCAGATCGACACGGTCTTCTTGCCGACGCGCGTCGAACGCGGCTTCGTCTCAGCCTCGCTCGTCCGCGAAATCGCCAGCCACGGCGGCGACGTCAGCCGATACGTGCCGGCTCCCGTCGCCGTCGCGCTCACCAAACGCTACGCGAAGTAGCGTTCAGGTCGCGTCACTTCACGACGCGCAGATACGGCGGCAGCTCGCGCTTCTTCTTCTGCTCGGGGCGCGGCGGATCGATGATCTCGTCTTTCGACGGGCTCTGAGACGGGCTCGGTGACTCGGGCGACGGCGGACGCTCACCGGCGCGCACCTTCGCTTCTTCGACCTCGAGCTTCGGCTTCGGCACCTCGGCGACGGGCGCGGGCGCGGCGCTCTTCGCTTCGGCTTTGGCCTTCCCACCGACGCCACCGGAGACGGCGCGCAAGCTCGGACGCTTCGCCTTGCCGCCCTTGACCTTCGGCGCCGGCTTCTCGGGCTCGGCCTCGGCAGGAGCGGAAACAGCCGCGACAGGCGCAGCGCCCGGCTTCTTCTGCTCGACCTGCACCTCGCGGGGCACGTCGGACTCCCAGAGCATGCCGCGCTAATCTTGGCTGACGATGGCGAAGACCGCGCTCCACGGGACGAAGGTCCACGTCGGCGTGCGATCGAACGACAGCGTGGCGCCGATGCCCTCTTCACCGACGTCGAGGTCGGGGATCGGGATCGCCATGTTCATCCCGTACTGGAGCACCACGCGCGGCTGCCGCTTCAATTGAGGCGGGGCCACGACCCCGTCACGACGAGGGTCGAAGTTGACGTAGACGCTGTCGGCCGCTTGGAGCAACGCGAGCATGACGTCTCGCTTCGGGGGAGTCTTGGTAGCCACGGAAGCTCCTTCATACCGCGGCGGCGCGATTGCGGCTATCGCGCTTCACGGGGGACAAAAAAGTCGAAGGGAGATCGCGATGGATCTCCCCTCTAGCGAGCGCTTCGAGCGCGCGCGGTGACTCGGGCTACTTCGTCGCCTTCTTGGCAGCCGCTTCGGCGCGCTCTTTCACGGCGCGGACGCCGTCGCCGCAAGCGTCTTCCACTTCCTTGGTGACGAGGTCTTCCTTCGCGTCGATCTTCGGCGCGATGTAGATGTCGACGGTGACGATCGAGTGCTTGTCGTCGACCGCGCGGTAACGCCACGTGGTGCGGAGGTCTTCGACGTTGCCCTTGACCATCGTCCCCACGACCTTCTCGCCCTTGGTGTCGGCGGCAGGCGCGGCGAAGCTCTCGACGGCCCAGATGGTGGCGGCGCCGTGGAGGATCGGGATCTGGAGGAAGACCTCCTGGACCTCGCCCGTCTTCCCCTTGAGGACCTTCGACTTCTGGAACTTGGGGATGAACTCCGAGTAGTGGGCGTAGTCGAGGACCGCTTCCTTCACGTCCTTGAGCGGAGCGCTGACGAAGATCTCGGCGTGCCCGACCTTGTACTTCGAGTCCTTCATCGCGTAGTTCGACTTCTTCTCGGTCGCGCTCTTCGCGAGCGTCACCGCCTGCGTGTCCGACGCCGGGGGCTGGTAGGTATCGGCCGCCGCGGAGAACGCGGCGAGGCTGACGGTGGCGGCGAAGGCGAGAGCGGTGAAGCGGCTGAGCGAAGCGGTCATGTGTCCATCCTCCAAACGGGGGCGGGAGCCCGAACGGTTTCCCATAGAGCAACCCTCATACCGGCCATGCCTACACAGGCCCACCCTGGCGTTCATCGGCCTTTTTCGCCATTTCCTAGATGTATCGAGTTTGGGCCGTAGTCGCCAGTTCACGCCCGACCCTGATCGCCGTCGTCATCTGTCGTCGTCGAGCAACGGTTGGGATGCGCTTTTCCTCTCTTCAGGCGCACCCTCTATGGAGGATCTCTTTGGAGGATCGGGAGAAAGCGACGCCGTCGGGTCCTCGAGAGCAGCTCGCAGCGCCGCGCGCAGCGTCGAGATGTGCCGCCACGGCCCGCTCTGACGGACCGATCAGGTGCAGTTTCGTCCGTGACATTGCGAGGAGGTGTGAACCCGCGAACCGTCACGGAGAGAAAGCCAGTGCCACGCTGCCTTTGGCGTGCGATGAGGAAGGTCGATGGCCACGCCGAGTCGGCTCGCCCCTGCCCCGTTCGCAAGGCCGCTCGGTCCGATGGCTGCGGCCGGGTGGTCGGCGGCGTTCGTGCTCGTTTATGCGCTCGCGGGCGCGGTCTTCGTCTCGATTCGGCCGGGCGCGGAGTTCGACGGCGTCAGCGACGCGCTCATCCAAGCGGCCTGCGTCCTCGTCATCGTCTACGGCATCGCGCGCTTCCACGCCCCGCTCGCGCCGACGAGCGAGGTCATCGGCGCTCGCTCGATCAGCCTCGTATCTTCGTTCGGCGCAGCGATGATGGGCGCGGCCGCGATGATCCCGCTCGCCGCGTTGCAAGGTGCCATCTCGCACCGCTTTCCCATCGTCGGTGAGCGCGCGCAGGAGCTGGGGCACGGGCTCGCGGCGATGGGACGAAGTCAGCGCATCGCGGGCGTCTTGGCGATGGCCTTGGTCGCGCCACTCGCCGACGAGCTCCTCTTCCGCGGCGCCATCGCCACCGGCCTCGCGCGAGACAAGGGACGACGCGTCGCGCTCGTCACCTCGGCGCTCAGCTTCAGCTTCGCCTACTCGCTCGGCGATTGGCACTACGCGCCGCTCGGATTCGCCGCCGGGCTCATCCTCGGCCACGTGCGTTTCGCCACCGGCTCGGTGATCGCGTCGATCGGCGCTGCGCTCGCCTGGCGCGCAGCCGACCTCGCCAACGACGTCCGCGTGACGGGAACCATCGATCCGCTCGTCACCTCGACGTTCGCCTATCCGACCTACCCGGTGCCGCTCGTGGTCGGCACCTCGGTGGCGACGTTGGCCCTCGGTTACGTGCTCCATCGTCTCGGTCACGCCGACGGCGACGACAAAACTCCGCCCGTCCCGGTCGACCCCAGCGCGCATCCCTCGGAGCCGCCGGCCGACGAAGAGGACGACGATTGAGCGTGGCCAAGGTGCGTGAGCGCGAGTCTCCGCCGTTGCACGTCGCCCTCCGCGAGGGACGCAGGGTCGTGGTCTATCTGCCGGGTGGCGGCGTCACCGGCGGGCTCTACCAACTCGGCGCGCTGGCGGCGCTCGAGGATGCGCTCCCTGGTTTTCACGCCTCCGATCTCCACGGCTACGTCGGCGTCGGCAGCGGAGCGATCACCGCCGCGGCGCTCTCGGGTGGCCTCGAGGTGCAGCGCCTCTATCGCGCGCTCCTCGATCCCGCCGACACCTTCTTCCCGCTCGAACGCCGTCATCTCATCCGCATCGATCTCGGCGAGTGGCGACGCACCTTCGGGGCGGCGATCGGCGCGATTCGTCAGGCCGTCGTCAACGCGACCACGCATCCGGTCGAGACCGCGGTCGATCCTTGGCAAGAGATCGATCGCTTCCAAGACGTGCTCCCCGCCGGCATCTTCTCCCTCGAAGAGCTCGAGCGGTTCCTCGAGTCGTTCTTCGAGCGTCGCGGCGTGCCCACCACCTTCCGCGCGCTGAAGCGGCCGCTCTTGATCCCCGCGCACGATCTCGACACCGGCGAGGTCGTCTTCTTCGGCGACGAGGCGCACGTCCACGAGCGCATCGCGCGGGCGGCGTGTGCGTCGATGGCCCTGCCGCTCTTCTTCGCGCCGGTGCGGATGGGCGATCGAGTGTTCTTCGCGGGCAGCGCCGGCAACGCGGCCTCGCTCGACGTCGCCGTCGAAACGCTCGGCGCCGAGGTCGTCCTCGTCGTCAATCCGCTGGTGCCGGTCGCCGCGAGGGCCAACCGCCTGACGACGGGGCGCGGCGAAGGCAACGGGCTCCGCGACAAGGGCCTCCTCTGGGTATATAACCAAGCTATGCGCGTTGGCGAGCACGCACGCCTTCAGGCCGAAGCGGCGCTGGTCGCCTCTCGCCACCCCGAGGTCGACGTCGTCGTCATCGAGCCGACCACCGCCGACGCCGTGCTCTTCACCCACTCGCCGATGAACTACTCGGTGCGCCGCTCCATCCTCGAAGAATCGTATCGCTCGGTGCGCGAAAACTGTCGACGCGAAGTCGCCGGCAAATGACTGCGTCACGAGAAGTGACCCGCATCGTCTACGAACGAGCGCGCAACGCTGCTACGCTCGCGCGATGACTGCGAGCGCGCCGCCGACCGCCGCCGCTTTGATCATCGGCAACGAGCTCCTCTCCGGCAAGGTGCAGGAGCAGAACCTGATGGTCCTCTCGCGCGAGCTCCGCATCCTCGGAGTGAGGCTGAAGCGCGTGGTGATGATCGAAGACGACGTGCACGTGATCTCCGCCGAGGTGAAGGCGCTCGCGTCGACGCACGATTGGCTCTTCACCTCCGGCGGCGTCGGACCGACGCACGACGA
>JANYDK010000039.1 GCA_025363655.1 Deltaproteobacteria bacterium | reverse complement strand
ACGGCGTCTGCTGCAACGCGACTTGCAACGGCGCCTGCCAAGCTTGCTCGGCGCTGAACAAACAATCGGGCGACAAGAGCGGTGAGTGCGGACCGGCTGCGGAAGGCACGAATCCAGGCGCAAAGTGCCTCAAATCGGCGGTCACGACCTGCGGCTCGAGCGGCACCTGCGACGCCGCCGGCTCGTGCGCGGTCTATGTCGCAGGCACCGCTTGTGGGGCGACGGGCACGACCAGCTGCGTCGGCGACAGCGTCAAAGGCCAGACCTGCGACGGCCTCGGCGCATGCATCCTCGACACCGCCGGCACGCCTTGCTCGCCCGCGCGTTGTGTCGATGGCGCATGCAAAACCTCGTGCATCACCGACACCGACTGTGCCACCGACGGCTACTGCACCGGCGGCGTTTGCAAGAAGAGAGCAACCGCTGGCGACAAGTGCAGCCTCGACACGCAGTGCCTCTCCGGCTTCTGCGCCGATGGTACCTGCTGCAACGCGCGCTGCGATCGTTCGTGCGAGGCGTGCGATCAACCCGGCACCAAAGGCACCTGCACCGCGGTCACCGGCAAGCCTCGCCTCGGTCACCCCGCCTGCGCCGCCGGAGAGCCTGGAAATCCCTGCAGCGCAGCTGCTTGCGACGGGGCCGAGCGCGCGAGCTGCGCGAAGAAGGCGGGCGCCGAGGTGACGTGCAGCGCCGGCACCTGCATCGATGGCGTCGAGTCGCTCCCTACGACGTGCGATGGCTCGGGCACGTGTCCGGCGGCAGCATCGCGCCCCTGTCAGCCGTTCGCGTGCGGCACCGACGCTTGCAAGAAAGCCTGCGCCGCCGACAGCGATTGCAAAGCCGGCTTCGTCTGCAACACCGCCACCGGCTCCTGCACCGCCGGCGACAAGTGCGCGGTCAGTCTCGTCACCCACGTCGATGGCACCACCACCGACTGCGGTGCCTACATTTGCGAGAGCTCCGGCAAGTGCAAGACCACCTGCGCGAGCTCGAGCGACTGCGTCAGCCCCAAGATTTGCGACGGCACGGCCTGTGTCGATCCTCCCGACGGCGCGGTCGACCAAGGCGGCGGTTGCGCGACGTCGAGCACCGGCGGCACTAGCGGCAACCGTGACACCAGTGGCACATGGCCGATCCTGGTGCTCAGCGCGCTCGTGGGCTTGATCGGCCGCAGAAAACGCTGACTCCCGCGCTGCGTGCTACTAGTCCTACTGCCGCCATGCCCCGCGCCCACAACTTCAACGCCGGCCCCGCGGCCATGCCCGTCTCCGCCCTCGAGCTCGCCCGTGACGAGCTCCTCGACTTCGAGGGCACCGGCATGTCCATCCTCGAGCACTCGCATCGAGGAAAAGATTTCGATCGCGTGCACCAAGAAGCGCTCGGGCTGATTCGCGAGCTCGCGGGCGTGCCCGACGACTACGACGTCTTGCTCCTGCAGGGCGGCGGAAGTCAGCAGTTCGCGATGGTGCCGATGAACCTCCTTCCGGCGGGAAAAAGCGCCGATTACGTCATCACCGGCGGATGGTCGGAGAAGGCCTTCGAGGAGGCCAAGACCGTCGGACAGGCGCGCATCGCGGCGACCACGGCGATCGACGGCGCCGAGCCTGGCTCGAAGATCTATCGCCGGATTCCCAAGCAGAAGGAGCTGACGCTCGATCCCGAGGCGGCGTACGTGCACCTCACTTCCAACAACACGCTCTATGGGACGCAGTGGGCGAGCTTTCCTTCGCGCGAGGTCATCTCCCGGCCGCTCGTCGCCGACATGTCGAGCGACTTCCTCTCGAAGCCGATCGACGTCGCACGCTTCGCGCTCATCTACGCCGGGGCGCAGAAGAACATCGGCCCGAGCGGCATCGTCGTCGTCATCGCGCGCAAGGACGTCGTCGCTGGTGGGCGCACCGACATCCCGCGCATCTTCCGTTACTCGACGGCGGCGAAGGACAACTCGCTCTACAACACGCCGCCGACCTTCAGCATCTACCTCATCCGCAACGTGCTCCGCTGGGTGAAAGCGAACGGCGGCGCCGCCGGAATGGCGAGCCGGAACGAGAAAAAAGGCGCGATTCTCTACCAGGCGCTCGACGCGCGCGCCGACTTCTACCGTTGTCCGGTCGAGCGCGAGAGCCGCTCGCTGATGAACGTGGTGTGGAACCTGCCGACCAAAGAGCTGGAGGCGAAGTTCGTCGCCGAGGCGCAGAAGTCGGGCATGGTCGGCCTCAAGGGGCATCGCATCACCGGCGGCATCCGCGCCTCGCTCTACAACGCGGTCAGCGAAGAGTCCGTGCGTGCGCTGGTCGACTTCATGGACGACTTCGCGCGCCGCGCGTGACGGTGCATTCTCGAGCGTGATGAGTGTGATGAGCGCGCGCTTCCTCCGTGGGCCGTTCGCCGGCTTTCTCGGCGCGCTCGTGCTCGCCGGCCCCTTCGTCGCTTGCAACGATTCGGCGCAGCCCGTCTCAGGTTGCGCGGCCTTGAGCGCGAAGACGAGCGCGTCGGACGCCACGGTCAAGGCGTACGCCGACGCGGCGGCGCGCCTCTACGTCGCCGCGTACCAGGTCGATCAACAGTTCCTCTCCATCTGCAACGGCGTCATGCGGGACGTGCAACCGACCTTCGAAGCGGCCACCAAGTCCGAGGTCGCTTGCAGCGCGCTCGCCGTGTATTTGCAGACCGATCTTGCAAAGGGCATCAGCATCGCGTTCGACGTCGAAGGGGGCTGCGCGCTCGATCTCACCACCGAGGCGCGCTGCGAAGAGGACTGCGCGAGCGGGGCTTCGTGCGACCTCTCTAGCCGGTGCGAGGCTGGCCAACTGGTGACCGAGTGCAGCGGTGAGTGCACGGGCCCCTGCGACGTCCGCAACCCGACCTCGGCGACGATCTGCAGCGGCCTCTGCGCCGGTCTCTGCGGCGCGCCGAGCAGCGGCACGTGCGCTGGGCGATGCGACGGCTCGTGCGATTCGACCACGTGGAGCGGCATCTGCGATGGCGGATGCACCGCCGGTTTCGATGGGAGCTGCGCCAGCGCCTGCGTCGGCACGTGCGATGGGACGGCGACACCTACCGCCGGCGTGCAATGCCCGGGGCACTGCCTCGGAAGCTGCGACAAGAACGCGAGCGGCAAGTGCGGCGCGAGGTGCCTCCTGCCCAGGGTCACCACCGATCGTTTCCACGGAACCTGTGCCGGCACCTGCACCGGCACCTGCGCGCGCAGCCTCGCGACCGTCTGCAACGGCGCTTGTTACGGCACTTGCTACAACCCGACGAGCACCGCGCGCTGCGTCGGCACCTGTCACGGCAGCTGCGACACCGCCGACGCGCCGGTGCGCTGCCTCGGCAAGCTCGACTGTTCGATCGACGCCAATTGCACGGCTGGCTGCGTCGCCTCCGGCTTTGCCGACTCGAACTGCACCGGCCTCGCGCGCTACGTCATCAGCGGTGATGCCATCCTCTGGTCGGCGCTCAACTCACGCGCAGCCGCGATCGCCACCGCCGTTTTGGCGACGAAGGCGCTCGCGCCGCACATCGCCGACGTCTTCGGCACCATCGGCCCGGCCGTCGGTGGTGGCACCTTCAGCGACGCGGCGAAGATTTGCTACTCCGAGTCGGTCCCCGTCGCCAAGCTCGCGTCGGACACCATCGCCTTCTCGACTCGCAACAGCGCCATCGTCACCGGCGCGCCGTAGTCGAGTCGAAGGCGCTACTCCGCGGCCCCGAGCGCGACGACCTTGTCGATGCCGGCCTGGCGCGCCTCGTCGAATTCGTCGCCGACGCGCTCGTCGTTGGCCGAGAGCCCGTCGACGTCGAAGTCGGCGAAGGCGATCACGCCCATGTCGGTGTACGCCTTCTGCACCTTCGGACCCCAGAGCCCGATGTCCTTGATCGTGGGGACGATGCGCGAGAAGAGCATCTTCCGGAAGTCCTGCATCGGCTGCGATTTCTCGACGAAATCGAGGCATTTCTTCACGTCGAGGCCGAGCCGCTCCCACACCTCGGCGGCCATGAAGCGATCGCGCATGAGGTAGCTCGCTTCGACCACGAACTCCTCACGCTCGTCGCGCTCCTTGGCCGTCAGCTGCGGGTAGTAGTCGCGCAGCGCCATGCGACCGAAGGCGACGTGACGTGCCTCGTCCTGCATCACGTAGGCGGTGAGCGATTTTGCCAGCGGATCGCCGGCCATGTCGCGCACCATCCCGAAGGCGGCGAGCGCGAGGCCCTCGATGATGATTTGCATCCCGAGGTTGGTCACGTCCCAACGCGTGTCCTGCACGACGTCGTCGAGCAGCGACTTCAGGTGCTTGTTGATCGGGTAGTACATCTTCAGCTTCTCGGCGAGGTAGCGCGCGTAGACCTCGACGTGGCGCGCCTCGTCGATGACCTGCGTCGCCGCGTAGAACTTGCTGTCGAGCTGCGGCACCGTTTGCACGATTTTCGCCGTACAGATGAGGGCGCCCTGCTCGCCGTGGAGGAACTGCGAGAACTGCCAAGCGGTGAGGTGCCGGCTGAGCTCGTTGCGCTCCTTCTGGTTCATCTTCTCGTACATCTCGGAGCCGTAGATCGGCACGTACTCCTTGGGAGCCTTCAGCGGATCGTCGAGGTCGATTTCGTGCGACCAGTCGATGCGATGGGTCGCGTTCCACTGCTTGTCTTTGCCCTTTTCGTAGAGCGCGAGGAGCTTGTCGCGCCCCTCGTCGTAGTTCCACGTGAAGATCGTCTCGGCCTGGTTGCCTTGGAGCTTCCACTCGGTCTGTTCGACGGGGAGCGTGTAGTGGCGCGTGCTCATGAAGACCTCCGGGGAGCTTGTCGTGGGGAGACGAGGGAAGACGCGCTCGCGCGTTTGGCGCGTGCCATGGGCGACGGTCGAGACGTTTGCGCAGGAGAAAGACGAGTGGGGCTCTCGATGACCGCGAGCTGACGCACCATCGCGCGCACGCCGTCGCGGTAGGCGCGGAGGCCGCGGCCACTGGCGCGTCCTTGTCCCCAGAGGACGTCGCGCGCGCCTTCGCTGGTCGAGGCGTGGAAGATGATGGCGCCGGTGAAGAAGAGGAGCAGCTGCCGCGGCTCGACCTCTTCGCGGAACTCCTTGGCGGCTCGACCTCCGTGAAGGAACGCCTCGCCGATTTCGAGGAGCGGCAGGACGTAGATGCGCGTGCGCTCGGCGGCCTGCGGATGATGATCGATGGCGTCGCGAAGGAGCAGTCGCGAGAAGAGCGGGCGACGGGTGAAGATGTCGACCGAACGCGCGACCACGTCGTCGAGACGCTCGGCGTACGTCGCCGCTGGCCTTCCGATGGCGGCGACGAGGAGCGCGCGCAGATCGCCGAAGGCACGTTCGAGCACGCGCTCGTAGAGGTCCATCTTGGTCGCGAAGTGGTAGAGGAGCGACGCGCGACGCACGCCCACTGCGGCGGCGATGTCCTCGAGGCGCGCCTCGGCGTAGCCACGGGTGGCGAACTCGGCCTCGGCGGCTTCGAGGAGCCGCTCGACGGTGGCGCTCTTCGTGACCTCGCCCTTCGTCACCTCTTCGGCCATGTGCGCCGAGCGTATCTACTCACGAGTAGAGGGCAAGGGCGGCCGTCCCTCGAATTCTCGAGAACAAATGTCGCTCCGCGTCGAGAATCGCAGGGTAGGGGAGGAGCCTACACCTACCCGTGAGTCGACAGATTGGGTAAGGGTGGAGCATGCCTTCGTCGTCCGTTTCCACTCGCCAAGGATTCGATCGTGGCGCTCGCCGCGCGACGTTGCTCGCCGCGGCCCGCGCCCTTCTCCCGCCTGCGCTCGACGAGGCGACCCGCGCGGCGATCGTCGACGACTTCATGCAAGAGGTCGCGGCTGCTCCGGAAGCTGCGCAAACTGGGCTCGGCGGGTTGCTCGACGTGCTCGATCGACGCGCGGTGGTCGCGCTCCTCGGCGGCCGCTTCACCCCGCTTCAGCATCAGTCGCCGGAGGACGTCGAGCGCTTCTTCGCGCGGCTCTCCAAGCAACGTCTGCCGCAGCTGCGCGGTGCGATGCAGGCCATACGTCGCGGCCTTGCCTTCATCGGCTACGGCCGCAGCGAGCCGGGTGGAACGAACCCCCTCTGGCCACCGATGTCGTATCCCGGTCCACGCGCCGATCGCCACGCCCTCACGATGACGAACGCGCGTGAAGACGAGCTCCCGATCGGCGCGCTCGTCGACGCGCCCGACGAGGTCGACGTCATCGTCGTCGGTTCGGGGCCGGGAGGGAGCATCGCCGCTGCCGTCTTCGCCGCCGCCGGCCGTTCGGTGCTGGTGCTCGAAGAGGGCTCCTATCGGCCGCCCGCGCGCGTCGATCAACGCGAGCTCGCCGGCTATCGCGAGCTCTTCCTCGATCGCGGCGGCACGGCCACGGAAGACCTCGCGATCGGCATTCTCTCGGGGCGCGCCGTCGGGGGTGGGACGGTGGTGAACTGGAATGCTTCGCTGCGCGTGAGCGACGCGGTCGGCGCGGACTGGGACGCAGCCTCGGGCCTCGATGGCCTCGCGGCCTCGCTCACGCCTCACTACGACGCCGTGGCCGCGCGCCTCGGACTCGCGGCGAGCCCCGACAACGCCAACAACGGCGCGCTTCGTCGTGGCTGTGAGAAGCTCGGGCTCGCCTGCGACGTCATCCCGCGCAACGCGTCCGGCTGCGGCCAAGGTTGTGGGTACTGCACGTTCGGCTGCGGATACGGGAAGAAACAAGACATGCCGCGCACCTACCTGCGTGATGCCGTTCGTGACGGTGCGCAGGTGATCGCCGGTGCGCGGGTCGACAAGGTGATCCTCGAGCGTGGTCGTGCGGTCGGGATCGTCGCGACTGATGCGACCAGTCGCACGAGGACCCTCCGCGCCAAAATGGTCGTCGTCGCTGCAGGCTCGCTGCGCACGCCGCAGCTCCTGACGCAGTCGGGGGTGCGCGCGCGCATGCTCGGCGCCGGGCTTCATCTACATCCTGCGTCGTGCACCTTCGGCGTCTTCGACGAGGCGATCGAGCCCTGGCACGGACCGCCGATGACGACGGTGACCAAACACTGGGCGAAAGAACGTGGCTCGCACGGCGTCGTCGTCGAGGCCGCGCCGCTTCACCCGGGGCTCGCCAGCGTCGCCATTCCGTGGATGAGCGCCGCGCAGCACGCACGCTCGATGCAAGAGCTCTCACGTACGGCCTGCCTCGTCGCCATCGCCCGCGATCGCGATACGGGGGAAGTTCGCCCCGGCACGCCGCCGACCATTCGGTATCGCGTCTCGCGTCACGACGGCGCGCACCTGCTCGCCGGCCTCTCCGGCGCCGCGCGCATTCTCTTCGCCGCCGGTGCTCGCGAAATCTACACCGCGCACACGCCTTGGGTCCGGCTCGAGCGCAAGGACGCGAGCGAATCGGGGCTTCGCCGGCTCGACGAGACGATCGCCCGCGCCGGCCACGCACCGCACCGTTTGGCCATTTTTTCGGCACATCAGATGGGCTCGGCGAGGATGCACGCGCGCGCCCGTGATGGCGTCGTCGACGAACGCGGCGAGGTGCACGGCGTCCGAGGTCTCCTCGTCACCGACGCGTCGACGTTCCCCTGCGCCAGCGGCGTCAACCCGATGCTCACCATCCTCGCCATGGCGCGACGCATCGCCATGCTTCACGCGTGACGTGCGCCAGCGCTGCGGCGCGCACCTTCGCGCGCTAGAGCGTTGGCATGGCCGTCCCGCACCCGTCGCCGCTCAGTGGCGCGTCCTATTCGTCCGTCGAGCTGCTCGAGGGCAACGACGCGATGGTGATGCTCGAACAGCGGAAATTGCCGCTCGTCGAAGAGTACGTGACCATCCGCACGGCCGCCGAGACGGCCGCGGCGATTCGCTCGATGGTCATCCGGGGCGCGCCGGCGATCGGCATCGGCGCGGCCTATGGAATGGTGCTCGCGGCCCAGGTCATTCGCGGCGCCGACGCGCGGGGCTTCGTCGACGGAATGACCGCCGCCGCCTCGGTGCTCGTCGCCGCCCGCCCGACCGCAGTGAACCTCGCCTGGGCCGTCGACCGCATGCTCGTCCTCGCCAGGCGAATCGCCGAGACGCCGGGCGGACATCGCGTCGACGTGCTCGCCGATGCCGCGCGCAAGCTCCACCGCGACGACGTCGCTGCGTGTCGTGCCCTCGGCGTCTTCGGGGCCATCCACATCCCCGATGGCGCGACGGTGCTGACGCATTGCAACGCAGGCGCGCTCGCCACCGGCGGCTACGGCAGCGCACTCGGCATCGTCCGCGCCGCCCGCGACGCCGGCAAACGCGTCCGCGTCCTCGCCGACGAAACGCGCCCCTATTTGCAGGGCGCACGGCTCACGGCGTGGGAGCTCATGCGCGATGGAATCGACGTCGAGATCATCACCGACGGCATGTGCGGGCACTTCTTGGCGCGTGGTGAAATCGACGTGGTCGTCGTCGGCGCCGACCGCGTCGCGCGCAACGGCGACGTCGCCAACAAGATCGGCACCTACGGCGTTGCCTGTCTCGCTCACCTGCACGCGCGCCCATTCCTCGTCGCCGCGCCGATGTCGACCCTCGATCCGCGAACGCCCGATGGCGCGGCGATTCCGATCGAAGAGCGGTCGAGTGAGGAAGTGACGCGGATCGGGGAGATGACGATTGCGCCGCTCGGGGTGAGGGCGCGGCATCCGGGGTTCGATGTGACGCCGGCGAGGTATGTGACGTGGCTCGTGACGGAGAGGGGAGCGGTGAAAGGGGTGGATGCGGGGACGTTGATGGTGTGAGGGGCGCGGGCGTTGGCGTTCCCCAGGGTGCCGGCGCATGCTTCGGCGCTCGATGCATCGGCGGTCCGTGCTTTCGGGTCTCGTCGCGCTCGGCACCTTGGCCGCAGCGGGCGAGGCGCGTGCGCAAAAGGGGAAGGCGGGGGCCGGCGTGCTCACCGTTCCCGACTACCTCGCGCGCGCGGCGCTCCTTCTCGACGAGACCCGACGTTCGCAGGATTGGGTCGGCGCCCATCCCGGTGACCTCGGCCTCGCCGCCCTCGCCCTCGAGCTCTCGACGGCCCGCGCCGAGTCGGCGGCTGCCATCGCCGCACCTGCAGCGCTGAAGCAGGCGCACATGCACCTCTTGATGGTCATCGAAAGCACCAGCGCTTCCTTCGACGCCACCGTGCGCGGCGAGCCGAAAAAAGCGGCCCAACGGATGTCCGCGGCGCGCACCGAAGAGCAGACGCTCACCCAGGCCCTCGACGTGGCCAAGGTGAAGATGCCGGTGATCAAGTAGCGGCTCGCGCCGACGCCTTTGGCGCCGAAAGGGGCCGACAAGACGCCTGGCGACGCCGATTGAGTCGTGGCGGGCGCGCGCAGCTTGGGCGATGATCGGCCTCCACATCGAGGAGGTCGGATGTTCGTTCAGAAGCTCGTGTTCGCCGCTGCCGTCGTCGTCGCTTCCGCATCGCTCGTCGGATGCGGGACGCCCAGCCCGGAGAAGGTCTGCAAGCACGTCGGCGAAGTCCTCAAGAAGAAGGACAAGTGGGTCGAGGGCTGCGCCAAGGACGTGGCCAAGAAGGCAGAGAAAGATCCCGAGGCCTGGAAGTGCCTCGCTCCGTGCGTGATGAAGGCCGACGACGAGAAGTCGCTCGATGCCTGCGAGAAGACCTGCAAGACGAAGGACGAGAAGAAGTCGAAGGACGACGACGACGACGACAAGGCCAAGAAGAAGTCGAAGGACGACGACGACGACAAGGCCAAGAAGAAGAAGTCGAAGGACGACGACGACGACGACAAGTGAGCCTCGGCCCGCCGGCTGCGCTCAGAATGTGCCGACGAGGCCGAGCGTGGTGCGCCCGCGATCGAACGCGAAGGTCGGGGCGACGCCGAACGAGCTCGACTTCGTCGGAGGCGGGACGTCCTCGTAGGCGAGCGCCGCCGCGTCGATCGCCGTGGCGGCGAGGACGCCGATCCCGAGGCCGATCAGCGCGCCGCCGAAGCCGCAGCCATCGGCGTATTCGTGGGCTGGGCAGTCTTCGGCTTTGGCGCCGAGCCGCACGCCTGCGTAGGGCAGACCGACGTGCATCGCCAGGCTGACGACGGCCGGCACGGCGCGGCCATGCACCACGTGGACGACCGGGCTGCCGAGAAAATAGCCGACGACGCCGATCCACAAGAGGTCAGCGCTTTGCGTTGCGCCGGCCGCGCCCAAGCCGCCGACGATGCTTCCCCCATCGGCGAGGAGGTTCTGCCAGCCATACCAATGGCTCGTCGTCGTCGGAGGCGCGGGTGCAGCTACGGGCTCAGGGACGGCGGCCGGTGGCGGTGCGCCTTCGGCAAGTGCCACGCTCGAGGCGAACGATGCGGCGCACGCGCTGGCGACGACGGCGAGCCGTCGGCGAAGCGAGAGGAACGAGGTCGTCATGCGGCGAGCCTATCCAGATTCGAGAAGTTCGGCCTGGTCGCGTGCTCACGGCGCACGCTCGACGCGGCGAACGACGCTACGTCTTTTTCGGCTCGTCCATCACCGGGTCGAGATTGCCGCCCAGGTACTTGGGAATCCGGTCGGGAGGGACCGACCCCGTTGCCAGCGCTGCGCTCCATGGCGGCGCAGTCCGCGAGCGCTACTCTCGGTGCCGGCTCATGCGTGAGGTCTCACACAAGTCCGTACTCTTCTTGCGGGATGCCTGCGAGCGCGAGGGCGTCGCGTTCGACGAGATCGCCCAAGGGCTCAATGGTCTCGGTTCGTTCGATGCCAAAGCCGGGCGCGTCGACTGGGACGTCTTCGCGACCCTCCTCGATCGCTTCGCGGCGAGGGTCGGCATGCGCGCGGTCGAAGAGGCCGGTGCGCGCACTGCCGACGACGCCTTCGCCGAGTCGATTCGCGTCATCGCCGGCGCCTTCGCGTCGAGCCGCGTGCTCTACAGAGCAATCGTCCGCTGGTTCGCACCGGCCGCGATCGAGAATCTCTTGGCCTCCTACGAAGACCTACCGGACGGTCGCGCACGAATCATCGTGGAGGTGCCGCCGCCGCACCGTCCATCGCTGGCGTTCTTCCACCTCACGCTCGGCTCGTACCGTGCCGCACCGCGGCTGCTCGGTCAGCGCGACGCCATCGTCGAGATGCGCCTCGAGGTGGCCCGCGCGATCTACACGATCTCGCCGCCGCCGGATCTCACGCTCCTCGCGCGCGTCCGGCGGGCCGTGAAGGCAGCGCTCGGGGCGCGCCGCGCGATCGTCGAGCTCTCCGAGCAGCAAGATCTGCTGCGCGCGAGCTACCAAGCGCTGCTCGACTCGCGCCGTGACTTCCGCGTCGTCATCGACAGCGTGCCGAACGGCGTGATGATCCACCGCGCTGGCGTGATTCTCTATGCGAACCCGAGTTGGAGCACGACGCTCGGCTTCGATCCGGTGGGTCGTCGGGTCAGCGACCTCGTCGTCGCGTCGGCGCGGGATGGATTCGAGGCGCTGATCGTGGCGGGCGCGGCGCGCGACGATGCCAGGCCGGAGATCGAGTTTCGATGTGCCGACGGACACGTCGTGACCCTCGAGGTCTACCCGGCGAAGGACGTCGACTTCGACGGGTCGCCATCGTCCGTGCTCGTCGCCCACGACGTGACCGAGAAGAAGGAGCTGCACGCGAAGGCGGCGCTCGCCGAGCGCATGGCGTCCATCGGAACGATCGCGGCCAGCGTGGCGCACGAGATCAACAACCCGCTCACCTACGTGACGGACAACCTACGCAGCCTCCGGGAAGCGCTCTCCTCGGCGACGTCGACGGTGGCGCGCGAAGACCTTGCGCAGATGGCCGCGGAGGCGGCGGGCGGCGCCGAGCGCGTCGAGGTGATCGTTCGCGACCTGAAGACGTTCTCGCGAGTCGAGGCCGATGTCCTCGGGCCGCTCGACATCTGCGCGACCCTCGAGTCGACAGCGCGCATCGCCGCGAGCGAGATTCGCCAACGCGCAAGGCTGGTCTTCGAGTTCGAGGCCGTTCCGCTCGTAGTCGGCAACGCATCGCGCCTCAGTCAGGTGTTCCTGAACCTGCTCATCAACGCCGCGCACGCGATCCCCGAAGGTCACGTCGAAGACAATGAGATCAGAGTTGCCGCGCGCGCCGACGGCGGACGCGTAGCGATCGAAGTGCGTGACACCGGTACCGGCATCGCCCCCGAGAACTTGGCGCGGATCTTCGAGCCGTTCTTCACGACGAAGCAGCTCGGCGTCGGCACCGGCCTCGGCCTGACGGTGTGCCACACGATCGTGACGGCGATGGGTGGCACCATCGTCGTCGAGAGTGTCCTCGGAAAAGGCACGACCGTGCGCGTCCTGCTGCTCCGCGCGAAAGAGGAGGCACTGCCGCCGCGCTCGATTCGGCCGAGCTTGGCGCCCCTTCGTGGTCCCATTCGAATCCTCGTGGTCGACGACGAGCCCTTGGTCGCCAAGGCGCTGACGCGCGTGCTGCGCGGCAACCAGATCACGGTCGCGGCGAGCGGCGAAGCGGCGCTCGCCGCGCTGGCCTCGGCGAGCTTCGACGTCGTGTTCTGCGATCTGATGATGCCCGGAATGAGCGGCATGGATCTCTTCGAGCGCGTTCGCCCCGAGCAGCGGCCGTCGTTCATCTTCACGACCGGCGGTGCGTTCACGCCGCGCGCCCAGCAGTTTCTCGCGTCGGTACCCAACCGCAGGCTCGACAAGCCGTTCGACCCCAAGCGCGTTCTCCGGATGCTCGCCGACATCTGCTCGGTGACGATCTGACCGCTACGTGGTCGGGGGTCATCACGCGCTCTGCGTGCCATTCGCCGGCGTGAAGCCGTTGCGCGTGTACCAAGCGCGCGCGCGCTCGCGCGGACAGCCGAGATCTCGAGCTGCTCGCGCGTCGAGCGCCACGCCGTCCGGCGACGCTTACTGAAGCTGCCGACCGATCCCCTTGATCTGCCACGAGGCGTCGACCGCGCGCTGCGGGTACCAATAGGCGGCGATCGTGCCGGCGTTCATGCGCCAGACGCCGACGTCACCGTTGCTGGCGTTGCGCCAGACGATGTCGGCTTTGCCGTCGTTGTCGACGTCGCCGACAGCCTGCATGCGCCAGAACGCCTCGACGCCGCGCTGCGGATACCAATAGTCGGCGATGGTGCCGCCCTTCATGTGCCAGATGCCGACGTCGCCCGTGGTGGAGTTGCGCAGGACGATGTCGCTCTTGCCGTCGCCGTCGACGTCACCGACGCCTTGAATGCCCCAAGCAGCGTCGACCCCGCGCCCCGGATAGACGAAGTTGGCGATGGTCACGCCGGTGGTGAATCCAGAGGCTCCCGCGAGCGGTGCGGTCATCAGCCAGATGCCGACGTCGCCGTTGCGCGAGTCGCGCCAGAGGACATCGGTGTGCCCGTCGCCGTCGAAATCGCCGGTCCCCTGGATCTGCCAGAAGGACTCGACGCCTCGGCCGGGAAAATCCCAGCCGATGACGTGCCGCGAGTCGTCCATTCGCCAAATCTGCACGTCGCCGGTCGAGCCGTTGCGCCAGAGAACGTCGCCGAAGCCGTCGCCGTCGAAGTCGCCCGTGCCCTTCACCTGCCAGGCCGGATCGACGAAGCCGTATTCGGCCGAGCCGACCACGCGCCCGCCATTGAAGAAGTAGGCGCCGACGTTGTTGGCTGCGTCGCGCCAGAGGATGTCGGTGTCGAAGTCGCCGTCGAAGTCGGAGACGGCGACGACGTTGCGGCCCGCCACCGGAATACCCTCGTATTCATAGTTGGCAATCGTGCCGTTGGTCGCCATTTTCCACATGGAAATCTGACCGGGGGTGCTCTCCCAGACGAGGTCTCCGGCGCCGCGTCGTCCATAGACTTTCTGCGCACCTTGGATGTCGAGCGGGCTGAGGAACCCGGGCGTGAACTTCCAGTTGTTGCAGTAGTTCATGACCGAGCGAAAATCCCAGAGCGTCATCACGGCGGTGCCGTTGGCGCCCTGCGCCTCCTTGCACCACGCCGGGGTCTGCCCCTCGTTCTGCTCGTGCGCGAAGCCGAGGACGTGACCGAACTCGTGGACGGCGATCGCGCGGATGCAGTACTCGCGCTTGCTCTCGCTGGTGCTGCAGTCGGGCGCCCAGGCCTTGAAGACGAAGTTGAGGTCGATGCGGCCGGCGTGGTAACCGAGCCCGTTGGTGTGCGGGTTGTCGTCGTGCTCGTCGAGCGGAATGCCGCCGTCGTCGCAGTTCGAGGCGAACTCGAAGGTGACGTTGGTGACCGAGGCCCACGACGAATTCACGGCGTCCTGCACCCAGCCCTTCTCCTTCCCCCAATCGCCGAAGTCCCAGCAGACCTTGACGTGATGGCTCGACCACGTGGCGTTGTTGTCGACGTAGAGCTCGTTGGCGGACTTGGCGGTCTTCTCGACCTCGCCCGGCGCGGGGGACGTGCCGTCGACGGCGCAGCCTGCGGCGGCGAGGAGGGCGAAGACCGAGAGGGTGTAGGCGGAACGATGAATGCGACGCATGGGGAACCTTCCTTTGGGGTTACGCCCGATAGAGACCGCGCCTGTCGCCTCGTCCCAACGCGCTCGACGAAATAGATCGCGCGGACCTCGCGCGCGGCCGCCGCCCTTGCCGCGTGCGCGCCGGTGCACCACCTTCGCCGCGGAATGACGATCGACGAGTTGCGCGAGCACATCGAGCGCGGGCGCGCGGCGTGGCCGGAGCTCGCGCTCCGCGACGAAGACTTCGCGAGCTACCTCGAAGCGCTGCCGGAGGCCGGCGTTCCTCCGCTCGAGCACGCCGCCGACCTCTGGATCGCCTGCGCCTGCGCCCTCGGCGTCACGGGCGCGGCCGCCTCCTTCGAGCGCGTGTTTCGCAGCACCCTCGAGCGCGCCGTGGCCCGGGTCGATCGCAGCGTCGTCGAGGACGCCACGCAGACCGCGCTCGTCTCGCTGCTCGTGCGACAAGGCGATCGCGCGCCGCGCATCAGCAGCTACAGCGGCCGCGCGGCGATGCGTACCTGGCTGACTACGGTGGCGATGCGTGCGGCACACCGACTCCGCCGCAACCTCGACGATCGTCCCCACGAGTCGCTCAGCGCAGTGTCGGCCGCGGTCGTCGACTCCGAGCCCGAGCTCGCCTTCGCCAAGACCCGATACGCGCAGGAGCTCGAAGGCTCCCTCCGCGACGCCCTCGCTCGACTCGAGCCGCGGCAGGTCGTGCTCCTTCGCCTCCACCACGCCCAGGGCTGGTCGGTCGATCGACTCGGGGCCTTCTATTCGATCGGTCGCTCGACGGCAGCGCGGTGGGTGGCGAGCGCTCGCAGCGCGCTCCTGGCCGAGACGAAGCGCCTCATGAAGGAGCGCGTCCAGCTGACCTCGACGGAGCTCGACAGCCTCGTCGTGTTGCTGCAGAGCAATCTCGAGGTGAGCCTCCTGCGGCTCCTCGACCCCAAGGAGTGATGGCGATGGGACTAGCTGCGAGTCGCCGGCTCTAGTAGGCGAGGGCCCATCGCCCTCAGGCATCTGGGAGGATTCACATGTCGCTTCGCCGCATCCGCTCCGCTCTCTTCGTCGGTACTTTCGCGGGCTCGCTCGTCGTCGGCTGCTCGGCGCAGGTCGGTGACTCGGCCGACCCGACCGAGAGCTCATCCGCTTCCGTCGTCGTGTGTGGCGGGTTCAACAAGGTGAAGGAGTGCACCAACGAGGGCCACGGCGGCTCGCTCGTGTGCGTCTGCGAAGACCTCGCGCCGATCGGTCCGATCGCGACCGCGTGTACGGGCGCGATTCCGGTTCCCATCTCCCTCGCCGGCAAGGGCTGCACGGCCGGCACCTGGATCAAGCTCGAGAACATCGGCTCGATTCCGATCTGGGAGTGTCTGGCGAGCGCGACGGTCCCGCCGTCGATCGGCGTCCTCGGACTCCCGCCCTGCGCGTACGTCGGCGGGCTGCCGGTGAAGCCCACCGACGGAAGCTACTGCGCCGCGACGGGCGCGACGCCGCTGCTGTCGGCGTCGTGCGTCGGCAACGCGCCGCCCGGGTACACGTACATCTACGAATACCCCGTCGGCAACATCAGCATCGGCACCAACTGCGGCGGGGGTTGCTCCCGGCTCGCGGGCCCCTGATTCGCCGCCCCGACGAACGCGCGTTCAAGGGCACTTCAAGGGCACTTCATCTTGCCCTCGGCGCCCTTCGCCCCCGCACGGAAGACGACGCCCGACTCGACGTCGTGCGAGGCGGCGCCTTGCGCGTCGAGCGCCGGGCAGAGGAGCGCGAAGTCCGAGGCCGACTCACCGGTCTTCGGATTGAAGTCGAGCGAGCCCGACGGACCGTCGAGATCGACGTGCTTGCCCTGCGAGAGCTCGGTGAGCGCGTCGAAGAGATCGGTCGGCCCGCTCTCGACCCTTCGACCCGGCGGGATGAGCCGCTCGATCGCGCCCGCGAGCGAGGGGCCGTCCACGGCCTGGTCCCCGAGCGCGAACGTCGCGTACGCCAGGACGTAGAGCGCGTCGTAGCTCATCCCCGGGTTGATGCTGCGGGTGACCTGCCGAGCGTGGGCCGCGTTGAAGCGAATGACGAACCTGGCCTCGGGCGTGCGCGTCACCGAGACGACGCCGAAGATGCGATGCCGTCGCTCGGCGCTCTTGCCGATGAAAGGCGCGACGATGTCGGTGGTGTCCGACGCGAGGACCCAGCGCGGGTGTGCACCACGCGCCTCGACCGCGGCGACGATGCGGGAGGTGTCGGAGGACGCGCCGAGAAGGACGGCGATCGACGGTGAGGTGCGCGCGATTCGCTCGGCGAGCTTCCCTACCTCGTCGTCGCTGGAAGGCGAAGCGAAGGTCAGCTCCTGGTACTTGGCGCCGTTTTCCTCGGCCGATTTTCCGTTGAACGAGAGCTTGCGGAAGAGCGCCTCCCCGAACCAGACGCCGAGCCCGGTGTCGGCGCGGGCGACGGTGATGTGCGTCGTTCCGGCGACCCGCTGCGCCGGCGTCTCGAGCGCGTCGCGGAGAAACGCCGCCGTCGCCTCCGCAACTGCCTCGATGCTGTAGCTGGTTCGCCAGACCATTCGCGGCAAGCCGGCGGGCTGCGGGATGCGGGTGACGAGCGGGCTCGAGGTGAGCGACGCCATCGTCAAGACGTGCCTATCGATGAGGAGCTTGCCGGCGACGTCTTCGATCTCCTTCCCCGAGCCGAAGCCGAGAATCGCCGGGACGCCGATGTCGTCGACGAGGTGATGGGCGGCGCGCATCGGATCCTGGCTGTCGTCGCAGATCGCGAGCGCGATGCGCCGCACGTGGGGAGACGCGCCGGCGCCGACGATTCCACTCGTCGCGCGGGCGATTTCTTCGCGCGCGAAGTCGACGCCCTCGACGCTCATCGCGCCGAACGCCTCCGCGCCCGGGCCTTGGGTGGGGAACATCGCGCCGAGCCAGACGGTGCCTTCGTCGCGCAAATCGTCCGGCGACGACCTCGGCGTGCAATCGGCGGAGGCGATGGTCGCGCAGGTCCCGTCGGGGCGGCAGACCGCGGGCAATCCGCCGCTCTCGGCGACGCACGCCGCGCGTGAGCACCCGACCTTGGCGCCGGAGCTCGACGAAACGGTGGTGACGCCGTCGCGACGCGCGCGCCGGTTCCACTCCGCCCTTCCGGCGACCGAGCCGAACACGACGAGCGCGGTGAGCCCGAGGATCCCCGCGACCCAAGGCAGCTTCCGCGTGGCGACGGCCGCTCGCAAGGCGACGAGGAGCGCGTCCATCGAGGGGTAGCGATCGTCGAGGCGCGGAGAGAGCCCGACGAGGAGCGCACGCCGCAGGCGCCTCGGCACCTCGCTTCCCGATTTCGGCGGCGCGACGTCGCCCTCGAGCTTCTTGCGCAAGAGCGCCGAGAGCGAGCGGGCCTCGAAGGGGCGCTCGCCGTAGAGTGCCTCGTAGAGCGAGACGCAGAAAGCGTAGACGTCCGCGCGCGCGTCGGCCGGGCGCCCTGCGAGCTGCTCGGGAGCCATGTACATGGGCGTGCCGAGGAGCGTCCCGGTGCGGGTCAGCGCGAGCTCGAGCGCAGGCGAGTCGGGGTGCTCGTCGGCTGGCTCCCCCTCGGGCGCGCCCTGCCGTCGCGTCGGCGGCGATGGGTCGACTTCGACGCTGCGGGCGAGGCCGAAGTCGGTGACCCGCACGCGGCCGTCTTTCCCGATGAGCACGTTGTCGGGCTTGAAATCTCGATGGACGATGCCGGCGTCGTTGGCCCACGCGAGCCCGCGCCCCGCGCGCAGGTAGACGTCGAGGATCTCGCGCCAGGTGCGGCGCCCGCTCGCGAGCCATTCGCGCAGGGTCCCGCCGTCGACCAGCTCCATGGCGATGAAGAGCTGCTCTCCGTGTCGACCTGCGTCGTGCACGGTGATGACCTCCGGATGAGACAGCTTGGCCATCGCCTTGGCCTCGCGCAGAAGACGCGACTCGAGCTCGGGCGTGGCGGCGCGCGCGTGCAGCAGCTTGAGCGCGACCTTTCGATCGAGCGAGGGATCGTAGGCGAGAAGGACGCGTCCCATCGCCCCGGCACCGAGCGGCGCGAGTATCCGATAACGCCCCACCGTCTCACCGCCCGCGGGCTCCGAGTCTGGCGCTGCGTGGGCTGAGTGCGCTGCGTGCGCAGCAGCGGAGATCGTCGGAGAGATGAGGTCACCGACGGCGCCGACGAGCTCCATGCACTCGTCGCATTGCGCGAGGTGCCGCTCGGCGCTCGCCAACGCCTCACCGGCCAGTTGCCCCTCGAGTAGCCGCGCGACGGAGTCTTCCGTCAGACAATCGTCCTTCTTCGCCACGCCGGGGCCAGCATAGCGGTTCTGTGCGGCGTGGAGAGCGCCGAGCGCGTTTCGCAAAGGCAACCGGCCGCTCTTCTGAGCGTCGCTTTCCGGTGGGACAGCGCCCCACCGGCCGGCTCTATCGCATGAACGTGGGCGGAGCTCGTCCGCGAACACTGCTCTGAACTCTGAACGAGGTCACTCCAAATGAAACGCCGTATTCGCCGCCCCTCGACATCGCTCTTCGTCGGAGCCGTCGCTTTGCTCGCCACCGCGTGCTCTTCGTCGTCCGGGTCGCCGCTGCCCGAAGGGGCCATCGCCGAGGCGACGCAAGCGCTGAGCCCCACGAGCGGTACGCTCAGTCCATTCACGACGCCGGCGACGGTCACGGACGCGGTCAACGGATACGCCGCGCGCGCCCAGGCTTTCCTCGAGCAAAGGGCGTGCGCGGGCCGTGCGGAGAACCGTGACATCCGCGCCGGAAGCTCGGTCATGTTCCCTGGCCGGGAGTGGTCGGCGACGGCGCTCGCCATGATCGCCTACGAGGGTGTCTGCAACGGCACCGAAACGCGCGCCGACCGCATTCGAATGCTCGACAGCGCGCTCGTGTACCTGCATACGCGCGGGCAGTTGCTCGGTACGACGATCGAACCGACCGCCGGCTACGCGCGGCAGGGCGAGCTCGACACCGCGCTTCAGGATCTGATCCCGCTGCTCCTCCAATTCGGATCCTTGCTGGACCCGACCACCCGAGCGTCGCTCCAGGCTTTCATCGCGTCGGTCGACTCGGGTCCGTACGACTCGAGCTATCATTCGATCGACGTTCTCAGCAGCAAGTTCATGCCATGGACACAGATGCTGCTGAAGCTGGTCGATCCGATGGCGATGATTTCCTCGCTCCTCGTGGAGTTCGTCGAAATACCGGAGACCGAAAATCACCTTCTACTCATCTACAGCACGCGATTTCTCATCAACGAGCGCCTCGCCGCGACCAACCCCTCGGGCGCGTACGACAATGCCACGAACGGCATGCGCGACTATTGGCTCCGTCGATTGCAGAGCATCCTCAAGAACGACTTCCAGGAGTACAACGCGCGCCCGTATGCGGGCTACTCACTCGACGCGATCGAGAACCTCGCCGAGCTGGCGCAAGATCCCGACATCAAGACGGCGGCGACCGCGGTGCTCGATTACATGTCCGCGAAGTTCGCCACCGCCGCGAGCCTCGACCGCCGCAATTCTCCGTTCCGGCGCTTGGTCGCCCACGGCGGCCCAAAGTTCTTTCAGGACTGGGACGAGCAGGCGTGCCGCTTCGCCCTCTACGCGGGCACCAACGACCTCCTGATTCCGCCGTCACGACAGACGGGAACTGCGCAGCTCGCCGTGCCGAGTGGGTGTGAGCTCGTCTCGCGCCAAGCCTCCGGGAGCTACCGCGTCCCGCCGATGATCCTGGAGCTGGCGATCAACAAGATGGGCCATCCGTACTTTCAGACGCACTCGAACGGTACGAACGACTTTCACCACGCGCCAGGCGGCGTCGAGATTTACGACAACGAGGGGCCATTCACGATCGCCGCGGGCGGCATACCGCTCAAGTCGGGTGTCGATGGCGTGCTCCACTTGCTCGCCGGAGAGAGTCCCCCGATCGCCAACTGGAACGCCGAAGATCGCGGCCTCGCGCTGCCGACCGTGCTGATGCCCAACTTCGCGTTTCCGGAAGGCGACGCACGCAACGCCGTGAACCGACTGGACCTCGTTCGCTTCGAGGGCACCCAGCGCAGCGACGCCGTCAATACCTGCGTCGCACCGGGGTTCGCGTGCGGTCTCAACCCGATCATTCCGGAGAGCTTCTGCCCGGGCGGGGCGGAATCTGGGCGCGAGGGCCTGGGGCAATTCTGCCCAGGCGAGGACGGTCACTGGCTCTTCCTCGACTTCAGCAACGGCACGAATCCGAATGGATTTTACGTCGCGGTCTGGAAGAGCATGACCGAGAATTCTCCCAAGGTCCCCGTCGGGTTCCTCGAGGGGGCGCGCGCCTCTGATTTCGGATTCTCGTTCGAGACGTTCAAGCTGAGGGTGAAGGGCCTCAATGGCGGCGACGGCGCGGCCGCCGGCCACGCGAGGTTCGACACGAATTCGAATATCCAGTTCGACATCAACTACCAGAGTGTCCGCGGTGGCACGATCGTGGCCCACTTGCACCAGTCGGTCGGGGGTCCTTATGACCAGCCGCCGGCGTTCGCCCGAGAATACCCCGTCCAATCCGCGTTCGCGTTTGCCCCCGATCAGAACACCGACAACTGGGCTCTGGCCAACGGGCCTATCGCGTCGGTCGGACACACGGGTAGTGTAAACATCACAGTGACCGGCTACGGCACTTGCCGATTGGACCTCTCCGATGCCATGCACCCGAGGCGCACCGGCGAGTGCGACAACCTTCCCTCCAATTACCACCCGCCCGCCGCGCCCGTGTTCCAGTGGACGCCGATGCACGTGAACCCAGCCACGGGGAACGTATTCCCGCCCATGCGTTACGAGGTGACGAGCGACGTCATCAGTGGCGCAGAGTACCTGTGCCGCGCGCCGTACGCGGGGGGTCAACAGCTAGGGCGCGTCCAAAATGGCCCCTGTGTGCTCTGGGAGGGCGGAGCTGCCGTCGAGGTCTTCGATTTCCAGATACTCACGTATGTCGCGCATTCGTCCGACACGTCGGCGCCGTCGTGGGTGTCCGGTCCCATGGTTCCCGAGAACGCGTTCGTCGGCGGGAACGAAGCGGACGGCCGGCCACTCTACGTCTGCCGCGCGTCGTATGGACTCGCCAGTTATCCCGGTAAGGTCGTCGGCAGCGGCTGCAGCGTCGTCGTCGGCACTCAGGAGATGTCCGTGTCGACCTTCGAAGTGCTCGGCGTCATCCCGGTGGATGCGAGCACGGGCGGCGGGGGCAGCGGTGGCAGCGGTGGCGGCTACCATCCTCCTCCCACGAAGGGCGGCTGCGGCACGCGCTGCACCTGACTGCATCTGAGTGCACCTTCCGAAGCTCGGGAGAGAGCTCGCTCGTCCTCGCCGCCGGCCCGCCCCTAACCCTCCATCGCCTTCGTCACCGCCCCCCACAACCCCGACGCCCCCGCCAACTCGACAATCGCAATCGCCTCGGCCGCCGCCCGCTCTTCCCGCGTCCCGGCCGCCACCAGCGCATTCACGATCGTCCGCGCGACGTGCATCCGTGTCACCAGCTCTTTGCGCGCGACTTCGAGGCTACCGACCTGAACCCATTCGAGGCTCCAGAGGACGTCGGCCGCGAAGTCGCCGAGGAGATCACTGGCGCGCGCCGGATCGATGACGCGCTTCTCGGCCCGATCGAACGACGGCGACCATGGACGGGCCCGCAGTCCGCGGGAGCGATGGCGCGTGTCGGCGAGTCCGAGGAGAACGTCGCCGAACCACGCCAGCGCATCTCCGCAGGCGCTGCCGTCGATTTTCGAGCGGAATTGGTGGGCGACGTCGATCCAGCTGACGTCCTGCAAATGCGGGAGCGGCTCGGCGTCGAGGACGGCACCTGGATCGTCGCCGGCGAGGAGACGCGCGATCCACGTCGCCTCGCGCGTGGTGTAGGCGCGGAAGGTCATGCGCTTGCCGCGTCGTTCGCGCACCGACTCGCCCACGCGCGCATCTGCTTGCAAGCGGCCCGCGTCGTCACGCAGCGAGTTCTCGGCGTCGGCGAGCGAGAGCGGCGGGCGCGGGCCCATCGTGCGACAAGGGCAGCGATGTTCGGTGGTGACTCGGCCTCCGGTCGGCGTAGCCACGAGGCGATAGGGAAAACGGCGACAGCCCGCTGGTTTCGCGGCCGCGCCGTGGGTCACGTGGAGGTAGCAACCACCGGCGTCGCGAAGGAGGAATCTGCACTCGCCCTTGGCGGTGGTGGCGATGACGTGCGCGTCGAGGAGCTCCGAGCGGACGACGACGCGCGCATCCGCCAGCTTCGGCTCCCGCTTCGACTTCGACTTCGATTTGGGCTTGGGCGCGAGCACGTGCAGCCGCTTCACCTCGCTCGGCGTCAGCGGCCCGAGCAGGTGCACGTCGGTGCAACAGAGCCCGTCACCGAGGCATGCATAGCGCGCCCCAGGACGAGAGAGCAGGGGGCGGACACGCGACATCGCGATCCGCAGGTACCCGAAAAAACGTCTCAGGGATAGCTGGTGAAAAGATCGGCGAGGTTGGTCGCCTTGGCGGCGTCGCGGAGGAAGGGAACGCCGAAGACCTCTTCGACCGTGCGCAAGGTCGAGCTGTGCGTGTACTTCACCGTCGAGGAGTAGCCGACCTTGGCGAGCGGCGAGAGGACGATGGCGCCGATCGGACCATCGCCCGAGCCCGCCTCGTCCCACACGACGAGGATGACGCCGCCGTCCTTGTAGGCTGCCGAGGCCTGGATGACCGGAATTTGTGCAGCCAGCCAGTCGTCGCCGGCCTTGATGACGTTCCCGGGACAGGGGCCGTGCATGTCGTTGCAGAGGTTGGGCGTGAGGAAGTTGTAGCGACCCTGCTTTCCCGCGGTGAGGTCGGTGGCTAGCTCGGTGTAGGGGCGGACATGGGCGATGCAGTTCGCCGAAGTCGTCTTGTTGGTGTCGGTGACGTCGTCGAAATAGACCATTGGATTGTGCTTGGGCGCGTACTGCTTCACCGAGCTGAGCGGACACGTCTTGCCGTCGATGTCCTCCTGGTAGCTCTTCCAGGAGATGCCCTTGGCCTGCAGCTGCGTCACCAAGTGGTCGGTCGTCGACTGGTGGTTGCCACCAGAACCGCCCGGGTCGTTGTCGTCGGTGATGCCGAGGTTGTCGCCGGCCTCGAGCCAGATGTAGTTCGGCTCGCTCGGGTGGAGGCCCGGCGGGTTGTAGTACTGCTCGGCGTGCGCGCCGTTCTTCAGCATCGTGCCGTTGAGGTACGGCGCCGACGCGCTGCCCTTGATCGCCGACCAGTTGTGGTTCTCCATCAAGATGACGAAGAACGTCTTGATCGCGCCGGTGGCCGGCTTGGTGTCGGTGCCGGTCGTGTCGGTGCCAGTGGTGTCGCTCCCGGTGGCGGTGTCGACGCCGGTGGTGTCGCCGCCCGTCGCCGTATCTGCGCCGGTCGCGGTGTCGATCCCGTTGGTATCGCCGCTCGTGATCGTGTCGCCCTTGGCGGTGTCGTCGCCTCCGCCTGCGTCGTCGCCAGGCGTGGTGTCGCCGGACGAGCCGCTGCAGGAGGCAAGAAGCACGAACGTCAGGGAGGCCAGCGAGCGGGGGAGCGAGTGGGCGATGCGCATGGGTCTCGTCGGTATGCGACGAATTCCACCGCTCGCCCACCACAATCCGACACCCACGCGGTCGCCTCTGGACTTGTTTTCTCGACAAAAGACACTTGAAAGTGACATGTCGATGGATGGCGTTGGAAAGATCCGCGATTGCGGATCGATGAGCTGCTTTTGTCAGCCGAGACACTAGACTGCCCCGCCTCGGGAACGAGCTGGTTCCCAAGATTCCTTCGCCACCGGCCAATCCTCGCTTCAGCGTGCTAGGAGACTCCCCAAATGAAGCTCGTGCACTTTGCTCCTTTCTTCCTCGCGCTCGTCGTCGGTTGCGGAGGCGCCACGCCTGGCGAGACTGACGGTCCGCAAGACTCGGGGACGACGAAGAAAGACTCGAGCGGCACCGACGACACCGGCGGTTCGGGCGATGACACCGGCGGCGGCGGCACCGACACGGGCACGCCCGGCGACACCATCGGCGTCGACACCACGGGCATCGACACGGCGGGCGGCGGCGACACGGCGACCGGTGGTGACACCGCGACGGGCGGCGACACCGCCACCGGCACCGGGAAAATCAAGAACGTCTTCGTCATCGTCTTCGAGAACCACAGCTGGTCCGACATCAAGGGCAGCTCGTCGGCGCCGTACATCAACTCGCTGCTCGCCACCGGCGCGCACGCCGAGAACTACAAGACGCCCGCCGGCAACCACCCGAGCGAGCCGAACTACATCTGGATGGAAGCTGGCGACAACCTCGGGATCAAGGACGACAACGATCCGGGCACCAACCATCGCAGCACCACCGATCACCTCGTCGCGAAGCTCGAAGCGGCCGGCATCACCTGGAAGTCGTACCAAGAAGACATCGACGGCAAGGCCTGCCCGCTCACCGGAGTGAATCACTACGGGCCGAAGCACAACCCGATGATCTTCTTCGACGACGTCACCGACACCAACAAGACGACGTCGGCGCACTGCATCGCCCACGTTCGTCCGTATACCGAGCTGGCGGGCGATCTCACGGCGGGCAAAGTCGCGCAGTACAACTTCATCACGCCGAACCTCTGCAACGACATGCACGGCGGCGAGTTCACCGCCTGCATCCTCCCCGACGTCGGCACCGGCGACACTTGGCTGAAGAACGAGCTGCCGAAGATCCTCGGTTCGGCTACCTACAAGGCAGGCGGCGCCGTCTTCGTCGTCTGGGACGAAGGCACCGCGCCGACCTTCGGCACTTCGAGCGACGGCCCCATCGGTCTCATCGCGCTCTCGCCCTTCGCCAAGGTCGGCTACTCGAACTCGACGGCGTACACGCACAGCTCGCTCTTGCGAACGGTGCAGACGATCTTCGGCGTGAAGCCCTTCATCCGCGACGCAGCGACGGCGACCGATCTCGGCGATCTCTTCTCGTCGTTCCCCTGAGCGCTCGCCTAGCTCAAGGCGCCTTTCCAGCTGGCGTCGACGCCGACGTCAGAATCACCCAGTGCTTCGGCTTGCCGTGGAACACCGTGACTTTGTCGGGGTGGGCCTTGGGGTCGAAGCTTGCGTACCACGGCCAGTCGTTCCAGGTGGCGTCGACGAACTCGCGCACGAAGAGATGAATCGACGCATAGCGCCCGTCGACCAGCTTCGCGACGTCGCTGGCGAAGCTGAAGTCGGCGCGCTCTTCGGGAGCGTCGGGCTCGGTGTGGTACGCGCCTCCGTAGACGAGGACGAGCTTGTCCGCCGGGTGCTTCGGTGAGGCGAGAATCGCGCCGATTTCCTTCACCGTCAGCTTCTTGATGAGCAGCATCAGGTCGAGGTTCACGCTCTTCGATTTGGTGAGCGCGGCGAACTCGGCGCACGAAGGGGCGAGCTGCGTCACCGTGATGCCCGCGTCGCGTGCGGTGAGCCCGAGCGTGACGTACTCGTCGGCGTCGTTCACCTTCTGATTCTTGCCGACCTCGGCGAGGTCTTTCTTCACCGTCTTCGTCGCCTTCTCGCAACCGCTCGGCGCCGACATCAGCTCGAGCGACAGATTCGACGCGCGCCCCTTGAAAACAGGCACCAATTCGTTCGTGAAGCGCTGCGCCGAGGACGGGAACGCCCCCTTGTCCTTGCGCGCGTGCGACTCCCCGAACCCGACGACGAGCGGCTTTTCGTCGTCGAGGATGTCTTGCACGGCCGTGGCGACGTCGTCGTAGAGACGGCAATCGAGCGCGCCGCAGGTGGTGAAGCGAGGCTTGACCGGCGGAGCGCTCGTACTCGCGGAGGCGAGGGGAGTCGGCGTGCTCGCGACCGGCGGAGAGAGTGGCGCAGGCGGCTTGGGCGCTGGGCTCGCGCTGCAGGCGACGGCGACGGCCAGGCAGACCCCGAGCGGGAGGAGAACGTTTGCCATCGCCGGAGAGTAGCGCGCTTGCCGGCGTGTTTACGGCGACGACGCGGGCGTGAGCAGCGGCGCTTGCGCATCTGCCATCTGCTCGAAGGCGCGGTAGACCAACGCATCGAGTGGCATCTGCGTATGCGCCACACCGGCCGGATCGCCGTCCAGATACCCGAGCTCGTAGCCGTCACCGGCAGCGCGCTTCAGCACCGCGCCCTGCCGCGTGACCACGCGCTCACGCAAATCGTGGTGGTTCGCGAGGAGGTGCAGATACACATACGTCTGTGGTGTCGGCGCGGCGTAGAGGTAGACGCGAACGTCGCCGAGGGCGAGCTTGAGGTAGCCGAGCCAAGGCTGATGGACGTCGGGGGCGCTGTTGGGCCCGATGCTGACCTCGACCTTCACGCCGACCTCTTTCGACAGCTCGTCCGCGCGAGCCCCCGCGATGACTGCGAGCTCGGCGTAGAGGCGGGGAATCGTTCGAACCGACCACGCTTCGAACTCTTTCTGCGCGGTGGCGGCGGCGTCGAGTTGACGCTGCCTCTCGGCTTTGTGGTCGGCGACGTGCTGATATTTTTCGAAGAGGCGATGCCAATCGGTCACGGCTCGCAGCGTAGCAGCACGCGCCTGGCCCCGCGCCTACGCCAGGCCAACGGCGACGCAATTTTCGCGATGCCGCGGACCCATGATCGCCGGGTCGCCTCGCGGTAGGGTCATGTCGTTCGCGCCCGCGAAGCTCTTCTTCTCGACCGCCTGCGCCAGCGCATCGAGGTAGGCGAGGTCTTCCTTGGCGATCGTCAACGCCTCGTCGCGCGTCAGCCGTCGGCCGTGCCCGGGGATGACGTCGTCGATCCAAGCGAGCGTGTGCATCAGCTTCGCCAACGTCGCGCGATAGGCCGCGAGATCGTCGACGAAGGGAATTTCGCAGGGCGAAAGATGATCGCCGACGATGAGCACGCGCGCCTCTTCGATGACCAACCCGACCCCGTCGGCGCTGTGCCCTGGCAGCGCCAACGCCTGCACCGTCGTCGTCCCCACCTTCACCTCGTCGCCATCACCGAGTGCCCGCATCGCCTTTGGCCAACACAACGGCGACGCCCTCTCGACATACCACTCGCGATCGAACGCGCCGGCCTTCTCGAGATTCCGCCGCGCCTCCCCATCACCATCCTCGGCAATCGCCCGCGCCAGCGCCTCGCTCCCCACCACCTCCGCCTCGGGAAACGTCTGCCACCCCACCACGTGATCCCAATGCACGTGCGTGAACGCCACCGCCACCGCCCGCCCCCGCTCATCGACGTGTGCCCGAAGATCGTCCAATTCACGTGGAAAAAAGGCCGGATCGACGATCAGACACTCCCCCGCACTCTCGAGCACGACACTCGAGAGCTGCCAGATGCCGGAGGTGAAGACCCGCACCGAAGTGCCATCGGTAGACATGCAGAAGTCTTACGCCAACGCGCTCACCCGCGCTCGCCCGCGCCCGCTCGCCCTCGCTCGCCCTCGCTCGCCCTCGGTCCTTCCCCCACGTACCCTCTCCCTCGCGATGTCCCTCTTCACCCCCGACACGCTCCTGTCCCTCCCCCGCCTCTCCGACCTCCGCCTCTCCCCCGACGGCGCGACGCTCGCGTTCGTCGTCGGTCGTCGAGATGCCGAGCAGCGCAAGTACGTGAGCGATCTCTACGAGGTCGTGGTGGCGACAGGCGAGACGCGGAGGCTCACCTTCGGGGACGACAACGACGTTGCGCCGCGCTTCGGGAGTCACGGCACGCTCTACTTCCTGAGCAATCGACCCGACAACAACCCGCCACGAAAACAAGGTGATTCGTCGTCGAAGGCGAAGGCGGAGACGAGCGAGACGACGATGCAGGTCTTCGCGTTGCCGCCGCGTGGGGAGCCGCGACGGATCACGCGGCTCTCGCACGGGGTCGAGACGCTCGAGGCGCACGGTGACGTCCTCGCGTTCGCTGGGTACGTCCATCCCCAGGCGCCGAGCGAGGAGCTGCAGCGGGCGAAGGAAGACGCGCGCAAGGAGGCGGGTGACTCGGCGCTCGCGTACGACGAGATTCCGATTCGCTTCTGGGACCGTTTTCACGGGCCACGCGTGCGGCACCTCTTTCATCTCGAGCTCGGTCGACTCGGCGCGGGTGGTGTCGACGATCCGCGCGATCTCACGCCGAACGGGCGGCTCGAATACGACGAGCAGACGTTCGATCTCGCGCCCGATGGTGGGATGGTGATTGCGTGTGAGGCGGTGCTCGGGGCCGAGCATCGTTCGCAGGAGAACCTGGTGGCGCTCGGGCTCGGCAAGGACGCCGCGCGACGTGAGCTCACCCACGGCCTGCACACGTTCGCGACGCCGCGCTTCTCCGATGACGGCCAGCGAGTGGTCGCGGTCTTCCACGAGAACCTCGAAGGCCAGACCGGTCGCTCGCTCCTGGCGATCGTCGACGTCCGCGCGGCGACGCACGACATCCACGCGCCGATTCACGACGGCATCGAGCTCTGGCCGACGTCTCCGTGCTTCTCGCGCGACGGTCGGACCATCTTCTTCGCTGCCGATCAACGCGGCGAAACACCTATTTTTGCCTTCGATTCGACGACGCGTGCGGTGAGGCGGGTGACGGCGCACGGTGGCTACTCCGACCTCTGTCCGAGCCCCGACGGGCGTCATCTCTATGCGCTGCACTCGACGTTCGATCGTCCGCCGGAGGTCGTCGTCGTCGATGCGCTCGGGACCGACTCGGCGCCGACCCGTCTCACGCAGCTCACCGATTCGGCGCTCGTCGGTGTCGAGCTCGGTCACGTGGAGACGCTGTCGACCGAGAGCGCGGGCAAAGGTGGCGGACGCATGGTGCAGAGCTTCCTCGTCCACCCCCCGGTGTCGATCGCGAAGCCCGACGAGGCGAAGCCGCTCGTCCTCTGGGTGCACGGCGGCCCGCTCGGCGCGTGGGGCAATCATTGGCATTGGCGTTGGAACCCGCACGTCTTCGCCGCGCGTGGGCATCGCGTGCTCCTCGTCAATCCGCGGATCTCCACCGGCTATGGGCAGGCCTTCATCGAGGAAGGCTTCGCGCGTTGGGGCGCCGAGCCGTTCCACGATTTGATGGCAGTGACCGACGCGGCGTGCGCAAGGCCCGACGTCGACGCGACGCGCACCGCGACGATGGGCGGCTCGTTCGGCGGCTACATGGTCAACTGGATCGCGACGCAGACCCGCCGCTTCCGTTGCATCGTCACCCACGCCAGCTTGTGGAATCTGCCCGCCTTCCACGGCACCACCGACGCTGGCGCCGAGTGGGAGCGCGAGTTCGGCAACCCCTTCACCGATACGAAAATCTACGACGCGTGGTCACCGCACCGGCTCGTCACCAAGATCGTGACGCCGATGTTGGTGGTGCATGGCGAGAAGGACTACCGCGTGCCGGTGAGCGAAGGGTACATGCTCTTCACCGCGCTGCAGCGCCTCGGCGTGCCCTCGCGTTTCCTCGATTTTCCCGACGAAAATCACTGGATTCTCAAGCCTCGCAACTCGCTTCGATGGCACCAGGAGATCTTCGACTGGCTCGACAAGTGGCTCGCCCGAGGTGATAGCCTCTCGAGCAGTGGTCGATCGTAGACGCTCCGACGATCTGGAAAAAACCGCCGAAGCACCGCTCCCTCCGGCGCGCGTCGATCGCCTCTCGCTCCTCGCCATCGGCACCACCGTCGTCACCTACCCGCTCCCCGAGCAAGGGCAAGTGGTCATCGGTCGTGGCGAGACCGCCGATGTGCGGGTCAACGAGGCCGCGATTTCTCGACGGCACGCGCTCCTCCACGTCGACGGCAAGCTGCTCCGCCTCGAAGACCTCGGCAGCAGCAACGGCACGCGTGTCCGCGACGTCCGGCTCGAGCCGCACGAGAGCGTCGACTTCGCCCCTGGCGATCTGATCGAGCTGGGGACGACGATGTTCATCGTCCAGCGCCCGCCTCAGCTCGCGCCGCCGCGCCACGTGTGGAACCACGGCTACTTCGAAGGACGCGTCGCCGAAGAGTGCGCGCGCGCGAGCAAGTTCGACAGCGGCCTCGCCGTGCTCCGCCTCGCCTGCAACGACTCCATCGCCGAGGCCGATCTGCGCGTCGCCATCGCCGCGGCCACGGATCCGAGCGACGTGCTCGCCCACGACGGCGCGGCGTTCGAAATTCTCTTCGTCGGTGGGCGCGACGTCGGCAGCCGCGCCGAACAGGCGATGAAACGGCTCGAACGTGAGCTGCGCGCGAAGAACGGCGAGCCGAAGACGGGCCTCGCCCTCTGGCAACGCGACGGTCGCGACGCGCTCACGCTCCTCGAGGCCGCGAGCGCACGCATGCACGGAGCTCCCCCGAAGGCCGCCGCCATCCTCGCGGGCTCACCGTCGATCATCGTCCGCGACGCGCGCATGCAGCAGCTCCATCGTCTGCTCGAACGAGTCGCGCTCGGCACCATCAACGTGCTGCTCCTCGGCGAGACCGGCGTCGGCAAAGAGGTGATGGCGGCGCGCGTGCATCAGAGCTCTCCTCGCGCGCAACGCCCGTTCGTCGCCCTCAACTGCGCGGCGCTCTCGGAGAACCTCCTCGAGAGCGAGCTCTTCGGTCACGAGCGCGGAGCGTTCACTGGCGCCGTGGCCGCAAAAAAAGGCCTTTTGGAGAGCGCGGAGGGGGGCACCGTCTTCCTCGACGAGCTCGGCGAGCTGCCGATGACGTTGCAGGTGAAGCTGCTCCGCGTCCTCGAAGAACGAGCGGTGCGCCGCGTCGGTGGACTCAAATCGATCCCCATCGACGTGCGCCTCGTCTCGGCCACCAACCGCGATCTCGAGGCCGAGGTCGCCGCCGGTCGCTTCCGACAAGATCTCTTCTTCCGTCTCAACGGCGTCGCCCTCGTCATCCCACCGCTTCGTGAACGCGCCGCCGAAATCGAAGACCTCGCCAGGAGCTTCATCGCCGAGGCCTCGCGTCGCGAGAAGCGGCCGGCGCCGTATCTCTCTCCCGAGGCGCTCTCGGTGATGCAGCGCTACGCGTGGCCGGGCAACGTCCGCGAGCTCCGCAACGTCGTCGAGCGTGCCGTGCTCCTCTGCAGCGACGACGTCATCCTCCCCGACTGCCTGCCGCTGGAGAAGATGCAGTCGATGGTCACCGTCGATGCGCCGCCGCTCGGCGTGTCCTACGCCGCCGTCATGCCGCCCCAAGCGCCGATGTCGGCCTCGGCGATGAGCCGCGCGACGATGCCGCCAGGATCGACGACGTCTTCCTCCATCGCTGCCGCGTCACCCTCGCCCTCGTCGGCACCGTCAGGCCTCGGAACGCCCGGATTTTCCCTGAAGAACGTCGTCGACGACTTCGAGCGGCAACGCATCCTCGACGCGCTCGAGCAATGCGCTGGCAACCAGAGTCGCGCCGCCAAGCTCCTCGGAATCTCACGCAACACGCTCATTCAAAGGCTGAAGACGTACGGCATTCGTCGACCGCGCGCGCCCGGTGGAGCCACGGACTCCTGACGACTGTCTCGCTTCGCTCCGGCCGTTCTCGCTTCGCTCGGTCGTCGGACCTATGCTCAGCTCATGCTTGCTCGCTTCTTCGCGCGCGCGCTCGTCGCACCCATTCTCGTGCTCGGTTGCTCGAGCGCCGACTTCTCCGTCGCTCCTGACGACGACAGCGGGACGATCGACGCTGGAAGCGACGCGGCCGTCGATGGCACCGTCGTCGATGGCGGCGACGTCGGCGTCGACGGCGGCACCGATGGAGCCAAGGTCGACGCGCCGAGCGATGGCACGATCGGCAGCGAAGGTGGCGCCGATGCGGTCTCCGTCGACGCGGTCGGCATCGATGCAGGGCCGCCGGGCTGCACCGCGCTCACCGGCTGCCCGAGCGGTCAGGCCTGCGTGGTCACCGGCTGCGACGCGACCACCACGGGCACCTGCGTCTCGCTGACCGGCATCGCCAACTACGCGCCAAGCTGCGGCTGCGACCGCGTCAGCTACTGGAGCGCGCTGACGGCGGCGAACAACGGCATTCGCGTGCGACACAGCGGCCCCTGCGACGGCGTCGGCGAAGGTCTAGGCTGCGACCCGTCGTGCACGTTCAAGTGCATCCACCGCCACTCGTCGGTCGCCGGGTGCCTCACCAGCAGTGGTCAGTGTTGGCGCTTTCCCGACGTCCCCGATCTCGTCTGTCCCCCAGGCGGCGGCCCCGGCATCGTCGCGGTCACCGATTGCGGCGACGTCACCAAGTGCTCGCGCGAATGCGACGTCATCAAGACAGGCTCGGCCTCGTTCTATCCGTCGACCTGCTCGCCGTAGCGCACCAACTACCGCGTTTTCCGCGGCATCGGCGTGAGGCAGTCGCAGAGGCGCGCGGGGTTGCCGATGTCTTGTCCGCGCATCCAGCCGTCGGCAGCGTCGATCAGCGCGGAGCCCTCCTCGCCGAGCCCCAGTCCTTCGTGCACCATCACCTCGCCGCGTCTGCGCCTCGCGCTGGCGACGAAGAGCATCATGTCGGCCGCTGCAAACGCGTCGATCGCGCTGTCGAGGAGCGAGAGGGCCTTGCTCACGTCGCCGCGCGCCATCGCCACGCCAGCGCGCGTCTGATGGACGAAGCCGGCGGCCCACGGCATGTGCTCGCGTTCGAGCGCGCGTGCTTTGGCGAGGGCCTCGTCGAGGAGCACGGGATCGGGACGCGCTTCACGGGTCGCAGCGGCGAGCGCGGCGCGCGCCCAGAGGGAGAGCAAGCTGATGCGGATGTACTGCACGCGCAGGAGCAGCGCTTCGTCGAACGATTTCCAGCGCGCGCGCACGCGATCGACCGCGCGATACGAGTCGCCGACGTAGAGATCGATCTGCGCTTGCGCTTGCGTATCGAGGAAGTGCGCGACGTGGGTCCCGGCGTGCGACCACTGGGCGATCGCCGCGTCGGCGTCATGTCGGGCGTTCTCCACGTCTTCGTCGGCGAGGCGCGTGAGGGTCATGAGACCGCTGCCGAGGTGCGTGCTCGCATAGAGATCGCCGCGCTCTTTCGCGGCCTTCGCGAGCTCGGGAAGTCGTCGCTTGAGCTCGCGAATTTCTCCGAGATAGAGGAGACAGGCGATGAGGTAGAGCTGGACACTGTCGAGCTCGAAGGTGACCCCGCGACATCGTTCGCGGAGAAACTCCTCCGACGTCGAGAGCCGCTCGCAGCCGGTGCGCCAACGTCCCTCGAGAAATGCGGAAATTCCTCCGGTTTGGATGTACGCGGGAGCCTGTGGGTGAGATACGCGAGGAGCGAGCTCTTCCGCCAATTTCGTCAGCGCAGCGGTACGAATGCGGTTCTCGCCGCCACCGCTCGCCGAGAATGCGGCCTCGAGGGTGAGCGCACGCAGCACGCGGAAGGGCTCACCGGCGTCGAGCGCGAGAAGGAGATGTCGTGTCTGGAAGTCGGCGCCGCGGATGGTGTCGACCATGCCGAGCGCGCTCGCCGCCGCCCAACAGAGATCGATGCGCTGGAGGACCTCGCGCGGCACCTCGTCCTCCGAACGCTCGACGAACCCGAGCCCGCGCAGACGAATCTGCGTGCGACGAAGGGCGAGCGAGGCGAGGGCGGCGCGCGGCGTCTTCGGCAGCTTGAGATCGAGCTCGGAGAGGACCGATTGGAGCGTCCCCAGCCCAGCGTCGATGTAGCCGCTGACGAGCTGGTTCTCCGCGGCGCGACGACG
The DNA here is from genome assembly GCA_025363655.1 of Deltaproteobacteria bacterium. GTDB lineage: Bacteria > Myxococcota_A > Polyangia > Polyangiales > JADJMO01 > JANYDK01. The sequence continues at coordinate 16,861 of JANYDK010000039.1, read as the reverse complement.
CAAATCGAGCGAATCGAAGGCCGACGCTCCCTCCGAGGCGCGCAAGAATGCCGTCGCCGCCTCGGCTCCACGACCCGCGTCGACCAGGGCGCCACCGAGCTTCACGAGTACGCGTCGCGTGGTCTCGGCATCACCGCCCGTGGGCAGTAGATCGAGCGCCATCCGGTAGAGCGTGGCCGCGCGATCGAACGCCAGGAGTCCTTCGGCCTGCGCCGCCGCGACCTCGGCATACTTCGCCGCACGCGTCGCGTCCCCTGCGCCCTTCCAATGCAACGCGAGGAGCGCACAGTCGGCGACGCCGCTCCCTTCGAGCGTCTTTTCGAGCACCCGCGCGAGCCGCTCGTGCCACGCGCGCAGCGTTTTTTCCGAGAGATGCGCGAGCACCGAGGCACGGACCCGATCATGGTAGGGCTCCATCGAGTCGCTGCGCCGGACGCCGCCGATGCGCACCAGGTTGTCGAGCCGCAGCGTCCAGACCCGCCGCGCGAGCTCGCCGAACTCGACGTTGACCGCCTCGGCGATGAGCTGTTGGCTGAGCGGCGCATCGGCGACCGCCGTCACCTCGACGATGTCACGCGCGACCTGCTCGAGCCGCTCGACGCGCGACCAAATGGCCTCGTCGAGCGCGAGACGTTTGCTCGTCGGCCCCGTCTCGGTGAGCCCGAGCGCGACGTTGTGCCGGACGAGCTCGTCGATGAAGAACGGATGCCCGCCAGCCTCCTTGGCGATGGTGGTGGCGTTGGCCGAGGTGATGGCGCCGGCGAGGAGCCGATCGGCGAGATCTTGCGCGGCCTCGGGCGCGAGCGGTTGCAGCGAGAAGACGCGCGCGTCCTTCACCACGTCGCGCGGATCGGGCGGCACACCGTCACGCGACGTACCGATGAGGAGGAGCGGCGGCGCATCGGGAGATCGCATGACGTCACGCAGCAGCGCCAAGCTGTCGGCGTCACTCCAGTGCAAGTCGTCGATGACGAGGACGAGCGGTCTCCGTTCGGCGAGCCGTTGCAAGAGCTCGCGCACCGCCGCGAAGACCTGACTGCGCAGCTCTTTCGGATCGACGACGTCGTGCATCGGCGCCGGCGCTTCGGCGATTGCCTCGACCCGACGGAGCACGGGGAAGGTCTGCGGCAGGAGCGACGCTCGACGCGGCAACAGCGCGGCGACCTCGATTTTAGGCAGTTTGACGAGCACGTGGGCGAGAGCGTCGAGCACGCCGTCGACGCCCTTGAAGCGCACCGATTCGCGTTCATGGCAACGACCGTGGAGGACGATGGCTCCGAAGCGTTGCGCCGCCCGTTCGCCGAACTGTCGCGCGAGCGCGCTTTTGCCGAGGCCGGACTCGCCGAGGATGACGATGGTCACCGCCTTGCCCGAGCGCGTCTCGAGGAAGGCCTCCTCGAGCATCGTCATCTCCCGATCGCGACCGACGAAGGGCGCGGCGCGCGGCGCTGGTGGCAACGAACGCGGTTCGTCGTCACCGGCCGAGCGACGCGCTGCGAGTCTTCGCAAGATGTCGGCGCCGTTCGGCCTCTGCGCGGGCTCGATGCGGAGCAGCTCGACGCACAAGTCGTTCAAATCTTCGGGCACGCCGGGCGCGACGGCCTTCGGCGGCGGGGGCTCGAAGGTGCGCTTGTCGACCAGCACCTCGTGCGTGTCGCCGCGGAAGGGGAGCCGACCGGTGAGCGCGCGATAGAGGATGACGCCGACCGCGTACCAATCGGCGGGCGGACCAATCGGTCTCGCCGCGGCCTGCTCGGGCGCCATGTAACCAACGGTGCCGACGACCTCGTCGACCTGGGTCACTGGCGCGCCGCCGCGGTTGCCATCGATCTCCAAAACGAGCCCGAAATCGAGGATGACGACGCGTCCGCCGAGATCGACGAGCACGTTCGACGGCTTGACGTCGCGGTGCACCTTACCCGCCGTGTGCAAGGCCCACAGGCCTTCGACGAGCTGCGAGAGTACGTCGCGCAGACGAGGCAAATCGAAGCGGCTCTTCTCGGCGTCGGGTCTCGCGCGTGGCGTCGGCATCGCCGGCATCGGCGGGCGCTCGCGCCGCTCGCCTCGTTCGCGTCGCTCGCGTCGCTCCAGCACCGCGCTCGGCTCGCGGATCGGCGCGGCGACGGTGGCGGTGGTGCGCTGCGTCTCCACGGTCGGCTCGTCCTCCTCGGCATCGCGCCGCACCCAACGGAGGATGTCGATGCCCTCGACGTACTCCATCGTGAAGAAGAAGCGACCGGCGTCCTCGAAGAGCTCGCCGAGGCGCACCAAGTTGTGATGACGGACGTCGGCGAGCGAGCGGAACTCGTGCTTGAAACGCAGCAGCGCGTTCGGTGTCAGCGCCTGCAGGGTCTTCAGCGCGGCGCGACCGCCTTGCTCGCGATCGTAGACCTCGAAGACGACTCCCGCGCCGCCCGCGCCGAGGCGGCGGAGCACCTGGAAGCGCTGCGTGCCGCGAAATCGTGGCTCCTTCGCCGGCCGCTCTCGGGTCACTCGTGACGAGTGTACGCTCCCCCGCATGTCACTCGCCATCGTCACGGGGGGCGCCGGGGCACTCGGTGCATCGGTCGTCCGCGCGCTCGTCTCCGCCGGTCACGCCGTCGCCGTTCCCTACCAACGCGAGGGCGACCTCGATCGCCTGCGCGCACAGCTCGCGACCTCCCCGGAGGCCAAGCTCGTCGGTCGCGTCGTCGAGCTCACCGAAGAAGAGTCGGTGTCGGCGGCCTACGCGGCCTTCGTCTCCGAGCACGGCCCGCTCGTCGCGCTGGTCAACTGTGCGGGAGGCTGGGATGGCGGCAAGCCCGCGCACGAGACGCCTTGGAGCGTCTGGCAGAAGCAGCTCGATCTCAACCTTCGCACGGCGGTCATCTCCTGTCGGGCCGCCACGCCGCACCTCATCGCCGCCGGCGGAGGGTCGATCGTCAACATCGCCTCGCGCGCCGCGACCGGACCGAGCCCCGGCACGGCGGCCTACGCGACCTCGAAGAGCGCGCTCGTCGCCTTCACCGAGACGCTCGCCGTCGAGCTGCACGATCACCGGATCACCGCAAATGCCGTGTTTCCAAGCCTCATCGACACCGAGGCCAATCGGCGCGCCGGGATGACGGGCGGCGTCTCTCCGGACGCGATCGCGAACGTCATTCGCTTCCTCGTCGGTCCCGACGCGCGCATCATCAGCGGCGCGCGCGTGCCGGTTGCCGGCTGAGCGGACTACGGACGTCTTCGCGGATCGGAAGCGAGCTCGAGCACCTCGGGCGTCTTGTCGCTGATGTCGAGATCCCACTCTTCGAGCGCGCCCTGCATGTAGAGGTACTCGTTCGCTTCGGCGCGCTGGTCGGCGAGCACCGACAGCCGTTCCGTCGCCGCGCGTAGCTGACGAATGCCGGCGACCGCGATTTGCTCCTGAAACCGGAGCGCGAGCGGCGTCGCCGATTGGATGAGCCGATCGAAGACGTCGTGCCCGAGCTCGAGCGTCTGGGTCGGCTTGCTCGCGAGCACCGACGCCGAACGTGGCGCGCGATCGACGAGCGCGATTTGCCCGACGATGGCTCCCGCTCGAAGCGTCGCCAGCACCCGGATTTTGTCGCCGTGCGCGCGCATCACCTCGACCTCGCCGTCGAGGAGCAAGAAGCAAGACGCGCCCACCGCACCTTGCGCGAAGAGCGTCGAGCCCGCCGGAAACTCGCGTGGCACGGCGAGACGCGCGAGGAGCTCGAGATCGGCCTCGGCGTACTCGCGCAACGCAGGAAACGTACGCAGTCGTTGGACGGGGCTCGTCATCAGCCGCCCCCTCGCACGCGCGAGACGAGCTCGCGCATGCGGCTCTTGTCGGCGCCGTCGAGCTGGGCCTCGATGCGCTTGTTGATCTCGCGGAGACGGCGGGTGACGTCGCGAATGACGGCGCGTACGAGACCGGCGGCGGCGCGCGGTGCCTCCTGCCGAAGACGGACGAGCGCATCGCGCGAGAACTCGTAGACGAGCGTCGCCTTCACCGCCGTCACCGTCGCCGAGCGCGGCGCCGGATCGAGCAGCGCCATCTCGCCGACCACTTCTCCCGGCCCGAAACGCGCAATTTCCAGGTCACTTCCGCTCGGCTGACGAACGATCGCCGCGAGCTGCCCGCTCTCGATGAAGATGAGCGTGCTGCCGACGTCTCCTTGACGGAAGAGCACGTCGCCGGGCGCACCTCTTCGCGCCTTGATCACCGCCAGCACCGCGTCGACGTCGACATCGTCGAGCGCGGCGAACATCGGCACTCGCCGAATCAGCGCGCGCTTGTCGTTGCCTCCTGCAGACATCTCGCCAGCTTACGCCGGGAAGAGCGCGTCGAGGATACGCAGCGATTCGTGCTTCGTCGGCAGGCCAGAAGCCGCGAGCGTGGATGGCGCGACGTGCGATCGCGTGATTTCGCGGCGCAGCTCGCGGACGCTCTCGGTAGCGAGGCGGGTGAGCTCGATCTGCGCGCGAGCTCCGACCCGTCGCCAAAGCCAGCGCGCGAGATCGTGTGACAGCTCGGCGTGGGTGATCTCGTCGGCCGCGATCGCGCGGAGGCGAGCACGGACCTGCGGCGTCGCGGCGCGCTCGGCCTGGAAGGTCGCCACCGCCGCGCCGAAGGTCTCGCGCACGCACCCTTCGACGAGGTTCTCGCGCGCCACGTCGAGCAAGCTTCGGCGTGAGTTTCGTGGTGAGCCGGGCCGCGAGACACGAGGAAGACGCGGACGTCCGCCGTGCAAACGGGCCAAAGAGGCCATCGAACGCGCGTGGCGGACTTCGTCGCGTCGTGCCCGCGCCGCGCGACGGACGAGCGAGGTCGGTGCACCGTGCGCACGAAGATCGCGTCGAAGGATCGCGAAGGCGTCGATGGATGCGGCTTCGAGCTCGGCCACGCGCGCGAAGAGGAGCCCGACCTCCGACGACGACGCCGGCGGCGCGCTCTCGACGAGCCCGTTCGGCCTCCGGCCACTCGCGCAGTGCGTGCAGACGAGGAGCGCGCCTCCTTCGGGGAGCGCCACCGCGTCCCCCACTTCACCAGCGTCGCCGGCGTCGCCAGGGTCACCCGTGTCGAGAGAAGCGCCGGCGTCGCCATCGATGAGCGCGGTCGCGCAGGTGAAGACCACCCCAGCCCATGGCGGCGGGCAAATGATCAGGCAACCGATCGGTTCGACGACGCCGACGGGAAAGTCTTTCGGGAGCCCGCACGGCAAGACGTAGCTGTCGTTGCACTCGTCACCCATCGCCGGATTTCGCACGGGCTCGCAGCCGGCGTCCCAGAGCGGAGGTGCGTCGGCGCGTGCGTGCGAGTCGACGGCGTCTGCCACGTCGCCATCCTTCGTCGTGTCGCCTGCGCTGCTGCCGTCGCCGACGTCACCCAACGTGGCGTCGGTGCCTAGCTCGAGAGGATTGGGGGTCGCGTTGCTACCGCCGCAAGCCGCGGCGGGAATGGCCATCGCCAACATGACGGCGTGGCGCAGGCGCGTGGCGAGCAGGCTCGAAGCCCGACGTCTCATGCCCGCAGTTTACCTCGGCCATCGTCTGCGGTCTCGGCGAAGAGCACGTCGAAGAGGCGGAGCGCGGCAGCTCGTGAAGGTAAACCGGACACTTCACGGAGCCCGGCCGGCGTCTCTCCGGCGACGATCTCCGCGCGCAACGCGGCGATCGCAGCCCGTTCGCTGTCGTCGATGCGTCGCTGGGAATCGGCGCCGAGCCTCCGACGGGTCCATCCAGCGATGCGCGCCGACACTTCGGCGTGACGCGTTTCGTCGGCGGCAATGCGCCGAAGCACGGCACGCATTCGTGGCTCGCGTGCGCGCACGGCTTGAAAGAGAGCTACCGCCGCCCCGTAAGTTTCGCGAACGCAACCCTCGACGACGTTGTCGGCGGCGAGCGTCGCGAGATCACGCGGGGCGAGGCGGCGCACGCGCGGAAGTCGCGGGGCACCCCCGAGGCGCCTCGCGAGCTGTCCCATCGCCATCGCATGACGGACCTCGTCGCGTTTCGCACGAGCGACTTCCTCGAGGAGCCCTCGCGGCGCCCCGTGCACGCGAAGCTCGCGACCGAGCGTGGCGAACGCCACGATCGACGCAGCTTCGAGCTCGGCGACCTGCGCGAAGAGCACACCGGCAGCGCGCGTCGCTTTTCGCGGGCGCGCGCCTGGATCGCGCACGAGCCCCGGAGGCCGACGACCGGTCGAGCAATGTGTGCATGCGAGCCTCGCGATGAGGCCGGCATCGCTCGGCGAAACGTCGGACGAGAGGGCGTCGGTGCCCTCGGTCGCATCGGTCGCATCGGTCGCATCGGTCGCGTCGGTCACGCCGACCTCTGCCTCGGGCACCACCATCCCGGTGTTGCAGAGGAAGGGAACCCCGCTCTCGGCCGGCGGACAGACGTTGACGCAGTCGAGCGAGTCGAGGAACCCGAGCGGCACGCCGTCGGGAAATCCGCAGGGATACGTGTAGACGAACGTGCAGTCGTCGGAGAGGTCGTAGTCGAAGACCGGCTGGCACGCGGGGTCGATGGCGGTGTCGGCGTCGCGCACGTCGCGCGCGTCGCTCGCGTCGATGGAAACATCGGCGTCGTGCGGGGAGACGGTGCCGTCGCCGAGCGCGCTGTCGGCCGACGAGCCGGTGTCGAGAGGGGGCGCCTCCGAGTTGCTCGAGCAAGCAGCCAGTGGTGTCGCGAGGGCGACGAGCACCGCGCGTCGCAACCTCGAGGAAAGGACGCTCATATATGCCTAAAGTGCCTCGACGAAAGCGACGAGAGCCTCTTGATCGGCGACCGAGAGGGCACGGAAGGCGTCGGCGGAACCCTTTGCTTCGCCACCGTGCGCCAAGATCGCATCGGCGATCGACGTGACGCGGCCGTCGTGGAGGAAGGTCTTGGAGAAGCGCACACCGATGAGCGGCGTGGTGCGGAAGTCGCCCGAGCCGGCGCTGCCGTCGGTCATCCCGTCGGCGAGGTCGGGTCCCATGTCGTGCAAGAGCATGTCGGTGTAGACGGCGGCGTCGATCCCGGCGATCGCGGCGATTGGGTAGTCGGTGCGCGTCTTCATCGTCGGCGCGTGGCAGACGGCGCAGTTGGTCGAGGCGAAGAGCTTCTTGCCCTGCTCGTCGAGCCCGACGCGACGCGGGATGGCGATGCGGCGGAGATAGAAGGCGACGCGATTGACGTGATCGATTCCGAGATCGACGCCCGGCCTCTTGTCGTCGACGAGACCGTCGGGATTGACCAATTCGACTGGACGCATCGGCGTCGTCAGCCCCATGTCGCCTTGGTACGCGTCGGCGACGAAGTCGTCGATCGTGGCGACGCGCGCCTTCACCCCGAAGCGGCCGATGAGGTTCGCATCGCCCTTTTTGTAGGCGTAGAACGAGGTGTCGCTGTTCTGCTCCGAGCCATAGACGACGCGGTTGATGTGGCCGTGGATGCCGTCGGTGCGGAGCTTCTGCTCGGCCTCGACGCGCTCGATTTCGGCGTCGGCGATGGCCTCCATGTAGCCGCGTCCGAGGACGGGAGGCCCGAGGCGCGTCGACACCTTGAGCTTGAAATCACCGGTCGGTGCGACGATCGGCGTCGTCGCACCGGCGGCGAGCCCGAGGCGGATGGTGTGGCCGAAGGTGAGCGGAGTTTGATCGGCAGCCGCGGTGAAGCCGTCGGGCCCGACGATCGACATCTTCTGCACGAGACCCGGTCCGCGCGCGCCGCCATCGTGACATGCGCCGCACGAGGTGCGGATGAAGAGCGGACCGAGCCCATCGGGCTCACGCAACGGGAGGTCGAAGAGCCCGTCACCATCGTTGAAGAGACGCACCGACTCGGAGTCGGAGCCGTCGATGGGGACGTCGGCGGCGTTGATCAAGCTCGCCGGAGTTTCCTCACGTGCGTCGCCAGCGTCCGTCGTCGCCGCCGGGTTGCTCGCCGAAGAGCACGCCGCGGCCGCCGCACTACAGGCGACAGTCAGCCCCAGCACAAATTTGAAGCTGAAGTTGAAAGTCGTTTTCATGTTGCGGTTTCCTACGCCGGCGGCGCGACTCGATCAAGGGAAAATATCGTAAGAACGTCCCCGCCGCCACCCGAGCGGCCCGCGCGAAGGCGGTGCGAGCATGCGAGCATCAGCTGCGATGCGCGCACCGTTCGTGGTCACCTTCGCGCTCGGCGCGCTCGGCGGATGTACCGATGGCGGCGCCGTTCGATCGAACGACGACGCCTTCAACGACGCCTTCCACGACACGTTCGATGCGACCAGCGTGACCGATGTGGCCGACGCGGTCGATTCGAAATCGACTGCCGATGCATCCAGTGACGCTGGCGCAGACGGCGACGCCAATCCGTCGGCATGCCCGAAGGACGATCCCGGCTTCGGCCCACGAACGAATCCGTGCTCGGCGCCGGCGTCGATTCTCTGCTCGTATCCCGACGGTTGTGCGTTTCGCCCGGCAGACGCGGGCGCGCCCTTCAACGTCTATCGCTGCGACGATCCCGGCAGCGGCGGACGCTGGACGCTGATCGACGACTACGTCGCGACCTGCCCGACGATCATGCCGAGCGACCGCGCCGCATGCCCCTGTAGCCCGCACATGCTCTACGTCGCGTGTCTCTTCGGCACCTGCGAAGGACTCGATCGCGTCTACTTCGATTGCCAGACGGCGGACGAGCTCTTGCGCGATTGGAAGTCGACGCCGGTCAGCTGCAATCCACCCGAAGTGGACGGCGGCGACGCCGACGCTGCTACCGATTGAGACGGCCGCCGGGACTCAGACTGCCGCGACCCACTTCATCAGCGAACCACACAAATTCGAGCCCGGATCGCGCTCGCGCTCGAGCTGGAGGCCGGTGCGGAACATGTTGCCCGCCGCTGCCTCGTTGCCGACGACCACGTGCGCGATGCCGAGGAGCTCGTAGTCGACCGGATCGTTGTGCGCCGCGAGGAGGTCGCTGAGCGGGCCGAGCGCGGCGCGGTGCGCTTCGACCATCGACGCCGGCGGAAAGTGCGGCGGCACCTTGTGATTGATGACGAGCTTGATTGCCTGGCGCTGCTCGGCCGGCGTGTAGGTGCGAAACTCGGGGCTCTCGAAGAGCGCTTTGTATCCCGCGTAGGCCTCGTCGGCCTTGCCCGCCTTGCCGAGGGCCATGATCTGCTTCACCGCCGTCACCAGCGCTTCGTTCGCCATGCCTCACCTTACCAGGGCCACGCGCAGGTGGGGCATCGGATAGCCTCCTCAGCATGCGCCAAGTCTGGATCACCAAAGCCGGCCCCCCCGAAGTTCTCCAAGTGCGCGAGGCGCCCGATCCGACGGCCGGGGCTGGTGAGGTGCGCATTCGGGTGAAGGCGGCGGGCATCAACTTCGCCGATCTGATGGCGCGCGTCGGTCTCTATCCAGACGCTCCAAAAATCCCCTGCGTCGTCGGCTACGAGGTCTCGGGCGTGGTCGACGAGGTCGGCGAAGGCGTCACCAAGCTCGCCGTCGGCGACAAGGTCTTCGGCATGCCGCGCTTCGGCGGGTACACCGACACGCTCGCCATCAACGCCGATCAAGTCTTCAAAATGCCCGAGAAAATGACGTTCGAGGAGGCCGCTGCGCTCCCCGTCGTCTACCTCACGGCCTACAACATGATGTGCTTCACCGGCACGCTCCGCGAAGGCTCGCGCGTCTTCATCCACTCGGTCGCGGGCGGCGTCGGGCTCGCCGCCATCGAGCTCGCGCAGACGAAGAACTGCATCATCTTCGGCACCGCTTCCCCGGGAAAACACGACTTCCTGAAGAAGAAGGGCGTGCACCACCCCATCGACTCTGGCGCCGATTGGGCGGCGGCCGTGAAAGAGATCCTCGCCGCCGAGAAGGCGGACGGTCTCGACCTCATCCTCGACGCGGTCGGCGGCGACTCGTGGGGCAAAGGCTACGATCTCTTGCAGCCCACGGGTCGCATCGTCGCCTTCGGCTTGTCGGCCGCCTCGTCGGGGAAGAAGCGCAGCCTCTGGCACGCCGCGATGCAGGTGCTGAAGATCCGCAAGTACAACCCCATGAAGCTGATGGACGACAACAAGACGATCAGCGGCTGCAACATGGGCCACATGTTCAGCCGCCTCGACTTGCTGACGCCACAGTTCGAAGCGCTCATCGCGCTCTACGAAGCCGGCAAAATTCGCCCGCGCGTCGACAAGACCTTCAGCTTCGACGAAGCAGCCGCGGCGCATCACTGGATTCACGATCGCAAGGCCATCGGCAAGGTGCTGCTCACGCCCTGAGCTTCTGGCGAGCCTGGCACCCATGTCCGCCGTGTGCCCGAGACCGATTATGTCGTTCGGGTCGTATGCCCGACGCGCGAACGTTCGTATTTACTTAGCGCAACATTCCGCCATGCTTCATCGTATCTCCCGATGATGCGACGCGCGCCCCTTCACCCCATTCCTTGGCTCACCGGCCTCGCCCTCGCGGCGGCCGTCGCCTGCTCCAGCAGCGGCGATGGTTCGAACCCCGTGAAGGGAGGCGACGACACCGGAGGCACGGTCGCCGACACGACACCTGGCGGAGGCTCCGACACCGCCTCGCCCGGCGACGACACCGCGACGAGCACCGACACCGCTGCGCCCGGCCGCGACGTCTATCCCGACGGCCCCTACGGCAACAAAGTCGGCTCGATCATGCCGAATTTCGCCGCGCAGGGTTACCTGCACTTCGGCGCGACGGGCCTCACCACCGAGGCCGACTACGTCGCGTTCCAACTCTCCGACGTGCGCGCGAAGGCGCCACAGCGTTGGGCGATGATCCACGAAGTAGGTTTTTTCTGAACGGCTTGCCAGGCCGCGGCCCGTGATCTGGCCGCGAAATACCCCGGTTTCGAGTCGAAGGCCTTGCTCTTCGAGGTGATGGTCGAGAACGCCAGCGATCCCAACGGAGCGGCGACCCAAACGCAGCTCAACGCCTGGATTACCTCTCGCAAGATCGCCTTCCCGATGGCGATCGATCCTCCCGACGCGCCACTCTCCATCAAGACCATCCTCGGCACGCCCCGCGAAACTGCCTACGTCGTCGATCTCGACACGATGGAGATTCTCTACAAGGGCATGTACACGGGCGCGCTCACGAAGATCAATTCCTTGTAATCTCCTTCGCCACGGCGATGATCAACAACGACGTGCTCCGCAGCGTGCGCTTCATGCTCGCGGTCGACGACGAGGCGCTCGCGCAAATCATCGAGCTCGGTGACGGCCGAGCCTCGCGCGCCGACATCGTCGCTTGGCTGAGACGCGAAGAAGAGCCGGGCTACGAGGTCTGCAACAACTCGGTGATGGGCTGCTTCCTCGACGGCCTCATCGTCCGCCGCCGCGGCCGCGATCCGAAGGCCCCGCCGCGCCAGCCGGAGACGCACGTCACCAACAACACGGTGTTGAAGAAGCTACGCGTCGCCTTCGAGCTGAAGGAAGACGACGTGCTCGCGATCATGCACGCAGCGGGCTTCCAAGTGGGGAGGCCGGAGGTGAGCGCGTTGTTTCGGAAGCCGCAGCATCCGAACTATCGGGCGTGTGGGGATCAGTTCTTGAGGAATTTCTTGAAGGGTTTGACGGAGAGGGTGAGGCCGGGGGTGAGTGCGAAGGCGAGCGCGAGTGCGAGTCCGAGTGCGGGTCCGAGTGCGGGCGCAGGCGCGAGTGCGGGTGCAGGCGCGAGTGCGCGCACAAGCGCGGGTGCAGGCGCAGGCCCGGGTGCTGGCCCGGCTATAGTTCCGCGCGATCACAGTCGGGCGCGGATCGTTCGGCGCTGACGTGAGTTACTTCGTCGACGGGAATGAGAACATCGCGCCCTCGCGTACGCCGGCCGAGGGCCAACGCTGCGTGATCGTCTTGCGCTTGGTGTAGAAGCGCACCGCGTCGGGGCCGTAGGCGTGGAGATCGCCGAAAATCGAGCGTTTCCAGCCGCCGAACGAGTGGTACGCGACCGGCACCGGCAAGGGGACGTTGATGCCGACCATGCCGACGAGGATGTGGTCGGAGAAGTAGCGGGCGGCCTCGCCGTCGCGGGTGAAGATGCAGGTGCCGTTGCCGTACTCGTGCTCGTTGATGAGCTTCATCGCCTCTTCCAGCGACTTCACGCGGACGACGCCGAGCACCGGTCCGAAGATCTCTTCGCGGTAGACGACCATCTCCGGCTTGACGTGATCGAAGAGGCACGCCCCGAGAAAGAAGCCGTTCTCGTGGCCGGCGACCTTGAGATTGCGGCCGTCGACCACGAGCTTGGCGCCCTCGGCGACGCCTTGATCGACGTAGCCCTTCACCTTCTCGAAGTGTTGCTTGGTGACGAGCGGGCCCATGTCGTTCTTCGGATCGGTGCCGGGGCCGACCTTCATCTTGGCGATCTCCGCCGTGAGCCCGGCGACGATGGCGTCAGCGGCGGCGTCTCCGACCGCGACCACCAGCGGGATGGCCATGCAACGCTCGCCGCACGAGCCGTAGGCGGCGCCCATCAGCGCGCTGACGGCGTTGCCGATGTCGGCGTCGGGCATCACGACCGCGTGGTTCTTCGCGCCGCCGAGCGCCTGCACGCGTTTTCCGCGAGCACAGCCGCGCGAGTAGATGTACTCGGCGATCGGCGTCGATCCGACGAAGCTGAGCGCCTGGACGCGCGCGTCGTCGAGCAGCGCGTCGACCGCTTCTTTGTCACCGTTGACGACATTGAGCACGCCCGGCGGGAGCCCGGCCTCGAAGGCGAGCTGGGCGATCAAGAGCGCACTCGACGGATCACGCTCGGACGGCTTGAGCACGAAGGTGTTGCCGCACGCGACCGCCATCGGCCACATCCACAGCGGCACCATCGCCGGGAAATTGAAGGGCGTGATGCCGGCCGTGACCCCGAGCGGCTGGTGCTCGCTCCAGGAGTCGATGTTCGGACCGACGTTGCGAGTGTACTCGCCCTTCAAGAGCTCGGTGACGTACGAGGCGTACTCGACGTTCTCGATGCCGCGCTGCAGCTCGCCCATCGCATCGCCCGCGACCTTCCCGTGCTCGGCGGTGAGCAACGAGGTGATCTGCTCGGCGTGCTGCTCGAGGAGGATCTTCAGCTTGCTCATCACCCGCGCCCGCTTCAGCGGCGGCGTCGCGCGCCACGCCGGATAGGCCTTCTCCGCCGACGCGACCGCCGCCTGCACCGTGGCAGTGTCGGCGAGGAGCACGCGCTTCTCGGCCTTGCCGAGCGCAGGATTCCAGACCTCCTGCGAGCGAGTCGATCCGAGGACGGTCTTGCCGTCGATCCAGTGGCCGATGATGGGGAGGTCTGACATGGGGGGCGAATCTTTCCACATCGAGGGAGTGGGGGCGAGCGCGGCCGTGGCCTGGGAGCCGCGAGCTGTCGCTCACTCGTCGTCGCGACCGCCCCATTTCTTCTTCGGGTCCAGCCCGAGTTGGCGCTTGCAGACGGTGATGACCATCTGGAAGTGACCGCTGATGCCGCCGTGGCCGTCGAGCATGCAGTCGTCGACCGCCTTCGCCATGCCCTTGCACTGGCCACCGACGCCGCCGACCGTGTCGAAGTCCTTCCAGCGCGCGTCGTCGGGCTCGAAGGGAAAGAGCACGAGAAGGTGACCGCGATCGTTCGCGAACTCGCTTCCCTTCTTCACGACGTCCTCGCACTTGTCCTTCTTGTAGTTGCTCTTCACCCAATCGGCGACCTCGCCGACGGCCTTCATCGCCTTCTCGCTCTTGCCGCAACCCATCGTCAGCGACAGCGCGACCGCCGCAAGCATCAGGTGGTTTCGCATGTGCGGAGGGTAAACGACCGGTTGGACGAAGAAGATTAAATGGACGAGGCGGAGCCCAAGCGGCCCGCACCCGCACCCGCTCCCGTGCCCCAAAAACACGAAGGCCCTCTCTCCATCGGAGAAAGGGCCCTCCTACGAATCAGCCTATTTTCAAGCCGGAATCGACTCCAACAACCCCGCGGCTCCCATGCCTCCGCCGATGCACATCGTGACGATGGCGTACTTCCCGCCGCGACGACGGAGCTCGTGGAGCGCAGTCGCCGTCAGCTTCGCGCCGGTGCACCCCAAGGGGTGGCCGAGAGCGATCGCCCCGCCGTGGACGTTGAGCTTTTCGCTCGGGATGCCGAGCTCGCGGGAGACGTACACGGCTTGCGACGCGAACGCTTCGTTGAGCTCGATGAGGTCGATGTCCTTCATCGAGAGGCCCGTCCGGGCGAAGAGCTTTCGCACGGCGGGGATGGGGCCGATGCCCATGATCGAAGGGTCGACGCCGGCGGTGGTGAAGGCGCGGAAGTAGCCGAGGCCCTTGATTCCGAGGCTGTCGGCCTTCGCCTTGCTCATGAGCAGCGCGGCGGCGGCGCCGTCGCTGAGCGGTGAGCTGTTGCCGGCAGTGACGCTGCCCTTGGTCGAGAACGCAGGCTTGAGGCCGGCGAGGCCCTCGAGCGTGGTGTCAGGGCGAACGAGCTCGTCGGTGCGGAAGTCGAACTCGACGTGCTTGTCACCCTCGTAGCGGACGGCCTTCACGGTCACGACCTCTGCCTCGAACACCTTCTTTTCGCGGGCGGCGCTGGCCTTCTGGTGGCTCGCGACGGCGAAGGCGTCTTGATCGGCGCGGGCGATGTTGAAGCGCGTCGCGACGTTCTCGGCGGTGATGCCCATCGGCGTGTAGACCGACGCGTGGGTGCGCATCGCTTCGGCCGAGGCCGAGAGCTTGTTGCCGGTCATCGGGACCATCGACATCGACTCGACGCCGCCGGCGACGACGATGTCGTTGCTGCCCATCTTGATGGCGCCGGCCGCGAGGGCGAGCGCTTGCAATCCGCTCGAGCAAAAGCGGTTGATCGTCATCGCGCTGGTCTCGTCGGGGAGCCCGCCGAGGACGCCGGCGACGCGGGCGATGTTGAGGCCTTGCTCGCCTTCGGGCATGGCGCATCCGAGGATGACGTCTTCGACGTCGCTCGGCTTCACTTGCGGGACGCGCGCCATGAGAGCGCGGATGACCTCACCAGCGAGGTCGTCCGGGCGCTTGAAGGCGAGCGAGCCCTTGATGCCGCGGCCCACTGCGGAGCGCACGGCCTCGGCAATCACGATGTCGTTCAAATTCGTGGTGCTCATGGTCCTACTCCTTAGTTACGCAGCGGCTTGTTGTTCATCAGCATGTATTGCATGCGCTCGAGGCTCTTCGGCTCGCCCGTGAGGCTGAGGAAGGCCTCGCACTCGAGCTCGAGCACTTCGGCTTCGGTGACCTCGCGCGAGGCGCCGCCGAGACCGCCGCAGAGGACGGTGGCGAGCTTCTTCGCGATCTTGGCGTCGTGCTCGCTGGCGTGTCCGCCGGCGACGAGCGTGTCGACCATCATCGAGAGGGTGGCGATGCCGCTCTCACCAGGCAGCGTGAAGCTGCGCGGCGCCTGCGGGTGATACCCAGCCTCGGCGAGGCCGATGGCGCGACGCTTGGCTTCGACGACCTGACGGGCGCGATCGAAGCTGACGCCGTCGGTGCGACGGAAGTAGCCGAAGGTCTTTCCCTCTTCGGCGCTGGTCGCGACCTTCGCCAAGGCGATGTTCTTGAACACGTTCGTGACCACGTCGTAGGTGTTCACCGTGGTGCCCTCGGGGATGTTCTCGAGCGCGCGGAAGAGCATGTTCATCGTGCCCGCGCCGCCCGGAATGAGCCCGACGGCGACCTCGACGAGGCCGCTGTAGGTCTCGGCCGACGCTTGCACCGCGTCGCAACCGAAACAGACCTCGAGGCCGCCGCCGAGCGTCATGCCGTAGGGGGCAGCGACGACCGGAACGTGCGCGTACTTGAGGCGCTGCGTCGCCGCTTGGTAGCCCTGCACCATCGAGCGGATCTGGCCGAATTCGCCCTGCGAGGCGGCCATCACCACCAAGAAGAGGTTGGCGCCGACGCAGAAGTGCTCGCCGTCGTTGGCGATGACGAGCGCGCGGAAGTCGGTCTCGGCCTTCTCGGCCGACTTGCTGATCATCGAGATGACGTCGGGGTCGATGCTGTTGGCCTTGGTCTTGAACGTGAGGCCGAGGACGCCGTCGCCGAGGTCCCACGCTTCGGCGCCGTCGTTCTTGAGGACGGGTGCGGCGCCGCGCTTGAGGATTTGGAACGTCGCGTTGCGCGGATCGACCGCGCGCGGGACGTACTCGCCCTTCTTCAGATCGAAGATCGCGCCGTCTTCCCGATAAAACGATTTGGCGCCGCTTGCCTTCATTTTGGTGATCGACGCGGGGAGGGCGATGCCGTCCTTCACCATGCGATCGGTCGTCTCGACGAAGCCGAGCGCGTCCCACACTTCGAAGGGTCCGAGCTCCCAGTTGTAGCCCCACTTCATCGCTTCATCGACGGCGAAGACGTCGTCGGTGATCTCGCCGATGCGACGCGCCGAGTACGCGAGCGATCGCGAAAGCACCTTCCACGCGAACGCGCCGGCCTTGCCGCCATCGGCGACGAGCGCCTTCACGCGGGCCTTCGGATCTTCGATTTTTCCGAGTGATTTACACGTTTTCGCGATGGTCTCGTCGCCGCCCTTGGGACGGTAGGCGAGCGTCTTCGGATCGAACGTCTCGACGCCGGCGCCTTCGCCTTTGGTCTTCTTGTAGAAGCCGCCCTTGGTCTTGTCGCCGAGGAGCTTCTTCTCGGTCATCGCGCGGATGAACGCGGGAACTTCGAACACCTTGCGCTCTTCGTCTTGCGTCAGCGAGGCGAAGCAGTTGTCGGCGACGTGGACGAAGGTGTCGAGACCGACCATGTCGGCGGTGCGGAAGCTCGATGGTGCAGGGCTACCAAGCGGCGACGCAGCGCCTCAAGTACGCGCACGTTCCGGTCGTCGCTGCCCCCTACGGCATGACGCTCGGCGGCGGCCTCGAGGTCTGTTTCGGTTGC
>JANYDK010000001.1 GCA_025363655.1 Deltaproteobacteria bacterium | reverse complement strand
CTTGTCGCTGCGCGACGACTTGCTCGCGGCATCGGGATACTGCCTCAGCGATTCACCCAATCTCCTCTTCTATTCCGACAAGCTGAGCACCGTCGTCTCGACGACGCCGGAGTCGCCCGAGCATCGATGGCAGTTGCATCGGTGCGCGGCTGGCGCAACCAAGTGCCTGAGCCTGCTTTCTGGCGCGGCGCTGGCGCTGCCGAAAGACCCACCCGATGTGTCGGGCCACGGCGGAGTGACGTGGCTTCGCGACCAGTCGGCGAGCACGTCCACCGGGACGCTCGACGGACCACCCGGTCTGCTATCGCAGACGGTCTCTCTCAATCCAGGCACCTACGTGCTCTCGTGGTGGGACCAGGCTCGCACGGCGACGGGGGAGCTCGCGACGAGCTCATCTACCCCGTACCGAGTGGCGGTCTATGACAGCAGCTTTGCTATCATCGTCGGAGACAGCCCGACGGCGTCCATCGGCACGGCCGCCAGCCCGTGGTCGACGCGCCGCACCATGGCGATCACCATCGCGGCGAAAGGCGACTACCACGTGGCGTTCGGCGCGTCGGGTCCTGCGGATGCTGTCGGAAGCATCGCACTCGCGGACGTCCAGCTGGAGCCGACACCCGCGGGGGGTGCTGCCAGTCCATACGTTGGCACGGACGGCACACGGACCGTCGTCTCCAACGTGTGCAAGGTGCAGACGGGTGGCGATCTTCGCGCCGCCTTCGACTATCGCTGCACGGCACCCGGCGTGTGCTTCTACGACCTCGACAAGGCCTTCGTCATCGACACGGGTACGCTCGGAACGCCGACGACCGCGTTGCAGGGAAAGATCGCAGCCGGCAACTTCAACTACCGTCACATCGACGTCAGCCTGAATCTCGTCGGTACGGGAGTTCGCGATTGCGGTGCGACGCCGACCCCGAGCTGCTACGGCTCCGGGTTCACCGAGTTCACTCTCAATCACGACGCTCATCACAGCGGCATCGTCGGGTATGGTGGCACCGTGCAGTTCTTCGACTTCGGCGACGCGCCGATCGAGCACGGCAAGGCGCTTTCGGCCGAGCGATACATCACGATGCCGGTCGGTTCGGGTGACCTTGGTCTCTTGAGTCAGCCGGGTATTCTCAAGCCCGAATTCCGCGGACGTCCGCTCGACGGCAGTTACCGATTGAAAATCTGGGACTCGCCGGCGCTCAAGTGGAGCCGTCTCGAGGACATCCAAGTCATTCTCCACTACCGATACTGGTCGCGCATCAACAAGAGTCCGTCGAAGTAGGGAGGACGCGATGAGCTTTTCCCACCTGCGTCGGGCCCGTGTGCCGGTCGCATTCGTCACGCACGCGTGCTTTCTGTTCTCGTTCGTGGCGTCCCGTCCCGCGCGGGCCAACGATGGTCCTGCGGTCGAGATCGCCGTCGAAGGTGGGTCAGAAAAGCCCGTCGTGCCGTCGCCGGTTTCTGCCGAGCAGCCGACGACTGGACCAGAGCTCAAGTCGTCGGCGGTGCCGAGCGAGACGACTATGCAAGCGCCCTCTGCCCCGATCGTCGACCAGCTGAAGGTGAAAGGCGGAATCATCGGCGGCGATCCTGCGGCGAAGGTCAAAGACAATCCGATCGCGGGGCCGGTCGATCAGAGTGGGCTCGTCGTCGACAGCCTCGCGATCGGGGGAGACAAGACGGGTGTCTCTTCGCAAGCCATCGCCATCCCCCAGGGGTCAGGAAAGCTCCAAGGGATGGGCGAGAGCTTCTCCGCCCAAATCTCCACCGGAGTCGCGGGCTATTCGATTCCGTTCGCGCTCATCGGTGCTCGTGGCGATGCGCAACCGTCGCTCGTCCTCGGTTACAGCTCGAGCGCGGGTCGCGGCGTCGCAGGCGTGGGCTGGGAAGTCGGCGTGCCGTTCATCGCACGCCAAACGGACCGAGGGATTCCTCGCTATCTCGACCCGCCGGCCGGTGGCGCCTGGCAACCGACGCAGGACCGATTCGTCTTCAATGGCGGACAGGAGCTCGTTCCGATTTGCCTCGTGACCGGCGGCGCGTGCACCGGCGCGCTCGTCGGAGAAGTGATTCCGAGCTGGGCGGCGGGCTGGCTGTATTTCCGGCCCCGCATCGAAGGTAGCTATCAGCGTTTCTTCTGGTCACCCGACCACCGCACATGGCGTGTGCAGAGCAAGGAAGGCGTCACGCTCGAGCTCGGCGGCGACGACGACGCGCTCGAGGCCAATCCCGACGTTGCTTCGCAGATCTTTCGCTGGAACATCGCGCGCTCGTACGACGCCCACTTCGAGTCACCCGCGCCGGCGGGCGGAGAAGCACGTCCACTGAACGTCGTCGCGTATCGGTACCTGCACCTCGGGGCGATGTCGTATCTGAGCGACATCTACGACACGCCGCCGGTGGCCGGCGCGGCGGGCGCGGCGCTGACCGCATACGCGCATCATACGCATCTGCGCTACGAGACACGTCCGGATGTGTCGTTCGGCTTCCGTCGGGGATGGCGGGTAGACGACAGTCAACGTCTTCTCGGTGTCGACGTGACGAGCAAGACGGCCGAAGGTGACGCATCGTCCGCGCGAGAGCTCGTGCGGCGCTATCACCTCGAATACGACGTCCGTTGGCACGTCTCGATCCTCGCGAGCCTTCAGCTCGAGGGGAAGTGCGCGAGTGCGAGCCCCGCCGAGAGCAGCGAGCTTCTTCCCGCGACGACCAGCTGTCCGACGTTGCCGGCGATGACGTTCGACTACCAGCACGTCGATGGGTTCGACGGGAAGGGGGCGTCGAGCAAAGCCGACCTCGCGGGCTACGAGGCGTTCGACGAGCGGGTCCACGCGATGGACGGCAGTCCGCCGAATTCGATCGACGAAGAGCAGACCGATCTCTTCGACATCAACAGCGACGGTCTGCCCGACGTCCTCGTGACCGCGCCGGCGTTCTTCGGTGGAAATCATGGCGTCTTCTTCAACGGTGGAAAGGGCGTCGCGGATTCTTTCGCCCCCTCGACGATGCCGGTCCTCGGCGTTCTCGCGGCCGATGCCAGCGTCATCACGCTGAAGAATGCCAACATCTCCGCGGCAGACATCGACGGCGACGCCAAGATCGACCTCCTCCACATGCCGCGCGTGAAAGACTATTCCGTCTACACGCCGGTCGGCAGCGGCCTCTCTTGGTCCTGGCAAGGGAGAAAGGTCACCACGGCTGACCTTCTCTCGCCGAAGATCGATTTCGGGCGCGACGCTCAAAACATGCACATGCTCGACGTGAACGCCGACGGGCTCGTCGACGTCGTCTACGTCTCGGGTACCGAGGTCGACACGTTCTTCTCGCTCGGCCGCTACCCGGGCGGCGACGGCTTGTTCGGGCAGGCGAAGTGGACGGGACCGACGAGCGCGAGTCTGTCGACCGACCCAGTGCGAATGTGCGTGCCCTGGAGTGGCACGCCGGTTCGCCTCAGCGACAAGGAAATCCGCATCGCCGACATGAACGGCGACGGACTTCCCGACATCGTCAAGGTGCAGAAGGGCAACATCCAATATTGGCCGGGCCGCGGCAACGGGCTCTGGGGCACTGGAAATCTAGGCGATTGCGCGGCAGGCACATTCGGCGACAAGCGCGACGTTGCGATGACGTCGAGCCCCTATTTCACGGAGCCCGACGTTGCGGCTCTCCGCTTCGACGATGTGAACGGTGACGGCCTCGATGACCTCGTGCAGATCCGCTTCACGGACGTCGATGTGTGGCTCAACGTCGACGGTCAGGGTTGGACCGATCGCCACACGCTCGCAGGGACGCCAGCTGCCCCGAGCTACGCCAACCGCGTGCGTCTCGTCGACGTCAACGGTTCGGGTACCCGCGACATCCTCTGGGGCGACGGGCTCAACTATCGCTACATCGATCTCACGGGTGGCAAGCAACCCTGGCTTCTTACCCGCGTCGACAACGGCAGCGGCAAGTCGACTCAACTGGACTACGCGGCGTCGACTGAGTTGATGTTGGCCGCAGAAAAGACCACCCCGTGGGTGTCGAAGATGCCGACGCCGCATCACGTCCTCGTTCGCGAGACGGAGACCGACAACCTCGGCGTCGGCCTCGTCGGGCGTCCGGCAGGTGTCTACGTCACCGAATATTCGTACGCCGATCCCCTTTACGACGGGCGGCAACGGGAGTTTCGCGGGTTTCAGGCGGCCACCGTTCGGCGCATCGGCGACGCCAACAGTCCGTCGGCGTCGACGCGGTCGACCTTTCTTCTCGGCCAGTGCAAAGACGAGGACGGCAAGTCTGCCGGAGATCCCTGCGGCTCGGCGCTGCTCTGGCGCGACAATCGCCGCGAGGCGCTCAAGGGGCTCGCGCTGACCAGCGAGACGTTCGACGATCTCGGCGTCTTTCAGCTGGGAGTTCATCACACCTATCGACTGCGCCAGCTCTACCTCGGCCTCGATGGTCGGGTCGTGCGCGACGCGTTTGAGTCGGCTTCCGACACGTACGCCTTCGACACCTCGAGCTTCGCGCCTTCATCGGACTCGGAGACCTTGACCGACGTCGAGCTCGAGACGGCGCTGGGTCCGAGCTCGATCGACACCGCGAGTGCGTTCCCCGTGCGGAGCAAGAAGGGGACGGCGCATCTCCAAGACGCTTCGCTCGTCGACTTCTTCGGCAACGAGGTGGACGACATCGATCGCGGGTGCATCGGCGGTGAGGCGTGCTCCGTCGCGGACGAGGTGCTCACCAATCACACGACGCCCCGACGCCGGTCCGATGACCCTACGGGGTGGATGTGGCGGACGGTCGAATCCTACACGTATGGTTCCACGCACCCGACGCTCCGAGAGCACACGACGTCGACGTACGACCTCCACGGCGACCTCGTCGAGACGCACGCGATTCTCGAGGGGAGCTTGGCGCTCCACCGGCACCACGAGGATGCGTCTGCGTCTACGGCGCCGTCCCCGGCGACCGCATCCCACGATGGCGACGTCTTCGTGGCGAGCACGGCGTATGACGCCTTTGGCAATCCGACCTTGCAGCGCGCGCCGCTCGGGCGCTGTCGTCAGCTCTCCTACGACTCGGCCTACGCGGAGTTGCCGTCGATGGAGATGACGTATGCGGGGCCGGTGCTCAGTGGCGCCACTTGCGGCAGTGTTCCTCTCACGGCGAGCGGCACCTACGACCGCGGGCTCAAGCTCCTCCGCCACATCGTCGACCTTCACGGCGAGGTCACCGACGTCACGTACGACGGGTTCGGACGGTTCGTTTCGCTCACCCGGCCCGACCCCGCTCACATCGGCTTGGCCGGATCGCGGCCGAGCGTGACCGTCGACTACGATCTCGCGAGCAAGGCGCGTCCCTATTCCATCATCCACACCCGCCTTCAGGACGGTCTCAGCGTGGACGACGACGTCTATCGCGACACGTACAGCTACGTCGATGGCTTCGGTCGCACGATGGTCCTGCTCGACCAGGGCGATCCAAGTGGCGGCGGCGGGGATTGGGTCGTCAGCGGGCTCACCGACTACGACGCCAAGGGCGCGATGCGTCGGGCGTTTCGCGCCTGGTTCTGGTCGGGTGACCCGCGCGCATTCCCGGTCGGGAGTCCGGCTCCGACCCGATACGGCAGTAAGCGCTATGACGCCTTTGGTCGCGATCTGCAGTCGTTCAACCTCGACGGTACGATCACGGTCGCCAATGTTTACCACGCGCTCTCCACGGATACGTGGGACGCCGCTGATCTCTCCCCAGGGCCCCACTACGGCACCCCCCCGAGCGTGACGACGGATGGTCACGGACGGACGACCATCGAGACCGAGCGGATTCAGGACGGTGCCGCCCTCGAGGCCCGCGAGACGCGCAGCACGTATCTCCCCACCGGAGAGGTAGAGACCGTTACTCGCGTCCGCGTCGGCAAGTCCGATCCGCCGGTCGTGCGTTGGATGCGGTACGACTCGCTCGGGAGGATGGTGCTCAACGTCGAGCCCGACACCTCCTTGGGCTTCACGGCCCTGCCAGCGAGCGCCGACTTGGCGACGCTCGAGGCCTGGCGATACGCCTACGACGACAACGGTGAGCTCGTCGGCACGAGCGACGCGCGGGGCTGTGGCACCAACTACGTCTATGACGCCGCAGGTCGCTTGGTGCTCGAGGACTACAGTCCTTGTCAGAAGAGCCACGCCAAGTACTCCGCGATTCCCGAGGCGAGCTACCACTACGACACGGCCGACATCGACGTCGGCAAGACGGCGCTGGCCAGTTGCTCGTCGTCGCTCCTCCTCGGACGACTCGTCTCGATCAGCGATCGCGCGCAGAAGACCATCACCTGCTACGACGGCCGTGGTCGGCAGAGCGCCGTCGCACGCGCCATCGCGCAGCCCGACTCGCCCGGCAGCTACACGCACTGGTACAGCCAGAAAGCGGTCTTCGACTCGGCCGATCGCATCGTCGAGGAAGAGACGGGCAACGAGCTGCCATCGCTCATGGGAGGTGACGGGCGCAGCGTGATGAAGACTCACTACTCGCGTCGCGGCGACGTGAAAGCCGTCGACGGCAGCTACGGCACGCTCGTCGAGCACGCGTACCACGACGCGGACAAGCTCACCGACGAGATTCGATACGGCGATCTCGCGGGCACGACGACCTCGTTCTCGTACGACGATCGCAAGCGGCTGCGCACGGTGCAAACCTATCGAGGCCCACCGAGCGCGTGGTCCGGCGCGGGATATCCTAGCGGCACCGTCGGCAAGCCGACCTCCTTTCAGCTCTTGCTGCAGTCGCTCAACTTCTCTTACGACGCCGCTGACAACCCGATCGAGATTCGCGACTTCCGCGTGGCCGACGAGTGGCCCGCCGGCGCGAAGCCGGTCACGCAGAAGATCGACTATGACGATCTCTACCGCGTCCAGCGCATCGAATACGCCTACAAGGACGGCGCCGATTCGTGGACCGACCCGTACGCTGCGGAAAGCACCGGCGCAGCGGACGTGAAACTGGCGAAGCCGAGCCCGCGACAGACGTTCGGCAAGCGCGTCCTCTGGCAGAGCTTCGCCTTCGATTGGCTCGGCAACACGGTGCGTACCGATGACGACGCGCATGGGTTCTACGACCGGTCGCTGGGGACCGTCGGTAACGGGACGGCCGGAGCCGGGCCCTATCAGCTGAAGAGTGCCAACGGACCAGCCGGCTCACTCGGCGCCACCTACGACGCCGCCGGCAACCTGACGTCGATGGTCCTCGCACGGGGCGGTTCGTGCGCGCCAGCCGGTGCCATCTGTTCGCATCGCTTCGCCTACGACTGGGACGAGGTCGGGCACCTGGTGCGTGCGCGGCGATGGGATCTCGCTGCACCCGGAGCAGCCGCCGATCCTGTACCGACGACGACGCCGGCTGCCGACCTTCGCTACGCCTACGACGCGAACGATCGGCGGGTGCGCAAGACCGCCACCGACGACGACGGTGACGAGCGGCACACGCTCTACGTCTTCGCGGCCCTCGAGCTGCGCCGCGTGACCTGGGACTCCGCGGCGCTCGATTATCAGGCCGATCCGGAGCACGTCGAAATTGGATTGTACGTACGAGGTGCGCGCGTCGGGCGCGTCGAGCTCGCGCCGAGCGGTGCGCCGACCTTGCCCGGCGAGACGGGGAAGCTCCACGTCACCCTCGAGCTGCTCGATCATCTCGGTTCGACCAGCATCTCGATCGACAAGGCCACGAGCGAGCTCGTCGAGCGGACGACGTACCAGGCGTTTGGCGCCACGGAGAGCGACTACCGCCCAGATCGATGGAAGGGCCATCGCGCGGATTACCGGTTCACCGGCAAAGAAGAGGACGTCGAAGTCGGCCTGCAGTACTTCGGCGTTCGCTACTACTCGCCGATGTTGGGGCGGTGGATCAGCGCGGATCCAGCGACGATTCACGCGCTCGGCGCAGACTTGAACGCATATGCGTACGTGCAGGGCGCGGTGTTGATCGTCATCGACCCCGTGGGGCTCGATAGCGAGGCGCTGAAGGCGCTCGCCAACGCTACGGTGATCAAAAGCGCGATGTCGCTCAATCCCATAGGAATTACCTACGGGTTCACGAAGAACGCATACAACGGCGTCGCCGCGCTCGTTTCCGGGGACACGAAGGGTGCCGTCGACAGTCTACTCAACATGGTCCCCGGCGTGAACGCCGTGAAGGGCACGTACGAAGGGGCGGTCGGGGCGCTCGTTTCGACCGACAAGGCCGCAAAGAACGCAGCGCTCGCCGTCGACGCGTGGACCCACGGGGAGAAAGACGCGGCGCTGAAGTACGCCGATGCCGCGGTGGCCAATGGGATCGATGCGGCATCTGCCGGGGTGGATCTCGGCGTGACACTTGGCGGCTTCTTGGGCGGAAAGGCGCAAGCCTGGAAGGACTCGAAGTCGGGACCGAAGACGGCCGCGCCGCCGAAGGCTGCGGCTGAGCAACCGAAGCCGACGGTCAAGGCGGCGCCGCCGAAGCCGGAGGCACCGAAGGCGGCGCCGGCGGCGAAGGCCAAGAAGGCGCCGGTGAAGGAGATCCCTTGCGTCGAGTGCTTTGCCGCGGGAACGCTCGTGGCGACCGCGGGCGGGCTCGTGCCCATCGAGTCGTTGCGCACTGGTCAGCGGGTTCTCACGCCGGTCGAGGTCGAGGACGAAACTGACGTCGACCCCGCGACGTGGGAGCGGCTGGTGTTGTATTCGGCCAATCCCGAGGGCGACGGTGACCTCCTCCGGCTGGAGCTCCTGCGGCCGAGGTCGTGGGTGAGCCTGCGCGCGCTCTACGTCGGCGCCTTGCTCGAAGGCATTCCGGAGCTCGGACTCGAGGGGCAAGTCGTGGTCGCCGAGCTTGGGCCTGCGGTGGTGCAACCGGGCGAAGGCCGAGTGGTGCTCGGCACGTTCGCGCACGTCAGCCACTCGGTGGTGAACCTGCGGTTCGCCGGATCCGACGAGGTGGTGGCGACAACGCTGAACCATCCGTTCTATTCTGTCGCCGCCGACGGATGGAAGGAGGCCGGTCAGCTCGAGGTTGGAGAGGTCGTTGCTACCGCGTCAAGAACTGCCCGCGTCGAGTCGATGGAGAGGGCGAGCGGGAAGCGGTGGGTGTTCAACCTGGAGGTGGAGGGTGAGCACGAGTATTTTGTCGGTTGGGCCTGGCTGCTTGTGCACAACTGTGGCAACGCGAAAGCCGACAGTCGGCCGCAACATGCCTACGAAGTCAATGCGACAGACAACGCGACTGGTGCCAAGACCACGCACAAGTATGGCGTTGGTGTTAGCGAGACACCTGGCGGAAAGAGCACGATTCGCCTCGACGGCAAATCAATGCGCGCTGAAAAGCAAGTGCGCGCCCTCAACTCTTTGGAAGACGGGAACAGTTACAGTTCGAAGATTGTCGAGAAGGTCAAGGGTGGAACCGACGCGCGTGGTAAGATCTTGAGCGTCGAACAAGAACTCGTCAACAAGTTTGCGGCCGGGAACGGCGGTCTTGGGCCTGAGGGAAACGTCCTTCCGACGCCAAAGTAGTTCATGCCGAGAGTGCTGGACCATCACTGGTGCACCAATGAAATTCAAACACCTTCAAATTGTCGGGAGTACGGGGTTCGAGGGCTCGGAGGCGGCGCGGCGCATCGTTCACCTGAGTCACGCAATGTACATCGGCGTATTCGGCAGTGGCGTGGATGCGCCCTTCGCCAAGCTCGTCGTTCGGTTCGTCAATGCGACCAAAGGCTACCCCATAGTCCGCGTCTTCTCGCAGCATCAAAGCATACGTAGCGTGAGCGTGCTCGTGCGCGAGGAGGATTTGCCGACGGAGTACGATGTCTTTCGCGAGACTGTATTTGATGCGACGGTGCGTGGCGCTAACGCCGCGGAGTCACCGGTGCCAGTCGTCTCCCTGATTGAAAAGGTGTGCGCCGATCTCAGAAACAAGCCTTTCCCGATGAGGTTTGTGATGGAGACTCTGCGTCTACCGAAGTCGCAAGGCGGGCTGCACTTGGTTTACGAAGTCGATGAGACGTCTGCACGTGTATTTCTGATCCACGATGGCCCGTTGGGTGTTGTTCGTGAGAAGCAGATTGCCTCGTCGCGGACGCCGGCGCTCATGCCTGTCTTTTTTCCCGCCAAGAAGCTAGCGCACCGCGACGGTGCCGCTGTCGTGCTAGGCGTCGAAGGTCAGCCGATTGCTCAAATGAAGATTGCGTGAGCGGAGTCCGTTGTGCTCGCCAACATCATCCTCTTCCACTCCCGCCTCACGGGCCGCATCGCCCAACACCAATCCACCTTCATCGCCACGCGTATGCGTTGGGTGAACCTCACCCCGCTCTTCCCTGAAGGCACCTTCCTCGTCTTCACCGACCCCACCACGCATCGCCAACACGTCGTCCCCATCCCCTTCGATGGCCGTTCTCTCTTCGCTGCCTACGGCCGTATCTGGCCCTTCAGCCTCCTCGCAGTCGGCCTCCTTTCACTGTTCGCCTGGCACCAGCCCCTCCTCGGCGCTCTCCTCACCGGCGGCTCCACGCTCGTCCTCCTCGCAGCCTTCCTCATCGGTCGCCTCTCTCCCACCGCGCGCGCCCAGCGCCGTGCCTACGTCGGACTCACCGGCGGAGTGCCGGTCGATCCGGCGCTCCTCGTCCACGGCGATCCCGAGCTCCGCAGCCGCATTCACGCTGGGCTCGTCGCGCGCGGGGGTCACCTCGACACTTCCACGTACCGCACGCACCACGATCCGGAGACCGAGTGGATCGACATCGCGCTCGAACCGCGGATGAACGACGCTGCCTATCTCTGCGCGGCGCTGACGTTGGTCCGCATCGACCAAGCAGTCGCCACGGCTACCGAGCGCACGCGCCTCGCTGAGGCGCACGAGGCCATCTGGGCGCGTCTTCGTCCGGTCGTCGAATCCGGCACAGCGATCGATTGGGACGCGTGGAACAAAGATCGCGACGAGTCGTCACCTCCAGCGACGCACGCGGGGACGGCCGAGGTCGCGACGACGGGCGTGGCCATCACCTACGGTCCGCAGCCCGAGGTCTTTGCGTCGTCGACGACGGCTGCGCCGGGCCGGCTGGCGGATGCGGGTTGGGACGTGTCGGTCGACGCGAGCGCGTATCGTCCGCTCACCACCTGCGCCTCCTGCGGCGCGCCGGCGACGAAATCGCTTCGCTCGAAGAAGGGCAGCGTCTCACTGGAGATTCCCTATTGCGCTCCCTGTCACGGTCACGCGGCAACGATGGCGACGGGCACTCCGCTCCGCGTCCGTCAGCTCGGTGCGCTGGTCGCGGGCGCGCTCGTCGGCGCGATCGGACTCGTCACGGCGCTCCCGTTGCCGGTGTCACTCGCTGCGGGAGTGCTCCTCGCGCTGGGAGTCGGCGTGGCCATCGAGCGGCTCGTCCCTCCCGCCCGTCCGAGCGCGCCGGCGACGGCGTCGGTGGATGGAGCGCGCGTGGTCGCTTTGGAAGGCGCGCGGGCGATCCTCTTCTGTACGAACCGTGCCTGGGCTGCCGAGCTCGCAAATGCGCAAGATGCCGAGCCCGTTGCGCGCGTACGTGCCAATCGTCTCGCGTGGACCATGGCGCCTGCCGCACTCTTCGCGGTACCCGTGACGACCCTGCTCGCCTTCGGTTTCTCCCACCCGGAGGTGCGCATCGACAATGGAACAGGGCAGCCGATCACGATCTGGGTCGATGGCGAACGTCGCCTCACCATTCCCGCGCGCAAGGGTGGCGCGGTCGAGACGCTGCGTATCCCCATGGGGTCACACGTGCTCGGCTGGTCACCCGATGAGGCGAGCGCACCCACCACCACGACGCCGGTGAACGTCGAGCTCCAAGGTCGTCACCTCTACAACCCAGGTGCGCGTGATTGCTACGCGCTCGAGGTCACGCAGTATGGCAGCAGTGCTCTTCCGGTGAGGCCGGGTCCGCTTCCGGTACAGGAATTTCAGACCTTCAAGCAGCTCGACGATTGGTTTTCCAGCTCGCCCGACAAGAGCAAAGAGAGCGGAGCACGCGTGGCCATTCAGCGCTGGGAGCTGTGCGAGCGGCTCGAGGCGCCCCGCTGTGCACCCAAGGCGCGCGAAGCGTATTGGACGTGCATGGAGGAGACTTGGGGCGACAAAGCGGGCATGGACGCGTGCGCGAAGGCGGCGCTGGCGCAGTGCGCACCGAAGTGAAGGCCGACCTCGGTCGTTCAGGCGTCCGGAAGGTCGACGAATCTCCCGGCACCCGACCCGAGGTTACCCGGCAATCGACCGAGACTACCCGGCACCCGACCCGAGACTACCCGGCAACCGACCCGAGGTTACCCGGCAATCGACCGCGATTACCCGGCACCCGACCCGAGACTACCCGGCAAGCGACCGAGGTTGCTCGGCAACCGACTCGGCTATCGCCCCAAGTGACACGCACTGTCTTTGGAACGCGTGCCCGCGACCCGTGCGGTGATGCGCCTCAGGGATCCGCACAACAACGAATGCCGGCGCCACTCCCATACCCTTCGATCCCGAACCCCGACGCACTGTCACAGCGCGTGTCGACCCCCGCCGCCGGATACCCGCCTCGCCCACGAATCACGAACCCCCCCGCGTCGCCGAAGTCGGACACGGTGTTGTCGTACTCACCGATGTTGCCGGTCATGTCGTAGATCGACGAGAAGGGCGCGACGGTGCCGTGACACCCAGGCTTCGTCAGTGGCTTCATGACGTACCCGCTTCCCCCCGAGGCCGGATGGTCGTCGCTGTTGCAGACGGTGGGGTCGTAGGTCGCGCCGTAGGCGTAGGCGAGGTTCATCGTTCCGTTGGCGCAGGCGTAGGTCCACTCGCCGTGGAGGTCGGCCGAGTCGACCGGCGCACTGCCGCCACCGATCGCGCCGCAGAGTCGTTTTCCTGCCCATTTGCAGAAGGCGTGGGCGTAGCACCAGGTCATCGCGTTGGCGGGGAAGTCGCCCGCGAGTGGGTCGATGTTCTTGGTCGGTCGAGTCGCCTTCTGCCCGGCGCAGTAGACGGCTGGGGCATCGAAGGGAGCACCGGGCGCGACGAGGTACTCGTTGAACTCGGAGATCGTCGCCTCGCGCTTGTCGATGCAATACGAGCCCCACGAGCTGTCGATGCGCACCATCGGCGAGCCATAGTGCTTGTCGCAGCCGGTCGGCGCCGTCTCGGTCGCGTCGGCATCGGTCGATGCGTCGGCGTCGACGCTCGTCTCTGAAGACGACGTCTCGCCGACGTCGGCATCGTCGTCGGCGTGCGTGTCACGTCCTGTGTCGCCGCGGGTCTCGTCGGTCGCGTCGAGCCCGGAGTCGCCGACGCTCGTGTCTCCACCGTCGAGACCTTGCCCGTCGCCCACCGGCGTGGCGTGGCACGCGGCGACGAGGAGCGCCGAAGGAACGAGCAGCAAAAGCCGACGAGCAAGGGACATGGGGGAAGCCCATCCTAGCAACGCCGCCTCGTAAGTCGCGCCGGGTCGGGCGATCTCATGGCCTGCCGCAGCTTGGTCCCGTCTCGTCTGGACCGTCATGACAGCGGGAGCACATAAGTTCGCTCTCGTCGGCCGGCCAGCTACTCTCGCCGGGCCGATGGTGGGAATGACTCGGACCTCCGTGAGCCCCCCGCTCGACCCAGCTCCGTACGCGGAAATTCGTGCAGAAACACGCGAAAAACCCGCCCAGCCGACCAAGAGCAAGGACTACGCGCCCGGCCTCGACGGCATTCGCGGCGTCGCCGTCGCGGCCATCACCGCCTATCACCTCGGCTACATCGACGGTGGCCTGCTCAGCGTGAGCGTGTTCTTCACGCTCAGCGGCTATCTCATCACCTCGATCCTCCTCGGCGGCTTTCGCAAGAGCGGGAACGTCGATCTCAAGGGCTTCTGGTTGCGGCGGGCGCGTCGGCTCTTTCCGGCGCTGGTGCTCCTCTTGGTGGTGGTCCTCGCGGCCACCGCGATCGTCCGACCGGCCAAGCTCGCGACGTACGGCAAACAAGCGTTCTCGGCCGCCATCTACATCGCCAACTGGGCGACCATCGCCCGCGGCGACACCTATTTCAACCGCTTCACCGGCCCGGCGCCGCTCGATCACCTTTGGTCGCTCGCGATCGAAGAGCAGTTCTACGCGTTCTGGCCGCTGCTCGTCTTCGGCATGCTCGCGCTCCATCGGCGGTGGGGAACGTCGAAGACCGCCGTCAAGAGCGGCGCGCCGATCGGGATGATGGTGTTCACCGGGCTCCTCGCGATCGCCTCGGCGCTGACGATGGCGCGGCTCTTCGTGCCGGGCGGCATCGACAACACGCGCGCCTACGAGGGCACCGACGGTCGCATCGCGCCGATCCTCGTCGGCTGTCTCACCGCGATGCTGATGCCGCTCGGCGAGATCGGCAAAGGCGGGCGCTTTCGTCGCATCGTGCTCGAAATCGTCGGCGTGATCTCGGCAGCGCTCGTCGTCGCCGTCGTCCTTCGCACCGACGAGTACTCGCCCTTCCTCTATCGCGGCGGCGAGTCACTGGTGTCGGTCGCCAGCGCGGCGCTGATCATCGCCGCCGGCCACCCCTCGACGTTCATCGGCAAAGCCTTCGGATTCGCGCCTTTGCAGTGGTTTGGCGCACGAACGTACGGCGTTTATCTCTGGCACCTGCCGGTCATCGCCTTCATGCCAGCGTCGATGTTCGAAGGGCGACCGGTCGCCCGTGGCGCGCTGCAGCTCGGCCTCATCATCGCGCTCGCGGCGCTCTCGTGGACGCTGGTCGAAGATCCGATACGACGCGACGGCGTCTTCGCCACGTTCTCCAAAGGCACCGGTCGCACCACCCTTTTCCGCTGGGCGAGCGCGATCCTGATCGTGCCCATCGCCACCTTCGCCCTCGCCACCTGGTCGCTCCTCCCGCACAAATCGCCTTCAGGGAGAGACGTCGATGTGCTCATGGCCGAGCTCGAGACCGATCCGCCGAACGAGCCCGAGTCGAGCCCCAGCGTCGCTCCCTATGCGATGACGAACGCAACGCCGAGCGCCAGTGTCGCACCGAGCGGCCTCCCGAGCGCCAATCCCGCCGCACCTCCTGCCAGCCTCTTCACCTCGTGTACGCAGCTGGTCCACGTCGGCGACTCGACGTCGATCGGGCTCATGTCGGCGAAGTATCTCCCCGACGCCGACGATCGCCTCGACGCCCGCTATCGATCGGTCGGCGTCGTCACGTTCGTCCCCGAAATCTCGGGCGGACGCTCGATCGTCGAGAAGATGAAAGATCACCCGAGTGCCTACGAGGTCGTCTCGACGAAGATGTCGTACGGCTACAAGGGCTGCTGGGTGTTCGCCTTCGGCATGAACGACGCGGCCAACATCCACGGCAACGCCGACGGCCTCGGCCAGCGCATCGACTGGATGATGAAGCTCGCGGCTGGCTCGCCGGTGCTCTGGGCGACCGGCAAGACGCTCCTCGACAAGGGCCCCTACGACAACGGCTACCTCTCGAGCTGGAACCGCGCGATCACCCTCGCCTGCGAGCGCCACCCCAACATGCGCATCTACGACTGGGCGAGCGAAGTGCAGGACGATTGGTATCTTCCGGATAAAATTCACCCCAACGATCTCGGCGCCAAGGAACGTGCGGCTCGCTTCGCCAGGGCGCTGGCGGTGGCGTTTCCGAAGGATCGTCCGTCGCCGACGTCGTGCATGGTGGGGTCGTCCCCGGCGCCTTCGCCCGAAGCCCACCCTTGAACCTCCCGCCTGTGTAAGCTCGTTCCTCGATGGAGGGACCGCAGCCGGCAGTCGGCACGATCGTCGGCGAGGCCTACGAGATCATTCGCGTCGTCTCCACGCGAGGCATGGCTCGCGTGTTCGTCGCCGAAGCTGGCGGAGTGCAGTGCGCGCTCAAGGTGCTGCGGCACGATTTGGTGAGCGACCTCCGACGCTTCGAGCGTGAGGTGCGCATCGGCGACGAGGCCGAGGAAGATCACATCGTTCACGTGCTCGCCTGCGGCATCGACGCGACGCTGCGCACGCCGTGGGTGGCGATGGAGCTGCTCACCGGCGAGAGCCTGGAGAGGCGTCTGCTCCGCGCCGGCAAGCTCCCATCGGCGGTCGCGAACGGCGTTCTACGCGGCGTTTTCCAGGCTGTCGCTGCGGCGCATGGCCTCGGCGTTTTTCACCACGAGCTCAAGCCGTCGGACATCTGGCTCTCGCGATTGGACACCGGCGAGCTCTCGGCGCGCGTCCTCGACTTCGGCGTCGCGCGCGTGACCGTGCCGGCGAAGCTCGCCCTTCGCAACGGAGAGAGACCGCCGAGCTTCGTCGCGCCGGAGATCCTCGCCGGTCAGGAGGCGACTGCGCGGAGCGATCTCTGGTCCCTCGGGCTGCTGACGTTCCAAGCACTCACCGCGCATCCGTTCTGGAAGAGCGCGGCGGCCACCACGATCGACTACGCCGCGGTCTTGGCGGAGATCGAGGACGCACCGATCTCCCAAGCGAGCACGCGCGCGACCGAGATCGGAGAAGCGGGCGCGTTGCCACTCGGCTTCGATGCGTGGTTCGATCGCTGCGTCAGCCGCGATCTCTCGCGCCGTTTCGCCGGAGTGAGTGAAGCGTTCGCCGCGCTCGAGCCGCTCCTCGACGACGCCGCATCGCTGGCGCATCACGAGATCGGCACCGAGGTCGCCGATCGCGAACGAGTGATCCGCAAGCGCACCGAGACGGCGCGTGAAATTGCGCCGCGCCTCTTCTCGCCGACGCCGCCGACGCAAGCCGCGACCGAGCCCGGAGTCCCGCCGATGACCGCGCCCGAGACGATGGCGGAGACGCCGATCGCGCCCGTACAAGAGGTGCAGAGGCTGCTCGCGCTGTTCGAAGGAATTCCCGGCGCTGCGCGGCAGGCGCCGTTGGCGGCGGCGACGAATGCATCACCGACGACCGTCGCGACGGGGACCAGCGAGGGCGGCGCAGTCAAACCGCTCGGGGCCACGCTCGCGGAGACACGTCGTCCCCAGCAAGCGGGCACGCCCGATGGACGTGTGGCCTTGGTCGCGACCCTCGAGTCGGGTGACGGTCGACGTCTCCTCGAGGAAGAGCGCGCGAAAGAGCGTGCGCTCGCGAAGGCGGCGGCCGTCGGCCCCGTCGCTCCCGTCGCCGTCGATCCATCGCCGCCGACGTCCGCGCCGCAGACGATCATGGTCGTCAAGACCGATCCGCGACTGCTCGCGGTCGCCGGCGTCATCATCGTGCTCCTCACGGTGATCGTCGTCTTGCTGCTCAAACGCTGAGCGCTTCTCGTTTCGCCAAAGCTTGCTTCGCAACTTTGGCCGCTTCGGTCAATCTCGCTCCGCTCGGTTGCCGAAGCGCTCGCTTGCCGACGCGGCCGCGACTCGATACGCAGCGATCGATGCGTCGCAGCGTGCCCCCCGTCCGCCCTCGGCGACATCGCGCGCGTGGTTCGATTGCCGATGTCACCGCGAGCATTCAAGGCGGAATCACGGCCTCGCTGTCCACCTCGCCCACCGGTGATGCGATGACCTTCGTCGCCGACCTGGTCGATCTGCGCTCGGCGGTGGCCGTCGAACGCGTGCTCGATGCTGGCCAGGCGCCCTTCGAAGATCATCCGCTCGCGCCGACTGCGCTGCACGCCATGGAGCGCGCGCTCACCGTCCTCGATGCGCTCGACAGGCAGGTCGATGAGCTGTCGTTTCGGGAGCTGCCCCGCGCAAAAGCGCTGACGGCCGGCTCGGTGCTCGGAACGCTTCGAGGCACGCTGCGCGATGGCTACGACGGAGACGCGCTCGTCGCCTCACCGAGCGGCATCGAGCGCGCGGCACGGACGTTGTGGTCTCCCTTCAACTCATTTCTCGTGCAGCAAGTGACGCGTGCGCACGGGGAAATCGACGATGCGATCGGCCTTGCTGGAGGCGCGCTCACCGCCAGCTCGCCGCGGGCGCAGCGCCTCTTCGCGCTCCACGACGCGCTCGAACGCATGCTCGGGACGCGGCGGGCGACGCTCTTCGACGTCCCGACCCGCGCGCTCTCCGCAGCGTTCGCCGAGGCGCTGACGATCGCGGTCGAGGCGCTGCCCCACCCCTGCACCGAGTCCGACGTCGCTCCGTGGCTGGTCCTCGATGGGCTCGTGCCGCGTCACCTCGATCTCGCCGAGGCACTCCTGCGTGCGCTCGTGCGCCATCGCACCGAGCCGGCGCGCGCGCTCCTCCTCGCCTGCAACCCACCGGTTATCCACAACTCGTCCACGTCGTAGCGCACAGCTCGCACGAGGAAGTGGCACAAAAAGAGGCTCGAAAAGGCCCGGCGGCGCTCCCCGAGGATTGACCCGAGCCCGTCGCCGTACGATTGAAGATCCCCCGCGCGGCGCTACGGATGACCAAACTCGCAGTCTGGATAGCCGGAGCCTTGGGGCTCTCCCTCGTGACCCGCGCAGCGCTGATCTATCGCGGCGTCGATCGAGTCGCGTTCGCGCTCGTCTCCCTCATCGGAGCGCTCTTCGCCCTCGGCATCGTCGAGCTCGTCCTGCGCGCGCAGCGGACGGCGCGATTGCAGTCCGAGGTGAAGGCGCTCCCGTCCGAGGCGAGCGAGTCGGTCGTCGCCGCCGCCAGCCCCGAGGTTCGTGCGGCGCTCCGTGCGCGCATCGCCGGCGTGCCGATGCCCGCAGCTCCGACGCTCTTCTCGTCGCACCTCCTTGGTCTCCTCGTGATGATCGGCCTCCTCGGGACCTTCCTCGGCCTCTTCGAGACGCTTCGCGGGGCACGCGAGGCGCTGACGGCGAGCACCGACGTGGCGGCTCTCCGCGTCGGGTTGGCGGCGCCGATGCAGGGGCTCTCGCGTGCATTTGGAGCTTCTGCGGCCGGTGTTTCCGCGTCGGCGACGCTCGGCATCGCCTTCCTCTTCGTCCGCCGCGCCGACGCACGCTTGGCCCGCGCGTTCGCGTCTTATGCCGCCGGTCCGCTCGCGCCCCTGACGGTGGTCGGTCGCACGCTCGCCGCGCTCGAAGCGCTCGCGGCGCACGGTCGTGAGCTGCCGGGTGCGGCCCAGGCGATGCGCGACGCCGCGACGTCGGTGCGCGAAGACTTGTCGAAGACCGCGCGCGAGACCTCGGAGGCGACGGCTTCGGCGATCGAGCGCGCGATGATCCCCCGCATCGACGCAGCTACGGCGGCGCTTTCGGCGAACGCGAAAGAGCTCCCGGGCGCGGCGCAGGCGATGCGCGACGCAGCCGCCTCGGTGCGCGACGACTTGTCGAAGACCGCACGGGAAACCGCCGAAGTGACCGCCGCGACCTTGGAGCGAGCCCTCGCGCCGCGCCTCGATGCCGCCGTGGTCCGTGCCGGTGAAGCCATCGACGCGCACGTCGAGCGTTGGGCCGCGCGTGAAGAGGCCCGCGTCGAATCGACCCGTAAATCCATGCTCGAAGCGCATCGTGACGAGCTCGCGCAGCTCCGCGCCTCCGTCGGCGCCGACGCCGCGCGCATCGTCGAAAGCCTCGCGCGCGAAGGCGATGCGCAACGTCGCGCGATCGAACGGTCGATGGCCCTCATCGGCGAACGCTTCGCCGTGAGCGAGGTCGCCCTCGGAGAACGCGCGACGTCGATCGGCCGCGACCTCGACGGCTACGTGACGCGCCTGCAAGGTTTGCAAGGCGTCGCGCGCGAAGAGTCCGAGACCCGTGCGGCAAAGCTCTCGAGCGAGCTCGAAGCGCACTTGCGGGCTCTGGCGGAGTCGGTGGCCTCGTCGCTCGAGGGCGTCGTGCAGTCCTCGAAGGCGGCGCCCGAAGCCGCAGCGCGCGTCATCGACGTCGCCACCGGTGCACTCTCGCGCCGTGCCGAGCGGGACGCCGAGCACGACGAGCGACTGGCCAAGCTCGCCGAAGCACTCGGCGCCCTCGTGGAGACCGTGGCCACGCACGCGAGCGCGAGTGAAGCGCGGGTCGCCGGCCTCGAAGACAAGCTCGCCGTCACGTACGCGAGCTCGACCGAGCTGTGGACGCAACGCCTCGGTGCCCATGCCGATGCTCTCGAGGAGCAAGTCGCGACCAACCTCGCTTCGGTGCGCGAGGCCGCCGAGGTCCTTCGCGGTGGCGGAGACGAGCTCAGCGCGGTCGCCCAACTGTTCGGCGGCGCGGTCGATCGCTATCGCGAGGCGAGCGATCGCTGGCTCTCTGGTCTCACGGCCCTTCGCATCGCCGCCGAGCAAGCCGCCAAGGGCGACGCGCACGACCTACTCGGCGCGTATCTCGATCAGACCCGCGAGGTCTTCGATCACTCGATGCAGTTCCAACGTCAGCTCTTCCTCGAGCTCCGCCAGCTCGCGAACAAGGGCTCCTGACGATGAGCGACTTCGGGGGCGAGTCGGCCGAGCACGAAGGCGAAGAGCCGTCGCTCGAGGCGCCCATCTGGCCCGCGTTCGGTGACTTGATGTCGTGTCTCTTCGGACTCTTCGTCCTCTTCTTCGTCTGGGCGATCGCCTTCCAGGTCGATTTGACGAAGGCGCTCGAAGTACAAACGGC
The DNA here is from genome assembly GCA_025363655.1 of Deltaproteobacteria bacterium. GTDB lineage: Bacteria > Myxococcota_A > Polyangia > Polyangiales > JADJMO01 > JANYDK01. The sequence goes on along the minus strand of JANYDK010000001.1, from coordinate 2,415 downwards.
GAAGATCGCGGTCGAGACCGAGCGCGCCGATACCCTTGAAAAAGCGCTCGCCGCGTCGCTCGGCGGGAAGATGGACGGGCGCATCACCTTCGTCGACGGCCGCCTCGGCATCGGCGGCGCGGTGCTCTTCCAACTCGCGTCGGCCGATCTCCAAGGGCAGGGGGCCGCGCTCTTGAAAGAGCTGGCGCCGCCGCTCTCCGACTATCTCGCGACGCACGACGAGATGATCATGGTCAGCGGTTTCACCGACGACCTCCCACTCCTTCCCTCGGCCGCGCGCAAAGACAATTGGGACCTCAGCGCCTCGCGCGCGGTCACCGTCGTCCGCGCGCTCATCGAGGCGGGTGTGCCGCGCGATCGCATCTTCGCCGCCGGCTTCGGCGAGACCCACCCCATCGTTCCCAACGCCAACGAAGAGACGCGCGCGAAGAACCGCCGCGTCGAGATCGCCACCGTCCCGCGGCGTCGTTGAAATGAGCGCGCAACTCGCCGAGGTTCCCGATGACCGCCCCCATTCGCCAGGGCCGGCGCGCGTGCGTGATGAGCTCGGCGACCTCGGGAATCTCGAGAATCTCGCCGCGCGCATCCTCGCGCTCCGTGACGCCGGCGCTGCTCGTTGGGACGAGCCGGCCTTCGTCTATCTGACGTCGTTGCAGGCGAGGCTCACGCAACGTCCCGTCGGCTCCGGCGTCGATCCACGCATGGTTTCTCGCGCATTCGAGAGGTGCGCGGCGCTCGAACGTGAAATGGACGAGGCGCGCGCGCGCATCGCCGCGCTCTCCGTAGACGTGAGCGGTGACTCCGACGACGAGCTCCGGGCCGCGCTCGATGTCCACGACCTCCCGACCGCCGAGGTGCTCGCCGTTCTCGCGACGCTTCCCGCCCCCTCTGAGCGCGCTGCCACGAGTGGACGTTGGCTCGAGTCGGCGGCGCAGCTCGAAGCCTCGCTCCTCGAAGCCCGCACCGCGGTGGTGAGCGCGCGTGCGCATGCTGTCGGCAGCGAAGCGAGCGGGCCGTACAATCGCGCCGCGCTGGCCGGTCGACTCCTCGCGCGTCTCGACGAGCTCGCTCCTGGATACCTGCGCGCCTGCGTCGCCGCGCTCGACGATTTGGCGGCGCTCGGATCACTCGCTGCCGTCGCGGCGAGCGCTGGATCGCGACAGAAGTCGCCCGATTCCGTCGCGCCACGCAGCCGACGTCCGCGCGCATCGCGTTTGCCGAAGGGCTGACGGCCGAAGCGATCTCAGTTCGGATACGGCGTCGGAACCGGCGGGTTGGGAATTGGCTTCGGCGGCGGAGGCGCCGGTTTCGGCTGCGGCTTCGCGGTGACGTGAGCCTTCGCCGAGGTCTCGTTCGACGCGGTCGAGCTCGCGACGGCCGCGATGCTGAGGCTGAAGAGCGAAGCCGCCACGAGCATGGAGACGATGCGAGCCAACATGGGAACCTCGTGGGTCGACGGGAGAGGGCAGTCTACTCCAATTTTGGCGTGACTCATGGCAGCAGCGTCGTCAGCTTGCGCGTCGCCACGTGCAGATAGGCCTCGCGCACCATCGTCGCCACCATCGCCCAATCGGGCTTGGTGTCGAGCACCATGCCCACCCACCCGTAGGCGCCGACGTACGGCGGCTTGAAGAAGCGCGCCGCGTCGGTGTCGATGAGGGTCTCCTGCGCACCCGACGGCAACGGCAGCCACACCGCGAGGTGCGCGGCGCCGTGATGGTGATTGTCGAGCATCGCGAAGACCTTCCCCTTGCCGGCAAACCACGTCGGCTCGCCGTGCGAGATGCGTTCGTTGGCCTCGGGGAGCGCCATGCAGATCTTCCGCAAGCGCCCTTCGAGGCGCTGATCGGCGGGCGAGATTGCGCGGATGGGATGCGTAGAGACGACGGGCTCGGCCTTCGCCTTCGGCTTGCTCGGCTTCTTGGTCTTGCTCGCAGCCATGCGCGGAAGAATACGAAGGTTTCACATCTTCGCGATCAACTCGACCAGCGACGCCGGCGAATCCACCGAAAAATCCGGCCTCGCGTGATGCCGGCGCGCGGATCGGTGAGGGTGCCGTCTAGGTCGAAGAGGAGGTGCACGGACTCATCCAACCGAAGATTTGCCGGGTGGGATAGACCTATCGCATGTTCGGGGAGTAACGATGTGCCGGGACGCGTAGACCGACAGGTGATGCACCGAGAGGTCCGTTCGACCGACGCCACCGTGCCCGATGCGCCCATCGCGCGTCGTCGTCTCCCCATCGCGAAGGCCCCGCCCGCACCGCCGCCGCTCGCGGGTGAAGCACGCTCGATCGATCGGCGGACGCGCCCGACGCATGCGGTGTGGGAGCTCACGCTGCGCTGCGATCTCTCGTGTCATCACTGCAGCTCGCGAGCAGGCAAGGCGCGCGAGGACGAGCTCGACACCGCCGAG
>JANYDK010000087.1 GCA_025363655.1 Deltaproteobacteria bacterium | reverse complement strand
GAGTGCAGGCGCGGGCGCGGCTCTCTCCAACGCTCGATCGAACGTCATCATCATGTCGATCCCGCCTGGCCCCGCGGGGAAATTCCCATTGTGATATCCGGGATATTCCTCGATCTCGAGCGGCACTCCGTCCTTCTGCAGCAGCTTCGCGAGCTGCGCATTCATTGGGCGCAAACGATCACCCGTCGCGGTGATGATGCGAAGACGTTGCACCTCCTTCCGAGCGGCGAAGGTCTTGCGTAAGAGACGATCGAGATCTTCAGTGAAGGGCTGGGCGGCGACGATCGTCGAGACCAAGTCGGAGACCTGCGCGCCGGCGTACATCGCCCAGAGTCCGCCGACGGAGACGCCTCCGAGGCCCGTCGCGGCGCGCGTGGGAATGACGGGAAGCTCGGCGCGCGCGCGAGTGATGAGATCGCGCAAAAATGGCGGAATCGTCACGCCATGAGGCACCGGGTTGGTCTGCCGGTTGATGACCCACGGTGTCAGGATCACCGCGCCGCGATAGGGCGTGGTTGCGAGCGATTGGTTGAACGCGGCGAGGCGTGCGTCGTCGATCAGGCTCTTGAAATCGTCCTTCGACAGCTGACCACGACGCAGCGCGGTCTCGACGCCGCCGAGGCCGAAGTCGCTCCACCAGGCCCAACATCCGTGCTCGGGCTTCTGCTTCGTGTGCACGCCTCCGGGAAGAAGGATGACGAGCGGAAGGCGAGCGTCTTTCGGCAGATCTTTGGGGATGGCGGCGATCACCACCGACGTCTTTCCCAACATCGACGTCTTCGGAAACGTCATCGTCTGGAAGGTGAGCGACGGCGGCGGATCGACGGGATGCGCGTCGTCTTCTTTGGGCTCGCCCTTCTTCGGCTTGCTCGCGGCGTTCTTCGGCGACGACGTCACGGCGAGGGCCGAGACGGCGAGGGCGCCCTCGAGGAACGCACGTCGCGTCGACATCGCGTTCGCTTGGCCTTTCAGCTGTCGCGCGAGACGCCGTGTGGGACGGCGTCGATCGAGAGCACGCCGACGTCGAACGCGCCGTAGCCCTCGCCGATGAGGTGATCCATGCGCGCCGCGAGGGCCGGGAGCACCACCAACGGAGCGCCTCCCTCTGCCTCCTCGAGCATCAGACGCACGTCCTTGCGGGCCATCGTCAGCTCGAAGCTGGCGGCGTAGTCGCCCTTCGCCATTCGCGCGCCGCGGAGACCGATGGTGCTCGCGGGGTTGAACTTGGAGAAGAGCTCGATCGCACTGCTCGCCGGCAGGTCGAGGTTCTTCGCGAGCGAGAAGACGTCCGAGAGACCGGCGGCGATCGTGAGGAGCATCGCGTTGCCGAAGAGCTTGTAAGCGGCCGCCAGATCGGTGCGTGCGCCGAGGTAGACGACCTCGCCGGTCATCGCACGAAGCGCAGCGTCGACGCGCGCGTGCAGCTCGGGCGGGCCGGCGCAGAGGATGATTCCCTTGGCCTCGCGACAGGCCTGCGGCGACATGAAAACAGGGCAATGGAGAAATGACCGGCCCTCGCTCGCCAATTTCGCGGCGCGCTCACTGGTGCCGGTCGGCGAGGCCGTCGTGTGATCGAGCAGCACCACCTCGGGCTTCGCAGCTGCGAGGATCGCCGGGAGCACCGCCTCGACGGCATGGTCGTCGGTGAGCGCGAGGTGCACGCGTTCGACGTCACGCACGGCGTCTTCGAGGGTCGCCGCCACTGTCACGCCGACCGACGAAAGCGCCGCCGCCTTGTTGGCAGTTCGATTCCACGCCGTCACGACATCGCCGCGCCGCGCCGCGCCCTCCGCCAACCCCGCGCCGATGAGCCCCGTACCGATGAACGCGATCTTCGCCACTCGAACACCTCCAGGCGGGTCTATCCTACGCGCATGTCCGACAAGCCCGTCCGGCCGCCGCCCAACCGCATCCGTATCACTCGCATGAGCGAGGGACAGCTCGCAGACGTCGTCCGCATCGAGGCGTCGGCGAAGGAAGACTTTCAGCGCCACAAAATCTCCGTGCCGGTGCGCGAGCTGGCCGAGATCGTCAGCATGACGCGCGATCACAACGTGAAGGTCGCCGAAGCCGACGACGAGGTCGCGGGCTGGCTCGCCTGGCGCGACGAATCCCCGGGCATCGCGCACCTCGACACGCTCCTCGTCGAGCCCTCGTTCCGTCGCCTCGGCGTCGCCAGGAAGCTCGTCGCCGAGCTCCGCGACGAAGCCCGCGGCCTACGCCTTCCGCAAATCGTCATCGTCGTTCCGGAAAAGGCGTCATGGGCACGCGCCTTCCTCACGAGCGCAGGCTTCGCCGTCGCCGACGACAAGTCCCCCGACCGAGTGCAGGAGTGGCTCGTGGAACAACGCGAAGCAGAAGCGGGGCCGACGGATGGAGAGGTCTTGCTCTGGGCAGCGACCTGAACGACTGACGGAGAACCCGCGGTTGTTGCATACTGGGGATATGCATCGTCCCCTGATGGTTCTGGTCGCTGCGCTGGGCGTTTCGGTGGGGTGCGGGGGAGCGCCTGGGAAGAGTCCGGGTGGTGATCCGAGCGCAGGCGCAGGTGCGGGTGCGGGCGCGGGTGCAGGTTCGGGCGCGGGTGCAGGCGCAGGTGCAGGCGCGGGCGCAGGTGCAGGCGCGGGCGCGGGCGCGGGCGCGGATCCGACTCCTGAATCCATCGACGCCAAGCTCCCCGTCCTCGAAAATCTCCCTCCCTTCTCCCGTCGTGCCGAATGCCCGGCAGCAGGCGGGTGCGTGCAAAAGAAGATCGTCCCCGACGCGCTCGTGGCGCAAATGGATGACAAGGCGCCCATCTTCATGTGGGAGCAGGTGATGCCGAAGAAGGTCGCGCTGGTGATGCCGCGGCATCCGGGGGTGCAGGTCTACGTGGTGGTGCTCGAAGGGGAAGTGTCGGTGATGGCCGACGACATCGAGGGGAAGCAGAAGCGGCTCTGGAAGTGGAATGCGGCTTCGATTCCTGGTGCGGGCGTGCAGATTTTCACCAAGGAGCCGACGCGCATGATCCTCGCGCTCGTCGCCACCGGTGCGGGAGAGAGCGCGAAGAGCGCGGTCGATGCGTTCGGCAAGGCGCCGGCGCCGAGTTGGGGCAAGCGGCCGTCGAAGGTGGCCTCGGTCGAGCTCGAAGCGGCGGCCGATCTCGCGTGGGGTGGCGGCGCGTATCACGTGAGGCTCGGCTTCCCGAGCGGTGATGCCGTCGTCGCGGCGAGCCTCGAGACGTTGTTCACGTCGAAGGACGCGCCCGTGAAGGAGCACACGCACGACAAGGAGTGGGAGATGATGGCGGTGCTCGGCGGCGAGGGCACGCTGATGCGCAAGCCCGACGGCAAAGAAGACGCGCTCAAGGTCGCACCGGGGATGTTCGTCGCGGTGCCGCCCGGCGTGGCGCATGCGTGGAAGCCTGCGGGCACGAAGCCGCTCCTCGCCATCCAGATGTACTCGCCACCGGGACCGGAACAGCGGTTCAAGAAGCTCGCAGCGGACGGCAACTAGCGTCGAATAGCGGAAAATTGCGACGATTCATCGTTCGCGTGGGCGCTGTCATGTCGTTCAGTGGGCAGTCGTGGTCGGTCGTCGTTACGATGTCCTGGTCATGACGCCAGCCCGTCGTCCCTCGGTCGCTCCGGCGCAAGAGCCGCAGAACGTCGTCCGCGCCAAAGCGCTACGGCCGTTCGAAGTGCAGGCCGAGACGCGCTCGGCCCTCTTCGCCTACGAGCGCGCTGCGCGTGACTACGAGTCGATGGCGCATGGAGGGCACGACGCGGTCACGGACACGCGTTCCCTTCGCCGTGCCGCTTTCGTCTTGTGCGCAGCGCTCGCCACCGAGCACGACGAGGGCGGTCTGCCGCGCGCGCTGGAGGCCGACGTCTCCCGTTGGCTCGACGGCGAGTTCGCCGGGACCGACGTCGACGTCGAGCTCGCCAACCACGCGCTCCACGCCCTCCTCGGCAGCGACGCGTGCGCCGAGCTGCCGCACCCGATCTAGAACGAAAAGCCAGCTCCTGCAGCGAGGCGCTTTTCGCCGAGTGGAACGCCTTCGACGTAGAGGTCGACGACGTGGGCGATGGCGACGGCGAGACCGCCGCCGAGTTGGTAGTGGTGGGCGTCTCCGCCGCTGATGCTCTCGCGTTGGTACGTCCAGAGAACGGGCCCACCGAAGACGCGTGCAGCGACGTACGGCGTGAGGAATCCGAAGAAGGTGTCGCCGAGCGTCGCCGAGAGACGCGCGTCGAACGACGTGAGGGGAACGCTGCCGTACGAGACGTCGCCGGTCATGGCTTGCCGCGTCGAGGAGCGCGCGCCGGCGAGCGAGAAGCCGACGATGACGAATGGCTGCAGGGACGCGTCCCCGAAGAGACGGTAGGCGCCGCCGGCCGAGGCGACGAAACCGAAGCCGACGTCGTGATGCGTGCGCTCGACGTCGAGGGTGCCGCCGAGGTTGCTGCCGAGACCGAACTGCCAGGAGAGACGCGCGGAGGTGCGCACGTCGAAGGTCAGGGTGACTGCTTGCTGCGCGAGGTCGAGGTCGTGGCCACTCGCCTTGATGGTCGTCGAGAACGCGCCGTAGCTGACGCCTACACGATACGGCTTCGCCGGCGTGTCTTCCTTGCCGTCGCAGTAGGTGATGCCCGTCGCACCGACGGGCGGCGAGAGGCCTCAGGCTTCGGCGTTTCGGATCGCCGTGAGCGTGGTGAACGATGCGACGAGCACGACCATCCCGGCGATCGTGCCGATCGCGGCGAGACGGAGGACGCGCGGAGCAGGCATGCGTTCGTTCTAGCTCACCGACGGAGGACCGAGGCGATCTTCTCTTTCACCGACGGCGAAACCCACACCGGCGTGGCCTCGCGCAAGGCAGCGCTCCATACCGGCTCGGGGCAAAGTGTCTCGGCGGTGCCACGCAAATCACGTTTGGTCACTGCATAAGCACTCGATGGATGTGCGGCGAGCTGAGAAAGCACGGTCCGCGCGCGACCGAGGACGTCGGCCTGGAGCTCGTCGACGAGCCCGAGGCGAAGCCCGGTGGCGGCATCGAAGAGACCAGCGCCGAGCACGACCTCGGCGAGATGGGATCGCGGGATACGCGCGCGGACGATGGCGAGGACCCGCGGCGGGAAGCGGACGCCGAGCGCCACCTCGTTGAGACCGATCTTGGCGCGCGTGCCTTCGATCATCACGCGATGATCGCAGCAGAGGGTGAGCACGCAGCCGCCAGCGATGGCGTGACCGTTGACCGCGGCGACCGTCGGCGCCGGATGCAGATAGAGCGCGGTCATCACCCGCTCGAGGAGCACGAGGAAGCGCTCCATCGCGGGCGCGTCGAGCGAGCCGACCTCTTTCAAGTCGAGCCCGGCGGAGAACGCGTCGGCGGTGCCGGTGAGAAGAAGCGGAGCCTCGCCCGCGGCCTCGATGCGCGCCAGGAGCGCCGACATCGAAGCGCTGCCGAGACAATTCTTGCCAGGTGTGTCGAGGACGATTTCGACGGGGGTCATCGAGGGCCTTGTCGCGAGTGGTTGCAATTGACGAGCGCGGCGTGCAGAGAATGCCGCATGCGAAGCGGAATGTCTCGACTCGCGCTGGCGTCGGTCTTCGGCGTGATGCTGGCCTTGGGTTGCAAGGGCAAATCGGACAAGGACGGCGACAAGGAAATCGACGTCGACGCCGTGAAGAAGAAGATGGCGGACGAGCTCGTCCCCAAGGTGAAAGCCGCGGTGCCGAAAGACCTCGGCAAGCCGCTCGACTTCAAGGTGTCGGTCGAGGCCGACGGAAAGATCGTCGCGGTGGTGCCGGCCGACTGGAAGCGCGGCGTCCTCAACGACTGGAACCCGCCCGGCGGCGACTTCGGCAACAAGGTGTGGATCTCGACCAACTGCGACGGCATGTGCCAGAAGAAGGACTGGGCGAAGGTCGTCGAAAAGGTCGACTTGGCGCCGTTGCGCACCGCCGACTTCACCGTCGTCAAAGAAGAGAAGCTCGACGACGGCAAGCTGCTGGTGGCGAAGAAGAAGGACGACGAGAAGGACGTACGCGCCGTCGTCGTGCGCTGGAAAGACGACGCGCGTCAGTACTATGCGTGCCGCGTCGATTTGAACGGCGACTACGCCGCGGCCATCGACGCCTTCGTGATGGCCTGTCGTGGATTCGAAATCGTGAGGTAGAGTGCGCGCCCCATGCGCCGCATTTCGCACGCCCCGTTCGCTCTCTCCGTCGTCGTCTCTCTGTCCGCGCTCTCCACCTTCATCGCCGTAGGCGGCGCGTGCGGTGGCTCGGAAGATCCGCCGATCAAGTCGCCGGTCACGACGGTGGCTTCGACGACGACCTTGAAAACGGCCACGCCGATCGAGCCGGTGGTGGCCACCAAGATCGATCGCGTCGTCGTCTCCTTCGGGCGCAAGACTGGCACCTGCGTCACCACCAAGACCGGAGACATCCTCAAAGTGTCGCTCGAGGTGCTCGAGAACGGACGCGGTCCCAAGGTCGACGCGACGATCAAGCTCGCCGCGGACGGGACGATTCAAGCCTTCGACGCGAAGGGGCACCACACGATGGGCACCCCCGTCGACGAGACGTTCGTCCGCGATGGCGATCATGCGCGCTGGAAGAGCCCGGAAGAAACGGGCGATCGCGAGGTGAAGGGCGCTGCGTTCTTCCTCCCCATCGCCGACATGCCGGAGGCGATCGGCCTCCTCACCGAAGCGCTCCTCCGCGCGAAGGCGCCGCTCCCGCTCTTGCCTGGCGGCACCGCGTCGCTCGAAAAAATCGCCGAGACGGACGTGAAGGTGGGCGATCAGACGAAGCACCTCGTCGGCTACGCGCTGGTCGGCGTCGACTTCAATCCGCTCCCGGTGTGGATGAATTCCGACGGAACCTTCTTCGGCATCGTCAGCCCTTGGTGGTCGGTGGTCCCCGCCGGCACCGAAGGGGCGATCGATCCGCTCGTCGTCGTTCAGCAGAAGTTCATCCACGAACGTGAAGCGCGCATCGCCAAAGAGACCGCGCACAAGCCGCCCGCAGCTGGCCTCGCGTACACGCACGCGCGCGTCCTCGACGTCGAGCACGGCAAGTGGCTCGCCGATCAAACGGTCGTCGTCGTCGGCGACGTCATCCACTCCGTCGGTCCCTCGGCCAAGGCGAAGCTCCCCGCCGGCGCGGAAGTCGTCGATCTGGCTGGAAAAGCGCTCCTTCCGGGCCTCTGGGACATGCACTCGCACATGGGCGACGCCGATGGCGCGCTCGACATCGCGTCTGGCGTCACCACTGCACGTGACGTCGGCAACGATCCCGACGAGCTCGACGATCGCAAGAAGCGCTACGATGAAGGCAGCGCCGTCGGTCCCCGCGTCCTCCGCTTCGGCTTCATCGAAGGTCGCAACGAGAAGGCCGCCTCCTCGAAGGTGACCGCCGAGACCGAGGCCGAGGCGAAGGCCGCGGTCGCCTTCTTCGAGAAGCGTGGCTACGAAGGCATCAAAATCTACAACTCGGTGAAGCCCGAGCTGGTGCCGATTCTCACCAAGGAAGCGCACGCGAAGAAGATGATGGTCACCGGTCACATCCCCGTGCACATGCTCGCGCACGAGGCGGTCGACGCCGGGTACGACGGAATCGAGCACATCAACATGCTCTTCCTGAATTTCTTCGCCACCCACGACACCGACACCCGCGACACCACGCGCTTCACGCTGGTCGGCGAAAAAGGCGCGGGGCTCGATCTCAAGAGCAAGCCGGTCGTCGACTTCATCGCGCAGCTGAAGAAGCACGACACGGTGATCGATCCGACGTTGAACGCCTTCGAAGATCTCTTCGTCGGTCAGCAAGGAAAGATCAGCCCCGGCCTCGAGTCGATGGTCGCCCGTCTCCCAGCCCAGACCCAACGCTGGTTTCTCGTCGGCGGCTTGCCGCTCGATGAGGCCAAAACCAAGGCGTATCTCGGCGCGTGGGACAAGCTCGGGGCGATGGTGAAGACGCTCGCCGACGCCAAGGTGCAGGTCGTCACCGGCACCGATTCCTTCGGCGGTCTCACCCTCCACCACGAGCTCGCGCTCTTCGTCCGCGCCGGCATCACGCCTGCCGCCGCCCTTCGCATGGCCACCTTGGACTCGGCGCGCTCCATGAAGTTGGAGAAGAAGACGGGCTCGATCACCGCTGGCAAGGCAGCCGACTTGTTCATCGTCGATGGTGACCCGCTGGCGAAGATCGACGACGTCGGCAAGGTCGTCTCGACGATGCGAGCGGGCGTCGTCTACCCCTCGGCCGCGCTCTACGCGACGGTCGGCGTGAAGCCGATGTGAGGGGCATCGAACGGGTGTAGGCGCGACCGATCGCGAAACACGCGAGAAAACACGCGAAAAACGCGCTCTTTCGCTTTCCCTCCTCTTCGCTACCATCGGCCCTCCCGAAAATCTCAACCCGTGGAGGGGCTCATGAGCATGTCGAGAGGCGGTGGTGGTGGTTCCGGAACGCGCGGTGGTGGTGGTGGCGGCGCGCGCGGACAGTTTCGCCAGATCGGCGGCGACGGGGAGTGGGCGGGCACCAACGCCATCCTCGGCTTCGGCGGGCGCCTCTATGCCTCGCACAGCAACGGCAAGCTCTTCGGCATCGATCCGTCGAGCGGGCAGTGGCAGCAAGTCGGCAGCTCGAACGGGTGGAAGACGCGCCTGATGTTCGGCCTCGCCAACATGCTGTGTCTCATCGAGGCCTCCGGCACGATGTACGCGGTCGATCCGAACACCGGCGGACACCAGCAGGTCGGGAAAGACGGCGAGTGGGCGAACATCGACTCCGGGGACTGGACCCGCGAGAACATCTATTGCCACAGCACGCAGGGCGGCCTCTGGCAGTACTCGCCGCAAGGCGGCTGGCATCAGCTCGGCAGCAGCAACGGCTGGAAGACGCGACAGATGTTCGCCGGTCGCGGCGTCGTCTGCATCGAGCAGGACGGATCGATGTACCGCATCGATCCGACCACCGGCGGTCACCAGCAAATCGGCAAGAACAGCACGCAGGTCAACTGCGGCGTCGGCATGCACGGGCACGTCTATGCCCACTTCGCCGATGGCGGTATCTACGACTACGAAATCGACGGCGGTAGTTGGTCGCAGGTCGGCGCCGAAAAGACGTGGCGCCCGAAGGCGCTCACGACCACCGGCGACGATCTGATCACTCTCGAAGAACGAGGAACGTTCTTCGAGCTCTATCTGTGAGGTCTTCCATGCGTTTTCTCAGCATTTCGTTGTTCGCCCTTCCCTTCGCCTTCGCCGTCGCCTGTGATCCGCCTCCGAGCGGGTCGGGCTCCGGCGCCGGTGGCTCCGCTTCCTCCGGCAAGCCCGCTGCGAGCTCGGCGATGCCGTCGTCGGTTCCGCTGACGGCTTCGGCTTCGGTCCTCCCGACGGCGATTCTCGCCGCGGGCTCGGCCTCGGTGGCCCCGTCGGCAAGCGCTTCGGGCTTTCCCTCGGCGATCCCGTCGGCATCGGCATCGGCGAAGGCCTCGGCGTCCGCTTCGGCGAAGAAGAAGGACGACAAGTAGCGAGAAATCGCCACGTGCGCGGGAGCCCTCGGATCGTCGTCGATCCGAGGGCTCGCGTGTTTTGTCGCGGCTGCTAGTCTGGTTCGGTGCTTACTTCGTCGCGGCGCGCGCTCGCGGCCTCCTTCGTCCTCTTGGCAGGCTGCAGCTATCCGAGCTTCGGCTTCGTCCCCGACGACCAGCTCGGCGGCGACGACGTCGGCTTCGACGCAGGCTTCGATGCCGTTCTCGACGCTCCCGTCGACACCTCGGTCAGCGAAACCAGCGTCGATGGTGGCGTCGACTCGTCCTCCGAGACCTCCACCGACACGCGCGCCGATACGGCAGACACGCGCCCGACCGACGCCTCCACGGGCGATGCGCCAGACACCACCGACGCGGGCTGCACGTCTCCGACCGGCGGCGACCCATGCGCCAAAATCCCCAAATTCAAGGCCTCGAAGCAGGTCTTCGACGCCAAGCCCGACGAGTTCTGCGGGGTGCCGACCACCACTTGGACCATCGCCACCGCGGCGCACGCGTTTCCCTCGCCGGTGCCCGCCGGTGTCGACACGGTGCTGGTGGCACGAGTGGCATGGTCGACGACTGGACTTCACGTCCACATCCACGTGACGCAGTCGATGGTCTTCACGCCGATCGTCGGCGAGGAGCTGTGGCACGGTGATGCCGTCGAGGTCTTCGCGTCGGGCTTCTCGAAGCTGACGGGAAACTACACGGCTGGCAACGACACCGGCGCGACACAGATCATCATGGTGCCCGCGAGCGGCACGAAGCCGGGGCGCGCGAGCATCTATCTCGGGGAAGTGGTCGTCGGCGATGTCGATCCGACACGTTGGGCCACGCGCAACGTCGCCGATGGTTACGAAGTCGAGCTCCTGCTGCTCTGGTCCGAGCTCAAGGGCACGCCGGCATCGGGCCTCGCCATCGGCTTCGATCTCGCGGTCGACGTTCGCCAGATTTCGACCGGCGCGACGCCGCTCGTGCAGGCGCTCTATGCGCTGCGCACGCCGACGCCGACGACCTGCACGCGTACCGAGGCGCATCCCTCGTGCGACGATCGTGCGTGGTGCACACCCACGCTCGAGTGAGTCCCTCGCACATGACACTGCTGCGTCCAGGGCGTACCGACATCGGACACGAAGGGCCTACCTGAAACTCCGCGGGTTCCTTCGCCGTTTCGGAGCACATCGGATCGGCTACGCTCCGGGTGTGGTGTGCGCGGGGTACGCAGGTCGGGAGAAACGCGGATGAGCGAGCAGGCTCCCCGCAAGGCCGAGGCGCGCCCCGACAAGATGATCGGCGCCCTCGTCGGCGGAAAATATCGCGTCCTCTCCCTCATCGCGGCCGGGGGAATGGGGAAGATCTACCGCGCCGAGCAGCAGCCGCTCGGACGCATCGTCGCGCTCAAGCTCCTCCACATCACCACCCAACGTGATCCCACCGCCGCCGAGACGTCGGACGCGGACGTGAGCGGCAAGCGCTTCTTTCGCGAGGCGAGCATTCTCGCCAAGCTCCAGCACCCGAACATCGTCACCGTCTTCGACTTCGGCGCCGTCGATACGCTCTCTGGCGCGACCAAGGACGACACCGCCGAGAATCAGTTCTTCATGGCGATGGAGTTCCTCCAAGGAGAGACGCTCCACGAACGGCTCCTCCACCAGCGCCGCCTCAGCTGGGAAGACACGGTGCGTTTCACGCGGCAAATCGCACGTGGATTGCGCGAGGCGCACGCGCTCGGAATCGTCCACCGCGATCTCAAGCCGATGAACTTGATGATCACCACCGATCGCGACGGTGAAGAGCAAATCAAGATCCTCGACTTCGGCATCGTCAAGATGATCGACGAGCCGCAGAAAGAGCTGACGCAGGAAGGCGCCTTCGTCGGCTCGCCGATGTACATGGCGCCCGAGCAAATCGAGACCGGTCGCGTCGATCTACGCAGCGACATCTACTCACTCGGCATCGTCGTCTATCGATGCCTCTGCGGCGCCCCGCCCTTCTCCGCCGGCGGCTCGATGAAGATCATGATGTCGCACTTGTCCGAGGCGCCACCGCCGCTCGGCGAGCGCGTGCCCGACCTGCCGCAATGGGTCGAGTCGGTGGTGATGCGTTGTCTGCAGAAGAGCCCATCCGAGCGTCCGCAGACGATGGATGAGCTCTTACGGCTCCTCAGCGATCCCAACGTCTACGGTTCGGGGCTGCAGAGCTCGGGTGAAATCAGCGCGCTGCGCGATCGTCCGCCGTCGAACCCTGGCTCGGGTCCGCGCTCGTCGTCGATGCTCCCTGCTCTCGCACCAGCGCCGACGCTTCCACCCGAAGCCCCGACCATCGCTGGCGGCGCGTCGACGTCGATGCGTCCTGCCGAGCCGACTGCGCCGAAGCGAAGCCCACTCCCCTTCGTGCTCGCAGGCGTGGCAGCCCTCGCCCTCATCGCGGTCATTCTCCTTCTGCAACGAGGGAGGTCGACGGTCGACGAAGGCAAGACCGGCGCGGCGTCGACCACTGCACCGAAGGACGACCTCCCCAAGTCGTTCACCTTCACCATCGACAGCTCGCCGCGCGGCGCCGACGTCTTCGAAGGCGATCGACTGCTCGGACAGACGCCATTCTCCACCTCGATCGACGCCGCCGCCGTCGCCAAAGACCCCCGCGCGTTCACGCTGCGCAAAGAGGGATACGAGGCCTACTCGATCGTCCAAGGCCCCTCCCACGAGGCGGTGCGCGTCGTCGCTCCGTTGGTGAAAGAGGCCGAAAAGGCGCCGCCCGAGCCGAGCACGATCGAGCCGCCGAAGACGCCGACGCCGAGCTCGACGAAGATCGTCATCGCGAAGAATCCGCCGACGGCCAGCACCACCGCCAAGCCGCCGCCTCCACCCCCGCCTCTCGACATCCAGCTCAAACGATGATGCGACACCCCGGAAGCAGTGGGGAGTCCCGCCGTTACGCTGTGGTCTTGCTCGCTGCTCTCGCAGGGGCAATCGCCTTCGTGCCACGGGTGCAGTTGGCGGCAGCCGACGACGTGGCCGACGAAGCCGATCTCCAATTCGAGCTCGGCGCAGCCCGCTACAAAGCCAACGACTTCCTCGGCGCGCTCGAGCACTTCCTCGCGAGCAACCGACTCGCGCCCAACCGCAACGTCGTCTTCAACATCGCGCGTTGCTACGAGCAGCTCGCCCGCTTCCCCGACGCCTTCCGCGCCTACACGCAGGCCCTCGACGGCGAGACCAAGGCGAGCACCAAGAAGACCATCGAAGAGGCGATCGGCCGAATCTCGCCGAAGGTCGCGGTCGTCGACGTGCAGAGCGATCCGCCCGGGGCCACCATCTACCTCGATCGCAAAGACCTCGGCGCGCGCGGCGCAGCGCCTCGTCTCCTCGGCCTCGCGCCCGGCAAGTACACGATCCTCGTCGAGCTCCCCGGGTACGAGCTCGCGCAATCGCAGGAAATTACCGTAAAAGAAGGCACTTCGACGAAGGTGTCGCTCAAGCTCTCGCCGATCCTCGGCACCGTCGACGTCGCCGGCGCCACCGTCACCGGGGCCGAGGTGCACCTCGACGACGAGAAGGCGAAGACGTCGTGCATCGCGCCTTGTACGGTGACCATGCCGCCCGGGCATCACACGCTCTTCCTCGCGCGCGAGGGGTACGCGCTCACCGAGGTGCCCGTCGATCTCGCGCCCAAGGGCAAGCTCGAGGTGCGCCCGAAGATGACCGTCCTCACCGGCGGCGTCGTCGTCAACGCCGACCTCCGCGACGCGCTCATCGAGATCGACGAGCAGCCCTTCGGCTTCACACCTGCGGTGCTGCAGGTGCCGGTCGGCAAGCACAAGCTGCGCATCTCGCTCTCGGGGTATCGCACCGTCGAGCAAGAGGTCACCGTCACCGGGGCGGGCCAAGCCAAAGTCGACGTCCAGCTCACCGAGGCAAGCGAGGTCACCGCCGCGTCGCGTATCACCGAGCGCGTCGAAGACGCACCGGCGTCGGTCTCGATCGTGCCGAAGCACGAGCTCGTCGGCATGGGCTACCCGACCATCGCCGAGGCCTTGCGCGGGGTGAAGGGCATCTACGTCAGCGACGATCGCAGCTACGTCAGCCTTGGTTTCCGCGGGTTCGGTCGCCCTGGCGACTACGGCAACCGCGTGCTCGTCCTCGTCGACGGCGTCTCCACCAACGACAACTACATCGGCTCGTCGTACGTCGGCTTCGACGCCCGCGTCGATCTCGAAGACGTCGAACGCATCGAGGTGGTCCGCGGCCCCGGATCGGCGCTCTACGGCACGAGCGCGTTCTTCGGCGTCATCAACCTCGTGACCCGTGCGCGCACGGCGCCGACGCACGTCGAGGCCGGCACCTCGATCGCCGAATACGGCGTCGCCCGCGCGCGCGTGCACGCGACGTATCGAATCAGCGAAGACGCAGGCTTCTGGATCTCCCTCTCCGGCGCCCGTTCGCAGGCCGGACGCGACTTCGCGTTCTCCGAACTGTCGACCGCCGACAACCCCGGCGGCGTGGTCAACGGCCTCGACGGCTTCAACGCCGGCACCCTCAGCGGCCGCGCGTGGTGGAAGTCACTCACCCTCTCGTGGTTCGTCAATCAGCACAAAAAACACGTCCCGAACGGCTCGTTCGAAACCACGTTCCCCGATCCGAACTTCACCTTCCTCGACAAGCGCACCTTCGTCGAGCTCAAGCTCGAGCCCAAGCTCGGCGCCGTCGACTCGTTCACGCGCGCGCACCTCAACCTCTACGACTTCGACGGCGTGCTCCCGTTCGCGTTCGATCGCGACAAGGCTGGCCTGCTCATCGGGGGCACCGAGCGCGACACGTTCCGCGGCCGTTGGGTCGGCGTCGAGCAGCGCTTCGCGTATTCGATTCTCCCGACGCTGCGCGCGACCGTCGGCGGCGAGGTGCAGTTCCACCTCCAAACGCACCAGCTCGGCACCTACGACTCTGCGCCCGGAACGCCCTACCTCGATCGCGACGATCCGTACCGCATCGACGCCGGCTACGCGGTGCTCGACTGGACGCCGAGCAATCGCGTGAAAATCGAGCCGGCAGCGCGCATCGACCATTACTCGACCGCCGGCGTCGGAACGTCGATCAACCCGCGCTTCGCCTTTCTCTTCCATCCCGCTGACGCGACGACGCTGAAGGTGCTCGCCGGCAAGGCCTTTCGCGCGCCGAGCGTCTACGAGCTCTACTACGCCGCCGGTGATCAAGACGCCGCGCTCACGCTCAAGCCCGAGACGATCTACTCGGGAGAAATCGAGCTCACGCAGCGCTTCTCGACCACCGTCGCTGCGTCGCTCTCCGGCTACGCCAACTACGTCAAAGACCTCATCCGCCTCGACGACAAGGGCGACGCCGGGAAAATCGCGTACACCAACTCCGATCGAGCGGTGCTGACGACGGGCGCCGAGGTCGAGATGCGACGTGACTTCCGCCAAGGTTGGATGATCGCCGGGCAGGTCTCGCTCCAGCGCACGCGCTATCTCGACAACGGCGATTCGAAGTACCGCGAGGTCCCGAACTCGCCGAACACGCTCGCCGGAATCAAAGGCGCGGTGCCGATCATCAGCCGCGCGCTCACCCTCTACACGCGCCTCGCCATCTCCGGGCCACGTTGGGACAAGTTCGACAAGGCCGCCGACGTCCCGCAGCAGAAGCTCGAGGGCGCGTTCATCTGGGACATGGTGCTCGGCGGTGAGGCAGAGCGGCCGGGCGTGCGCTGGAACGTCGGCATCTACAACCTCTTCGATTGGCGATGGAGCGCGCCGGTGAGCCGCGAGTTCACCCAGCGCTCGGTGGTGCAGAACGGGCGAACGCTCTTCGCGTCGCTCTCGATCTCCATCTGATGCGCAGTCGGCCTAAAATTCAGCTCTTTCTCGCGCCGACGCCGGCGCTCCCCGGCCGCTCGCTGCGCGCCGAGCTGGTGCTCTCGAGTCGCTCCGACACTCCGTGCGATGCCATCGACGTGCGTCTCGTCGGCACCGAACGACGCCTCCGCTCGGTGGTCCTCGCCGGCAACGTCACGAGCGCTCACTACGAAACCTTCCCCCACGTCTCGCTCGGTCTGCGGACCAAGCCCCAGGTGCTGACCAAGGGCGAGCATCGCGTCTCGGTGAATTTCGATCTGCCCGAGGGCATTCCGCCGTCGTTCGAGAGCAGCAACTCGACCATCGAGTACGAGCTCGACGTGCACGTCGTCATCCCCTGGTGGCGCGATCGGCGCGAACGCTACCTGGTGCCGGTCTGCGTCCCGCCACGCGCCGCGAAGGGCAAGAGCAAGACGTACTGCTCGCACCAAGGCGGCCCGCACGGCAAGGAACTCTACACCGAGCTCTCGCTCGAGAAGCCGTCCGTCGAACGCGGCGGAACGGTCGTCGGCGCCATCTCCTTCGCCAACGTGCAGTGGAGCCGTTTCCGCCGCGTCGAGCTCGCCTTCGTCGGCGTCGAGAGCACGATCGATCCGGGCTTCACGCGGCCAGTCGACGAGGTCGTGCGTCACGTCGTGGTGCTGAAGGAAGGCGCGCCGAGCGAAGGCGAGCCGCTCCCATTTCGCGTGAAATTCCCGGAAAAAGCAGTGCCAGCGTTCCGCGGCCGCTACACCAGCCTGGCGTGGTTCGTCGAGGTGCGCGCGGTCATCGCGCTCGGCAGCGACGTCACCCTGACGGTGCCGCTCGACGTCCTCGAGCGTCGCCTCGAGGACGAAAATCCCCAGAGCTCGCGCTCGCGTCTGCCGCGCGTGCCGCCGGTGGGCAAAGAGCGACGCGCGCTGGTGTGGGCCGAGGTGGCGACGCGCGCGGGGCTCGTCAACGACGCCGAACGTGAACGGATGACCTCGAAGCGAACCGACGCGAGCGGCGGCGGCGAGCTCGCGATCACCCTCGAGCACCGGGGAAAAGACGGGCTTTGGACGGTCGCGTCGCTTCGCTGGCCACGCCTCGGCATCGAGCTGAGCGTCGGCGAACGCAAGTGGCTCGACTGGAAGAAGGCGGTCGACCTCGACGATGCGTCGTTCGCCGAGCGGCTGCTCGCCCGTGGTCGCGAGGACGCCCAGGTGCACGCGTTCCTCGACGCGCAGACGCGGCGCACGCTCCTCGGCTTCACCCAAGTGACCGTCGATGACGAGGGCTGCATGCTCGCGTCACCGGGCACCGCCCACGAGTTCACCGACCTCCTCGCCTTCGTCACCCGCGCGGTCGACGCGTTCCACCAGCTCGTGGGCCGCGCAGGGAAAATCCCACCCCCGGCGCGCTTCGCCGCGAGCATCGACGCCTGGCAACGCTTCGCGCGCGAACACGGCGGACGCCTCGAGCTCGGTCGACCGTACATCCACGACGCCACCTGGGACCGCGAGCCGATGGAGCTCGGCACCCGATGGATCGACGGCGAGCCGAGCGCGACCCTCGCTCGCTTTCGTCTCCCGCCCGACCTCGCGGACACGGCCGACCTCGCGAGCCTGCTCCAGACCAAGGCCGCCGAGCTGCAAATCGCGGCCAACGCGCCTCGCATCGTGCGTGGTCACCTCGAAGCGACGTTCGCCGCGCCTCTCGCCGATCCGAGCGTCCTCGGGCCCGAGCTCGACCGCCTCGCCGTCCTCGCGCGCGCCCTCCGCGGTGAACGCGAGGGTGGTCCTTATCGGTAGCATTCCGCTACCATCGGCCCCCCGTGCGAGGCGCCCTCTCCAACGTCGTCTTCGCCTGCGCACAGCTCACGATCGGTGCGGCGTTCGCGCTCTCGACGACCTCCATCGTCGCCATCGCCGCTGCCGACGAGCCGCCGAAAGAGCTCAAAGGTGAATATTCACCTTATGAAAAAGAGTCGCTCGAGGGCGCGTTGGCGACCGACGGCCGGGTCATCGAGACGAGCGCCGAAGGAAAAATCGTCGAGGGCATCGACGTCGTCATCCTCGAGGTGATCGAGAAGCGCGATCCCGCGCCGCGCCTACTCAACGTCTTCCACACCACGACCAAGCCCTACGTCATCGACCGCGAGGTGCTGCTGCGACCGGGCGAGCCGTTCCGGCAAGCGCTCCTCGACGAGACGGCGCGCAACCTCCGCGACCTCATCCAGCTCTCGCTCGTCATCTGCGTCCCGGTGAAGGGCTCGACGCCGGACAAGGTGCGCATCCTCGTCGTCACCAAAGACGTCTGGAGCTTCCGCCTCAACTCCAACTTCCGCGTCGTCAGCGGCCCCAAGCTCGAATACCTCTTCGTCCAACCGAGCGAGTGGAACGTCGCCGGCACGCACCAACAAGTGGCGCTCCAGGCGACGTTGCAGCCGCTCTCGCTCTCGATTGGCGTCCTCACGACCAACAAGCGGCTCTTCGGTTCGCGCGTGGCGACGGCGGACGACGCCAACATCATCTTGAACCGCGACACCGGCAAGCCCGAGGGCTCGATCGGCTCGGTCGAATTCGGCAAGCCCCTCTACTCGGCGCTGAGCGAGTGGTCGTGGGACGCGCTCTTCGCCTGGCGCAACGAGATCGCGCGCCGGTACTCCAACGCCGAGCTCTACCTGCGCCCATCGAAGGTGGTGACCGGCGTCTCCATCCCCGACGCCTACAAGAGCGTGGTGACGACGCTCAATGCGGCGGTCACGCGCTCCTTCGGCTGGACCTACAAGAACGATTTCAGCCTTGGAATCGAGGCCAATCGTCGCGTCTACAGCAAGGACGACCTCGGCAACTACGATCCGCGCGCGGCGGCCGAGTTCGCGCGCGTGCGCATGCCGCTCGACGACACCCGCGTCGATCCGTACGTCGAGTGGCACACCTACACGAGCGAGTTCTTGCGCACGCTCGAGCTCGAGACGCTCGGACTGCAGGAAGACTTCCGCCTCGGCCACGAGGCCTACCTCCGCTTCTATCCGGTCAGCAGCAAGCTCGGCTCGACGCGCGATTTCGTCGGCTTCGGCGCCGGCGTGCAGCACACCCAAGCGCTCGGCGACGGTCTCTGGCGGCTCGGCGTCGAATCGTTCGTCGAGGCCGATCGCGATCAAGTCTACGACGCGGTCATCGACTCCCGCGAGCGCTTCGTCTCCCCGCGCGGCGGGTTCGGACGCATCGTCTTCGACGGGCGACAGGTGCTTCGCCCACGCAACTTCTTGAACCGCACCTCGCTCCTCGGCGGCGACGGACGCCTCCGCGGCTATCCGACGAGCTACCTCGCCGGCAAAGACCTCGTCGTCTACAGCTTCGAGTACCGCACGCCGGCCCTCGAAATCTGGTCGGTGCAGCTCGGCGGCGCCATCTTCTGGGACACCGGCGACGCCTTCGACGGCTCGGGCATCTCTCTCAAGCACGGCACCGGCGTCGGCCTCCGCTTCCTCTTCCCGCAGCTCGATCGTTACGTCCTCCGCGCCGACTTCGGCTTCCCCGTCTATCCGCACGGACGCCCCGCCGACCTCTCGCCGATGCAGTTCGTCATCACCTTCCAACAGGCCTTCACGGTTCCGAGCCTCGGCCGCGGAAGCATCTTCAGCCCGAGATAGTCGAGAAATCAGGCATGAAACTGACGTCCCACGTCATCGACCTCGACGGTCCCGTCCACTACATCGACTCTGGCGAGAGCAGCGGCGACTCCCGCGAAGAGACTCCGCTGGTGCTGGTGCACGGGCTCGGCGGCTCGCACGCCAATTGGCTCGCGGTCGCTCCGACGCTCGCGAAGAAGCGTCGCGTCATCGCGCTCGACGTCGTCGGCTTCGGCAAATCACCGCTTCACGGCCGTCGAAGCCGCGTCACCGACAACCGCCGCATCCTCAGCCGCTTCCTCGATCACGTCGTCGGTCGTCCCGTCGTCCTCGTGGGCAACTCGATGGGCGGCATGCTGACGATGATGCACGCGACGACACGTCCGGCCGCGCTCGAAGGCATCGTCCTCGTCAACCCGACGCTCCCCAAGCCGAAGGGCACGCCGCTCGATCGCGAGGTCACGCTCGCCTTCGCCGTGTACATGATTCCCTTTTTCGGCGGCCATGCGCTCCGTCGTCGCAACGCGAAGATGACGCCCGAGCAGTCGGTCGCCGAGGTGATGAAGCTCTGCTGCGTCGATCCCTCGCGCATCCCGCGTGAAGCCATCGACGCGATGGTCGAGGTCGCGCGTCATCGTCGCAGCTATCCCTGGGCGGAGGACGCCTTCATCGACGCGGCGCGCTCGATCGTGCGCAAAGCCCTGCAATACGAGCGTTTCGTCGATCTGCTCTCGAGCCTGCGCGTCCCGACGCTGCTCCTCCATGGAACCCACGATCGCCTGGTGCCGGTCGAGTCGGCGCGAGCTGCCGCGCGCCTGCGGCCCGATTGGACGACCGTGATCTTCGACGACGTCGGGCACGTCCCGCAGCTCGAAGTGCCTGACGCCTTCGTCGATGCGGTCGAAGGGTGGCTCGAGGCTCGACGCGCCAAGGCCGCCACGGCACGAGAAGCGCGACCATGACGACGCTCGCCCGCTCTCGCCCCTGCCCCTGCACCTCGAAGAAGACGTACGGCGACTGTTGCGCGCCGTTTCACAAGGGTGAACGCGCCGTTCCCGACGCCCCGTCGCTGGTGCGCGCGCGCTACGCCGCCTTCGCGCTCGGCGAGCTCGAGTTCCTCTACTCGACCTTGCACACGAACCACGCCGATCGCGTCAAACACTCGCGCGATCACGTCCTCGCGGCCTTCCGCGGCGCGAGCAGCCAGTTCAAGTACATGGGCCTCAAGCTGACGGATTCACGGCCGGCAGACGCGCAGGGCACGAGCCAAGTGCTCTACCTCGCGCGCATCTTCCGCAAGGGTGAGAACGTCTCCTTCGTCGAGCTCGGCGACTTCCGGGAAGAAGACGGCGCCATGCGCTACCTCTCGGGACGCATCGCCGACGCCTCGCGCGAAGATCGCAGCGAGCTCACCATCGACGGCTTCATCGCCGACGCGCGGGGCTGAGCGATGAGGGCCGAGGTCGCCAGCGTCCTCGCCACGCTGCTCGCCGAGAGCACGCGCGTGCCCACCCTCGAGCTCGATCGCATCGGCGAGGTCATCGGCACCATGCGCATCGATCCAACCGAGATCGAAGCGCTCCTCGACGCGCTCGAAGCGGAAGGCCGCACGCTCGTCTTCCCCAGCGGAGCGCAGGGCGTTGCCATCCTCAAGCAGGTGATCCCGGCCTCGCGCGCGCTCGCGAAGGCGCTCGGTCACACGCCATCGATCGACGAAATCGCCCAAAAATCAGGCGTCTCCGCGGCCGAGGTGCGACGCGCGCTCTTGCTGGCGAAGGTGATGTCGCGTGGGAGCAAGTAGAGTCAGGGCGACGTCGCGGGCACGCTCTTGAAGAGCTTGCCGAGGACCGTGGTCCCCATCTGCGCGAAGGCGCCCTTCGACATCCAGCTGTAGACCTTCTCTTCGAGCGTGCCCGGCGTCTTCGAGAGGTCTTTCAAATCGGCGACCGGTACGGGGCGCGCGACGTCGAGCTTGATCGGAAGCGGATTGGCGTCGCCGGGGATGACCATCGTCGCCTCGAACGCGTAGGCGATGCCGACGAAGATGCCGCGCGGGTTGCTGTTGTTGGCATAAGCGGTGCCCGACCAGTCCTCGCCGTGGGCGATCGTCAGCGTCGGAACTGCCACCGTCGCGTCCGGCAAGGTGGCACCGTCAGGGAGCGGATCGGCCGCCTTCCACACCAACAGCTCTTTGGGGAAGGCCGACGAGAGCTTCTCGATCAACTTCGCGCTGAGCGCGTCCTCGTTCGGCGCGACGTGGGGGACGTCGAAGTAGCGCGAGGGATAGGAGACGTCACCGAGAAAGAACGTGTTCTTGCCGACGATCTTGTCGACGTTGCGCAGCTTGCCGGTGCCCCGCCGGAGAAAGCGAATTTCCACGGCCATTCCTGGCCTCTCGGCCGGCGGCGCGAGGGTGGTCTTCTTCTCGACGTAGCCGAGCAGGCGTTGGACGAAGCTCTTCGCCGCCGCGTCCGGCGCCACCTTGGCGTAGGCCTCGTACGCCGCCACGAAGACCGCATGGGTCGCCGCGCGCACCTCTTCGTCGAGGCCATGGCTCGGACGCTTTTCGACGAACGTTCGCAGCGCCGCGAGGGTGCCCGCCTGCTTCGCGACATCGAGCTCGACGCGCATCGCCTTGGCCCGCGCGGCCCCGATTTCGGCGTCGATGGCTGAACCCGAGTGCGCCGTGCGATACGCCTCGATGGCGTCGACGGTGCCGATTTTTTCGACCGCGCGCAGCTCGGCGTGCGGAAGATCGAGACGCGTCACCTGGTCGCGATACTTGCGTCCGTTTTTCAGGTAGTCGCGATAGGCATCGACGTCGTCGCGCGCCTTCGCCGCCGAATAGAGGGCCTCGTCGCTCGCGCCGTTACGCATCGTGAAGAGACCGAAGCCGAGCCCGGCGCCGAGCACGATCGCCAGCGGTACTCGCAGCTTGGCCCAGAACGGCGACCACTCGGTGAGTGTCCCTTGCGGCGCGAGCGGGCTGTTGAAGACCGGCTCGACGAGCGGATCGAGCGCGACGCGTTCACGGCGCTGCCTCTCGCCGGCGGCACCTGCGGACGGCGCCGGCAGCGACTCGATGCTCTTCATCTCGTCGCGCGCCTCGAGCACCGTCTGCAGGGCTCCTTGCGCACGAGGTCCGCTGCCGAGACCGAGCGAAAAGACGGCGCCCGGAAACTCCATCCGCAGCGTATCGCCACGCGCCGCCGCGCTCGCCAACTCGGCAAGGGGATGGACGAAGAGCACCGGCCGACGCGCGTCGATCAGCGCCGAAGGAAAGACGTAGATGCCCGGCTTGTACCTGAGCGAGCCCGTTTGCAGATGGAACGCGAGCGGCTGCAGAATGCCGAAGAGCGCAGCCGCGAAGAGCGCCCCGTAGGCGCCGATGAAATAGACGGGCTGCAACGCGAGCGGGCTCTGCAGGTCGCCGTAGCCGAGCCGATGGAGCACGAAGACGCCCGCCGCGGCGACGAGCGTGAGCAAGAACCAGAAGTACGGCGCGCGCAAAGCCCCCGTCACCGATGCGATCGGCGCAGGAGGATCGGTGCCGGCGAGCGATCCGAGGAGGCGGTCCTGAATCGTTCGCGGGAGGCCGTGGAAAGGAACTGCCTTCATCCGCTCTCGCCCGCCAGGATAGGGCGAGGGGTGCCGTTTGCTCTAGTTCTTAGCCAACGCGAGCCGCGAGGGGGGGGCCCCCGAAGCCCGATCTTGCCTACTTCTTGATGAGCTTGAAGCCGCTGAGCCCGCCCTTGGTGACGGTGCAGGCGCCCTGGTTGCAGTTGGCGCCGGAGAAGTGGCAAGTGTAGCTGACGACGTACCCCGCGTTGCTGACGTCGATGCTGAGATCGTTCGTCGAGGTCATCGCGCCCGTTCCCTTGAGCGAGCCGAGGGGCGCGCCGACGACGACGACGCCGTCGTTGACCGGAAACTGGTTGAAGATGACCGGCGTCGCGATGTCGACGGTGCCGGTGGCAGGCAAGCCGTTGTCGAAGCTCTTCGCCCATTGGCCGATGGGAATGCAGACGCCCGGGAGGGTGGGCGCGCCGCCCGGAGCCGGAAGGCCCGTCGGGAGGCCGGTGGGGAAGCCGGTCGGCGTCGTCGGCGTGGTGGTCGGGGTGCCTGCGACCGTCGGAGTCGCGGTCGGGGTGGTCGTGCCCGTCGTCGCCGTCGGGGTCGCGGTCGGCGTCGCCGTGGGCTGACCGGCCGTGGCAACGGGCTGCGCGCCGTTCGCAGGGGGCTTTTCGTACACGACACAGGCGGTGACGCCCGCCGTGAGGGTGGCGAAGCAGACGATGGAAGCGGTGAAAGCACGGTTCATCGGAGATCCTTCTCGTTTCGCCAAAGATTGCTTCGCAAATTCCGGAATCCGCCCAAAGGCGGGACGCGGGTTTGTGACTCTGGCCCGTTCGGTCCATCTCGCTCCGCTCGGTTGCCGAAGCTTCGCAAGAGAGACGGGACGGAGACGAGGACGATGCATAGTGAGCGACTGGCGGGGGAGCAACTGGAGAGACGTGCGACATTTTCCGCACAAAACTGGCTTGTCGAACGTCGATGAGGCAGAACCGAGCCAGATGTGCCGCCTGCTCGGGGTCGTGTCGAGCGAGACCACGACCTATGGTTTCTCGCTGAAAGAGGCGCCGAAGAGCCTCGCCGCTCTCTCACGCGAACATCCCGACGGCTGGGGTCTGGCGGTCCACGCGCAGGGTCGTGGATGGAGCGTCCAACGTCACGCCGCTTGTGCCGGGGAAGATCACCGCTTCGACGACCTCGCCGGGCGCGCCGAGGGCGAAGTGTTGATCGCGCACATCCGCAAGAAGACCGTCGGCCCCACGCGCGTCGAGAACACGCACCCTTTCCATCGTGGCACCTGGGTCTTCGCGCACAACGGGACCATTCGCGATCTCTCACGCATGCAACGCGGCACCTCGGCGTCGCGCGCAGCGGAGGTCGAAGGCGACACCGACAGCGAGCGCTATTTCGCGCATCTATTGACGCTCATCGACGAGGCCGGCGGCGATCGCGCACGCGAACGAGGCGCGCTCGTCGGCGCAGTGCACGCGATGATCGACGATCCGTCGCTCACCCAAGGCGGCGGTGGCGCCAACTTCCTCCTCGGCGACGGTCACACGCTCTACGCGTTTCGCCTCGGTCGCACGCTCCACGTCCTCGATCGCAACGTCATGCACGTGGTCCGAAGGCAGCGCACGTCACCCGAGACGTCAGCCGCCCTCGAAACTCCGTGGAGTCAGCGCCGTCACGCGTATCTCGTCGCCAGCGAGCAAGTCACCGACGAGCCGTGGAAAGAAATTCCGACGGCGACGCTGGTGGCGATCACCGCCGGCCCTCGTCCACGCTTCGACGTGCTCGTCGGCGCCCCGCTCGAGCCTTAGCGACCTGGCAACGGCACCCGTTCAATACGGATCGTTGTGGTAACCGCCCGGCACTTGCGGCGGCTTCTCGCCCGGAGGCGGCTTGTTGTTGTTGTTCGGCTGCGCGGCAAAGGCAGCGCGTTTTTGCAGCTTGATGTTGTGCACCGGATCGCCGGCGACGAGCTTCAGCTTCTCGATGTTGTAGCCGTCGAGGTTGATGGCGACGGTCTGCGAGGTCTGCTCGAGGCGCACGTCACACGGCGTCTTGTCGCAGAGGATGACCTTCGCGTCATCGAGCACGCGGGCGCCCGGAGGATCGGTCTCGACGCGGACGTCCATCGTCGAAGCGGCGGCGACCATCGTCGCGGGCGGCGGAGCGGCGATGCCCGTCGCGGTGTTGGTAGCGACGGCCGTGGTCGTCTCGGCGGGCTTGTCGGCCGTCTTCGCGGCGACCGTGGTCGTCGGCGTGTCGGTCTTGTTGGTGCGCGACGAGACCACGAAGATGGCGGCGGCGGCGACGGCAGCGACGAGCGCGACGCCGATCCAGAGGCGCCCGTTGCCCTTCGGCGCCGAATCGGCGGCGACGTTGACCGGCGGCGAGCTGGTGCCTTCGAGGATCGGACCGGGCTGCGGCGTGAAGCTCGCCGAGGCCGTCATGCCTTCGATGGAGCCTGCGCCGGAGCTGGAGATGGCGAGCGACCGCGTGCCGGTGTTCTGCGGCGTCGTCTGCTTCAACGCCGCGAGGACGTCGTTCATCGTCGTGAAGCGATCGGCCGGGTTCTTCGCCAGGCACTTCATGACCACGGAGACGACGTTCGGATCGATGTCTTCGGCGAGCGGCGGCACCGGCGATTGCACGTGGGCGAGGAGGATGTCGACCTGGTTCGTGCGGTCGAAGGGCACGTGTCCGCTGAGCATCTCGTAGAGGATGACGCCGAGCGCGTAGATGTCGGTGCGCGCGTCGACGTGCTCGCCCTGGATCTGCTCGGGCGCCATGTACTTCGGCGAGCCCATGAAGGTGCCGGCCTGGGTGAGATCTTCGTCGGCCGGTTGCTCGACGTTCTTCACGAGGCCGAAATCGAGCACTTTGACGACGTCTTTGTCGTCGCCGTGGGCGGTGAGGAAGACGTTGGCCGGCTTGAGATCGCGGTGGATGACGCCGAGACCGTGGGCTTCACGGAGCGAGCGGCAGATTTGCCGGGCGATGGCGACGGAGCGCTCGGAGTTGAAGGGCCCTTCTTCGCGGAGCGTCTTCGCGAGCGTGCGCCCGTCGAGGTACTCCATCGCCATGAAGAAGACGTTGTCGGTCGTCTGGCCGTAGTCGAAGATGGTGACGGTGTTGGGGTGCGTCAGCTTCGAGCAAATCGACGCTTCCATGAAGAAGCGCTTGCGGAAGTCTTCGTCCTGCTCGCCGGTGGCGCGCGGGGTCAGCACCTTCACCGCGCAGACGCGGCCGAGGGGCGCCTGCTCGGCGCGATACACCTTGCCCATGCCGCCCTTGGCGAGGACCGCGGTGATCTTGAAACGTTCGTTGATGGTCTGGCCGACCAGAGGATCTGGCTGATTTTCCGCGCTCGACATCCTGAGTCTCCCCATGCGCTTCGCAGGTGCGTGCACCGACGAGCCATCCGTTCCGTGTTCTCAACACCCCGCAGCAAACTTCGCTGCCCCGCCACGCAGGGCAATTCTAGTCTCTTCCACCCTCCCCGTCGATGCGAGCGAGCACGCGCGCTTCGAAGTCGTCCGCGTGACGATAACGTCCGGAGGCGACGCGGAGATCGTCGTCGATGCGCGCCAGCGCGCTCACCAGAGCGTGACATCGTTCGCACTCGTGGACGTGGGCTTCCAAAGGAATCGGCAGCTCGCCGCTGACACCGTCGACGATGTGGGCAGCCACGGCTTCGCAGGGATCTCCAGGTGGAGCGACGAATGGACACGGCCCTCGGACGGTGTCTTCGTCGAGGTGGTCGTCGGCGAGGGCGAGGGGGCGAAAGCTCATCCGCACGCCTCCTGCGCCAAATCGGCGGGCTGGCCAGCGTCGATGAACGCGCGGAGACGGACGAGGGCGCGACCGATGCGCTTGCGCGCAGTCGCTTCGTCGACCGAAAGGAGCCCGGCGATGTCGCGGAAAGAGCGCTCGCTCTCGTAGCGGAGGGCGATGATTTCGCGATCGCTCGGGGTCAGCGAGGTCATGGCCGCTTGCAGACGTGCCGAACGCTCGGCGTCGTCGTGGAGCTCGGAGGCGTCGCGCCCGTTCTCGTCGCTACGAAGCAGCAGGCTCCGACGTGCACGACGACCGGCCGCGAGCTGACGTTGGGCGCAGATGCGACGAGCGATGCCGAAGAGCCACGCGCGGGGCGCGCCTTCTCCGCGGTACGACTGCGCTGCACGAAAAGCAGCCAGCATCGTCTCTTGTGCGGCCTCGTCGGCCTCCGATTGCGAGCCGAGGAGGATGAAGCAGAGCCGACCGACCGCGACGCCGTAGAAGCGCGCGCAGGCTGCGATCGCTCGTCGCGCATCGCCATCGAGGAGAAGGCCTTCGACGATCAGCTCGGGGTCGTCTTGCTCGACGACCGCACGCGAACCGCTCTGCCGCAAGTCGTCGACGTCACCCGAAGGGTCGAGCGTTCCCTCGAAGACGTCGTTCGCCAAGGCGCGTGACATGCTGTCTTCATGTGTACGGGAGACCGGCCAAAGTGACCCGAATTCTCCGCGAGGAAATGCACTTTTGTGGCGGGATGTACGTCGGCACGCACCGCGGCTGACCGCGCCTCACCCCAGCCTTTCCAGTACGGCCACAACGTGCTCCGGGCTAGCCTGCGCAAGCGTACGGAGGAGTCCGGCGTGGATGAGGGCCACGGTGCTCCCAGCGCGAGCGACGGCGGTGGTCGCGGGTGCGATGGCGTGCATCGCGTCGCGCACGCCGACGAAGCGATCGGCGCCGAGGACGAGGGCCGGCTCGCCGGTGATCGCGCCGGCGAAAATCGCGATTTCGCCCTTGGCGACGAGGCAGGCGACGTCGGGCTCCTTGCCGGCCTCGATGATCACGCTGTCGGTTTCGAACGTCTGCACGCGCTGGATGCAACCGAGGAGATCGTCGCGCACCGCGACGTCGAGCTGACGAATGGTCTCGTGCATCGAGAAAAAATTGTCGATGCGGTGGATCTGCTTGGTGGCGGCGAGGCGGTGACGGAGGTTCTCGTTCTCGTCCATCACCTGCCGCAGCGTCTTGGCGTCGAACGCCCAGACCTCGGTGGGACGCTCGGCGCGCAGCGACGCGGTGGCGCGTGGATCTCCATCGACGAGCACGCTCGATTCGCCGAGGAGCCAGCCGGGATAGCAGCAGCGCACCAGGCGATCGCCGCCTTCGGGCTTCTCGAGATAGACGCCGATGAGGCCGCTCTTGACGATGAAGACGGTGCGCGACGGCTGCCCTTCCTTCACCAAAGTGTCGCCGACGCGGAGGGTGCGCACCTCGGTGTTGTCGCCGAGGAAGTCGCGTTGATCTTCGGTGGCGGCGAAGAACTGCGGTGACTCGAACATGTTCGCCACCGGATGCATGCGCTCGCGGCACTGCTGCACGAGGTGCGAGATGGTCGACTTGAGGAAGATCTCCTCGCCCATCATGTCGAGCGCGATCGCGCCGGCTTTCTCGAGCGCGGAGAGATCGAAGCGATCGGCGAACTCGCGGGCGGCGGCCTCGAGGTAGCCGATGGCGAGCGGCACTTGCTCGAGCTTGCGTTCGATGACCGCCATCCAGATGAGCACCGCGCCGCGCTTCTCCGGCTCGGAGAGGAGACGCGGCATGATCGTGCGCGCCTTCTGCAGCGAGGCGATGTCACCTGCTTGGAGCAGCGACTGCGCGCGGGCGTAAATCTCCTGCGGCGTCCCTTCGACGGTCGAGTGCGGCGCCTCTTCTTCGCTGTCGTCGAGGTCGAGGAGACCCTTCACCTCGTCGGTGACGTCGCCGAACGGATCGACCGCTTCGGGCGGCTCGACGTCGGCGGAGGCGACCTCCCGACGGATGGCGTCGACGATCGTCTTCAGCTCCAGCGGATGCTCGATCGCCCCTGTTTCCTCGTCGATTTCCAGCTCGCCGAGCTTGATGTCGCCTTCGCGCGCCGGCACCACGATCTCGACTGCCCAGCCGTTGCCGGCGGCGTGACGAATGCGTCGCGCGGCGCGGATCGCGAGCAGCTTCCCCCACTCGGCTTGGAGGTGGCTGGCGAGCGCTTCGAGGACTTCGTCGCGGGTCACCGGGAAAGGATAGAGGTCGCGCCCCACACGCAAAAGTTCTTCACGGTGCGAACAGGCGAACGAGCCTCGGCGCGATCTCTTCGGGAGCGCCCTCGCCCTTGATCGAACCCTCGATTTGTCGGCCAGAGCTTCGCCCGTCGGCCTCGGGGAGGGTGAAAAGCGGGATGTATTTCGACTTGTAGCCGGCC
Source organism: Deltaproteobacteria bacterium (assembly GCA_025363655.1). GTDB lineage: Bacteria > Myxococcota_A > Polyangia > Polyangiales > JADJMO01 > JANYDK01. Next base: position 1,681 of record JANYDK010000087.1, on the reverse strand, counting down.
GCGGCGAGGCGCGCCTGGTCGGAGTCGAGGTCGAACTCGAGGAAGCGGGTGGGCGGCAATTTGTCGTCGAGCTTCCCCGCCAACGCCGCTTGGTGGAAGCGTTGACAGGGCTCGCACCAGCTCGCGCCGACGTAGACGACCACCTTGCGACCGGCCGCCTGGCCCGACTCGCGCTGCGACTTCACCCACGCCGCGAGATCACCGACCACGGGTGCGGGCACGAACTCGAGCACCGGCCCGACGAGCGGCACCGTCGCGCTCGGGGCGACGGTGCCGCTCGACGACGGACGAGGCGGCGTCGGATCGGCGGTCGGCGTCGACTTCGGAGCGTCACACGCGGCCACGGCGATCGAGGTCGCGAGCACGACGAAGCACCGAGCGTTCACCCGACCGATCTGACATCGAATTCGCGGCGGTCGACGACAAAACGCGAACAGGCCCGATTTCTCGGGCCTGCAGGCGAATCATCTAGTGATTATGGGCTTCGGCAACCGAGCAGAGCGAGATTGACCGAAGCGGCCGAAGTTGCGAAGCAACCTTTGGCGAAAATGCGAAGCTCTCAGAAGAAGCCCTTGCAGACGGTGCCGGTGAACGTGCCGGTGATCTTCCCGGTCTGATCGGGCTTCTGGCCCTTGGCGCTGTCGGCGTAGACGCTGCCGGTGACGGTGTCGCCCGAGCCGAACTTGAGCTTGTCGAACTTGACCCAAGCGCGGTGCGACCCGCCGCCGAACATCTTCCAGCTGCCGAACGGCTTCTTGTCACCCGGCTTCTGCTCCGGGATCGAGAACATCGGATCGGCCGGCTGCGGCGAGCCGACGACCGGGCTCGGACCACCCGCGCCGCCGATGGTGCGGACCATGAAATAGTCCTCGGCGTTCTTGGTGTCGTAGCGGTTCGCGCAGGTGACCTTGTCGGTCTGGAAGAAGTCGACCTCGTCGACGTAATCGACGTCGTTGGCCGTGTCGTGCTGCACGCTGATGAGCGCCTTCTTGTACTTGAACTTGTGCGAGTTGAACTCGCCCGCGACGTCGCCAGCGTCGGCGTCCTCGGCGAGACCGTCGAGGTTCTTGAAGCCGCTCCAATCCTTGCAGATGGCGACGTCGAAGGTGCCGTGGCCCGAGTACTTGAAGTCCTTCTTCGTCGAGTAGTCGGTGTACTTGTTGTCGAAGTCGAGCTTGCCCTTGATGTGCTCGCCCTCGGCCAGCTTGAAGTCCTCGACGTCGGCGAGCGCGATGTACGGCTGCACGAAGGAGCTCTTCAGCTTGAGGCGCTGCGAGTTGATGTAGACGGTCGAACCGACCGGGTCCTTGCCGCCGGCGAAGAACTTCTGACCGGGGCCGGGGTAGAGCTCGAAAGAGACCTGCCAAGCGTCGTCGGAGGGCGAGTCGCTGCAAGCGAGCTTCTCGGTCGAGAGCGTGATCTGGATGTCGCCGTAGCCGACGGTGGCGCGACCGAACTTGAACTCGAGCGCCTGGCCTTCGATGTTGGCCGCGAACGGGCCTTTGCCACTCGGCTTGTCGTCGTCGTCCTTCTTCTTGCCCTTGTCGTCGTCGTCGTCCTTCGACTTCTTCTTCTTGCCCTTGTCGTCGTCCGACGCCTCTTTGTCGTCGTCGTCCTTCGACTTTTTCTTCTTGCCCTTGTCGTCGTCCTTGTCGTCGTCGTCCTTGCCCTTCTTCTTCTT
>JANYDK010000069.1 GCA_025363655.1 Deltaproteobacteria bacterium | reverse complement strand
ATCTCCGCGATCGACTTCGACAGATCGTCGAGATCGATGCGCAGCTCACCGCTCAGCACCGAGGTCGCCCCTTTGAACGTCTCGTCGGGCGCAGGGATGGTGATGGTGGTCTTCCCGGCCGCGTCGACGACGAATCGTTTCTGCCCCGCCTTCACCGCCTGCTGCGAGAGCGCGGGCGGCGGCGGTGTTTCTTTGATCGGTTCCGGATCTTTCTTGCATCCAACCAGGACCAAGGAGCCGTAGACGAAGACGGACGGGACGAGGGCGTGAGAGAAGGCACGAGAGACCGAGCGAGAGAAGGCGCGAGAGACCGAGCGAGAAACAGGGCGAAAGCGGCTGAACATGAGACTCCTCCGGTGGCGCGAGCGCGCCCGTGGGGGCGAGATTCTTACGTGCGGGGAGCTGTACGCGTCGAAGACGGTGACGTTTCGGAGTCGAGGTCTTCGGCGCGCGTTTCTTCGGTTTCCAGGCGCGGCATCCGCGAACCGAGCCAGAGGCCTCGCTCGACCAAGTCACCCACGAGGTCACTGAGACCGGCGAGAAATGGCCCGTCGATGGCGATGTTCTCACGAGCGGCGACGGAGCGAATCACCTCGGTGAGCGGGCGCTCTTTGCCTGCCTGCGCGTCGTTCGAAATGTCCTCGAGCAACGCCGCCGCCATCGGAGAGAGCTCGAGCGCACGAACGCGGTGCGTCGTCGGGTCGCGGTAGAGACAGAGAGCGAAGGGCCCCACCGTCACCGCTGCAAACGCCTGCGCATCGCCCCGCTCTCCCAGAGCGACGTCGTCCGCGAGCAGGTGAACGCCGTGACGCGCGCGGAGGATGCGATGCGCCGGATGGAGCACTGCCGGACGATCCATCGACAGCTCGCCGACGCGTCCTTCGCCAGGCAGCTCTTCGCTGGCATATCCGACTTCGAGAATCGCCGCTTCATGACGCGCGAGCTCGAGGAGCCACGGCGGATGCGGCGAGCCGAGTCCCAGATCGTCGTGATGGCGTTCGAGAAACTGCGCCATCTCCCCAGGAATGTCGCGCAAATAGGCCGAACGTGGCGCCGCCTCCGCGAAGAAGCGCTCGACGAGGCGCTCGAACGTCGGCTCTCCGACCACCCCGACGAGCCGCGGGAAACCAGCGACGATGCAGTCGTGAAGACGTCGTCGCACCATCCGCCGATAGACACGCCAGCGTGGATGACTCGCCGAGAGCCGCGCTTCGATACCGCCGTCCTCGGGCCCGAAGAGCAGCTCGACGACGTCGCGTTGATAGGCCGCGAGCTCGTCGCTCATCTCATCGCACGCTTCTTCGCAGGCTCCGGCGCAGCACGCCAGATGGCGTCGAGCTGCTCGATCTCCGCGTAGAGCTCCTCGAAGGGCGGAAAGTCGTCGTCGCGCTCGAGGAGCACCGGCACCTTGCCCGTCCGTTCGAGCGTGAAGGCGAGCAGCTCGTACACCTCTTCGCGCACCGGCTCCGAGTGGGTGTCGATGATGAAGCTCGGCTCTTCGTACCAATGCCCGGCGACGTGGATCTGCACGACGCGATCGAGGGGCATTTTCTCGATGATTTTGCGCGCGTCGCCGCCGTGGTTCTCGGCGTTGACGAAGACGTTGTTGACGTCGAGGAGGAGCCCGCAGTCGGCCTCGGCGCACACCGCGCTGACGAACTCGCCTTCATCGAGCGTGCTCGGCGTCGGCAAGACGTAGTAGCTGACGTTCTCGACGGCGAGCGGCACCGGCAGCGCGCCTTGCGCTTCCCGCACGCGACGGGCGACGTGACGCACGGCTTCTTCGGAGAACGGCAACGGCAAGAGCTCGTGCGTCGCCACGCCTTGGGCACTGGAAAAACAGAGGTGATCGGAGTGCCAAGGCACTGCCAAATCACCGAGGAATCCGCCGAGCGTGCGCAGGTACTCCCGCTCGAGCGGATCGGTACCGCCGAGCGACATGGAGAGCCCGTGCGTCGCGAAAGGCCAGAGCTCGCGCGCACGCGCCAGCCCGTCGGGAAAACGGCCCCCACGGCGCATGTAGTTCTCGGGATGGCACTCGAGCCAACCGAGCGCCGGAAGTCCCTCAGGGCCGCGCGCGAGGAGATCGTCGAGGAGGGCCGAGCGAAGCCCGAGCCCCACCCCACGCACGACTACTTCTTCTTCGCTGCGCAACCGCCGGGGCCGCAGCCGCCTTCGAGGTTGTCCTTCTTCTTGGTCGTGCCGGCCGGAGGCGCCTTCGTCGTGCCCGCAGGCTTCGGCGGCGCCTTCGCGGTCGTCGTCGCCGGAGTGGGCGCCGTCGCTGCGGCGGTCGTCGTCGCGGTGGTGGGCGCGGTCATCGCCGCAGCCGCCGTCGTTCCCGTTCCGGTGGTCGTCGGCGCCGAATCGGCCGTCGTCGCCGCCGCAGTGGTGGCAGCCGCCGTCGAATCGGGCTTGGCGCCACAGCTACCATCGCCCTTGGCGCCGCAGCCGCCTTCCTTCGCCGCCCCCTTCCCCGCCGCGGGGACCTCGGTGGCGTTCATCGCGGGCTTCGCTTCACTGGCGCTTCCGCCGCAAGCCGCGAGGCCGACGCCGAACGCGGTCGCTGCCATCGCCAGAATCGTCGCACGCGTGATGTTCTGCTTCATCGGTCGATCTCCTTGTGACACCCGTAACTATACGCCGGACAGCGGCTTCGGTTTCAGAGGCACCCTCGATGCGCCCCAGGACGCACGAAACACCTTCATTTCAAGGGTTTGGCGCAACGGAAGCCGACCGCGAACGAGTAGGTCTCGGGGGGAAATGCATATCGTTGCGAGGGGCGAACCCACGAAGGGAGCGCTCCGTTCCAGGCGCCACCACGAATGACGCGCTCTTTGCCGTCGGCAGGCCCGGGAGGATCGGTCGACGCGTCGGGCGTGTATCGGCCCTCCCAGTCGGAAGCCCACTCCCAAACGTTGCCGACGACGTCGAGGAGCCCATACCGCGATGCGCCCATCGGGAACGAGCCGACCGGAGCGGTGTTGGGGAAGCCGTCGTCGCCGTCGTACATCGCGGTCAGCTTCTGTCCGACCTTCTTGCCCCAGTCGACGCACTCTTTGCCGCAAGCATTGAGATGACGACCATCGGGCTCGACGTCGCCCCACGGATAGACGCGTCCATCCGGCCCGCGCGCGGCGAACTCCCACTCGGATTCGGTGGGCAGACGCTTCTCTTGCGCCTTGCAATAGAGGCTCGCCATGTCCCAACTGACGCAGTTGATGGGATGCTCGGCTCGCGCCTTCGGATCGTTGATGTTGCAGAGGGGCGAGTAGACCTTCTTCTCCTCGACCGTCATGTCGGGATAGTCGACCTCGTTCTTGGCGCGCTTGCACTTGCCGCCATCGGAGCAGGCCTTGTAGTCGGCGACGGTGACCTCTTTGAGGTCGATGCAGTACGGCGAGAGCGTGACGTTGTGCGCCGGTTTCTCGTCGTCGTCGGCCTTCGGATCGTCGCTGCCCATGAAGAACTGCCCGCCAGCGATGCTGGCCATGCCCGAAGGACAACTCGGCTTCTTCGGAACCGCGCTCGCAGAGGTGGTGACCGAGGCCGTGGGCGTCGCCGCAGCGCTCTTTCCGTCGTCTTTTTTGGGATCGTCTCCCTTTTTGCCGAGGACGACGACGGTTCCGACGGCGCCAGCGACGAGCAAGACGCCGAGACCCGCGACGAGGCCGACCGGGAAGCGCTTCGGAGACGGATCGCCCGTCACCGTCGGCTTGAACGTGCCGTGCGACGGCGGGGCCGTCTGCATCGGCGGCGGTCCGGTCTCGTTGATCGCCGTCGCCGCGAAGGCTTCGCGCGAAGCCGGCACTGCCGAGGCGCGCATCGGCAACGCCGACGCACGTGAGGCAGGCATTCCTGTCACGACGGGGCGCTCTGCCCCAGTACCGAGCCGCATCGGGCCGAGACCAGCTGCAATTCGCAGCGAATCCCAAAACTCACCGGCGCGTTGGAAGCGCTCGGTCGGCTTGATGGCGAGCGCGCGGCGCATCACCTCTTCGATGTCGTCGCTGACGTCGACCCCGAGGGTGCGCGGCGTCGGACGACGATTCGGATCGGCCGAAGCCATGCCGAGCTGGATGAAGTCTTCTCCCTCGAGCGCGTATTTGCCGGCGAGGAGCTCGACGAAGATCAGCGCCAGCGCGTAGACATCGGTCCAAGGACCGGTGGCGCCATGCGCACGCGAGAATTGCTCGGGCGCGCCGTAGGAGGGAGTGAAAGCGGTGAGCTGACCCTGCGTCTTCGTGAAGCCCTGCTCGGCCGCCGATTGCACGACCTTGGCGATGCCGAAGTCGAGCAGCTTCACGAGCATGTGCTCGCTCCCCATCGTTCCGACGATGAAGATGTTGGCCGGCTTGATGTCTCGGTGCGCGATGTTGCGCACGTGCGCGACGTCGAGCGCGACGGCGATCGGCTCGAGCACAGAGAGCGCGAGCTCGAACGTCAACGGCTGCTGACCGTTTTTTTCCAGCCATTCGTCGAGCGTCTGCCCTTCGAGCCACTCGAGCACCATGTACGGCACCCAGGCGCCGTTGGAGGTGGTGAGCGTGCCGACGTCGCGAGCTTGGACGATGCTTGCGGTGCGGCCGGAGAGCTCGGTGAGCAGCGCCCCCTCTTGGATGAAGTCTTTGAGGAGCTGCTCGCGCATCGCCGGCGCCGCATCCATCAGCGTCTTGAAGCACTTGATGGCCACCGGTTTGCGCCAGAGCTTGTGGGTGGCCCGATAGACCACGCCGAAGCCGCCTTCGCCGACTACCGACTCGACCACGTACTTGTCGTCGATCGTAGTACCTACCAGCCCCAGGCTGTCGTTCGCTTCGGCCATCACTTGCTTCCTACGCTTACGGGGATGCCATCGTTTCGGATCAACTCGGCAATTGGATGCACGTCATCGGCAGTTGCGAAGCAATCTTTGGCGAACCGAGAATTTCTCCATCGTATCGGTGATGCGCGTCGAATGTCTCGAAACCGTCGCCCTTAGTTTCGGCCGAGCGCGGCTGGCGGGCGGCTGCGCCCGATGACCCCGGCGAGAGCGATCAAGGTGACGACGTAGGGGAGCATCTGGACGAGGTGGTGTGGGACCCAGTGCTGATCTTGGAAGAGAATCTGCGCGGCCTCGGCGGCGCCGAAGACGAGACAGGCGAAGGCAGCGCGGCCCGGACGCCATCCGCCGGCGATGACCGCCGCGAGCGCGATGAACCCGCGACCGCCGCTCATGCCACTGGAAAACTGATGCTGATCGAAGGCGAGCCAGGCTCCGGCCATGCCCGCGCAGAGACCCGCGCAGACGACGGCGCCGAGGCGCGTGCGATCGATCGAGACGCCAGCGTTCTCCGCGGCGGCGGGGCTCTCGCCGACGGCGAGGACGCGGAGACCGAACCGCGTGCGTGAAAAAGCGAAGACGGTGACGGCGATGCAAGTCACGACCAGCCAGGTCGAGGGATCGAGCAACGTGGAGGCGAGGAGCGCACTCCCCGAGGCGTCGCTGCTGCGGCGGACGAGGCTTGGAATCGACGGTGAGTTGGAGGCCGAATCGTAGAAGGAACGAAGGAGGAAGCGCGTACCGCCGGCGGCGAGGAGGTTGATGGCGATGCCGCTGACGATCGCGTTGGCGTGTCCACGAAGCACCGCGAGCCCATGCACCAGCTGCAGAACGACGCCGGCGACGAGCGCGCAGAGGAGACCGATCCACGGCGAGCCGCTGGTGGTCGTACCGATGACCGCCCCGAGCGCGCCGACGAGCATGGTGCCCTCGAGGGCGACGTTGACGACGCCCGCGCGCTCGCTCCAGATGCCGCCCATCGCGGCGGCGAGGTACGGCAGACCGATGCGCAGCGACTGCGCGAGAAAAGCGAGCGTGAAAAGCCGGCTCATCGTGGGCTCGTCGGTCCCTTGGCCGCCGGCGCAGGCGGGCCGAGAAGCGCGCGAGAGAGCCCTTCGCCGCTGCTGACGAGGAGGATGAGCAGCGCGACGATGACGTCGACGACGTCCATCGGGATCCGCGCGTTGATCGAGAGACCGCCCTGCGAGAGCGTCGCGAAGAGGAGCGCGGCGGCGAAGAGACCGATCGTCGACTCACCCGCGAGCAGCGCCGCAGCGAGGCCGGTGAAGCCGACGCCTGCGGAGAGACCTTCTTCGGCGTAGCCCTTGTAGCCCATGACGTCGTTGAGCGCGGTGAGCCCGGCGACGGCGCCAGAGAGGCCGAGCGCGAGGATGATGTGACGTGCGATCGGCAGTCCGCTCGCTTCGGCGACGCTGGGCGAAGCGCCGACGGCGGCGAGCTCGCGACCGAAGATCGAACGGCGTGCGACGAAGCTCCATGCGAGCACCACGACCGCCGCCACCAAGAGCGCGACGTTCACCGCCGAGCCGCGGAGGCCGTGAAACATGGCTCCGAGATGATCGAGCCGGGTGAGGAGCGCGCCGCGTGGTAGCGCCCGCGTGTGCACCGAGGCTTCTTCGGCGAGCCCGCGCACCAAGAGGTAGCCGACGAACGAGCTGGCGATCTTGTTGAGCATGATGCCCGAGATCACCTCGTGCGCACCGAAGCGCGCGCGGAGCACCGCGGCCGGCATCGCCCACAGTCCACCGGCGACGAAACCGACGATCGCCAGCAGCGGCCAGGCGACGAGCGGTGAGACGTCGGGAGGGAGCTTGGCGCCGACCGCGCCGACGGCGATCGCGGCGACGGCGATCGAACCGTCGACCCCGATGTTGAAGAGTCCGGCGCGGAGGGCGATGCGCGCGGCCACCGCGGCGATGGCGATCGAGGTGGCCTTGAAGAGCACCTGACCGATCCCATAGGGAGTGCCCCAAGTGCCTGAAAAAAGACGTCGCGCGATGGCGGACGGCGTCTCGCCCCACCCGAGGACGATGAGGTCGAAGGCGAGACAGACCAAGAGGAGCGCCACGAGCAAGCGCGCCGGGGAGCGACTTCGATGGCTCACGCGTGCGCCTCTCGGCCCGTCTCTCCGCCCATCATCGCGGCGCCGAGTTGGTCGTCGCTGGCGTCGGCACGGAGCTCGGCGACGACGGTGCCACCGCGCAAGACGACGATCCGATGGGAGAGCGCGCGCAGCTCTGCGAGGTCACTCGAGATGATCAGCAGACCGCCGCCACGCGCGGCGACGCTGGTGAGCGCATCGCGAATCATCCGCGCGACCCGGGCGTCGACCCCGCGCGTCGGGTGCGCCGCGAGCACGAGCCGAGGAACGGCCCCGCGGCGCGTACGAAGCTCTCGCGCGACGACGATTTTTTGCTGATTTCCCCCGGAAAATGCCCCTGCCGCGAGGCTCGCATCGATTGGTCGGATGTCGAAGGCAGCGGCTGCGTCGGTGAACGCTCGCTCGAGAGCTCGTTCGTCGACGAGCGAGGCGCCTGGTCCCGTCGACACCTCGCCGAGCCCTCCGAGACGGATGACGTCGGCCGCGGGGAGCTCTTCGGCGAGGCCGTAGCGATGACGATCGCCGGCGATGAAGGCGAGCCCTCGCGCGCGGCGCTCGCGCACGAGCATGCGGGTGACATCGGCGCCGTCGAGCTCGATGCGACCGCGACTCGGCCGCAGGAGCCCGGCGGCGACGAGCTCGAGCGCTCGTTGTCCATTTCCTTCGACGCCCGCGATGCCGACGATTTCTCCGGCGTGCACGCGCAACGTCACGCCGGTGATGCGGCCGGCCGCTTCGTCCTCGGCGTCGACTTCCTCCATCGCGAACACCACGGGCGAGCTCTCGTCCGCGGCTTGCGGAGGGCTCATCGTCGAAACTCCGGTGTCGCCGAGCGCCTCTTGCGCGAGGAGCGCGGCGTCACGAACGGCGGCGTCCCCCGGAGGATGATGCGCGACCACGCGTCCACGACGCATCGTCGTCACCTCGTCGGCGAACTTCGCCACCTCGTCGAGGCGATGGGTGACGAGCGCGACCGCAGCGCCTTCGCGCGCGAGCCGACGCGCGAGCTCGAGCACCATTGCCGCCTCGCTCGGCGCCAGCACCGCCGTCGGCTCATCGAGGATGACGACGCGCCCACGGCCGCCGCCCGCCACTCGAAGAAGCACCCGCAAGATCTCGAGACGCTGCTGCTCACCGACCGAGAGGGTGCCCACCGGCACGTCGATGCGCACGGGTAAATCGAGCTCTTTTTGCAGCGCTGCGACCTGCGCGGCGAGCGGCGCGAAGTCGAGGAGGCCGTGCTTCGTCGGCTCGAAACCGAGCGCCAGGTTCTGTAGCCCGGTCAACGTCGGGACGAGCATGAAGTGCTGATGCACCATGCCGACCCCGCGACGAATGGCCTCGCGTGGCGTCGCGGGGACGAGCGGCGTGCCGAAGACGTCGACGCGTCCACCGTCGGCGACGACCACGCCGGCCGCGACCTTCAGGAGCGTGGACTTTCCCGCACCGTTCTCACCGACGATCGCGTGGACGCTCCCCGCGCGCAGGACCAACCCGACGTCATCGAGCGCCCGCACCGCGCCGGCGCCGCTCCCGAACGTCTTGGTCACCGCAGAGAGCTCGACGAGCGCGTCCATCGCCTGCATCGCCTGCATCGCCTGCATCGCCTTCATCGCCTGCATGGCCTTCATGACGGAGCGGCGAGCCTAGTCCAACGCCTCGCCGATCGGGGGCCTCGTCGTGACGTTGGGCCCCTTTTCGTGCTATCCCGACACGATGTCGCGTACGTCTTCCGGAACCTTACTTTCGCTTTCGGTTTTGCTTTCGTTCTCGCTCGTCGCCTGCTCCAGCAGCAGCTCCGGAGGAACGACGACCGACTCGGGCACCGACGACACCGGCGTCGTCGCCGACACCAGCGCCCCCACCGACACACGGAAAGACGACGCCGCGGCCGATGCACCGCCGAAGCAGCTCGCTGGTTGCACGCTCGACCCGGGCGGCGTGACGCTCGATCCGACCGGCGTCTCCGGCGCCGATCCGGTCAGCGGTGGCCCGACTGCGTTCACGCTCGACATGGCGCTCGCCGGCTTCCCCGCGGTCACCGGCGCCCCCGTCCTCACGGCGGTCATCACCACCGAGAAGGGCAAGATCTTCTGCCAGCTCGACGAGAAGAACGCGCCCATCTCGGTCGCCAACTTCATCGGCCTCGCGCGCGGCACGCGTCCCGCGCAGCGCGCCAGCACCAACTGGACGAAGACGAACTTCTACGACGGCCTCATCTGGCACCGCGTGGTCGCGTTCTTCGTCATCCAAGGCGGCGACCCGTCGGGCAGCGGCAGCGGCGGCCCGGGCTACGACCTCCCCAGCGAGAATCAAATCGTCGAAGAAAAAGGCGCTCTGGCGATGGCCGCGGCGGCCAAGCCGAGCGGCAGCCAGTTCTACGTCGTCACCGGCACCGGCCCGGCGGCGAACTACAACGTCTTCGGCAAGTGCGATCTCGACACCGCCACCAGCGTCGCCCAAGGCGATCACATGGCCGTCCAAATCGCGCGCTGCCCGATCAAGTGAACCTGTCTCCACTCGGGCAAACCGAGAAGGTCACAAAGCAAACGAAGCAACGAAGCGTTCGCTAGAACGCTCCGTTGCTCGATTGCTCGGTTGGTCGGTTACTTTTCTCGCTGCAGCAGCGGCGCGAAATCAGTTCTTCGAAGCTTCCTTCGACGCATCGACCTGCGCGGCCTTCTCGAACTTGGCGGCGACTTCGCCGAGGAGCTCCGAGGTGGTCTCGAGCGCACGCGCCGACTGCTGGAGCGCGAGGCGGCCGATGGTCAGACCATAGCGCGCCCAACCCGCGCCGAGCTGCGTGACGAGCTTGGCGACCTTGTCGGTCGGGAGGCTCTTGGCGGTGGTGGTGGTCTCGGCGGCCTCGGTGCTGGTGGTCTCGGTCATGACGAATCTCCTGGTTTTCGAGCGGTTGAGGACGTTTGCGGTTGGGCGACGAAGGGGGCGAGTCGGCAAGGCGCGGCCTCCGCTCACGAAGTGAGCGTCGTGGGAGAGAGCCGGCTTTGGTGGGTGGAACGACGGCGAAGAATCAGCCGCGGCGTTTGCCGCGATCGCTGCGAGGGACACACGCGTCGCAGACGACGACGCGAGGAGCGGTGGGATCGGCGCTGACCCCGAGGTGCGCGTCGTCGCCGGCGTCGATGGCGGAGTCACAACGAGCGCAGCGTGCGTCGCTGGCGAGCGTCATCGATTGGAAGCCGATGACGCCGTCGAGCGGATGGCGTTGGGCGATGGCGCTCTGCGCCTTTTTCTTGAGGATGTGCTCGCGCTTGCTGGAGAGAGTCGTCGCCGCGCGGTGCAGCTCTTCCTCGACGCCGCGGCCGGCACGATCGGCCATCTCCACCGCGTCTTCGAGGATGGTGCGAATGAGGTTGGAGACAGGGACGCGGATGTTCTCCGCCAGCCGCTTCAGTTCCTGCTCGAGCACCGCGGGGACACGCGTGTGGATGACGCGCTCCTTGCGTTCAGCGGTGTCGCCTTCCTTGCCAGCGGGCTCGTCGCGCGACGACTTGCTCGGTGCGTCTTTCGACTCTTTCGCCGGGCGGGCTTCGGCCCACTCGTCGTTCGAGTCACGCTTGTCGTCGCCCGAAGGGTCACGCTGCATCACTGTGATACACAATGTGATACGTCGTGACTCACCCGTCAAGGCCCGTTTTTGCGCTTTTTCGCAGTTTGGCTATTTATCCAGGTCGCTCGGAGTGAAGCAGAGCTCGAGGCTCTCGGTGCCGCCCGCGCGAAGGGCGATTTGGAAGCACCGGTGACCGAACGTGGGGAAACCTTCGGGCGCGCCGTCGAGCGACGCGTTGCCGCGAGTGATGCCGAGGTGCTCACCGCTGCTCGCGAAGACGGGTGAGCCCTTCTTCGCGTGGAGGCTGCCGGTGCCCATGATTCCGAGCCCGCCCATCGCGCCGGGCCCGTCCACGAGCACGGCACCGCTCGAGACGACGACCTCGTACTGCGCGCACGAAGTCCGCAGCGTCACGATCTCGCTGCCGCCATCACCGCCCACCAGTGGCCGACGCGCGAAGACGTCGAGCGGTTCGAGCGGCATCCCCGGCATCGCGGGAAGGCGAGGAAGCGGCATGACGGGATACTTCACGCCAGCGAAGCGCACGCCGGGAGCCTTCGATTCGTCGAGCGTGGCGACTGCGTTTTCGAGCGAAAAATGCGGAGCAGGATCGTATCCGATGCCGACCGCGTCGTCTTCGATCGGCGCTGGATAGGTTGCACCATCGATCACGATCGCGCGATGGCCTTGCGCGTTCTCCACCACCGGGAGCCCCGACGTCACCGTCAGCGACGTCTCGTCCGGATAGATCACCTTCGCCTCGCGAATGGTGACCGGCTGCAACGCATCCACGTGGACGAAGAGACGGAGCTCGAAGTCGGCGAGCATCATCATCCCGTCGCCGCATTGACGATCGTCGCCCCACACCGTCTCGACCTCGGCCCACTCGCCGTCGTAAGCCGCGAGTCGAAAGACAGGGTATGCCTCGCCACCGGCCTTCGTCGCCGCCGCTTCGCTCGGGAAATATTGGGCGTGAGGGGCCTTGTCGTCGCGCGCGACGAAGAGCGTCGCCGTGGGAGCCAACCGAACGTAGCCGTGCGGTTTCTGCATCGGCAGCGGAGGCCTCGGGGTGACCGATGACCCTTGTGGCGTGCACGCGAAGGCGGTCAGCAGCGCCGCCGGAGCGAGCAGCTTCAGCCCCTCCGTCCATGGCTTCGACGCGACGCGAGAGCTCAAAATGCGTCGAGCCCCGTGAGCGCGCGACCGAGGACGAGCGTGTGCACCTCGTTCGTGCCTTCGTAGGTGTAGACGCTCTCGAGGTTCATCATGTGACGGATCACCGGATATTCGAGGAGAATTCCGTTTCCTCCGAGGAGCCCGCGAGCGATGCGCGCGATCTTCAGCGCCCAACCGACGTTGTTCTTCTTCGCCAACGACACCTGCTGCGGCGTCAGCTTCCCTTGCTCCTTCAGCCGCGCGTAGTGGTAGGAGAGGATCTCGCCTTTGACGATCTCGCTCGCCATCTCGACGATTTGTTCTTGCACGAGCTGCTTGCTGGCCACGGGCACGCCGAACTGGATGCGCTCGCGCGTGTACGAGACCGCCGTCTCGTAGCAACTCTTGGCCGCACCGAGCGAGGCCCAGGCGATGCCGAAGCGCGCTTGGTTGAGACAGGCGAGCGGACCGCCGAGCCCGCGCGCCTCGGGGAGCACGTTCTCGTCGGGGACGATCGCGTCATTGAGCACGATTTCGCCGGTCGCCGAGGCTCGAAGCGACATCTTGCCGTGCACGGTCGGGGTCTCGAAACCCTTCGTCCCACGCTCGACGACGAAGGCGCGAATCGACTCCGGACCCCCGACGGCGTCGCTGCCCTCTGGCTTCACCTTCGCCCACACGACTGCGAGGTGCGCCAGCGGTGCGTTGGTGATCCACATCTTCGAACCGTTGAGGACCCACTTGCCGTTCTCGCGGCGCGCGTAGGTCTTCATCGAACCAGGGTCGCTCCCCGAGTCGGGCTCGGTGAGGCCGAAGCAGCCGATGAGCTCGCCCTTCGCCATCTTCGGAAGCCAGCGCTGCTTCTGCGCCTCGCTGCCGAAGCGATGAATCGGATACATACAGAGCGAGCCCTGCACGCTGGCGAAGCTGCGCATTCCCGAGTCGCCGTACTCGAGCTCACCGAGCGCGAGACCGTAGGCGACCGCGCCCATGCCGGCGCAGCCGTAGCCCTCGAGGCTGGCGCCGAGGAGGCCCATCTCGGCCATCTCCGGGATGAGATCGACGGGAAATTGCTCCTCTTCGTACAGACGCGCCGCGCGCGCTTGGAAGCGCTCCTTGACGAAGCGGCGCACCGAATCGCGCACCATCTTCTCTTCGTCGGTGAGGAGGTGCTCGATGGCGGTGAGCGCCTCGAGCGGCATCGGATCGTGCTTCTTCGGAGACATGTCGGACTTCCTTTTCCCGGTGTTCTCGGGGCGCGGCTCAGTGCGGCGTGAAGCTCTTGGTCGACTGATATTGCAGCGGCCACGGCAACGCGTAGCCCTGTTCGTAGGCCGCGTGACGCGTCCAATACGGATCGTAGAGGTGTGCACGCGCGAGCACGCAGAGGTCGGCGCGGCCGGCGGCGAGGATGGCGTTGACGTCGGCCCAGCTCGAGATGTTGCCGACGGTCATCGTCGGGACGTTCGCTTCGAGGCGAATGCGATCGGCGAACGGCGTCTGGAAGAGCCGACCGTAGACGGGCTTCTCGTCGGCGACGGTCTGCCCCGCGCTGACGTCGATGATGTCGGCGCCTGCCTCGCGGAAGGCCTTGGCGATCGCCACCGCGTCTTCCGGCAGGACGCCTCCGTCGCTCCAATCGTGCGCCGAAATGCGCACGGAAATCGGCTTATTTTCCGCCCAAACGGCGCGCACCGCGGCGAAGATCTCGAGGGGATAGCGGAGCCGCGCCTCGAGCGAACCACCGTATTCGTCGGTGCGCTGGTTGGTCAGCGGCGAGAGAAACGTGCCGAGAAGATAACCATGCGCGCAGTGCAGCTCGAGGAGATCGAAGCCGGCGGACGTTGCCAACTCCGTCGCCCGCACGAAGTCGTGGCGCACGCGATCCATGTCCGCGCGATCCATCGGCTTCGGAACCTGCGAGCCGACCTTGTAGGGCAACGCCGAGGGCGCGATCAGGGGCCAGTTGCCCGAAGGAAGCGGATCGTCGACGCCCTCCCAGAGCTTCTTCGTCGAACCCTTGCGACCCGCGTGCGCGAGCTGAACGCCGATTTTTGCAGCCGAATTCGCGTGCACGAAGTCGACGACGCGCTTCCATGCGACTACGTGCTCGGGCGCGTAGAGGCCAGCGCATCCAGGGGTGATGCGACCCTCACGCGAGACGTCGGTCATCTCGGTCATCACCAGACCGGCGCCGCCGAGCGCGCGACTGCCGAGGTGGACGAGGTGCCAGTCGTCGACGAGCCCGTCGTCGGCCGAGTACTGGCACATCGGCGAGACGACGATTCGATTCTCGAGGACGAGCCCGCGGAGCTTGAAGGGCGTGAACATCGGCGGCACCGGCTTCTTCGAGGACTCGGCGCTCGCCCCGCTCTGCGCGTTCGCCGCCGCCTCGAACGCGCGATCGACCTGCTCCATCAGCTTCGGATCACGCTGCCGCAGCGTCTCGTGGGTGATGCGCAGCGAGCGCGTCAGCATGCTGAAGGTGAACTGCAGCGGCGTCAGGCGATCGAAGTAGCGCTCGGTCTCCTCGAACCACTCCATGCTCACCTGCGCCGCGCGCTGCACCGACTCGACCTGCGGACGACGCGACGCCTCGTAGGCATCGAGGGCGGCACCGACGTCGTGATCTTCGAGGAACTTCGGAGAGCGCAACGCCTCGGCGAGCGCGATCGAATCTTCGAGGGCGAGCTTGGTCCCCGAGCCGATGGAGAAGTGCGCGGTGTGCACCGCATCGCCGAGCATGACGACGTTTTCGTGACGCCAACGGCCGAGCCGAACGGTGGGAAATGCTCGCCAAATCGAGCGATTTTTCACCAATGGGTGCCCGTCGAGCTCCTTCGCGAAGAGCTTCTCGCAGTAGGCGAGCGTCGCGTCCTCGTCGCCTTCGTGAAGCCCCGAGCGCTGCCACGTCTCCTCGGTGCACTCGACGATGAAGGTCGAGCGTGGGCCACCTTCGGTCTCGGGGAGCTTGCTGTATTGATACGCGTGGACGCGAAAGAGCCCGTGCTCGTTCTTTCGGAAGTAGAAGGTGAAGGCGGGAAACTCGCGCGTCGTGCCCAGCCAGACGAAGCGGTTCTTGCGGAGGCCGACCTCGGGCCGAAGGGTCGCGGCGTAGCGCGTGCGCACGAGGCTGTTGACCCCGTCGGCGCCGAGGACCACATCGGCTTCGCGGCGCACGAGCTCTGGGTCCTCGATGTTCTTCTCGAACTCGAGCTCGACGCCGAGCGCGTGGGCTCGTCGCTGGAGGATGCCGAGGAGACTCTTGCGCCCGAGGCCGGAAAAACCGTGTCCGGTGGAGGTGAAGACCTCTCCATGTACGTGCGTCTCGATGTCGTCCCAGTGGCTGAAGGCGGCGGTGATCTCGTCGTAGCTCTCGGGGTCGGCGGCGCGCAGGTGCGAGAGGGTCGCGTCGGAGAAGACGACGCCGAAGCCGAAGGTGTCGTCGGGCTTGTTGCGCTCGTAGACGCGGACCCGGTGACGTGGGTCGGCCTTCTTCATCAAGATGCCGAGGTAGAGCCCGGCCGGTCCGCCGCCGATGCTGACGATGTCGAGCGGACGGCCGGTGATCACGGCCGGGGGCGCCACGCGCTTCGTCACGGGATGCTTCCTCGCGCGGTGTCTTCGCCGGCTTCCTGCAACCGCTCGTTGACCAAGGTCACCACCATGTCGACCAACTTCTCGTAGGTGTCGTCGCCCTCGTCGGCGCTCGCCTCGGACGGTGCACCGGTGTACGCGCGCGGCATTCCAATCGAGGAAAATCGCACTTCGGCGCCACCGGCGGCCTTGATCGCCTGCGCCAGCGAGACCGTCACCGTCGGCAACGTCGTCGAGACGTCGGCGCGCACCAGCTCGGGTCGCGAGGCGAGCACGAGGGACGTCTCATAGCGACCGGCGTGGCAATCGCCGCGCTTGAACTCGTCGGTGAGCGTGCGCGCGAAGCGCTTCTCGAGTTGGTTGGCGAAGGTCGCGCAGCTCGGTCCGCGCAGCTCGCACACCAACTTCACGGCCTTGTCGAGCGCCGCCACGTGCGCCGGCTCGAGGTGGTTGTTGACGACGACGACGTGGGTGAACCCGTCGTCGAGGAGCGCGGAGACGACCTCGCGCACGAGGGCCACCAGCGTCTCTTCGGAGATCGTCAACGTCCCGCGGAAGCCCTGCGCGTAGCGCGTGATGCCGTAGGAGATCGCCGGCGCGATCACCGCGTGGACGCCGCCCGCGCGAAGGAGCACCGCTGCGCGACGACAGACCTCGTCCGAGAGCAACGTATCGGTGGAGAGCGGAAGGTGCGGCCCATGCGGCTCGACGCTGCCGACCGGCAAGAGGGCGACGACGCGCTCCTTGCCCTGCGCGGCGCGCGAGAGGAGCACCATCGCCTGTTCGGTCGTGAGATCGCCGAGGGCGAGAGGGGTGTCGTCGACGGGCATCGACGGCGGCGCCGGAATGGTTCGCGTGGGATCGGTCATGTGCGTTCGCGCTCCTTCAGCGTCTTCTTGTCGACCTTGCCGCGATCGTTTTTCGGCAGATCGTCGGCGATGACGATCCACCGAGGATACTTGTGCTTGGCGAGCCTTTCCTTGGCATGCGCCTGCAGCGACTTGATGACGTCGGCGGCCAGCTTCTTCCGCGCGCCCTCGCGCAGAACTACGTACGCCTTCGGCTTGAGGAGTCCAACGCCGTCAGCCTCGGCGCCATGCTCGGCGGGATCGACCGCGCCGATGACCGCCGCGAGCGCGACGTCGGGGTGTTGCATGAGACACTCTTCGACCTCGACCGGCGAGACCCAGAGACCGCTCACCTTCAAGAGATCGTCGGCGCGCCCGGAGAACCAGAGGTAACCCGCGTCGTCGATGCGGAAGAGATCGCCGGTGCAGCACCACTGACCGTGGAACGTGGCGAAGCTCTTGTCGCGATCTTGATGGTAGGCGAGCGCCACCGAGTCGCCCTTCACCCAGAGGACGCCGATCTCGTCCGACGCGCAGCTCGGTGCTCCGGGGCCCGCGGCGCCTTGGGGAAGAATTTGGATCTCGTAACCTTCGACGACGCGACCGAGCGAGCCCGGTTTGACGTCGCCAGGGCGGTTCGTGGCGTAGATGTGGAACATCTCGGCCGAGCCGATGCCGTCGTAGACCTCGCCCCCTCCACGCTCGCAGCCCGGACCGAAGCGCTCGAGATAGCGTGAGAGGAGCGACGGTGGCAGCGCCTCACCGGCCGAGAGCGAGAAGCGCACCGAGCGGAGGTCGAGCCCTTTCTCACCATGCGCCCGCTGGGCGTCGTCGTGCTCGAGGAGCTTGCCAATCATCGTCGGCACGTTGGTCACCACCGTCGGCTGATGCCGATGGAGCGCCGCCATCAGTGACTCGGGCGTCGGACGCTCGGCGAAGAGGCAGGTCGTGCCGCCGACGGCGAACGGGAAAAACAGGTTCGTTCCCGTTGCATAGCCAAAATATAGACGCGGAACGCTGACGGTGACGTCGCCCTCGCGATAGCCGACCGTGCGCTTTGCGTAGACCTCGGTGTTGAAAGCGAAGTCGCGGTGGGTATGGATCGCCGCCTTCGACTTCCCGGTGGAGCCGGACGTGAAGAGCCAGATGGCGACGTCGTCACGCCGCGTGGAGACGACTTGCATCTCCTTCACCTGCGCGAGCGCGCTGCCGAGCGAGGATACCCGTAGCGGTGCGCCGTCGTCGTCGACTTCGACGTTGCTCTCGGGATCGTCGCCGGTCGACACCTCGGGGACGAGATAGACGGCGCGGACGTGCGGTGATGCTGCGAGCGCTTCGTCGAGCGAGAGAGCGACGCGCGGCAACGTGACGACCACTGCGGCGCGCGTGTACTCGACGAGGTACGCGAGATCGGCGAGGGGCGCCTCGGGGTTGCCCATCGTGAGGACGCAACCCGCCGCGAGGGTGCCGAAGATCGACCACACGAACGGCGGCGTGTCGGGAAGAATCACGAGGACGCGCTGCTCTTGGCGCACGCCGGCTTCTTGGAGCAGACCCGCGAACCGCCGCGAACGATCGGCCACTTCTTGGTAGGTGTACGCGCGGCCCCCGAAGCGAACCGCCACCTTGGCGCCGTGCCCTTCGCGCAAGCGATCGAAGAGGAAGTACTCGGCGAGGTTGAACGACTCCGGAAATACGGGCTTCTCCTGCATGACCCCTCCCTTCTACCCTCGCGCCAAGCCGACGTCGCCAGCGCGCGTGTCCGCTCGCGTCTCGGCTCGACCGCCCGGGTCCCACGCCGGCGCGACCAGACGGCGACGACTCCTGCCTTCGTCGCTGACGGTGCGAACGCCAGGCTCTTCGAGCCCTTCGCGATCCCACTTCTGACAGGTCACCACGCGATGGCGCTGATCGAGTGCCTCGCAGTAGTTCGAATATTGGCAGCCGCGGATCTCGTCGCCCCGTCCACGCCGGAGCTTTCGGAACCAATCGGGATCGGCGAGGGACTGGCGCGCGGCCGCGATGACGTCGCCCTCCCCTTGCATGAGCACGCGCTCGGCGAGATCGAAGGTGCCGATGCCGCCTGCCACCACGGTCGGCGTCGAGAGCCCTGCAGCACGCAACGCCGACCGCATGAGCGCCATTTTCGCGACGTTGCGCCCGAACGGACCCCGCGCATCGGAGAGCGCCGTCGGCATGCATTCGAAGCCCGAAGGCCCGGTGTACGGATAGGCGGCGTCGCCGACCTTCGGCTGAAGGGCGTCCTCGAACTTTCCGCCGGTGGAGAGAGAGAGGTAGTCGAGCCCCGCGCGCGCCAATTCGACCGCGAAATATGCCGCATCGGAGGGCACGCTCCCGCCTTCGATGATCTCGTCGCAGAGCATGCGGGCACCGACCGTGAAGTCGGTGCCGACCCGGGCACGCACGGCGGCGAGCACCTCGCGCGGCAAGCGCACGCGCCCCTCGAGCGTGGCGCCGTAGCCGTCGGAGCGATCGTTCTTTCGCGAGAGGAAGCTCGCCATCGTGTAGGCATGCGCGTAGTGGAGCTCGACGCCGTCGAAGCCGACTTTGCGCGCGCGCTCGGCAGCGTCGGCGAAGAGGTTCGGAAGCACACGCGGCAGCTCGCGAACGTGCGGCAGGTCGACGTCGGTGACCCGCTCTCGCATCCCGAAATGTAGAGCTTCCCGCTCGCGAGGAGAGAGCACCTCGTCGAGCGCGACCTCGTCGAGTGCAGCGAGAGCAGCGCGAATCACTTCTTCCGGCGCGCCATGGAAGCTCGGATCACCCGCGCGCTCGGCGAGCTGCTGGCGATGACGATCGGTGATCATCAAGAACTCATCCAAGTACCGATCGCGCGGCGGCCGACGCTTGATCGCGAGGAAATCGATGCACTGAATGAAGAGCTTGGTACGGCCGCGACTTCGCTCCTTCACCACCTCGACGAGCCGCGTGAGGCCCGCCAGGAAGCGATCGTGACCGATGCGGAGGAGCGGGCCACTCGGGACGTCGCGGATGCCGGTCGCCTCGACGACGAGCGCCGCCGGCTCCCCTTCGGCGAAGCGTCCATACCACTCGAGGACGTCGCTGGTGACGAAGCCCTCCGCCGTCGCACGCCACGGCACCATCGCCGGCACCCACGTGCGATCGGCGAGCGTGAGTCCCGAAGAGAGAGTCAGCGGCTGGAAAAGACGCGCGCTCGCGAGCTCGTTCGGCGAGGGCGACCGAAGCACCGGCAACGGGTGACGAATGCGCGCGGCCGGCTTCCACATGATCAGGCGGGCTCCACTGGTCGCCGTGCGCGTTCGGCCGCGAGGAGACGCGTGGCGATGACCACTTTTTGAATTTCGGTGGTCCCTTCGTAAATACGAAGCGCGCGCACCTCGCGATAGAGACGCTCGACGGCGACGCCTCGAACCACGCCCATGCCGCCGTGGATTTGGAGGCACCGATCGATGATTCGTTGTGCGGCCTCGGTGGCGAACATCTTCGCGATCGCCGCCTCTTGGGTGATCGACGCCGCGCCGTCGTCACGCAGACGCGCCGCGCGATAGACGAGGAGGCGCGCCGCATCGAGCTCAGCCACGCAGTCGGCGAGGTACGCCTGAATCTGCTGAAATTCGCCGATTTCCTTACCGAACTGCTTGCGCGTCGTCGCCCGCGTGACGGCCTCGTCGAGCGCGCGTCGCGCCATCCCGCACGCCGCCGCGCCGACGCTGACGCGGAAAGTGTCGAGCGTGCCCATGGCGATGCCGAACCCGGCGCCGACCTCACCGAGCCGATCGGCGTCGGGGACGACGCAGCCATCGAGGTGGAGCGTGCCGATCGAGTGCTCGGCGACGAGAGGCGTCGGACCTTCGAGGCGCAGCCCTTCGGCGCCACGACGGACGAGGAACGCGGTGATGCCTTTGCGACCGCGCGCGGGATCGGCGTTGGCGAAGAGGACGATGCGATCGGCGATCGGCGCGTTGGAGATGAAGACTTTTTGACCGGTGAGGCGCCACCGCGAGACGTCGGCAGGATCGCGCACCGCGACCGTCTGCAACGACGCGACGTCGGTGCCCGCCTCCGGCTCGGTGAGCCCGAAGGCAGCGACCTCTTCCCCACGCACCGCGGCCCCGAGATCGCGCGCCCGCTGGACGTCGCTGCCGTAGGCGTGAAGAGGAAAAGTGCCGAGGCCTTGCACCGCGAAGAGTGAATCGGCGTTGCCACTCGCCCACGCCAAGCCTTCACGAACGAGGCACACCGCGCGCAGATCGACGGCCCGACCTTCGGGCGAGAGCTCACGCAGGAGTCCATTTTTCCCGAGCGAAGCGATGATCGCGCGATCGACCGCGTCGCCGTGACCACCCTCTTCGAGCGCCTCGACGTCGGCCACCGCAAGGCGCACGATGGGCGCCAGCTCGCGATGTCGATCGCCGAAGAGGAAGGGGAGATCGTCGGTCGAGAGGCCGACCCTGCGCGAGGCCGAGGTCATCAGCTCTTCTCTTCCTCAGCGGGCTTCGGTGCACCGGCGAAGCGCGGCGGACGCTTCTGCACCGCGGCGTCGTACGCCTCACGAAAATCGGGGTGGAGCATGCAGATGGCCTGCGCCTGCGCCTCGGCCTCGATCGCGTTCTCGAGGCTCATCGTGCTCTCGTCCTCGATCATCTGCTTGGTCATCGCGTGCGCGAACGCGGGCCCGTCGGCGAGCTTGCGGGCGAAGACCATCGCCTCCTCCAGCGCCTTGCCGTCGGGCACCACGCGATTGGCGAGCCCGATGCGCAGCGCCTCATCCGCGGAGACGAGCTCACCGGCATAGAGAATCTCGCTCGCGCGGCCGAGCCCGACGACGCGCGGAAGGAGATAGGCCGAACCCATGTCGGCGCCACAGAGCCCGACCTTGGGGAAGACGAAGCCGAAGCGCGCCGACTGGGCGACGATGCGGATGTCGCACGCGAGCGCGATGACCGCTCCCGCACCGACCGCGACGCCGTTGATCGCGCCGATCACCGGCCGCCGCACGCGACGAAGGTTGCGGATGAGCGCCCCCGTCATCCGCGTGAATTCGACGAGCCCGGCCGCATCGCGCGCGAAGAGCTCGGCGATGATCGCTTCACGATCGCCGCCCGAGCAGAAGCCCTTGCCCTCGCCGGTGACGACCACCGCGCGCACCGATTCTTCGGTGGAGAGGCGCGGGAGAAAATCGCGGAGCTCGGCGTAACTCTCGAACGTCAGTGAATTGAGGGTACGCGGACGATCGAGGGTGATGACGCCGACGCCGGCGTCGAGCGAGAAGCGGAAGTGCTGGGGCTTGGGGAGGCTCATCGGGTTTTCCCTTCCTGCTGATCACGACGGCCGTCGCCGCGCTCCATCACCTCGCGGAAGCGACCGAGGAGACGGCGAAGATCTTCGCGCTCTTGCGGCTCGAGCGGCGCCACCAGTTCTTCGGCGATCTCTGCGTGACGCTTGATCATCTGTGCCGCCAGCTTGCTGCCGCGCGCGGTGAGGAAAACCCGTGTCAGACGACGGTCGGAAGCATCGGCGCGACGCTCGACGATGCCGTCACGCTCGGCGCGATCGACGAGGCCAGTGAGATTGCCAGCGGTCACCAGCATCTTCCGCGAGAGCGCCGCGAGTGTCTGACCATCTTCGCGTTCGAGCTGCGCGAGGAGGTCGAAGCGCGCGAGCGTGAGCTGCGAGCCGAGCCCATTGCGCACGGCTGCGAGGAGGAGGTTGTGCGTCGCCAAGAGGCGCACGACGATCGAATTGCCCACCTCGCGCGCGCTCGTTTTCTGCGTTCGCGTCTTCGTCGCCGGCTCGCTCATCGTGCCGCCTCCCCGCCTTCGCCCACGTCCTGCCCTTGATCTGCCAGTACGCAGGTGGCCTCGATTTCGACCTTCGCCTCGCGTTCGACGAGGCCAGCCACGCCGATGAGCGCCATCGCCGGAAAGTGCCTGCCGAGTCGCTCGCGCCACACCGCGCCGATGGCTTTGGCGCCGTCGCGATAGGCGTCGAGGTCGGTGACGTAGATCGTCATCCGCGCGATCGACGCCGCCGTTCCGCCCGCCGCGTGCACGACCGCGAGGACGTTGTCGAGCGCCTGCGCGAACTGCCCGACGAAGTCGGTGGTGGCGAACTTCCCGTCCGGCAGCCAACCGATTTGCCCGGCGACGAAGAGCACGCGCTCTCCGAGGCCCGCGGTGATCATCCCGTTGGCGTAGCCCTTGGCCTTCGGCCATTGGGCCGGTTGCACGCTCGAAAGCACGTTCCTCGGATCAGCCAAACGTCTGCCCTCCGTCGATGCCGATGGCCTGACCGTGGATGCCCCTCGCTTCGTGCGGGAGCAGTGCGGTGACGAGGTACGCGACCTCGTCGGGTTCGATCAGTCGCAACTGCGGCGACATTTCGGCGAGCGAGGCGCGCGCCGCTTCCTCGGTGCGACCGGTGGACGAGACGATCTTCGCCACCGAACGACCGGCCATCTCGGTGTCGACGAAGCCTGGGCAGACGGCGTTGATGGTGACCGGGCTCTTCGCCACCTCGGCGGCGAGGGCCCGTACGAGGCCGACGACCGCGTGCTTGCTCGCGCAATACGCCGACGTGTACGGATAGCCGACGCGCCCGGCGTTCGAGGCGACGACGACGACGCGCCCGAAGCCACGCGCGATCATCGAAGGAATGACCGCGCGACAGAGGCGAAAGACGGCGGTCGCGTTGGTTGCCATCAAGCGATCCCAGATCTCGTCGGTCGTGCGCTCGAGCTTCGCAGACGCTTCGACGCCGGCGTTGGCGACGAGGACGTCGACGTCACCGAGCCGCGTGCGCACCTCGGCGAGGATCGATTCGGAGGCGCCGCTGGCGGTGACGTCGGCGACGATGGCGACGCCAGAGACCTCGCGCGCCACCGCTTCGAGCGCCTCGCGATCGCGGCCGACGCAGGCCACTCGGAGGCCCGCCCCAGCGAGCCGTCGTGCAACCGCGGCGCCTATTCCGCGCGACGCGCCGGTGACGACGGCGACGCGTCCAGACGAGGCCGTCCTCCCACCCGACATGACAATCCTTTAGGCCTAAAGGACGTCGGGAGCAAGGCGGGTGGACGCGGGATGGTGGGATCGGAGATAGTCCGCTGGTGAAGGACATTTCGCGCCGCGGCCTCCTCGTGCTCGGCGCGCTCGCCTTCGTCGTCCTCCTCCTGGCGCTTCCGCGCGGGCGTCGTGACGCGCGGACGATCACTCGTGACGCATCGTTCCGTGTCGGCCTCGTATTCGACATCGGCGGTCGCGGCGACAAGAGCTTCAACGACGCCGCGTACATCGGTCTCACGCGCGCCGAACGCGAGCTCGAGATCGGCATCGAGTTCGTCGAGCCCGGTGGCGCCGAAGATCGCGAGGCCGCGCTCCGACTGTTCGCCGCGCGCGGCTTCGACTTGGTGCTCGGCGTCGGCTTCATCTTCTCGCGCGACGTCGACACCGTGGCCCTCGACTACCCGAAGACCCGCTTCGCCTGCGTCGACTACGCACCGGCGTTCAAGGACGGCGCGCCGCAGCCGATTCCCGCCAACGTCACCGGGCTCGCCTTCCGCGAACAGGAAGGCTCGTTCCTCGTCGGCGCCGTCGCGGGCCTCGCGAGCAAGACGAAGCACGTCGGCTTCATCGGCGGCATGGATATGCCGCTGATCCACAAATTCGAGGCCGGTTATCGCGCGGGCGTCGCCACCACCTGCCCTTCGTGTGCGCTCCACGTCGCCTACGCGGGCAGCACTCCCGAGGCCTTCCGTGATCCGGCCAAGGGCAAGGCGATCGCGCTCGCCGAAATCGCGGAGGGCGCCGACGTGCTCTTTCACGCGAGCGGTTCGACAGGACACGGCGTCTTCGAAGCCGCCCGCGCCGCCTCCGTGTACGCCATCGGCGTCGACGCCGACCAATGGGACGAAGCGCCGGGCACGGTGCTGACGTCGATGCTCAAGCGCGCCGACGTCGCCGTCTTCGACGCCATCAAGAACGCCAAGAACGGCTCCCTCACCGGCGGCATGTTGGTCCTCGGCCTCGCCGAAGACGGTCTCGACTACGTCCACGAGGGTCCTCACGCCGAGCACGTCACCGCCGACATCCGCGCCCGCGTCGAAGAGCTGCGTGCGGCGATCATCCGCGCTGAGATCACCGTCCCCACGAAGTGATCCCGCGCAAGCAAGTGCGCCGCGCCGCTGGGCCTAAGGTGCCAAAATCCCCCACCGGTGGGTCACCGGGATGACACCTCTGTCGCTAGCGTCAGGTTTCAAACGCCACATTTCGGCCCGCGACGCCCCCAAGAGCCGAAATATCGACATGGCACGCAGGGTGCATGGCCGTCCATGCTTCCCATGGCGCTCCCCCACGACATCCACGCTCTCCTTCTCGCCGTCGCAGCCGCCTCTGGTTCGCCGTCGATGGCGGCGGCGCTCGATGTCTCATCCGTGAACCTGAGCGTGCTCGAGGTCGAAGCCGAGAACGAAGCCAACGCCAACTCCGTGGTCGGTCGTCTCCTCGCGTCCCGCGCGCGTGCTGCTGACTACGCCACCCGTGCCCATCGTCGCCTGCGTGACGATCTCGGTCGAATGGGCGCCCACCCTGCCCTCGCGCTCTGGGCCGACGAAGCGGCCGACGACGCCAAGGCGCACGCCGCCGCCCTTCGCAAGCTCGCCGCTCGCTACGACACGCACGATCGCGCCCTCACATCGCGCGCCCCCGACGCCGCGCCACGCACGCTCGAGCAGCTCGCCGAAGACAACCTCACCACCGGCTGCGTCCACGGGACCTTCGACGCGCTCGTCGCGCTGCACCAAGGCCGCTCCGCTACCGACCGCGAGCTCGCCGAGCTGATGACGAACATCGGCAACGACGAGATTCGTCACGCCGCCCTCGCCTTCGCGGTGCATGCGTTCGTCGAGCCGAAGCTGAGCGAAGCTGCCCGCGCGCGCCTCGTCGCCATCCGCGAGCAGGCCGCCACGGCACTCGTCTCTTCGCTGCACCAGCCTCCCCGCGCAGATGTCGCGCGACTCGCCGGCGTGCCGAGCGTCGCCGAGGCAAGGGCCCTCGCAGCCGACCTCGGCGCCGCGCT
Organism: Deltaproteobacteria bacterium; assembly: GCA_025363655.1. Classification (GTDB taxonomy): domain Bacteria; phylum Myxococcota_A; class Polyangia; order Polyangiales; family JADJMO01; genus JANYDK01. The sequence continues at coordinate 3,963 of JANYDK010000069.1, read as the reverse complement.
TTGGACCTGAGTGCGACCTGACCTGAGAGCGACCTCCCGCCTCAGCTCGCGACCGTAGGCTCCTTCGCCTTGACGATGGCGTCGTGCTCGGAGTCGAGCATCACCAAGTTGTCGGTGACGATCTGCATGTTGCGTGCGTTCATCTCGTTCTTCTCGGCGCGGGCGAGCGCGGACATCTGGCGGAGCACTTCGCCGAGCTGATCGGCGAGCTTGCTGATGAGGTCGACGTCGCGGCTGGCGCGGTCTTTCCCCGCGAAATTCTCGCGATATTCGGTCATCACGTCGTTGGCCGCGGTGCCGAGGTTGCCCATCAGGTCGCCGAGCTTCACGCCCGCGCGAGCCTTGCGGATCTCCTTCAGCTCGGACTCGTACATCGTGATGTTCTGCTCGACGACGCCGATGTTGCGCGTGTTGTGCTCGGTCTCGAGGCCGCCCTTCTTCAGGCCCTCCATCTTGTCTTTCGTCTGCTTCAGGCTCTCGATGAGGCGGCTGAGGAGCTCGGGACGACGGGTGATGCGCGCCTTGCTGGCGAAGTGGGCCTGGTAGGTCGCGAAGACGTTGTTGGCGACTTCGGCGAGGATGTCGCCCTGCTCTTCCTTCGTCGCCGCGTCGCGCGCCTTGAGGATTTCGGCCTTCTCGGAGGTGTAGAGCTTGTGGTTGGTGGTGACGAGCTCGGCGTCCGTCTCCATCCCGGTGTCGCTCTTGCCGACGATCAGCGTGCGCATCCGCACTTGAATTTTCGAGAGATCGTCGACCATCTCGTTGAGGAGGCCGATGTCGCGCGTCGCCCGCGACTTCCCCGCGAAGTGGCGGCGGTAGCGCGCGAAGACGAAGTTGGCCTGGGTGCCGAGGCTCGCGAACTCGACGTAGGCGGGACCGGAGGCTTTCGCGTCGGCGATGGCAGTCCGCTCGGCCTGATACATCTCGAAGTTCGATTTCGCGAGCTCGTGCACCACGTCGAACTCTTCGTCCTTGGCCGCCTTCGGGAGCGCCTCGAGCTTCTGCAGCACGTCACGGCTCCGGCTCGCCAGCGACTCGATTTCGGCGAGGTCGCGGGTGACGCGGGAGTGACCGGCGAAGCGCGCCGCGTACTCGTTGGTGAGGTCGTCGATTTGTTGCTTGAGGCCGGCGAGCGCAGGGGATGCCATGGGGATGCGCAGCCTAAGCACGCGTCCGGGCCTCGACAAGCCGTGGCCATCGCGTCACGCCAACTTTGTCCCTCACGCCCTCGCGGGGTGAGCACGAGGGCCGCTGGCGCCGCGTCGTGCTATCTCAACCCCCGTGCAGCGCGCCCTCGCCTTCGACGATTTCGCCCGCTCCGCCGACGCCGCGGGCGAGATGGGCCCGGCCGATCTCGAGGTCGGTGCGCTCCTCCTCGCCCGCGATGCCTACCCACACCTCGACGTCGCGCGCGAGCTCGCACGGCTCGACGACTTGGCCGAGCCGCTGACGGCCCTGCGCCTCGCCGAGCTGGGCGCCGATGACGCAGCGCAGGTGATCGCCCGCCACGTCTACGTGACGACCGGCTTCCGCGGCAACGAGCAAGACTACGGCGACCCGCGCAACAGCTACCTGAACGAGGTGCTCGAGCGCCGCACCGGCATCCCCATCACGCTCGCGCTGGTGCTCCTGTCGATTTGCCGACGCGTCGGCGTCGCGGCCCACGGAGTGTCGTTTCCAGGCCATTTTCTCGTACGATTCGAGCGCGCGCAGGGACGGCCGCTACTCGTCGATCCGTTCGCCGGCGGTCAGCAGCTCGGACGCGCCGACCTCGGTCGCATCCTCCGGCGCGTCGGCGGCTCGGCGGCGCAACTGCAGACCCGCCACCTCGAGGCCGCCTCGCCGCGCGCGGTGCTCGTCCGCATGCTGACGAACCTCAAGGCCGCGCACGTCGCCCGTGGTGATCTCGCCGCCGCGCTCGTCACTGCCGCGCGCATCGTCACGCTCTCCCCGCGCGAGCCGTCGGCCGTGCGCGATCGAGGCATTCTCCAAGCGCAGCTCGGCGCCACGGAGGGCGCGCGAGCCGACCTTCGCCGCTATCTCGAGCTGAGCGAGCACGCCTCCGATGCCGACCAAGTGAAGCAGGTGCTCGCGCGCATCGAGGGCCGGCGCGCGGTGTTGAACTAGAACGGCTAAGATCGAGAGCTACCCTATGCGTCCTTCTTCCTTCCTCCTCGGGGCGGCCTTTCTCCTTCCCCTCTTCGGCGTCGCGATGGCGCCGGCCTGCGCCGCACAACACGACTCCGCCGCGCCGACACCGACCTCGCTCGACGCCGGGCCTACCGACACTGGCGTCTCCTTCGACAGCGCCCTCCCCGATGTCGCCTTCGACATCAGCGATGGCGCGCGCGACACCGCACCTCCGCCCGATCCCACGTCGTGCGACGAAGCGCGCATCACACACAGCAACATCGGCTGCGATTTCTGGCCGACCGTCGTCGCCAACGGCGTGTGGAACGTCTTCGACTTCGCCGCCATCGTCGCCAACGCCGGCGACTCCGACGCGCGCGTCAGCGTCACCGGGCCGGGCGGCTTCACCAAAGACGTCATCGTCGGACCCAATCGCCTCGTCAAAGTCTATCTCCCGTGGGTGACGGCGCTGAAGGGCCCCGAGGGCGACAACTGCGGTTCGTCGAGCGGCCTCACCGGAAGCGTCCGCGCCGACAAGAGTGCGTATCACCTCGTGAGCACCAAGCCGGTCACCGTCTGGCAGTTCAACGCCCTCGAATACAAGGGCGAAGGCGGCGCACCGGGGAAGGCGTGGACCGAGTGCCCGGGCAACAAAAATTGCGTCCAGCCCGACGGCACGCTGGTCGGTCCGCTCGGCTGCTTCTCGTTCACCAACGACGCCTCGCTCCTCTTGCCGAGCACCGCGCTCACCGGCAACTACCGCATCACCGGCCAACACGGCGCGCTCGGCGAGAGTCCGTACATCGCGATCACCGCGGCCTTCGACGGCACCGAGGTGGTGCTCAAGCTCTCGACGCACGCGCGCATCCTCCTCGGCGACGGCGTCCCGGCCATCGCGGCGGGAAAAGAGGGCAAATTCACGATGAACCAGGGTGACGTCCTCGAGCTCCTCAGCGGCGCCAACGCCTCGAGCGATCTCAGCGGCTCGGTCATCCAGGCGACCAAACCGGTCCAGGTCATCGCCGGCGTCCCCTGCATCCAACAGCCGGCGGGCGTGCAGGCGTGCGATCACATCGAAGAGTCCGTCTTCCCTGCCGAGACCTTCGGACAGCACTACATCGTGACCGTGCCGACCGCGCCCGACGGCACCACCGTAGGACACATCGTCCGCATATATGGCAACGTCGACGGCACGAATTTGACCTGGAAACCCGTGCCGCCGAAGGGTGCACCGGCCACCCTCGACGCCGGTCAGGTGGTCGATCTCGGCATCGTCAAAGACGACTTCGAAGTCACCGGCGATGCAGCCTTCGCCGTCGGCTCTTTCCAACTCGGCGGCGAGCTCGTCGACCCGACGGCCTTCGCTGGCGAGCAAAGAGGCGATCCCTCCGAGAGCATGCTCGCGGCGGTCGAGCAGTACCGACTCAAGTACGTCTTCCTCGCGCCCGACGACTATGACGTGAACTACGTCGACGTCGCCGGACCGGTCGGCACGGTGCTGATGCTCGACGGCGCCAAGGTCACCGACACCGAGACGGCGATCGGCAGCGGCGGTTTCGCCGTGCGAAGACTGCGGCTCGGCAAGGGCGAAGCAGGCGCGCACCTCTTGACCGCCGATCGACCGGTCGGCATCCAGGTCATGGGCTACGGCCTCTACACGAGCTACCAGTACCCCGGCGGCCTCAATTTGCAGCCGATCGCGCCGCCGCCGAAGTAGACGATCTCGCGGTCGCCGGACTAGATCTCACTTCGCCAAAGATTGCTTCGCAACTTTGGCCGTCCGGTCGATCTCGCTCCGCTCGGTCGCCGGGCAGTCTCGTTTCGCCAAAGATT
>JANYDK010000067.1 GCA_025363655.1 Deltaproteobacteria bacterium | reverse complement strand
ATGCGCCAACATCGCCTCGAGGCCCGCGCGCTCGTCGATCGTGAGCTGAACTCGATATCGCTTCATGCTCGACGTGCTCGGCGATTCGCGCACGACCGGGCAACTTTTCACCCATCGCCGGGGGGCTGACGAACTACTAGCCGACTACGCGACTACGTGGTCGTCCCGCGTCGCCGGCGGCGCAGCGGATCCCGTCGAAGGCGCGGTTGCCGCAGATGGCGCTGACGATGCGGACGTCGCGCCCACCGGTGAAGCGGGCGGCTTCCCCTGCGTGCCGGTCGCCATTTTCTTGGCGTGACGGGTGCGACTCGCCTTCTGCCCCGGCTGCTTGGCCAGCCGGAAGAAGAGCGCCAGCGACGAATACTTCGCCGCGATGGCGGTGTTGCGACTGAGCGCGAACTCGAACGCCGGCTTCAACGATGCGAGCGCATCGAGCACCGGTTTCCACGCCACCACCTCTTGGCTCCGTGCGTAGGCCTGCCAGGCCACCGCCTTTTCGCGCTCACTCGACCATTGGGACGCGAGCCCGAGCCGCGCAGCGATCGGTGCGAGCTCGACGTAAGGTCCGAAGTCCATCGCGACCGACTGTGCGCGGGCGAGCTCCTCGGCCACCAGCGCCGCGCAGGCGATCTGCGCGCGCTGCATGATGAAGTGGCCACCTCGTCCCGGCGTCGGGCTCTGGAAGGTGCCCGGCACGGCGGGCGCACCTTCGTTCGGCGGGGTCCGTGCCGAATCCGAGGTGAGCAACGTCTCGACCCGCGCGCTAAGCTGCGCGCCGTCTTGCTCGACCGCGGAATGGCAGCGATGCCGGCGGTGAGCACGATCGGCGAGGTGCTCAAGCGAAACGGGCTTATACGCCCTCGCAGACGGCGTGTACGCACGCCGCCGAGCGTGTCGTCGCTGACCGTGGGGCAGCAGGCCAACGACGTCTGGTGCGTCGACTTCAAGGGCGACTTCGCGCTCGGCGACAAGACGCGCTGTTATCCGCCTTGGGCGAGCTCCGCATTCGCAATCGCGAAGCTCGACTACAACGACCGAGAGCGAACCAGAGCTGACAGACAGCGTCACCCAAGCTCGCTCTCTCTGCGCCAAGCTTCCCGTCGGCGCTTCTCATGCAGGAGGTGAATGCACCCGCCCATCGGGTTTTCGATAACCAGCACGTCGGTCAGTGAGCACGCCCTCGGAGTCAGCGTCGCCGAACCTCCGGGCACGAGGTCACGAGGGCCCGGAAAGTGTCACCCAGGCTGCCGGTCAAAACTGTCACCTCAGCTCTCGGTCGTTCAGGACGGTGTGTCGAAAAGTTCGACGTCTACGTCGAACGGTTTGACGCACGTGTCGAAAGCTTTGGCACATGCGCCGAAAGTTTAGGCGCACGCGTCGAGAGCTTTGACACACGCGTCGAAAGTTTCGACACGCGTGTCGATGGCCGGGGAGCGGTCCGCGATCTCCGGCTCTCGGTCGAGAGTCGTCGTGCCTCGGGCCCGTCACCACGACTCTGCCGTCACTCACATGCCCGCGCCGAAGAGGAACCGCGGACCGATCTGGATCAGGGTTTCGGCGTGCACGACGCCGCTCCTGCGGACGACGACGTCCCCGCGGCACAAGGAAAGCACGCCACTGCGCCCGGCGGCGAGTACGTCCCCGCACTGCACTGCGTGCACACGCCACCGTTCCCCGCCATGCCCGCTGGGCACGCCGCGCAACCCAGCCCTCCGGGCGACGCGTACGTTCCGGGACCGCACGTCTTCGAGCACGACGCGGCTCCTGCCAATGAGGACGTGCCCGCGGCACAAGGAAGGCACGCCGCTGCGCCCGACGGCGAGTACGTCCCCGCACTGCACTGCGTGCACACGCCACCGTTCCCCGCCGTGCCGGCCGGGCACGCCGCGCAACCCAGCACTCCTGGCGATGAGTACGTTCCGGGACCGCACGTCTTCGAGCACGAGGCGGCTCCTGCGGACGACGACGTCCCCGCGGCACACGGAAAGCACGCCGCTGCGCCCGGCGGCGAGTACGTCCCCGCACTGCACTGCGTGCACACGCCACCGTTCCCCGCCATGCCCGCTGGGCACGCCATGCAACCCATCGCTCCTGGCGACGCGTACGTTCCGGGACCGCACGTCTTCGAGCACGACGCGGCTCCTGCCAATGAGGACGTGCCCGCGGCACACGGAAGGCACGCCGCTGCGCCCGACGGCGAGTACGTCCCCGCACTGCACTGCGTGCACACGCCACCGTTCCCCGCCATGCCCGCTGGGCACGCCGCGCAGGTTGCGGTACCCGCCACCAAGTACGTTCCCGCTTTACATGCGGTCGGCTGAGTCGGCGCAGCGCCGGCCTTGGGCTCCAGGTCGAGAAGGCTCGCGACGACGAGCGTCGCGGACAGCGTCGTCAGCAGCCGAAGAACAGCGCGCATATGTACTCCGTTACAAGCTTGGACGAGCGGTTTGCAGACGATTGTGGCTCCGACAAGATAACAGCTGGGCCCGCCACGGCTACTCTGCCGTCACGCACATGCCCGATCTCGACCCTGAAGCCATTCGCGCCAACGATGCCGGAGTCGCGCTCGCGGACGAGCGACGCTACGCCGAGGCAGCGCCGTTCTACGAGCAGGTGCTCGCTCTCGCTCCGGGCTGGTATGCGCCCCACCTCAACCTCGGCATCGCGCGCAAGCAAACCGGAGACTGGGCGCGTTCGCTCGCGGCCTCGATCCGCGCCCATCGCGTCACACGCGCTGATTGTAGGCCCTCCCCCAGCCCGTCGTGACCCGAGATTGGGCGTGTCGTGGACTACACATCCAAATATCGAAATTGACGACGATGGAGCCTGTTCGCGACGCGCTCGCGAGTTCCCACCGCAAAGAGTGAGCCGTGCGTATCCCGATCTTCGGCAGGAGGTTCTCGCGCACGTCGCGGAGCGCCGCGGGCGTGAAACTGGCGGAGTTTGCCGAGAGTCTCGGACTCGTTGGAGAGGTGGGAAGGCGCCGCGGTGCACTCGCTGCCTCCTCGAATCCGCCGCGGGCGCAGACGAGTGCCCCTTCTCCCTCACCGATGAAATGCGAATCCAAAAATCGAGGGAAACGGTCCAAGAATCCGAATCAAGTCCTTCCCCGCATCCTCGGAATCCTCATCCTCACTCCCGACGACGAGAAAGTCCTGCCCGCCAATCGTCCGCACCCTCGGCACTTGCTTCTCCCCGCTCGCCGCTCGCCGCTCGGAGCCATCGAGCAGATACGACCAAGTCCCATTCGGCTCGACGGCGGCGTCGGCCTCCCAACCCGGATTCACGGCCAACACCATGCGATCGGGCCCATCGAAGTCCAGGTGCGAGATCACGAGATCCGCGTTCGTCGTCGCCTTGGCGTTCAAGCAGGGGCTGCGCTTCGGCGCCAGATCACGACGCGCGTGATCGCCGATCGGAATCACGTAGACACCCTGATAGGAGCCCTTCCTGCATTCGGGCCGGCCGACGAAGTTGTCGACGCCGAGGAGGAGACGTTGCCCGTCCTCGGAGACGATCGGAGTGAGCGCGCAGTCGGCGAAGGCATGTGGCCAATGGACCTTGGTGCCGCCGGCCAGCGGCACGTGGGCGATCTGACCGCTGGACGAGGACGTCGCGTAGTCCACGAACCAGAGCTCGTCGTCGGCACCGACACCCATGAGCCCACAGGCGAACTCGCACTGGGCGATCGAAACCGGGGACGGATCGACGAAGGTCGAAACGTAGATGTTCTGTGCCTGTTCGATAGAGAGAATTCCGGTGAACGCGATTCGATCGCCGCGCACGGAGACGAAGGGGAGGCCCGCGCTCTCGTCGGCCGACTCGAAGATGGTCCGCGGCGCGCTCACGACGTCGCCGGGACCAACGTCGATGACGACCAAGCGCCCTGTCTCTTCCAGCTTGCCCAGCCTCACGACATAGTGACCGAGGAACGCAGGCGGAATGCGCCCCGGCGTAGGGAGCCCGACTGCGTCGGGAGGCCCACTGGGAGGCTTTGCATCGGGAGACGTGCTCGGGTGCGTCTCGGCCGAGACCGCCTTCACCGATGGTTCCTTCACCGATACGGCCTTTGCGCCGCAGCCACGATCGCAAGCCATCGACCCGAGCAGCGTGAGCGCGAGGGGTAGCCCGAGTGGCGCAATGAACATGGCTGTCGACCGACGTTCGTTCATGGGCGCCGATTCAGCAACGTGCATGCCGTACAATTCGAGACGATCTGCAAATCGGAACTCTCGAAGTGAGGATAGTCGTTGTCGTCGGCCTGCATCGTGGGCACGTTCTTCGGATGCCGCCGGCCACCGCAAAGGTCTTGTGCCGCGTCTTGCGGGGCTTGAAGGGGAACGAGGTGCGACGACGAGCCCTGTTGCATGCAACGCCTGCGCGTCCTACGTGGCGCGCAGAACGTCCGAGATTGCCCGCAGCTTTTCTGGCCCGCCGAGTGGCCCGAGCATTGCTGGACGGGCGGCCATGCAACTCATCGTCGTCCTCGTCGTCGCCCTCTGCGTCTGGTCGATCCCCGCGTTCATCGCCAGGAGCAAAGGGTATGGCTTTGGCACCTGGTACCTCTACGCGTGCTTCCTCTTTCCGATCGCGCTCATCCACGCGATCGTCTTGAAGCGCACCGACGCCTGGGTACTCAAGGCGCAATAGCGATTCGTCTTCGGTTGGCCGATCGCCGCGCCGAGCTCTCCCAAGTGCTGGCCCCGAACTCGCTCCGCCTTCGCGAGGTCAATTCACGATCGCTAGCTCGAGGACGATATCGAGCTTCAGGACCTTCGAGATGGGGCAACCGGCTTTGGCGGCGGCTGCCGCTTCCTCGATCTTCGCCGTGTCGGCGCCGCGTGCCGTGACCTTGGTCGTGAGCGCGCTCTTCGTCAGCGTCTTGTTCTCGAAGGTGATGTCGCAGCTCGTCTCCACCGACTCCGGCGTGATGCCGCGCTCGCCGAGCTGAGCCCCGAGCGCCATGCTGAAGCAGCTCGCATGCGCCGCAGCGATGAGCTCCTCCGGGTTCGCTCCCGGCGTCTGTTCGAAGCGAGTCTTGAAGCTGTACGGCGTCGCCGTGATGGCGCCGCTGGCGACCCCGAACGTCCCCTTACCCTCTTTGATGCTTCCTTCCCAAATGGCATTGGCGCTGCGCTTCATATCGTTCGTCCTCCGTTGTTGAGTTGCATCGACACGCGGCACGGTGCGCCTCTCGCGAGCTCTCGACAATGACGTACGTGGTCGATGCCGTCATGAACGAGATTCACGAATGACGACGATCCCGCGTATTCTCCAAGGCGATGGTCAAGGGTCGCAAATCGATCGACGCCGCGGATGCCGCGCGCGGGCTTCAGCTGCTCGTGGCCATTGCCGATGGCGGCTCGTTCACCGCCGCGAGCGCGCGCCTGGGTCTGTCGCCCTCCGCGGTCAGCAAGGCAGTGACACGCATCGAGGAGCGGCTCGGGGTTCGGCTCCTTCAAAGAACGACGCGTCGCGTGGCGTTCACCGATGCGGGGGAGGCGTACGTCGCGCGCGGGCGCAAGCTGATCGTCGACCTCGAGGGGCTCGAGCGCGAGACGTCCTCCCGCAATGCACGCGACGACACCTTGCGGGGAACCCTCCGCGTGTCTGCGCCCACGGTCTACGGCTCGGTGAAGGTGGCGCCTTTGCTCGTCGCGCTCGCAGGCAAGCACCCGGCGCTCGACGTGCACCTCAAGTGCGAAGATCGCCTGGTGGACATGATCGTCGAGCGCATCGACGTCGCCGTGCGCGTGCTCTCGGCGCTGCCCGCCGAGTTCGTCGCCCGGCCGCTCACCGAGGATCGGCGCCGGCTCTATGCCAGCCCCGCATACCTGCGTCGCGCGCACACGCCGACGACGCTCGACGAGCTCGCTTCGCATGCAGTCATCGCGTACAGCGGCGGGGCGACCACGATGCGACGTGGCCGGGTCGTCTTTGCCACCGACAGCATTCTCGCCGCGCGTGAGGCCGTGCGTGGCGGACTCGGCATTGCCGAGCTCCCCGACTACCTTGCGCGAGACGACGTGGCGGCCGGATCGCTGCGGGAAGTTCTTCCGGGCAGCCTGCCAGTCACCAGGAAAATCTACGCGCTCTATTTGCCATCGCGCCATCTGCCGCCGCAGACGCGCGCGTTCATCGACCTTCTCGTGCGCGACGCGAAGTCTCCTCGACCCTAGGCCAGTCGTTCGGCGCCGATGACGGGGTTCCAGAGTCGATATGCATAGTCGGCAATGCCGGCCTGCTTGAAGGGGTCGCCTTCGAGCAGCTCCTCGGCTTCCTCAATCGTTTCGACGGCGAAGACCATGATTCCACCTGTCCGCGGGGAAAGTGGACCGGCGACGAGCAGGAGATTCTTCTCCTGCAACGTACGCAAGAAGGCGCGATGGGAATCGGTGGCGGCCTCCACTTGCGCAATGGGGACCTTGTAGGTCAATTCGACGATCGTGAGCATGTGGTCATCTCGAGGTGCTTCAGTCGGGGCCGGCGTACGCATACTTCGACGAGGCGAGCACGCGTGCTCCAAATCGGTATTTCAAGCAGCCGAGAGCCATGCGCGACGCGTGGTCGGTTTCGAACTGACCGGCGTCGCTCAGCTCGCTTCCCTCTTCACCGCCACATCCCCAACCACGTCCACCACCCGCGGATGCGGCGCGAAGTGAAACCACTGCGTCGGAAACCGCGCCACAAACCGCTCGAACGCATACGTCACCTGCTGCACCGCCACCGCCAACTCTTCCCCCGAAGGCCGCTTCTTCAACCGAATCGGCGCCTCACAAACCACCAAGTGATGCAGATACCCAAGCCGCGCCGTAAACAACGGCAATATCGGCGCCCCGGTCGCCTGCGCCAATTGAAACGGCCCAATCGGCAGCGCCCAAGCCGCCCCAAACAAACGCGTCGGCACCGCACGCATGCCCTCGGGCACGCGATCGATCTGCAACGCCACCGCGCCCCCCTCCCGCACATGACGAGCGAGCGGCAGCGCTGCCAGCGGATCCGCGCCGACGTGAAAGACCTTGATCCCCGCCCGCACGCGCCCCGCATCACTGATCGCCCGCGCGGAGACATCACGCTCAGGCGCCATCGCGATCGCCAAATCGAATCCCCTCTGCACCATCACGCTGCCCGCGACGTCCCATGACCCGAGGTGTCCGGTGACGAGCACTGCGCCGCGCCCGTCGTCCTTCGCGCGCATCAAGTGCTCGCGCCCTTCGAGCGCATAGCGAAAGTGCGGCGGCTCGTCCGAACCCGCAGCGAGGCCTTCCGCGAGACAGTGCCCGAACGACGCAAACGTCGCGGCGACGTCGAAGGCCTCCTCGAGGCTCGTGCGCGCGCCGGAACGCGGTCCGTGGATGAGGCGCAAATTGTCGAGGACCTGCGCACGAATGGTTGCATTGGCCGCACCGAGGGCGATGCCGATCGGTCCCGGTGAATGGCGAAGCACCGCGCGCGGCAAACGCGTGGCCCCAAAACGGGCGCATGCACGCCAAAATCCTGCGTCGTAGCGCGGCAACCGGAACATCCGTCCGGTCTACTTCCTCGCCCTGGGAGGGCCAAGACTGGGCAGACGTGCGGCGCCGAGGGGCGTAAGCTTGGCATTCACGACTTATGGAGATCATGCAACGGGGGTGGGGGATGTTTGGACGGCGAGCCTCGAATTGGGGGCTACTGGCGCTGCTGACGTCGACGTGTGCGCTCGTCGATTGTTCGTTCGTCGTCGACAGCACCGTCGAGCAATGCTCGTCGTCGGCCGATTGCACGGGAAAAGGCGGTTCGTTCGGCGGCACCATCTGCGGTCCCGATCACACCTGCGGCGGCTGCCTGACCAACGCGCAGTGCCTCGACGGTCGCGACGCCAGCGATCCGTGGACGTGTCGCAAGAGCGATCACCGCTGCGCACAGCTCCTCTCGGTCGACTGTCGGGAAGTGGTCGCCGACCCGAAAGATCTCGCCAACGACTCCACGGTCTTCATGGGCGTCATGCTCCCGCTCGTCGGGCCCAACGCCAGCCTCGGCGCGCCCATCCTCAACGGCGCCAAGCTGGCGCGCAGCGAGTTCGCCACCTACGACGGGCTCATCGGCGCACCGGGACAACCGAATCGGCCCTATGCGCTGGTCGCCTGCAACGAAGCCGAAGATCCGATTCGCGCCGCCACGCACCTCGTCGACGATTTGCACGTGCCGGCGATCATCGGCCCGGCGTTCAGCGGTGTGCTCATCAAGGTCGCGACCACGGTCACCATCCGCAAGGGTGTGCTCCTCATTTCGCCGTCGGCGACGAGCCCCTTCATCAGCACACTCACCGACGACAACCTGGTGTGGCGCACTGCCCCGTCCGACACCGTGCAGGCGGCGGCGATGGTGCAGCTGGTGACGCACATCGAAGGCGTTTTGCAGACGGCAGGTCACCCTCTTGCGGGAGGTCTGCCGACCAAGCTGACGACGGTCTACAAGGGCGACGCCTACGGCACCGGTCTTCGCGACGTCATCTACCAGACAGTCCGCTTCAACAAGACCGACGCCAAGGGCAACGGCGGCAATTGGCGTGACGTCATGTACGCCGATCCGCCGGCCGCCACGACCTACGTCGATGCAGCCGCCTCGGTGGTCTCGAAGCCCGACGATCTCCCCCACATCGTCGTCATCGTCGGCACCGCCGAGGTCGTCGACATCCTCAAGACGATCGAAGCGAAATGGCCGGCGACGGCTACTTTCAAGGCTCAATACGTGCTCACCGACGGCGCGCAGCTCCCCGAGCTGGTGAAGTTGGTCGGCGCCAACGACGAGCTCCGAAGGCGCATCGTCGGCACGGTGCCTGGTCCCGACGCCACCAATTGGTCGCCCTTCGACTCGTTCTCCAAGAACTACTCGGCGGCGTACATCGGCGGCGCGAGCCCCGACCAGTACACCGCTGCCGCCTACGACGCGACGTACCTCCTCGGGTATGCCGCGGGTGCCGAGGCGACGCAGCAGCTCACCGGCGCCACGCTCGCCGTCGGTCTCCGGCGCACCGCGACGCTCGCCGCCGACAAAATTCTCGCCGGTCGCGGCGGCATCGGCGAGGCCTTCAAGGCCTTCAGTCAGAACAAAGACATCAACTACGAAGGCGCCTCGGGCCCGCTCGATTTCAACGACGCCGGCGAAGCCGACTCCGACATCCGCGTCTGGTGCATGAAGGCCGACGCCGGCGTCGCCTCGGGCTTCGTCAACGTCGGGTATTACGAGGCGTCGAAGAAGTCGCTCGCTTCGATCAGCGATTGTCCGTGAAACCTAGGGGTTTCGCTCAGAACGTGCCTGCGAGCGACACCGTTCCTGGACCGATTCCGAGCTGCGTGGTGGGCGTGGTCGTCGTCTTCGCGGCCCCCGGCTTCGGCGCTTCCTTGTCCGACTTGAACGTGAAGTAGAGCGACAGTCCACCCGCGACGACCGCGCCGGCGAAGGCGATGTCGGCGATGAGCGCGAATTGCTTGGTCTTGCTCTGCTGATCGTCCAGGGTCGAGTGGGTGACTCCGAAGACGTCGCGATCGTTCTTCAACGTCGACGACGACTTGAGCGCGAGGATGCCGAAGACGCCGCCGGTGATCGCGAGGCCACCGGTGATCGACCAGAGGACCCACGGCGTCCCGCTCTTGCTCGGCGTCACCAAGGGCGGCGGCGGCGGTTGCACCAGGCTGGTGGCGGTCGTGCTCGTCGTCGCGCCGTTCTTCGGCGGCGTCACCAATTTGAGCGTGACGGTGGCCTTCTCGCCCCCAGCGATGTCGATCACCTTGGTGTCGGTGAGATCGTCTTTCGTCGCGCTGATGCGCCGCCGCCCGGCGTTGACGAGGAGCGCCTCGGGAAGCGGATAGCTACCCACGGCGACGTCGTCGACCTTCACCTCGGCGCCCTGCACGTTCATCTGCACGTCGACGGTGCCGACGTTCTGTCGCAGCGCGCTCAGCGTCTTGTCGACCTCGACCTTGCGCGTGAGCGTGACGTCGCTCTTCCCCTCCGAGAGATAGCGCTGGAACGCCTTCATCGCGCCGGCGAAGTCGTTCAGCTGCTGGAGGATGAGCCCGATGTTGTAGAGAATTTTGTAGCTGGGGTTGAGATCGTACGCCCGCTGGAACTCGACGAGCGCGGCCTCGTAGGCGCCGTCCTTGTAGAGCTTCACGCCCTTGTCGTAGCGCTCTTTGGCCTCGTTCTTCGAAGCGTCGTCGGGCGCGGCGCGGACGACCGATGCGACGGACGGCGCGGCGAGGGCCACGGCGAGGAGGAGCGCGGTGGTGCGGAGGCGTCGCATCATTTCCAGGGATCGCTCGTGTCGATCGGTTTGGCGGTCTTGCTCGTCTTCGGGATCGGTTTGTCGAGCTCGGTCGGTCCGCTCGACGTCGGCGCCGCCGAAGCGGTGGTGGTCGCGGTGCCCGTCGCCGTCGTGGGGATCTTCGTCGACACCGACCAAGGCTTCACGCTCGCGGTCGCCGTCGGCGCATCCGGAGAACCCGCCGTGAGCGTCCAGTGGAGCTCGATCGGCGTGTGGTCGAATTTGATCCACTCGTTGCGGCCGACGTAGCCCGGCGCCTCGGCCCGGACGTGGTGCGACGCGCCGTCGAGCTTCATCTTCGAGCTGTATTTCGAGCTGATCGCGCCGTCGTCGAGCCACACCCGGGCCTCGCCTGGATCGACCGTGATCTCGAGTTGGACGAGCGTACCGGCGACGCCCGACACACCGTCGCTCTTGGTGGTGCTCTGGCCACCCGCCGCCGTCATCGTCGAGGTGTTGGTCATCGTCGGCGGCGCGGTCGATTCGCTCGACTTCGAGCCGGCTCCGCGCAAGACGACGAAGGCGCCGATCGCCCCGGCCGCGGCGAGCCCGCCGAGGATGAAGGGAAGGGTCGAGCTGCGACGCGGAACCGGCGTCGCCTCCAGTTGCGAGGTCCGCGGCTGCGCGGCTCCGGGGAAGCTCGCCGATTGGTGCGCGTGCACGCCCTCGGGGTTGGTGTCGGTCGACGGATACGCCGATTGGATGGCGGCGATCGAGAGCGTCCCCGGCGGGAGATCTTGCCCGTTGAGCGGCACCGCGCGCGCGCTCGACTCACGCAGCGCACGCAGCTGCGTCTCGACGATGTTCTTCAGCTTCACCCGCTCTTCGGCGAAGAGCTCGCTGGCGAACTTGCCGACCTCACGCGCGGAGTTGCGACCGCCGAGCTCGTCGATGAGCTGCTCGACCTCGGCCTGCAGCTCGGCCGCGGTGGCGTAGCGCTCTTCCTTCTTGTGCGCGAGCGCTCGCATGATGATGCGGTCGAGCTTCTCGGGCACCAGCATGTTCACGTCGCGCGGACGCGGGATCATCCCCTGGTGCACGCGGGTCATCACCTGGAGGTCGCTGAGGCCCTTCCACAAGCGTTGTCCCGTCGCCGCTTGCCAGAGCATGGCGCCGACCGCGTAGACGTCGGTGCGGCGATCGACGTCGGTGCCGTCGACCTGCTCGGGCGACATGTACGGCACCTTCCCCTTGATGACGCCGGTGCGGGTGCGGTCGCCGTCGCCGACCTTGGCGATGCCGAAGTCGACGACCTTGACCTGACCGTCGTAGGTGACGAAGACGTTGTGTGGCGTCGCGTCGCGATGGACGACGCCGAGCGGCATACCGTCGATGTCGGCGAGCTCGTGCGCGTAGTGAAGCCCAGCGAGAGCTTCCGAGAGAATGCGCAGGTGCATGGCCAGCGGAAGCCCGCCCACTTCCTGCGACTTGCGGAGGAGGCCCTGGAGCGACTGCCCGTCGAGGTACTCCATGGCGATGAAGTGACGGGAGCCGTCGTTGCCGACCTCGATCGTCTGCACGACGTTCGGGTGACTGACCCGCGCCGCCAGGCGGGCCTCGGTGAGGAACATCGCCAACAGCTCCGGGTCTTCGGCGAGCGAGACACGCAGGCGTTTGACGACGAGGAGCTTGCTGAACCCCGCGGGCCCATGGACGACCGAAAGGTAGACGTCGCCCATGCCGCCGCTGCCAAGCTCGACGAGGTCGCGATACTTGCTCGCGCCTTGCGGCCTGTCGGTCGGTGACGGGCCTGATGCAGGCACGTCGATTGGGCTGACCTCCAGCTTCGTCGCCACGACCCCTCCTCCTTGCGCAGACTACCCCGAGAAGGGACTTCGCGGGGAGCGCGACCCTGGATTTAGGCGCGGACGGACGAATCTCGGTGCAAATCGAGTGGGACAAAAAGCGATAGGGCGGGTGGCGTTCTTGCCACCCGCCCCACCGGTACATCGGCCTCTATGCATGGAGGCGTCCGTCTCTGAGGAGACTCACGTCCGACGGGGGCCTGTTTTGTTGCAGCCGATTGCGCGGCTACGGGGCGCCAGTCGTGATGAGACTCGGAGACACTGCAGGTCTGCCGAGAGTGCAGATGTCACTCTCTTCGCGTGGCGCGTGAGATCACGCTCGCTAGCTGACCGGACCCTCGAGCTCGAGGCCACGGGTACTTTGCATGATGTGTCTCCTCCTCCGGCTGGGCCGGCGCGCGGTGGGGTCAGTCCAAGAGGCTGGCCGGAGCGCGCGTTCGCATCGTGTCGGGTCGCGAGGCGGAGCGTGCTCGCTCCGTGGATGAGCCCAGGGGATTCCCTTCTCGAGAGCCATCGACGCGAGGCAGTTGCTTCGACGTCGACTCATCGAGTGTAACGCGCCTCGCGAAGAGCGCCAGCGGGTGCGAGCACGTTGGCAAAAAGTGATGCGACTCGCGTCTCGAGCCGTGACGAGATGACCGTCGGCTGCATCGCGCACGACATGTTGGCAAACGCTGCGAGGCCTGGAATCTCCGTCTAGGAGGGGCCGTTGCGGTACTTGCAACCGCCTTGCAACCGCCTTGCAACCGACACGAGAGACGGCGCGCGACGTTCCCGAGACGAGGCAGCGTGCGCCAGGACGATCACCGAGGAGGTGTCATGACGACGAACCGCAGTGAAAAGATGACGACGCAAAAATCATCGGAAGCGACGGCGAGGAGCCTCGTTCGCCGTCGCTTCGATGACTGACAGGGGCCCCGGCGACGGCCGGGGATGAGAGTGTCTAGTTCGAAATCGGAGCGGGCTTTTCGCGCTCCTGCGCGACAAAGCCCGTGCGACAGTCAGCAAGCCGATCTAACGAATCTCGTGAACCCGGACCACGTTGGTCGTGCCTTTGACGTTGAGCGGCGCGCCGTAGACCATGACGACGCGATCGCCCGGCACGCAGAGGCCCATGCCGACGAGCGAGGCCGAGGCGAGGTTGAGAATTTCCTCTTCGGTCTTCATCAGCGCGATGTTGCGCGGGACCACGCCCCAAACGAGCGCGAGTCGACGACGTGTGGTTTCAATCGGTGAGAAGGCGACGATCGGCACGCTCGGTCGCCCTTTGGAGACGAGCCGCGCGGTGTCGCCGCTGTGCGTGAGGGCGACCACCAGGCGAGCTTTGACCTCGACCGCGATGTCGCAGGCGTTGCGCGCGAGGCTCTCGGGAACGCTGGTTTTTCCGTGCTCGAGCACGTCGACGGGCGGCGAGTAGTAAGGCGAGCCCTCGGCCATCAAAATGATCTTGGCCATCATCTCGACGACGAGCGACGGATGATCGCCGCTGGCGGTCTCGGCCGAGAGCATCACCGCGTCGGCGCCGTCGTAGACCGCCGAGGCGACGTCGGTGGCTTCGGCGCGCGTCGGGCGCGTCGACTTGACCATCGATTGCAGCATCTCGGTGGCGACGATGACCGGACGACGATGACGACGCGCCACCGCGAGGATGCGCTTCTGCAGCACCGGGACTTGCTCGGGCGAGAGCTCGACCGCGAGATCGCCACGCGCGACCATCACCGCGTCGGACGCACGGACGATGGCGTCGAGGTTGTCGATGGCCGACGGGGTCTCGATCTTGGCGACGATCGGCGTCGGGCGGCCCCATGCTTCGCAGATTTCGCGCAGCTGCTCGACGTCCTTGGCGTGACGGACGAACGAGAGGCCGACGTAGTCGACGCCGATGGAGAGGCCGAACTCGAGATCGCCTTTGTCTTTCTCGGTGAGCGCCTCGATGCGGAGGCTGCGGCTCGGGAGGAAGACGCCGGCGTGGTTCTGGATGCGCCCGCCTTGCTCGACCTCGCAATTGACCTTCTCTCCGACGATGGAGACGACGCGCATCGCCACCCGACCGTCGTCGATGAGGATGCGATCGCCGACGTGCACGTCCTCGGCGAGGCCTTCGTAGCCGATGGGGATCGCGCCCTCGAAGGGAGGCTCGTGACCTTCGACGAGGATCACCTGATCGTGCGAGGCGACGATGGTGGCGCCGCCCGGCATGTTTCCCGCTCGAATTTTCGGGCCGCAGAGATCTTGGAGGACCGCGACGGGGCGCTTCGCACGCGCGGCGGCGGCGCGCACGTTGGTGAGACGCGCGCGGTGCTCTTCGTGGGTGCCGTGGGAGAAGTTGAGCCGCGCGACGTCCATGCCGGCGGCGATCAAGGCGTCGAGTTGCTCGGGCGTGCTCGACGCCGGCCCGACGGTGCAGACGATTTTAGCGCGACGAAGCGGGGCCGGACGTGGTGGGGAAGCGGATTCGAACATCGACGCGCATGGTACTCCTGCTCGGAGCCCGCGCGCACCCCAGCAAACACATTCCCATCATGAGGCTATGCAAAACGTAACGACGCGCTGCGTGACGCTTTTCGCACGGAAAGATCCGCCCTCTGGTGACTTGGGTACGATGGCGGTCCTTCGCGCATGATCCTCGCCGACCTCCCACCGTGGCTGCTCCGCACGTTCGCGATCCTGCTCGGGCTCCTCGTCGGCAGTTTCCTCAACGTGGTCATCTGGCGCGTGCCGCGCGAAGAGAGCGTGGTCACGCCGGCGTCGCACTGCGCCTGCGGCAAGCCGATCGCCGGGTACGACAACATCCCGCTCGTGTCGTGGCTGCTCCTCCGCGGCCGCGCGCGCTGTTGTGGGGCGACCATCTCGCCGCGTTATCCGTTCGTCGAGCTCCTCGGCGGCGTCCTCGCTTGGGCCGTCGTCGAGGTGGTGGTGCTGCGAGCGCACCCTTCGAGCCCTGTTTTACCGCTCGTCGCCCGCGCGCTCGCCGACATGGCCCTCGCCCATGCGCTCCTCGCGGCGGCGTTCATCGATCTCGATCACATGTTCCTTCCCAACCAAATCACCATCGGCGGGGCGATCTTCGCGCTCCTCTCGTCTACGCTGCGTCCCGAGGTCGGGCTCGCGCGCTCGGCGATCGGCCTCATGGTCGGCTTCTTCGTCATCTACCTGCCGTTCATCGTCCTCTACCGCCTCGTCCGCGGAAAACAGGGCATGGGCCTCGGCGATGCCAAGCTCCTCGCGCTCGTCGGCGCCTGGTTCGGCTGGCAAGGCGTCCTCTTCGCGCTCTTCGCCGGCTCGATCCAAGGCACCCTCGCAGCCATCGTCGTCCTCGCCCGCAAAGGCAAAATCGAAGAGCCCGAATCGGTCATCGCCGAACGCGAAGCCGCCGAAGCCGAAGGCGACCCGCTCGATCCGGAAGACGATCCCGTCGCATTGCCGCCCGAACCCGGCGTCGCGGGCGCGCGTATCGCGTTCGGTCCGTTCCTCATCCTCGCCGCGCTGGAGTGGCTATTTTTCGGGCACCAAATCGGCGAACGCTTCGTCGGGTTTCTCACGGACTAGAGCGCTGGCGGGGGAAGGGCTGGGGTAGGGGGCCTCAGGAATGTTTCCGTACGACCTCGAGGAGGCCGGTGCCGTAGCTCTCGACGCGGAGGGGGCCCATGCCGCGAATGGCGAGCAACTCGGTCTCGCTCTTCGGACGATGGCGGGCGATTTCGAAGAGGGTGGCGTCTTGGGCGACGACGTACGAGGGCAAGCGTCGCTTCTTGGCGCACTCGGCGCGATGCACGCGCAACGCTTCGAAGAGGGCGGCGTCTTCGGCGGAGAGGCTGGCGAGGCGTGTCGCTGCGGAGGCGGAGGGTTTGCGTGACTTTTCGGTCGTGGAGCCGCGCCGCTTGTCC
Source organism: Deltaproteobacteria bacterium (assembly GCA_025363655.1). Lineage (GTDB taxonomy): Bacteria > Myxococcota_A > Polyangia > Polyangiales > JADJMO01 > JANYDK01. The sequence continues at coordinate 20,881 of JANYDK010000067.1, read as the reverse complement.
GCGTCGGGATCGGGGAGGCGGAGGCGCACCGGGCCGGTGCCGGTCATCACTTCCCAGCCGGCCTTGGTGATGTACGGGACGGGGTGCTCGTGGGTCGTGAGATCGATCCAACCGGCGGCCAGGAGCGAGCGCAGAACCGCCAAAACGAAGGCGTTCGAGCGATCTTTGAGGAGGCCGAAGGTGGAGAGCGCGGTGAAGCCGAAGCGGCGCGTGCGTTCGGTGTCGGCGCCGGAGAGCATCTCTCCGATGGCGACGATGCCGGCGCGTTGCTTGGCGCGGGCGACGCCGGCGAGCGCTTTTCGCACGACGATTGCCGAGTCTTCGCGCGCTTCGTCTTCGCCTTCGTCGACCGCGCCGCAGACGTCGCAGTGACCGCAGCCGCCGAGGACCTCGCGCTCGTCGCCGAAGTAACGAAGGATGAAGTCGTGGCGACAGCTCGCCGCGTCGAGGTAGCGAAGGAGCTCGCGGAAGAGGTTCCACGCGCGCGCCGCGACCTCGGGCTGCGCCGGTCCGTCGATGCCCCACTCGCAGAGCCGCCTCCGCAGCGCGACGTCGGATCCGCTGCACAAAAGCAGCCCGTGCGCCTCTTCGCCGTCGCGACCGGCGCGACCGACCTCTTGGTAGTACGCCTCGAGCGACGCGGGGGGTTGCGCGTGGACGACGAGGCGCACGTCGGAGCGATCGATGCCCATCCCGAAGGCGTTGGTGGCGACGACGACGTCGAGCTTGCCCGAGGCGAAGCGCGCGTTCACCGAGGCGCGCGCATCGGCGTCCATTCCGGCGTGATATCCGGCTGCATTCCAGCCCTTTTGCGCGAGCTCGGCGGAGAGCTCGTCGGTGCCTTTGCGCGTCGCCGCGTAGACGATGCAGGCCCCGGTAGGCTTGGCGGGCGTTCCGATGACGTCGCGGAGCGCTTGGTGGAGGAGGCGTCGTCCGTCCTTCTTGCCGTCGATGGTCTTCGCGGCGAGGTGCAGGTTCTCGCGCGCGAAGCCACGGACGAACTCGGCGGCCGCGTCGAGGCCGAGCCGCTCGCGAATTTCGTCGCGCACGCGGGGCGTCGCGGTGGCGGTGCAAGCGAGCACCCGAGGCGGGCGCACGCGGTCGAGGAGCTCGCCGAGGCGGAGGTATTCAGGCCGGAAATCGTGGCCCCATTGCGAGATGCAGTGCGCCTCGTCGATGGCCACCAGCTCGACGTCACAGCCGGCGAGGAAGTCGACGAAGCCTTGCGACGAGAGCCGCTCGGGCGCGCAGTAGAGGAGCTTCACCTCGCCCCGACGCGCCATCTGCTCGCGCGCGCGCCGTTCCGACATGTCCATCGACGAGGCGAGGAACGTCGCCGGAATGCCGCGCGCAGAGAGACCGCGCACCTGATCTTCCATCAGCGCCACGAGCGGCGAGATGACGATGGTGAGCCCCGGCAGCACCGTGGCCGGAAGTTGATAGGTGAGCGATTTTCCGCCGCCGGTGGGCGCGACCAGGAGCACGCGGCCTCGATCGCCGAGGAGCGTCTCGATGGCCTCGCGCTGACCCGGTCGGAAGGAATCGAGCCCGAAGCGCTCACGGAGCACCGTGTCGATGTCGTACGACGGCGGGAGGGGCGGCGGCTGCGGCGCGCGCGGGGCGATCGCCATGGAGAGGTTCTCTAACATGCCCCGCGCTCGGCAGGAGAATCTCGCCGGTTGCGTGCGCACGCGTTCGTTCGCGCTCGGTAGCGCTCGTTAGCGCTCGGGAACCGGGGCAGGCTCAGACGTGCGCCAGCATCCAATCGGCGAATTGATCGGCGATTTCCATTCCGACCTTCGGCTCGTTGAGGATTTCATGGAAGAGCCCAGCGCGCTCCTCGAACTTCTTGTCGGTGCTGCCCATGCGGTCGAAGATGGTCCGCGAGGTGGCCGCGCTCACCAGCTTGTCGGCGCCGGCCTGGATGCAGACGACGGGCAGACGAATCTGCGCGGCGCGCGCGTAGAGATCGCGCTGGGCGGCCTGCGTCTCGGTGAACCACCGCGCGGTTGCGACCTTGTTCACGAGCGGATCGTTCTCGTAGAGGCGCGCGATCGCCGGATCGTGGGTGACGTCGGTGCCGGAGATCTCGGTCGGGAGCGAGAGCGTCGGAAGAATGCGCGAGAAGAGCTGACCGGCGACGCGCTTCACGGCAGGCACCTCGAGCGCGAGCCCGAAAAACGGCGAGCTGAGGGCAAGGCCCTTGAACGCGTGCGGCAACGTCAACGCGAAGCTGGCGGCGACGAGGCCGCCGAAGCTGTGACCGAAGAGGAAGAGCGGAAGGTCGCTGGTGCGCTCGCGGAACTTGGCGAGGATGTCGGCGGCGTCTTCGAGGTAGTCGGAGAAGCGATCGCAGTGGCCGCGCGGGCCTTCCGACCAGCCGTGACCGCGTTGATCGTAGCTGATGACCGCCACGCCCTTGTCGACCCAGCGCGCGACGACCTCGCGGTATCGCCCTTGGTGCTCGCCGTATCCGTGGACGAGCACCACGCCGAGCTTGGCGCCTTCGGGGACGACGGTGCGAAACGAGAGGGACGGCGCCGAGACTGCGCGCTGCGCGAGCGTTCCTTCTTCGCGGGTGCTGACCGACATGGCGCCGGAGCTTAGCCGCGGCGCGCACGTCCCGCGACATGCTTCGACAGGAGCGCAAAACATGGTCGTCCAATCGTCGCCTCGAGCCGACGTTTGTCGCGACCGATCACCGATCGGCCATGAAAATGGCCATTTTCGCGTCGACGATCGGTTCCGTCGCGAAGAGAACGAAATCGGCCGCGGGAACGAAGTGCCGGCATCGAACGTCAATGCCGCCATGGCAAAGCGCGCGTCCGCTGGTCGTCTGCGTCGTCGTCTCCTCCTCGGCTTCGTGATCCTGTTCGCGCTCCTCGTTCCATTCGCCTTCCGCCAGGTGCGCGCGGCGGCGCATTTGCTTCGGCTCGCCGGTCCTTCGCCGCTGCCTTCGTTCGTCGACGTCGACAGCGGGACGTTCACCCTCCCGCAGGCGCCCGAAGCCACGTCGCCGCCGATTCGCGCGCGCATCTATCTGCCGACGACCTCGTGGCCTTCGCTCACGCCGCCGCGTGGCGTGGTGCTCGCGCATGGCGTGCATCACCTCGGCATCGACGAACCGCGCCTCGTCGGGCTCGCGCGATCGATGGCCGAGAGCGGCCTCGTCGTCCTCACGCCCGAGCTCTCCGCGCTCGCCGATTATCACGTCGACGATCCCTCGAACCTCGAGACGCTCCGGGCGTCGGTGCACTGGCTCGCGGCGCGCCGTGATCTGGTGGCGCCGGGTGGCGTTGGTTTGATGGGCGTCAGCTTCGGCGGTGGGCTCTCGCTTCGCGTCGCCGAAGAGCCGGTCGTTTCAGCCGATCTCGCCTACGTGGTCTCGATCGGCGGTCATCACGACATGCGCCGCGTCGCCCGCTTCTTCGCCAGCGACGTCGCCGAAACCCCTGATGGCGACGTGCCGATGCGCGCCCACGACTACGGAATGGCGGTCCTCGTCTACGGCGCTCCCGAACGATTCGTCTCTGCCGAAGATGCCCCGTGGCTCCGTCGCGCCGTTCGCGCGTTCCTCCACGAGACCTATCCGCTCGCCTGGCAGGAGGCCTTGCACCTCTCTCCCGAGGGGCGCGCCGTCTTCGAGCGCATCTTCCGCCGCGACACCCAGGCGCTCGCGCCGAAGTTGCGCGCCGCCATGCCCGACCTGGAGAAGACGATGCTCGAGGCTTCGGCGATCGGTCACATGGATCTCATCCCGGTGCCCGTCTTCCTTCTTCATGGAGCGCACGACAACGTCGTTCCGCCCTCGGAAGCGCGGTTTGCTGCGATCGAAGCGGAAAAAACCGGTGAAGTGCACTTGCTCGTGACGCCGAAGATTGGCCACGCCGAGCTCGGGGACGAAGGCGGAATGATGGCGACGCTGGAGCTCGTGCACTTCATGTCGGAGATGCTCGACGCGTGAGCGCCCGCGCCCGCGCCTACCTCCGTCCCCGCCCCCGCGCCCGCGGATCGTGCACCGCCCCTCCCAACCGAGTACACCCTCCTTCCCCCGATGCCCGCCCTCACCGCCAAAAATCTCAAGAAGGCCTTCGGCCCGCAGGTCGTGCTCGAAGATGCGTCGTTCACGCTCGGACGGGGCGAGAAGGTCGCCCTCATCGGCGCGAATGGAGCTGGAAAATCCACGCTGGCGAAGATCCTCGCGGGGGAAGAGATCGCCGACGGGGGGAGCGTGGCGGTGCGGCGCGGGCTCACCATTCGTTATCTGGCGCAGGAGCCGGTGCTCGATCCGGAGAAGAGCGCGCGGACGATCGTCGAAGATGCGCTCTCGGCGTGGCGCGCGGCGATGGAGCGGCACGCGGTGGTGACGGCGCTGCTGGAGAAGGACGACGAGGGCAAGCACGACGCCTTGGTGCAAGAGGCGGCGACGCTCGCCGAGGACATCGAGCGGCTCGGAGGCTGGGATCAAGGGCACCGCGCGCTGGCGATGCTCGACAAGCTCGGCGTCGCCGATCCCGATCGAAAAGTGGGGGAGCGAAGCGGTGGAGAGCGACGTCGCATCGCCCTCGCGCGGCTGCTCGTCGCGCGGCCCGACGTCGCCATCCTCGACGAGCCGACCAACCATCTCGACGCCGAGACCGCCGAGTGGCTCGAGGAGCACCTCGCGCACGAGTTCCTCGGGGCGATCATCCTCGTCACGCACGACCGTTACTTCCTCGACGCGATCGCCACGCGCATCATCGAGGTCGAGCGCGGCCGGCTCATTCCTTACGACGGCAACTACAGCGATTACCTGGAAAAGAAGGCGATTCTCCTCGAGCAGGAAGATCGCACCGAGCGCAATCGGCAGAACATCCTTCGTCGTGAGCGTGAGTGGCTCTCGCGCGGACCGAAGGCGCGCACGACCAAGCAGAAGGCGCGCATCAACCGCGCGCACGCGCTCGAAGGGGAGACCGCGGCCAACTCCGGGAGGCCTGGTCAGGTGACGTTGCAGGTCGGTTCGTCCAGGCAGGGCAAGACCATCCTCGAGTGCCGTCAGCTCTCGCTCAAGGTCCCGACGGAGGGAGGCCGCACGCTCGTCGCGCCCTTCGATCTCTTCGTCGCCGCCGGAGAGCGCATCGGCATCATCGGCGCGAACGGTGCTGGAAAAACCACGTTCCTGCGCGCGCTCCTCGGCGAGGTGCCGCCCGACTCGGGCGAGATCGTGCTCGGGAAGAACACCAAGGTCGCCTATCTCGATCAGCGCCGCGCGCAGCTCGACGACGACAAGTCGATCTTCGACGACGTCAAAGGCGACGCCGGCTCGACGGTGATCATCGGCAACAACACGATGGACCTCCGGAGCTACCTCGAGCTCTTCCTCTTCGATCCGAGCAAGCAGCGGCAGAAAATCGGCGCCCTCTCCGGCGGTGAGCGCGCACGTGTCGCGCTCGCCAAGTTGCTCAAGCTCGGCGCCAATCTTCTCCTTTTCGACGAGCCGACCAACGACCTCGATTTGCCCACGCTCTCGGCGCTCGAGGGGCTCCTCGTCGACTATCCGGGCTGCGCCATCGTCGTCACCCACGATCGCGCGTTCCTCGATCGTGTCGCCACCGCCATCCTCAGCTTCGAGCGGCCGAAGGGGCCGGGCGAGCCGTGCACCGTCGAGAAGCACGCCGGCGGCTTCAGCGACTACATGATGCACAAAGAGGCAATGAGAGAGGAGCGCCTCGCCGCGGAGAAGGTCGAAAAGAAGGCCGCCGCGACCGCCGCCGCTGCGCCCGTCGAGGCGCCGAAGAAGAGCAAGCTCACCTACGCCGAGCGCGTCGAGCTCGAAGGCATCCTCGACGCCATCGACGCCGCCGAGCGGGTCGCGGCCAAGCTCGAGACGGCGCTCGCCGATCCGACGCTCTACGTGAACCGCGGCGGCGAGGTCGCCGGTCTCCAAGCCAAGCACGTCGCCGCCAAGGCCGAAGCGGCCCGCCTCGTCGCGCGTTGGGAAGACCTCGAAGTCCGTCGTCTCGGTTCTTGACGAGGTTCGCGACGAGACGCATTTTTCCGCTCGGTTTGCACCTGTCAGCGGCGTCGGCGCACGGCCCGTTCGACTGCTAGAGTGCCATCGTCGTGTCCAGCCGCGTGCGCGTCGCCACTTGGAATTGCTTCGGCGTCCCCTCCGGGCTCCTCGGGGTGGTCCTCGGCAAACCCCACCATCCGGCGCGTTTTCGTGTCGAGGCGATCGCGCGTGCGTTCGGCGCCTACGACGTCGTCTGCGTGCAGGAGAGCTTCCTCGACGACGTCGCCACCTTCTTCCACGACGTCGCCGATCGACTCGGCCGTCACCTCTGGCACGATCGGCAGCTCCCGCACGTCCTCGCGCGCAGTCGCTTCGGCGGCGGGCTCGTCATCATCGACACCAGCCCGCTCGAGGTCTCCTTCGAAACGTTCGCCGAGCGAGGCTGCGGCTTCGATGCCTGGGCGATCAAGGGCTTCGCGGTCTGTTCGCCGCGCACGCACGAGGGCGAGCGCTATCGGCTGGTGAACCTGCACCTCCAATCCGACGATCCGATCCTCGCGCCGCACGTCTACAAGCCCGCGCGCATGGCCCAGCTCGAGGCGCTCCTCGCGGCGCTCGAACGGCCTGATTTACCCGGCGCCGGGCTTCCCACGATCATCTGCGGCGATCTCAACGTGCCGGAGGGGAGCGACGAGTACCACCAGCTCCTCGTGCCCCGAATGCGCGCCTTCGGGTTCCACGACGTGGCGGCGGGATACGGGCTTCACACCTACAGCCGGACGAAGAACGCGATCGTGGCGCGGCTCGACGAAAGAGCGACCGACGTGCGCGTCGACTACATCTTCGGTGACGCACGGGTGCGCGCCATCTCCGAGCCGCACCTCTTGCTCGCCGATTCAATCGGACACGTCGACGAGCCGCCGGTCTTCGCCAGCGATCACTTCGGCATCGGCATCGAGCTGGAGCTGGCATGAGCAAGCGTGCGTATCGCGTCGGGTTCGCACCGCTGTTCGCGCTCGTCGCGTTCGTCGTCGGCCTCGCGCCCTTCGCCTGCAAAGGTGGCGACGAGGGCGACAAGCCTCCCGTCGATGGTGGTCTCGAGGTCGCCGACGTCTCCGATGCTGCGGCCGACGGCGGGACGATCGCCAGTGATTTGCAGCCTTTTCCTTACTGCGCGTCGGCCAAGAAGTCTGCCGTGGCGCCGCCGCCGCACGTGCCCTGGGCCATCGATGGGAAGCCGCTCTTGGCGCTCGAGGGGACGACGTTGCACCAGCTCCATCCGCGGCGCGGGCTCCTCGTCTTCGATGCCACCGACGTCGATCACCCGAAGCTGCGCGCGCGCGTTCCCAATCCGGGTATCCCCGTTTTCCTTCAGGTCGCGGGCGGCATCGCGCTCACCATCGTCACCGACGTCTACGACGCCGACGCTGGCAAACCCTTCTACGGCTCGCTCCTCCGCCTCGTCGACCTACGCGATCTTTCGGCGCCGAAGATCCTCGCCGAGGCGCGCCTCCCGCGTTGGGTGCGCAAGGCGATGGTGGTAGGCGATCGGCTCTACCTGGCGACGCGGGGCCCTGTTTTTCGCTATGGCGACGCGGGTCACCTGGCAGGCGATCCCGTCTACGCGATCGAGTCGTACAAGCTCGGGAGCAGCAGCTTCACTGCGGTCGGCAACGTCACGTTCGCCGGCCGCGCGGTCGAGACGGTGATGACGCCCGACGCGATCGTCGTCGCCTCCGCCGTGCCCGCCGACGTCGGAAAGCCCTACGGCGCGCTACTTTCGGCGACCGACGTCCAGCTCATCGATCTCACCAACGTCTCGGGCACGCTCATCATTCACGGCACCTTGCGCACCACCGCGCGCATCGCCGACGAGGGCTTCGCCGATCCACGGAGCGGGCTCTTCTTCGATGGGCGCTTCGTCCAGGTCGTCGGGTGCACCAGCCCGACGTGCACCGCCGACGCTCGCTGGCAGCTCAGCACCGTCGATTTCACCCTCATCGACACGCCCAATCTGAGCTCCGAGCGGCCGATCCCGGTCACCGGAGATGCGCCGGTCGCGCGCCTCGAAGGAGGTCGACTCTGGCTCGCGCCGCCCACCGGGACGGCGCTGACGGTGTTCGATCTGAAAGATCCGGCGCACCCAGCGCTCGCGCCCGCGCTCGACGATCTCGGTCCGGTCCTCGATCTGCGCGCCACCGCGACCAAGCTCTACGTCCTCGATCGAACGCTCGAGGCGGGCGTCGAAGGACGACGCGTGACGATGCTCGACGTCACCGACGTCACCAAGCCGACGACCCTCGACACCACCACCTTCGAGGCGCCCGAGAGTCCGCCCGACGGGGGCATCGATCGCCTCCTGCTCACCGCCAGCTCTCTCGTCATGCCCACGGCGGCGGCTGGAAAATACGGCATTCGCGTCTTTCCGGCGACGACGAGCGTGCTCGGGCTCGGAACGGTGGTCGAAGCGACGCATCCCATCGGCGACGTCGTCGCGTCCGGCGATCGGGTGCTCGGAACCGGTCTCTCGTCGCTCGCGGTCGTCGATGCGCGCACGACCCCGAAGCTCTCGTCGGAGACGCTCCTCGCGCGCGACGTGCACGGCCTGACCATTGCCGGTGCCAAGCTCCTCGAGCTTTCGTCGCGCATCGGTCCCGAGACCGGGAGCGCCCTCCGGCTCCTCGACGGCGGTGACGGAGCCGAGCTCACGGGGCTCTCCTCCGCGCCCGAGCTCCCCCTCGACGGCGAGACGTACGCAATTTTCACCCCAGAAACGCAGGCGATCGTCGTCAGCACGATTCGTATCGACGCGCCCTGTGCGAGCGGCACTTGTAAGCTCTGGACCGATCGCGTGCAGGTCTTCGATCTCTCCGGCGCGACGCCGAAGCTGCTCGGACAGGTCGTGCTTCCGACCAACGAAGCGTGGTCTCGCTCCGGCGATGGACCAACGCGTCAAGCGCCGCTCGACGCCGACACGTGGTGCAACGGCGCGCCCGCGGTCCTCGTCTCCAAAGATCTGCTCGCCATCCGTCGTTGGCCGCGCGCGCACGAGCCTTACGCTCCGGCCTCGCACGATCTCTGGCTCGTCGATCTGCGTGATGCGACCGCGCCGCACGCTTCTTCCGTGCCGCTGACGAAGAACCCCGACGGCTTCTGGGGCAACCTCGTGGTGAGCGATGGCAGGCTCCTCGCCACGCACGTCGAGCCGGTCGGTCCCGCGTCGACGACGAGCCTCGTGCGCAGCTTCGTCGACGTCATCGACGTCACCGATCGCGCGAGCCCGAAGGTGACGACACGTCCGGCGAGCGGCGTCACCCTCGGCAACGTCGCCGGTGACGTCACCACCGACTACGTCGTCCGCTCGACGTCCGCCTCCAGCGTCGTCGTCACCGAGAAATCAGGCGCAGCGGGCCTCGTCGAGCTCTCACGCGTGGCGCTCGGCGGCGCGATCGGTCTGCCCCTCGTGCGCGGCTCGACCCTCTATCTCTCGGTCGCGGGCCCCGTCGGCACCTCGCGCGTCCATGCCGTCGATTTGTCGAAGCCGGCGTCGCTCGTCGATCACCCGCTCAGCGTCGACGATCTCCTCGCGGGCCTCGCCATCGGCGCCGTCGGTGAACGACTCGTCATGCCCTCCGGATGGGGCGCGATCGGCTACGACGTCTTCCGCATCGGCCCCGATCGAGTGACCTACGAAGGAAGCGCGCGCTCGACCCGCATCGCCCTCGACTTCCTCGCCCACGACACCCGCGGTCTCTGGTTCGGCGGCGGCGAATGGGGAATCTCCGCGTTCCCTTGAGTTCGTCGCCGGGGCCCCTAGTCGTCTTTTTCGGTGTCGATGCGCGCGAGGGCGGGGAGCTTGGTGCTGCTCGTGCGCATCGGGCTACTCGTCGCGCTCCGCAGTCGACCTTCGCTCGACAACGACATCGGCACCGGCGGCGGAAACCGTGAGGGACGCGCCGGACGCACTTGCGCGAGCGCGCGTTCGACCATTCGAAGCGTGTAGCGAAGCGCGTCGAGCGGATCGGCGTCGGCAGGGATGGCGTCGAGCTCGGGATCGGGGATCGGATGATGATCGTGCGACATCGAGCGCGGGATGAAGCGCTCCCAATCTTCGCGCGAGCCCGAGACCGTCATCACCAGATCGGCCCACGAGAGATCGTCGACGCTGACGGTGCGCGCGGCGAGGTGGTCGGTCTCGATGCCGGCGTGGCGCAGCACCTTGATCACCCGCGGATCGGCGGCGATGGGCGCGATCGACGCCGAGCGCACCTCGGCGATGCCGGAGAAGCGCGCGGTCGCGACGGCGTCGAGCATCGGGAGACGAACGGCGTCGTTGCGACCGAGAAAGAGGATGCGCGTCATCCGCTGCGGGGGCGCGGTCGAGATGCGGCCGCTGCGACGAGACGGCGCGGGCGGCGGCGGTTCGCTGTCGAGCAGCTCGTCCCCGTCGTCGTCGATGCGGAGAAACTCATGCACCCGCGCGAGCGCGGCGGCCGGCACCGGCGCATCGTCACCGACGCCGGAGAGGATGGCGCGGAGGAAACAGAGCGAGGCCTCGACGCGTCCGTCACCACCGCGCGCACGCATGCGGGTGGTCACTCGATCGATGAGCTCGCGCCGCGTCATCATGGCGCGTGAAGCCTAGCCTGAGGAGAGCTCTTCGCGTACTGCAACGCGCTGCGCTGTGCGTTTTTTGGCGGTTCCCGTGTCGGATTCTGCCGCAGCGCCGTTCGGCTTGCTCCCCATGGCGCCATGAGCCATCTCAAGCGCCGAAACCCATGGAGCTCCTCATCCCCTCGCGCGCCGCGCGACCCGCCGACGATCCGATCTTCGCGCTCAACACCGAGGCCAACGCCCGCCGCGCGCGTGGCGAGTCGATCGTCAACGCCACCGTCGGCGCGCTCCTCGACGACGAGGGCAAGCTCGCGATCCTCCCGAGCGTCGTCGAGACGTTGCGCGAGGTCCCGGCCGTGCAAGCCGCCACCTATGCGCCGCTCGCCGGGCCCGCCAGCTATCTCCAAGCGGTCATCGGCGACGTCCTCGCGGGGACGCCCCTCGCAGAGCACGCCATCGCCGTCGCCAGCCCTGGTGGCACCGGCGCGCTTCGTCTCGCCACCGAGGCCTACCTCGAGCGCGGCCAGTCGCTGCTCACGTCGTCGATGTACTGGGGCCCGTACAAAACCATCGCCGACGAAGGCGATCGCGGCCTCGACACCTTCTCGATGTTCTCCGCGACGAGCAACGGCGAGACGTCACTCGACGTCGGTGCGCTCGAGCAGAAGCTGCACGCCCACCTCGCCACGCAGGGTCGCGCGCTCCTCTTCCTCAACGATCCTTGTCAGAACCCGACCGGCTACTCGATGCGCGACGCCGAGTGGCGCGCGGTCGTCGACGTGCTCGCGAAGGCCGGGGAAAAAGGCCCGATCAACGTCCTCGTCGACATCGCATACTATCTTTATGGATCAGGCGATCCGCGCGCCTTCCTCGCACACCTCGGTCCGCTGGTCGGCAAGGTCGGCCTCTCCTTCGCGTGGTCGGGCTCGAAATCGTTCGCCCAGTACGGCGCGCGTGTCGGCGCGATGATCGTCGTCGATCCCGACGTCGCCCGTCGCAACCGCGCGCGTGACGCGCTCACCTACTCGTGCCGCGGCACCTGGTCGAACTGCAACCACCCGTCGATGCTCGCGATCGCACGCATCCTCGGCGAGGCGCCCCTCCGCGCCAAGGTCGACGCCGAGCGAGCGCAGTCGAAGCAACTGCTCGACGGCCGCGTCCGCGCGTTCAACGAGGCTGCCAAGGGAACGTCGCTCCGCTATCCGCGCTACGACGGAGGTTTCTTCAGCACCGTCTTCGTCCCAGCCGGCAAAGATCCGCAGCGTATCGGCGCGGCGATGCGTGAGCACGGCGTCTACGTCGTGCCCCAAGGCACGGTGGACAAAGCAGGCGGTCTCCGCGTGGCGCTCTGCTCGGTGGCCGAACGCGACGTCGCCCGCCTCGTCGAGACGATGGACAAGGCTCTTCGCGCGTAAGAGGGCCCTCGGTCGAGGCGTGCGCTATCCTCGAATGCCAAGGTGCAGGTAAAGGCGCAGGGGCTGCTCAACGCGGTCAAGTGGATAGAAGAGTCGTACGGGCAGGGGGCCCTCCGCGACGTCATCCGCGCGTGCGGACCCGAGGTGCGCGAGCGCTACACGTCGGCCATCGCCATCGAGTGGCACCCCGTCGCCGAGTTCGTCGAGTTCCTCGCGGCCGCCGATCGCCTCCTCGGTCACGGAGACGGTCGCGTCGCCGAAGACATCGGGGCTGCGGGCGCCCGGGTGAACCTCCGCGGCACCGCGCTGCGAATGGTCTTCTACGCGGCGCGCCCCGAGTTCCTCATGAAGCGCATCACGCAGCTGTGGAGCCGCTTCAACGACGAAGGCTCGATGAACCTCCTCCACTTCGACGACTACTCGTCGACCATCGAGGTGCGCGGCGTCGTCACCCCGCACGTGCTCTTCTGCAGCACGCTCACCGGGTGGGCGCGCGAGGTGGTGCTGGCGATGGGAGGCACGACGCCGAGCGTGCGACACGTCGAATGTCGTGCGCGAGGCGATGCGCGCTGCCTTTGGCACCTCCGATGGTCGGGCACGGCGGTCATCGAAGCCTCCGAGAAGAAGCGCTCCGATGGCGCCGCGTCGGTCGCTCCCCCACCGATGCCACCGTCGACGTCGCGCATCAGCGTCGTCGAGCCGACGCGCAGCTCGGGCCGTATTTTCACGGCCGAACCGCACCGAAGCTCGCGCCGGATGTCGATCGAACCGAAGCCCGACGAGAAGCCGTCAGAGAAGCCGGCAGACAAGCCGGCAGACAAACCCACCGAGAAGCTCTCCGAGAGGCCGCCTCCGAGCCAGAAGAAGCCGTGACCTGAGCGCTCAGGTCACTCGGTCGGATGCTCTTGCGCGAACTTGCGCGCGTAGCCGACGTAGAGCCCCGCGGCCTTGTGCGACCAAAAGCGGTCTTCCTCGGTGAGCTTGCGCGCGACCCGACCAGGCCGGCCGAGGACCATCACGCCGTCGGGGATGACGGTGTTCGGCGTGATCAGCGTGCCGGCGCCGATGACGACGTCGTTGCCGACGACGGCACCGTCGAGGACGATGGCGCCGATGCCGACGAGCACGCGATCGCCGAGCGTGCAGCCGTGGACCACCGCCGAGTGACCGATGGTGACGTCGTTGCCGATGCGAAGACCGACACGCACGCCGCGCGCATCGGGCTCGCCGGGCACGCCCTTGTCGCTGGTGATGTGGAGGACGGCGTTGTCCTGCACGTTGGTGCGTTCGCCGACGACGATGGCGAGCTCGTCGCCGCGCAGCACCGCGCCGAACCACACGCTCGACTCGGCGCCGAGCGTGGTGTTGCCGATCACCGTCGCGGTCGGTGCGAGCCAGACGTCGCGGCCGAGGAGCGGGCTCCTGCCTTCGATCGAGAGCAAGTGCGCCATGATTACTTCGACGCGGCCGGTTTCGGGGCGACGGTGGGAGCCGGCTTCGGCGGCGGCGCGACCGTGATCGTCGGCTTGGCTGCGGGAGGCTTGGCCGAGGTCGAGGTCGCGGGCGGCGGCTTCACCGAACCCGACGCTGCGGGCGGCGGCTTGGCAGAAGACGTCGGCGAGGCGGTGGTGATTCCCGTCGCGGTCGGCGCGGCGTTGGTGCCTCCACCGATCGGCACCGGCGGCGCGAGCACCGAGCTGGTGTCTTCGTCGGTCTCGAGCCAGAGGCTGCGACCCCCATCGGCGAGGGTGACGCGCATCGCGGTGAGGAAGCCCACGCCCATCGCGCCGGCGACGTCGACGTCGAGCTGTCCGAGCTTCTCTTCCATGCCGCTGATGCCGGCGACCGACTCGACGGGGCCGAGATCGAGCCCGCCGACGCGCACGTCTGTGAGCTTGCCGTGGGCGACGCTGGCGAAGGTCGGGAGCGTCTGCGGATCGACGCCGAGCTTCTTCCAAGTCGGATCGGGGAGCGCGAGGGTGAACGGATCGCCGGTGTTGATCCAGAGCCCCGAGCTGACCTCGAACTCCTTCTTCAACGTGCTGCGGACGATCATCCCGCCGCCGCGCACGTAGGTGACCGGCACCTTGGTGAACGCGGGAGGGGGCGGCGGCTCGTCGCGACGGATGATGAACTGATCGCCGCGGCGATCGAACGTGAGGTGGAGGCGACGGAGGAGGTTGACCCCCAGGAGCGCGCCGATCGGCACCTGCTGCTGCGCGGTGAACGGCGTCAGATCTTGCACCAGGGCCGGCACGTCGCGGAGCTCGATGGAGCGATCGCCGGAGCCGAACTTGATGCTCACCCAGCCGGGATTCGTGCGCGATTTGCTGTCGAGCATCACCTCGGGGACGCCGGTGACGACGAGCGCCATCGTCGCCTGGCCGTCGATTTCGACGGGCACCATCAGCGCGTAGCCGAGATCGCGCGGCATCTTGATTTCGACGAGGCGCGCGCCGCCTTCGCGGAACTGGAACGGGTGACGTCCGCTTCCTTGCGTGCCTGCGAGCTCGCGGACCGGCTTGGCCCACGGGTCTTTGAAGTCGGGATCTTCCAGCGCGGCGGAGAGCTCTTCGGCGGTGTGCTGGAGGTCGTCGCTGTACCAAAACGCACGCGCGCGGATGCTCGCCGCTTCCGAGCCCTGCACGCCCTCGAGCGCCTTGGTCGCGCCCTTGAAGTCGAGACGCGCGAGCGCGATGCGCGCGGCGATCATGCGGATTTCCGGATCGTCCGGGCAGTGCTCGAGGCCCTTCGCGATGCTGTCTTGCGCGTCGTCGAGGTCGCCCGATTTGTAGTCTTCGGCGGCGCGCTTCGACCACTTCTGCGAGATGGGCTCGCACTCGTGCTTCACCGAGCCGCCGTCTTCGATTTCGGGACACCCCGAGACGAACGGCAACGCGACGACGGCGAGCGCGACGAGGATCCGTCGCCACGTACGGGCGGGAGCGCGAGCAGCGGTTACCTGTGACATCGAGACATTACCCTTCGGCTTCGGCTGGCTCCACGCGGAGGATGCGGTCGATCCGCAGCTCCCGCCGTCCCCGGCCGGGGAGGAGGTAGCCGATCGCGTGCGGCGGGACCAGGGCGGTCAGCACCATGGCCAGCCGTTCGGGCGACCGATGGGCCGGGCGGTAGACGACGTCCACCCTTCCGCCCGCATCGAGCGCATTTTGTAGGGCTTCTACGATTTCGGGGCGTGGCACCCGCTCGCCGACGCGCACGTCCCATAGATCGCGCGCGGCCTTGGGGGCCAGCTCGGCGACCACCCGCTCGAAGACCCTGCGCAACGTTTGCACGTCGTCGGCAGCCCGATGGGCCCGGGACACGGAAATCGTCAGCGAAGCCGCAACTTTTTGCAGCGCATAGGACGGCAGATGAAACGCCCGCCGGCAGAGCACCAAGGTGTCGATGGCGTGCGTCGGCGCAGAGCTCTCGCGCCCGAGCCGAGTGAGCTCGGCGCGCAGGAACGCGAGGTCCCAAGGAGCACCGTGGGCGACGACGATGGCGCCGTCGAGGAGCGCGACCACCTCGTCGGCGAGCTCGGCGAAAGGCGCAGCGCTGGCGAGCGCTTCGTCCCCCAGGCCATGAACGTGCTCGGCACCTCTCCGCTCGCCGGGATCGACGACGCGCTCGAGCCGACCGAGGAGCTCACCGCCGCGCACGCGCTCGATGCAGATCTCGACGACGCGATCTTCTTCGACCTGGAGACCGGTCATCTCGAGGTCGAGGAAGGCGAACGTCGCCTCGGCCGCGGGGAGATCCCAGACGTCACCCTGCGGAGGCGAGTCCCCCGGAGAGCGCGTCTGCGAGACGATCACTTCTTCGATTCCTCGAGGTCCATCTGGGCGAGGAACTTCTTCGCCTGCACGATGCGCGGGTCGGCGGCGTACTTGCTGAGGACGACCTCGAAGCTCGCCCGCGCCTCGGGGCGACGCTTGAGCATGAGGAAGATTTCACCCTGCAAAATGAGGGCTTCGGCGTCGCGCTTGCTGCCGTGGAAATTGACGACCGCGTAGGTGACGCGACCGAGCGCGGCCTCGAGCTTGTCCTTCTTGATGTAGAAGCGCGCGATGTAGAGCTCGTGGGCGACGAGGCGAGCGCGGGCGTCGGCGCCGAGCGCCTTCATCTCTTCCCACTCGGGTCCGCCGTCCGGGTACTCGGTGCCCGGCTTGTACTGCTCGACGTAGTCGTTGATCTTCGTCGCCGCTTCGATGACCGCGGATTGGTCGCGCGTCTCTTGCGGCGGAAGCAAGAAGGCGTCGCTCACCTGGTTGTAGAAGCAGCGCGCGATGCGCATCGAGGCCCAGGCCGCGTCGCGGTGCTTGGGGTTCTCGCGGAGGAAGCCTTTGTAGGCGCTGATCGACTCGATCCACTTCTCCTGCTCGTACTCGATGTCGGCCATCCGCAGCTGCGCCAGCGGCGCATAGGCGCTGAAGCTGAAGCGACGACGGACGTCGCGGAGGAGCAGCGTCGCCTCCTGCCAGTCGCGATCTTTGAAGGCGATCATCGCGTCTTCGTACGCGCGCTTGGCGTTCTCGGAGTACTGGAGGATGCCGGTGCCGTACTGCTGCTTGGTCGGGCCGCAGGCGAAGAGCGTCCACGCGGCCGCGCCGGCGAAGGCGAACCGAAAAAACAGGGCGGCGAGAGGGCGACGGACCAAGGCCGGGACGTCGTACTCCAAGCGAAAGCCGCCGTCGACCTGCTACTCTCCCGCCTCATGCCGAGCGATCTGGTCCGCTTCGGGGTCGCCATCGACGGCGAGCTCCTGACCCAATTCGACGCCCAGAACGAGCGCAAAGGGTATGGCAACCGCAGCGAAGCGATCCGCGACCTCATCCGCAACGGGCTCGTCGAAGAAACGATCGTCCGCGGGGGCAACGTCGCCGGCGCCTTGATGATCGTCTACAAACATCACGTGCGCGAGCTCTCCGAGCGGCTCACCGAGATCCAACACGACCTCGGCGACGCCGTCGTCTCGACGCTCCACGTGCACCTCGATCACGATCACTGCCTCGAGGTCATCGTCATGCGCGGTCAAGCGACGACGCTGAAAGAAGCAGGCGATCGCATCCTCGCCACGCGCGGCGTCGTCCACGGCAAGCTCACCCTCACCAGCGTCGGCGGTGGGCACGCGCCCGTCCATGCGCATTCGCACGGCGACGGCGAGCCCCACACGCACTCGACTTCCCCCCGCCGAAAGACCAAGAAGCGCTGAGCAGTCGGTTCGCAACCGTCCTCGAGGCGTCATGCGTCGCACCCTCGCCACCCTCACCGCCGTCGTCGTCTTCTTCGCGGGTCGCAGCGCGATGGCGCTCGACAAGCAGGGGAGTGGCGCGCACGGCGGCGCGGTCTCCGGGGCTGACTCCGGCTTCGGCTTCTCCGGCGCCTTCAGCCTCGGCGTCGCCCTCGACAACCCCAGTTACGCGGCGCGCCCCGACAACAGCGGGCTCACGCTCATGCGCTACGCGGTGCACGCCGACATCGATCTCGTCGGTCGTCGCCTCTCCATCCCGCTCGACATCAACATCTTCAGCGATCGACTCCGCAAAGGCGTGAACAAGCTCGGTCCGACCGAGTTCGACGCCATCGCTGGCATCACCACCACCTGGCCCCTCGGCCCGGGCGCCCTCGAGCTCGGCGTGCGCGTCGAGCACGACAGCCCCGTCGATCAAGGCTCGGGCAACCAACGCTACGTCGACGTGCGCGCGCGCTGGCTCTTCTCGCTCGCCTCGGTCACCGACGCCGGGCGTCACTTGAAAGACGGCGACGTCTCCGGCTGGGTCACGCTCGGTTGGTTCGCCTACAACCCGAGCTACTTCGCGCGCCCCGACAACACCGGCAACGCGCTCTTGCGCTACAGCGGCCACGCCGAGCTCTCGATCTTCTCCGACGTCCTCTCTTTCGCCTTCGACGGCACGATGTTCACCGATCGCGAAGCCAAGCGCGTCCTCCAGCCGACCGAGCTCGACTTCACCGAAGAGCTGATCTTCCGAAAATCCCCGTGGGAGCTGCACATCGCCTACGAGCAAGATCATCCGCTCGATCGCGGCGGGCTGGTGCAGTCGTTCGTCTACGCGCTCGTCGTCTGGGGCTTCGACCTCCACCGCGCCGAGCCCTTGCCGCTCGAGATGCGCAACCACATTCCCTCGCCATGAGGGCTCCCACGGCGAGACGCGTTCTCGTCTCGCTCGTCTCGCTGATTCTGTTCGTCGCTGTGTGCGCGATCGGGTGCCATCGCCCGCACGGACGTGGCGCGGCCAAACGGCGCGACCCGCTTCACGGTCAGCTCGGGGCCAGGATCATTTCACCCGAAAAATTCCAGCCGATCGTCGCCTGGATGCGCGGGCTCGCGGCCGGCGAGGGGGCTGCTTCGGCGCCTCCCATCGCCCGTCGTACGGCCGGCGCACGCGTCTTCGTCAGCTACTTCGTCCCCGGCGCGGGGCCGCTCGTCGGCACCGGTCTCGGGGTCACCCTCGCCGATTCCTTGGTGCAGGCGACTCGGTCGGCGACGGCAGGCGTCGATCGCGAGACTCTCGCATCGGCTCGCATCTCGATCGAAGTCGTCGCCTTTGCATCACCTCGGCCGGCCACGCTCGACGATCCCGAGACTTTCGGTCGCGAGGGTTTCGCCTTCGCACGTGCCGGCGACGGCTCGCACCTCGGCTTCGTCCTGGGCTCCGAGCTGGCCACGCGCGGCCTCCTCGGCGAGGACGAAGGAGGGCCGCTCCTCGAGCGCGATCGCTTCGAAGCGCTCCTTCGATTGCGATACGGCGCGCCTTGCGACGATTGCCAAATCACCACGTTTTCCACGGTCGGCTTCGTCGAAGCGCGACCCGGCGGTCCTCTTGCTCCCCTCCGCGCGAACCGCCTTCCGCGGCCTGGCGTAGACGATGTCACCGTCGATTCGCTCCGCACGCACCTCCGCCTCGCGGCTGCGCATCTCGCGCGCAGCGTCCAAGCCGACGGCCGCTTCGACTACCTCTACGACGCGCTCGCCGACGTCGTCGACGACGAGTCCTACAACTGGCTCCGTCACGCCGGCTCCACCGCAGCGCTCTTCGCCGCCTATGGTGAGCTGCGCGATCCGACGATCCTCGACGCTGCACGACGTGCACGCGATCGTCTCGAACGACATCTGCGCGTCGCGGTCGCGTTCGGCACCAGCGAGGACGACGTCGAGCATGGCGCGAGTTACCTCCCCGCCGAGAGCAACCCGCTCGGTCCCATCGGCGGCACCGGTCTCACGCTCCTCGCCTTCGCTGCCGAGGTCGAAGCGACGGGCGATCGAACGCACCTGCCGCGGCTCCGTTCGCTCGGTCGCTTTCTTCTCCATCAGCTCGCCGACGATGGGCATTTTCAGCCATTTTCGCCGGATGGCGCGCCCGGTGAGGTCGTCGACGTCCTCTACTATCCGGGCGAGGCGATGCTCGGTTTGATGCGCCTGCACGCCGTCGATCCTGACGCGCGATGGCTCGATGCGGCGGCGCGCGCGGCTCATCATCGACTCGACGCGCCCTACGCGACCAAGAAGGGACACCTCCGCGACTACTGGTTTTCCCTCGCCCTCTGCGAGCTCGTGCGCCATCGCCCCGAGCCAGGCTTCATCTCGCGCGTCTTCGCCATCGCCGAGCAGACGATGCGCGATCAAGACGACGACGAAGATCGCCTCGTCTCTGGCAAAGGCGCCTTCGCCTCGCTCCCCAACCCGTCTCCTACCGGCACTTCACTCGAGGCCTACGCCGCCGACGTCGAGCTCTCACGGCGGCTCGCGCGCGACGCCTTCGAGCTCCGCGCCTATGGCCTGCGGGCGGCGACGCTCCTCTTCTGGGATCAACTCGACGAGACCACGGCCTACTACGTCAAGAACCTGCCCCGCGCGCTCGGTGGCGTACGCGGAATTCCCTGGGGCGGCGTCACCCGCATCGACGACGATCAACACGTGATGATGGGCTACCTCGGGCTGCTGCGCGTGCTCCGCGCGAGCCCATGATGACAGGGTGATCAGGCGCCGACGTCGCTGCGACCGGAGATGACGCCGGTCTTCTCACCGCGCAGGAGCACCCCGAGATCGTGCTCGATGCCGCCCGGCGCCGACTCGATCACGCGGCCGAGCTCCTTGCCTGCGCGGAGCACCACGAACGTCGGCACGTAGCGGAGCCCGACGCCTTTGGAGAGGCCTCCCGGATCGGTCTTGTCGTGATCGACCGCCACCAGCTCGACGGCGAACGGCAGCTTGCCACCCGCGAGATCGACCGCCTTCCAGAAGCGGACGAGCTCACGCCGACTGTCGCTGCACCAGGTGCCGAGGAAGACGCGCACGGTGGCGCCCGGTGGAACGAGGGCGAGCGCTTTCGCGGCTTCGGCGCTCGGAGCATCGCCTTTGGCCCAAGCATCGACGAACTTGGGGAGTGTTTCGAGCTCGGCGCGTGTCACGAGCCCGAGCGGCGCGGCCTTCGGCGTCTCGGCGGCGCCGGAAGAGCCCGACGCGCTCGAAGCAGGCGACGTGTTCGACGCGCCTGACGCAGGCGGCGGCGTCGCTCCACTGCAGGCGACGAGCGGAGAAATGGCGAGCGTCACGATGACCAACTGAAGGAGATTCATACTGAAAATCTAGGTCAATGAGCTCACGGGCAGAAAGCGACGTCGTAGTCGCGACCCTTGCACGTGAAGGTGCTGGTCTTGTCGTCGTAGGCGTACGAGTACGCGCCGGGGCAGGCCGTCTTGAAGGCCTTCGAGTAGTCGGTCGGCGGGCACGTCGCAGGCGTGTTGAACGCGCCCTTGCAGCAGTACGGATCGGTCGCCAGCTTCTCGCACGCGCTTTGGCAAGCGACGACGTCTCCGGCGGCGTTCTTCTGCTGCA
>JANYDK010000064.1 GCA_025363655.1 Deltaproteobacteria bacterium | reverse complement strand
CTCTCCGGCAAGGTCGTCGAGGCAAACCTCCCGGTCCTCGCGAAGACCCTCCGCGACCTCGGCGTCCTGTTGAGGCGCGTCGTGATGGTGCAAGACGACATCGAAGCCATCGTCGACGAAGTGCGCGTGCTCTCGAAGGCGCACGACTGGCTCTTCACGTCGGGCGGCGTCGGACCGACGCACGACGACGTCACCCTCTTCGCGGTCGCCGAGGCCTTCGGGGTCGGCATCGAGCGGCGTGATGAGCTCGCCTCGCTCCTCCGCGGCTTCTACGGCGAGCGCTGCACCGAAGGTCACCTCCACATGGCCGACGTGCCGATGGGAACCGAGCTCGTCACCGAGTTCGACGGCGAGCCCGATCTCGTCGATGACTCGGGCTCCAAGGTGAGGCGGCCGTGGCCGGCGATCCTCGTGCGCAACGTCTTCGTCCTTCCCGGCATCCCGCAGGTCTTCACCATGAAGATCCCCGCGGTGCGCGCGCGCCTGAAGAAGACGCATCCGACCGCACCTGCCTACGTGTCGCGCGCGGTGCTCACCGACATGGACGAGGGGCACTTGAAGCCGCTCCTCGACGCGACGGTGGCGCAGTTTCCCGACGTCGAGATCGGCAGCTATCCGGCCTGGTACGGCGCCCCTTACCGCACCAAGCTCACGTTCGATGCACGCGAAGAAGCGCGGGTCGTCGCCGCCGAAGGCGCCTTCGTCGCGATGCTGCCCGAGGGCGAGCCGAAAGGTCGAGCGTGAGCGAGAAGTTGCGCGCGGTGTTCATGGGAACGCCAGAGATCGCGGTGCCGACCTTGGAAGCGCTCTGCGACATCGCCAACGTCGTCGGGGTCGTCTGCCAGCCCGATCGGCCCGCTGGACGCGGCATGCAGCTGGTCAGCCCGCCGGTGAAGATGCGCGCGATCGCGCTGGGAAAACCGGTGTTCCAGCCGACGAAGATGAAGGATGGGACGGTGGCTGCGTGGCTCCGCGAGCTCTCGGCCGACGTCGCCCTCGTGCTCGCCTATGGCCGCATCCTCCCACGCGCGATCCTCGACGCACCGCGCGCCGGCTGCCTCAACCTCCACGCTTCGCTGCTCCCCAAGTACCGCGGCGCAGCGCCCATCGTCTGGGCCATCGCGCGCGGCGAAGAAGAGACCGGCATCGATCTCATGCGCATGGAGGAAGGCCTCGACACCGGCCCCGTGCTCGCCGAATCACGCACGAAAATAGGCCCCGACGAGACGGCGGGTGAGCTGGCTCCTCGCCTCGCCCAGCTCGCAGCCGAGCTGACGCGCGCATCGCTGGAGGACGCCGTCCATGGTCGTTTGAGCGCGCGCCCACAAGACGACGCGGCGTCGACTCTGGCGCCGATGTTGAAGAAGGAAGACGGCGTCATCGACTGGTCCAGGCCCGCGCGCGTGCTCCACGATCACGTACGAGCGATGAACCCGTGGCCGTCGGCGACCACCCTCTTGCCCTCCGGCAAGTCGATGAAAGTCCTGCGTACGCGCAAGCTCGAGGGAGACGTCGGGAGCGTCGCCGCGCGCGGACCGGGCGTGGTCCTCTTGGCCGACAAGAACGGCGTAGTCGTCGCGTGCGGCGAAGGTGGGCGCGAATCGATCGCCATCGTCGAAGCGCAACCCGAAGGAAAGAAGCCGATGGCCGCAGGCGACCTCGCCAATGGCCGCGTCCTCGTCGCCGGCGCGACACTCGGTGTTCCTTCGACCCGCGAAGCGTGACGCGCGAAGCCTGACTCGCGGCGTCTGACGCAAAATCGCTGACGCAGGCGAGCGACAGTGCAGCTCTGCGTGGCCGGCGCTGGCGTGGAATCAGCGACGAAATGGCCGTTTCCCCGCTCTGGTGTGCGATGTGCTACATCGCGCGGCGCATGGGAAAGCTCATCACGCCCGCCGGAGAAAAAGTCACCCCCGTTCGCGCGCTCGTCACCGGCGCTGGCGGCTTCATCGGCGCCGCGCTCACGAGGCGGCTCGTCGAGGGAGGACACCAGGTCGTCGCCGTCGAGAATGGCCTGCGCGGTACGCCGAAGCGCATCGCCGATCTCGCCTCGCGCATGAAGCTGGTCGACGGCGACGTCCGTGATCCCGCGACCGCGAGCACGGCCACCGCTGGATGCGAGGTCGTTTTCCACCTCGCCGCGGTCAACGGCACCGAGAATTTTTACCAGCGTCCCGACGTGGTCCTCGACGTCGCCGTGCGCGGCTCGCTGGCGACGATGGACGCAGCCATCGAGCACAAGGCCACCGTCAAGCGCTACGTCAACTTCTCCTCGAGCGAGATCTACAACGAGCCGACGCACGTCCCGACCGGCGAGGACGAGCGAGCGATGATCCCCGACGTGCGCAATCCGCGTTTTTCCTACGGCGGCGGCAAGCTCATCAGCGAGCTCCTGTCGTTCCACTACCTGCAGCGTCGCGGGGTCGCCGCGCTCGTGATTCGTCCGCACAACGTCTACGGACCGGACATGGGTGACGAGCACGTCATCCCGCAATTCGTGAAGAAGATCGGCGAAGCAGCCAAGGCGCAAGGCGTCGCCCTCGGCCAGCCACTCGCCGCCGGCGCGGAGGCCTCGGCGAAGGAAGTGCGCGTGCAGATCCAAGGCGACGGCACCGAGACCCGCTCGTTCTGCCACGTCGACGATTTCGTCGACGGCCTCCTCATCGCCACCGATCGCGGCGGTGACGGCGAGATCTTCCACATCGGCACCGAAGAAGAGATCTCGGTCCGAGAGCTCCTGGCGATGGTCGGTCGCAACCTCGGCGTCCGCGTCGTCTTCGAGACCGGTCCGCGCACCGCCGGCTCGACCCCGCGTCGTTGCCCGTCGATCAAGAAGCTCGGCGCCCTCGGCTTCGCCCCGAAAATCGGCCTCGAAGCCGGCCTCCGTGGCACCGTCGCCTGGTACCGCGAATCCTACAAATTCCAGGGGTAGCTCTCGCGGCCCCGGCGGGCTCCGGCATAGCCGGGGTGAGACTACCGACGGCTCATCGAGATCGAGTCTTGAATCGACTGGAGCATCGATTGGGCGCTCGGGAGCTCGGCGACGCGCATCGTGCTCTTGACCTCGAAGCAGGGGCTCGCCTCGGCGACGATCGGAATGCTGCGGGATTCGGCGGCGGCGGTGAGGCGCAGCAGCTCGGGATCGGAGATGGCGTCGCCGCAGACCGCGACCGCGTCGACGGCGATGGAGCCGAGCGCGCGAATTGCTTCATCGACGGTGCCGACGGCCGCCACCTGCATCGGCGGTCGACTGTCGCGGAGGAGACCACGCAGCGGCTGCGAGGCGCTCCCTTCGCCGACGACGAGCACCGAGCTCTCGAGCTTGAGCCGGCGTGACGTCGGAGGATCGCTGGCGGCGCGCATGCGATGACTCGACGAGGGCGGCGATTTCGCTTCCTCGAAGACGCGTTGCACCGCTGCCCGCATGACGTCGACCGCGAACGGCTTGCGTACGAAGGCGCCGACGCCGACGCGCCCGCACCAGTCTTCGACCTCGGGCGTGCCCGACATCGCCACCAGGCCGACGCGCGATTTCGTGACCTCGCGGATGCCGAGCACCAGCTCGCGGCCGTCGGTCACCGGCATCCAGAAGTCGAAGACGACGACGTCCGGACGAAAGGTCAGCACGCGCTCGAGCGCGACGGCGCCGTTCGGTGCCGAAGAGCACTCGTATCCCGTCACGCGCAACGACGTGCAGACGGTGTCCACCGTCGCCACGTCATCGTCGACGACGAGAACGCGAATCGTTCCTGTTTCCCGCCCCATGCCCAAGCCCCCCACCCCTCCAACTACCTTCGCAGCCTTCCGGCGGTGGTCAAGCGTTCTGGTGAAAGGAGGCAGAATGCCGCATTTCAATCGGGCAAAATGGGGCGCTTGGATCGAGGAAATCGAAGGGGAATCGCGCGGGGAGCGGTCTCTCGTGAATTTGCGAAGTCGTACGCTCGCTCCTTCAGGGCAACTCCCTTTCCCGACGGACGCGACGTGCTAGAACTGGGGCCGATGCAGTCCCCGAATCGCAACGAGATCCGCCGCGCCGATGCAGACACGTTCCGTCTGCGTCGCGCCCCGCGCGGCTCGATCGCGACCCACCGCGCGCTCTTCGCCACCGAAGGCGAACGACGCTGCGACCTCTGCGATGCCACCCTCGCGGCGGGTGACGACGGCGGCAGCGGTCTCTACGTCTGGGCGCGCGCTGGCGAGGTCCGCTACGAAGAGCCGCCGCTCTGCTTGAAGTGCGGTCCGTCGTTGGCCCTCGCCGCCATGCGGATGTGGGACGAAGAGGACGAAGAAGAGGGCTGATCGGCGCGAAGTCGCGTGACGCGAAATCGCCTGCGAATAGCGTGAGTTGGTGATAGAAGCGCTGGATGGCGCGCGCCGTCTTTCGCTGCATCGAGGGGTGTGACGGGGAGATCCCGCTCAGCGCTCCGACCTATCGCTGCCCCACCTGTGGCGGCCTCCTCGACGTCGTCCACGATCTCGACGTGCTCAAGCAGAAGAGCGCGGCAGAGTGGAAGGCGCTCTTCGACCAGCGCTACAAGCGCACGACGTGGCCATACGGAAGCGGCGTCTGGGGGAAGAAAGAGTGGGTCGCGCCCGACGTCCCCGACGAGCTCGTGGTCTCGCTCGACGAAGGAGGCACCAACCTCTTCTGGGCCGAACGTCTCGGGCGCGAGCTCGGCATGGGCGAGCTTTGGGTGAAGCTCTGCGGCAACTCGCACACGGGCAGCTTCAAAGATCTGGGCATGACCGTCCTCGTCTCGGTCGTACGACACGCGATGCGCGATCACGGCCTCCGGGTGCGTGCCATCGCCTGCGCGTCGACCGGTGATACGAGCGCCTCGCTCGCAGCGTATGGCGCCACCGCCGGCATTCCAGTCGTCGTCCTCCTCCCGCGCGGCAAGGTCTCGACTGCGCAGCTGGTCCAACCGCTCGCCAACGGCGCGCTGGTGCTCGCGCTCGACACCGACTTCGACGGCTGCATGGCGGTCGTGCAGCGGCTAGCCCAAGAGCAAATCGTCTACCTCGCGAACTCGATGAACGGGCTCCGCCTCGAAGGGCAGAAGACGGTCGCGATCGAGATCGTGCAGCAGTTCGATTGGGAGGTCCCCGATTGGATCGTCCTCCCGAGCGGCAACCTCGGCAACGCGAGCGCGCTCTTCAAAGGGTTCTCGATGCTGAAGGAGCTCGGGCTCACCGATCGTCTCCCGCGGCTCGCCGTCGCGCAGGCCGAACGGGCGAATCCGATGGTGCGCGCGCTGCAGAACCACGAGCGCGTGGTCACCCCGATGAAGGCGGGCACGACGCTCGCGAGCGCAATCCAAATTGGTGCGCCCGTCTCCGCGCCTCGAGCGATGCGCGCGCTCGAAGCGATGAATGGTGTCGCCCTCGACGCCACCGAGGACGAGCTCGCCGACGCCGCTGCCCGCGCCGATCGCACCGGCATGTACTGCGATCCGCACACCGGCGTGGCCCTCGCGTGCCTCTTCAAGCTCCGTGCGAACGGCACCATCGGCGCCAAGGACCGCGTCGTCGTCGTCTCGACGGCGAGCGGCCTCAAGTTCACCGAGTTCAAGGTCGGCTACCACGACGGAACGCTGCCCTCGGTCGATGCCAAGCGGAGGAACACGGCCGTCGAGCTGCCCGCCGACTTCGATCGGGTGGTCGAAGCGATCACGACGCGCATGGCGTGAAGTGAGCGCAGGCTTTCTTCGCGTGTGCGGCGCCGCTATCCATGGGCGATGGTCTCCTCCGCCAACGGGCTCGGTGGTCCTCTCGTCCTGATGATTCTCGACGGCTTCGGTGAGCGCGAGGCCGCCGACGACAACGCCGTGACGCGCGCGAAGATGCCGCGCTATGGCGCATTGTTGCAGCGATTCGCGCACACGACGATCGGCACGAGTGGCCCCGACGTCGGCCTCCCTGAAGGGCAGATGGGCAACAGCGAGGTCGGGCACCTCAACTTCGGCGCCGGACGCATCGCGCAGATGGACATCTCGCGCATCGACTGCGCGGTCGCCGACGGCACGCTGGTGACCAACCCCGAAATCGAACGGGCCGTCGCCGCCGCCAAGGCCGCGGGTGGGCGCATGCACCTGCTCGGGCTGGTCTCGAATGGCGGCGTGCACAGCTCGCTCGATCACTTGCTCGCGCTCGTCGATGGCATCGCCGCGCGCGGAGTGCCGGTCGTGGTGCACGCGTTCCTCGATGGTCGCGACACGCCGCCGCGCAGCGCCAAGGGTTTCCTCGAACCGCTGCTCGCGGGTCTTGCCGGCAAAGGCACGATCGGCACGCTGTCGGGTCGCTACTACGCGATGGATCGCGACAAGCGCTGGGACCGCGTCGAGAAGGCCTATCGCGCGATCGTCCTCGGCGAAGGCGCGCCCTTCGAGGGAGCCCTCGCCGCGCTCGCCAGTGCCTACGAAGCCGGAGAGAACGACGAGTTCGTCATCCCTCGCGTGCTCGGCGACTACCGCGGAGCGAAGGCGGGCGACGCGGCGCTCTTCTTCAACTTCCGCCCCGATCGCGCGCGCGAGCTCTCCGAAGCGCTCACCCAAGTCGAATTCGACGGTTTCGCGCGGACGAAAGGCGAGCTGTGGCGCGCTCCATTGAGCCCTTATATATGCATGACCGAGTACGAGAAGCGGCTCGGGCTCCCCGTGGCCTTCTCCAAGTCGAGCTACGTCGACATGTTCCCCGAGCTCTTGGCGAAGGCCGGCCTGCACCAGCTGCGCTGCGCCGAAACCGAGAAGTACGCGCACGTCACCTACTTCTTCAACGGCGGCGTCGAGCAGCCGTTCGCGGGGGAAGATCGCGTCCTCATCCCTTCGCCGAAGAGCGTCGCGACCTATGATTTGAAGCCGGAGATGAGCGCCGCGGGCGTCGCGGAGGCAGTGAGCAAGGCGCTCTCCGAGAAGGACTACGACTTCATCCTCGTCAACTTCGCCAACCCCGACATGGTCGGACACACTGGCATTTTGCCCGCGGCGATCTCGGCGAACGAAAGCGTCGACGTCGCCATCGGACGCGTCGTCGAGGCGGCGCTGGCGAAGAACGGCGCCGTCCTCATCACCGCCGATCACGGCAACTGCGAGGTGATGGTCGATCCGAAGACCGGCGAGCCGCACACCGCGCACACGCTCAATCGCGTGCCGTTCGTCTACGTGCACCCGGGGCACGAATCGGCGAAGCTGCGCGAAGGTGGTCGCATCGCCGACGTCGCGCCGACGATGCTCGAGCTCTTGAAGCTGCCGATACCGGCGGCGATGAGCGGCGTGTCGCTCTTTCGGGTGTGAGCCGCCTCGAGCAGCTACTTCGTCTCGGCCGCGGGCGAGGCCGGCGCGTTGCCGGGGCCACATTGGACGAGCTCGATTCCGAGGCGCGTCGAGAAATCGAAGATGCGTTGATCGCGATAGAACTCGCCGTAGACGATGCGACGCAGGCCGCCGTTGGCGATGACCTTGAAGCATCCGAAGCAGGGTGAGGCGGTGACGTAGATCGCCGCGCCATCGATGCGCACGCCGTTGCGCGCCGCCTGGATGACCGCGTTGGTCTCGGCGTGGATGGTGCGGACGCAGTGCCCGTCCTCCATCAGGTGACCTTCTTCATCGCAGTGCGGGAGACCGGCGATGGAGCCGTTATATCCGGTCGCGAGGATGCTTCGATCGCGGACGATGACCGCGCCGACGTGCTTTCGATCGCAGGTGGCGCGCGTAGCCACCTCGCGCGCGATGTTCATGAAGTACTCGTCCCAGGTGGCCCGCCCCTTTTCCATCGGCGTCTCTTAGCGCGCGCGCCGCCGGGCGAAAACCGGCGAAAAGAGAACGTGAGAGCTCACGATTTCGACTTGGCTGCGCGCTTCGGTTTCTCTTTTTGCACTGCTAGTGCAACTTCTGGCGCGGCTTGCAGAGCCTTCGCCTCGGGCGCCGCCGCGCCGACGAATCCCCGGAGCATCTTCAGCTGCGCAAGGTAGCCCCGATCGTCTTCCTTCGGCGGCGTCTCGAGCACCGCGGTGACGCCAGCGAGGCGCGCGTCGTTCTGCAGACGCCAGAAGGGATACTTGCCGAGCGCGCCCTCGCCGACGCGCTCGTGGCGATCGACCTTGCAGCCGAGCCCCTTCTGCGAATCGTTGAGGTGGAGCCCACGGATGCGCGTGGTACCGATGTGTTCTTCGAGCTCGGCCCAGGCCGCGTCGAAGCCAGCTTCGTGGGAGAGATCGTAACCAGCGGCGAACGCATGACAGGTGTCGATGCAGACGCCGAGCCGCCTCTGCGCTTCGTCGCCCACGAGCTCTTCGACGCCGCGGAGAATGGCGCCGATTTCCGGGAAGCGCGAGCCGATCACCGTGCCCTGCGCGGCCGTGTTCTCGACGAGGAGCGAGACCTTGGCGCCGCGCGTTCGTTCGAGCACCCACGCGAGGTTCTCGATCGCGCGCGAGACGCCAGCTTCGATGCCGGTTCCAACGTGGGCGCCTGGATGGAGCACGACGTGCTGGAGACCGAGCGCTTCGCTGCGCAACGCCTCTTGCAAGAGCGACTCGCGTGAACGCTCGCGGAGCGCGTCGTCCTTGGCGCAGAGATTGATGAGGTAGGAGTCGTGGCTGAGGACGTCGGCGGCGCCGATCGCGGAGGCTGCACGCGCCTCACGGAATCGCGCGATTGCGTCGGCCTCGAGCTTCGGCTCTTTCCATTGGCTGGCGTTCTTGGTGAACACCTGAATGGCGTCGCAGCCGTCGTCCTTCGCCGCCGCATACGCGAGGTGGAATCCGCCTGCGACCGACTCGTGCGCGCCGATGAGCATGGAGGTCCATCGCGTGATGCGCCCGCGGACGCAACCGACGCAACCGACGTAACTGGCGCAACTGAGAACACGTTGGTGTCGAAGGGGGGTGAGATGCTGCCGAAGACTACGTCCGGTTCACGGCTCTCCAAGATGCCCCTCGCGCCTCCCCCGAGGCCGCACGTTCTCGGAGTGGGCAAGCTTCCGCGTGGGCCACTCTCGGCAGGCTCTTCCTTCGAGGCGGTTCTCGGACGTCGGGTGCCAAGCGCCGAGCCGACGCCGAAGACGCCCGCGAAACCGCATTCGGCGTTCGAGGGTGCCGAGCCCGCGCCGAACATCGACGGGGAGCACGAGAGAGCGAGAGCCGGGACGATCGACGATGGCACGCCGATCGTCGACGAAGGGCTGGCGATGCTCGATCCGAGCGGACGTGGGGCGCTGCTCCTCGCGCCGCCGGTGACTTCTACCTCGTCGATCGCATCGACCGGCTCGAATGCATCGACGACGCACGAGGCGGCACGCGCAGCAGAGATCGCTGCGCTCGCCCACCTCACCGTCGACGGCGCGAGCTTCTGGGGCAACGGCACGAAGGGTGTGGCGCGGCTACGCTTCGGGCGCGACGCGCGCGGGGGATTGGCTGGCTCGACGGTGACCCTCGAGCACGACGGCGAGCGGCTCTCGCTCTCGGTCGAAGGCCTCGACGACGAGATGGCGAGCGCCCTCCGGCAACGCCTCGGCGCGCTCGGCTGACGACGAAGTCGCCACGAATTCAGGCAGCGCGGAAGCTACGGAGAAATTTCGGGAGATCGCTGCGCGCATCGAAGCGCAAGCGCGCGCTGCCGACCCGACGACCGACGTCGTCCGCGAGCTCGCCCGGGAGCATCGTCATCGTGTGCAACGGGCGCAGGTGCTCGACGTCTTTCTGGCCGACGAAGCGATAGCTCTTGCCGTCGTCGCCGGTGAAGCCGAACTCGTAGACCAGCTTCTTGCCGATGAGCGGATCGATGACGAGCGTGCCGCGGAGCGCGCGATGCGCGGCGAAGCCCTCCAAGTAGACCTCGCCTTGGATCTCGGCACGGCGATCGACGACGAAGCGCGCCAAGCTGTGGACGCGCACCCCGATGGAGAAGGACATCGCCCTCTCGTGATCGGGGTCGGCGTCGAGCAGGTAGCTACCGGACATCGTCTCGCGGAAGCGGAAGCCGAGCGACATGCTCGGCGGAGACTAGCTGAAGTACGCGGCCGGATCGATGCCGATGGCCGAGATTTTCAGCTTGGTCGAGACGTCGTCGGCACGGCGCGCGTAGTCGGCCGCTTCCTTCGCGACCTCGGGATCGGGCGCCGTCTGGAGGATGCGCTCGAGGAACTCGGCGAGCGCACGGAAGCTGCGCATGAGCTCGACCTCGTTGCCGACCTCCTCGAAGAGGGTGATCGAGCGGAGGAAGTAGTCGCGCGCCTTGCCGACGTGCTCGTGACCCCAACCACCCGCCGCGGTCACCTCACCGAGCGTGCGGAGCGCGACGCCGATTTGCACCTTGCTGCGCACGAGCTCGAAGAGCTGGACCGCGCGCGTCGTGTACTCGCGGGCCTTCGCGAGATCGCCGTTCAGCAGGTACGCCTTGCCGAGCCCACGTACGGCTTCGGCGAGCAGCATTTGATCGCCGATCTCCTCGGCCAGTTGCTCGCTCTCCTTGAGGGTGGCGAGGGCGCCGGCGATGTCACCCATGCGATAACGGGTCTCGCCGACGTTGGTGAGAAGGAGCACGATTTTGTGCCGATCGCCGATCTCGCGGGCGATTTGCAGCGCCTCGCCGAAGAGCGCCATCGCCCGCTCGTCGTCGCGCTGATCTTGCGCCACGGTGCCGAGGTTGTTCAGGGTGATGACGACGCCGAGGAGATCGCCGATCTCGCGACGGATGCGCAGCGACTGCTCGAAGGCCTCGAGCGCCTCCTTGAAGTGACCGCTGTCCTGGAGCACGAGGCCGAGGTTGTTGAGCGAGAGAGCGATGGAGCGCCGATCGCCGAGGCGTTTGCGAGTGGCGAGCGCTTGCCGCATCTCCTCGAGGGCCTTGGGGTAGTCGCCGCGCATCCAGTGGAGCTTGCCGATGTCGTCGGCCGAAGAGGCGATGCCGCGCTCGTCACCGGCAGCGGAAAAGAGCGCGAGCGCGGTGCCGAGGTGTCGACCGGCTTCGTCGAGGCGTCCCGTCTCGCGGTAGAGCCGACCGATGCGGTTGTGCGCCGCGCCGCCTTTACCCTTCAAATCGAGGGCGAACGCGAGCGCCTGCATCGCTTGGAACTGCGCCAGCGCTTCGTCGAACTTGCCGTTGAGCGTGAGCACGTCGCCATAGTGGTGAAGCGCGTCGAGGCGCACGCGCGCGTCGTCGTCGCCGAGGAGCGAGAGACCGCGCGAGTAACACTCGGCTGCCTTCTGGTGCGCATAGCGCGAACGCGCGACGTGCCCCGCTTCGATCCAGGTGAGGGCCGAGCGCGCCACCGAGCCGGCCTTCTCGCGATGGAACGCGAGCTGCGCGACGTGCTCTTCGTGCGTGCGCACGCCGCTGCGGAACTCGAGCCAGTCGGCGATGGTCTGGTGGAAGCGCTTGGCCGCCGCCGCCGGGATCAGTCGCTCGAGGCTCTCGCGCTCGAGGTTGTGCTTGAAGACGTATTCGATTTCGCCCGGAAACGTCGAGTCGGGCATGGGCAGGATGTAATCACGCGCGACCAGCTCGCCGATGATCTCGACCAGCTCGTGCACGTCGTTCGGCCCGCCCTCGTCGGACGTCGCCCAGAGCTCGGGCGCGAGCGAGGTGATGCGCGCGAGGGCGACGAGCCCGGAGAACCAGAACACCGAGCCCATCACCGCGGCTTTTTCCAGCACGTCGCGCTCGACAGGCGAGAGGGCGGCGAGGCGCGCGGCGACGGCGTCTTGCACCGTCATCGGCAAACGGACCTCGCTGAGACGCTCGAGGTTCACGTGCCAGCGCTCTTCGGCGATGAAGGGATCGTCGGTGGGGATCTCTTCGACGGTGAGCACGCCCGAGTCGTGAAGGATGCGCACCGTGCGCTCGAGGAGCTGCGGATTTCCTCCGGCGAGCTCACACGCCGAGTCGATGAGCTCTTGCGGCAGCTCGTGACCACCGGCGGTGACCGGCGCGAGGAGCTGCTCGAGCATGCGCTCGGCGTCGAGATCGGCGAGCGGCCCGAGATCGAGCTTTTGGTGGCGCATGCCGCCGATCGACGTCCACTCGGCGCAGCTCGCGAGGAGCTCGGGACGCGCGGTGCAGAGGACGAGCACTGGCGCGGCGACGTGCTTGGCGAGATAGCCGAGGATGTCGATGGTGTCGTCGTGCGCGTTGTGGAGGTCTTCCATCACGAGGACCAGCGTGCCGCGCTGGGCGCTGCCTTGCGCGTCGGCCTCGAGGAGCCGCTTCAGCACCGCGCGACGGAGGAGGCGCATCTCGGTGTCGTCGTCCTCGACGGCAGCGATCAGCGGCGAGCGCTCGTACTTGAGATCGAGGAGGCCACCGATGAAGTAGAGGACGTCGCCGACGCGACGATCGCCGAGGAGATCGCTCACCTGCTCGCGTAGTCGCTCCTTCGCGACCTCGTCGTCGATGCCGTGCGGGATCTCGAAGCGCGTGCGCAAGAGGCGCGAGAGCAGATCGTAGGCGCCGCCGCTCTGACGGGCGACGGTGCGAAGGGCGCGAGGCGCAGTGCGACCCGTCATTTCGCGCGCGTTCGCGAGGAACTCGGCGACGAGGCGCGACTTGCCGACGCCCGAAGCGCCGACGAGCGTGACGATGTGCATGCCACCGTCGTTGGTGACGGCGCCGTACGCCTCTTCGAGGGTACGCAGCTCGATCTGCCGCCCGAAGAAGGGACCTCGTTGAATCGTTCCGCTCGAACGCACCACCACTTGCTCCTCACTCACTGTAGCTGTTTCGCTCGGCGCGACGGGCACGGATGACGCGGGCGCCGGACGGCGCGGAGGCGGTACGAAGTGGGTGTACGCGGACATGGTCGAGATCTCCCCCTCCGAGACGTCGATCGGAGGCTGCGACATTTCGCCGGGGCCACTCTTTGACTCGAAGGAGTCGAGGGGAACCGCGAAGGGCGCAGACGCCACCGATGAACGCTCGTGTCGATACCTGCTCACCCGCCGACGCCCAGCGTCGGAAGGCTCACGGCCTAGCTTGCGTCGCGGGGCTTATCTGATTCCCACGATGTGCGCTAGCCACCCACATTGCGACCGCGTCAATTTCCGTCCTACTTGCGTTTGACCGATGCTTTTCGCGGCGTCGCGGCGGGCTCGACCGTGAGCGGAGCCGTCTCTGCATAGGCAGCGAGCGCGCCGCGGAGCTCGCCGATGACACCTTCTGCGAGCTGCGCGGGCTCGATGACGCGCGCCTTGTCGCCGAAAGAGAGGACCCACGAGCGGACCTCGGTGGTGGCGCCGACGACCATGGTGAGACGCACGCGTCCGCCGGCGAGCTCCTCGACCGTCGCCGAGCCGCCGCCTTCGCCGGGAAATCGTCGCGAGCGGACGTACTCGGCGACGCTCTCGTGGAACTCGATGACGACCTTGGTCGGCGTCTCTCCTGCGTGCACGCCGAACTGACCTTCGAAGTGCGCGTCGACGCTGAAGTCGTCGGGGAGCGTGAAGTGCTTGGAGGTGCTCGCCTCGGCGTCGACCATGCGATCGACGCGCAGCGTGCGCACCGCGCTGCGCTCTTCGACGAAGGCGACGCAGTAGATGGCGTCCTTGTAGAGGACGACGGCGTAGGGATGGATGGTGAGCGCCTCGGCCACGTCTTTGGCGGCGCCGCGCGGGGCCTTCTTGTAACGAATCTCGCAGACGCGCAGCTGCGCGCAGGCGTCGATGATCGTGTCGACGACCTCGGCGACGTCCGGCGTCTCCGAGAGCGGACGCATCGGCGTCGACGGCAGGTAGAGAAAACGCTCGTGCAAACGCGTGTCGGGATCGAGCGAAGCCCCGCGACGCGGCGGCCGCTGCACGTGCGAAAGGAGCTGATCGACCGCCTCGTGCAGCGCCGACTCGAAGACGGTGCCGTCGAGCATCTGGAAGACGCGCCGGGCCATCAGGAGCCCGTAAATTTGCGTGCGATGGAGCTTCACGCGACGCGGAAGATCGCGGCTCGGGATCTTGACGACGACGCCGAAGGGACCATCCGGATGTGAGGAACGCTCGACGTCGACCTCGCGCTCGAGCTCACGCAGATAGCGACGCACCGAGCGATCGGTGACGCGAAGACGCGCGGCAATCTCGGGGAGCGACAGACCTTTCGGATGGCTCTCGAGCATCTCGCGGAGCTGCGAGAGGCGTCGGTACTGCGTGTATGCGCCGGCAGGACGCCCGACCTTGCCCATGAAGCTTCCGGCCTAGCATGCTAGGGTGCGCGCGTCGTAGCTGGGCAGATGGTCGCCGGCGGCGTGAGCCGCGGGAGGAACGTCCGAGCTCCGCAGGGTTGGGTGCCGGGTAACGCCCGGTGCGGGTGACCGCGAGGAGAGTGCAACAGAGAACAGTCCGCCGCGCTTCGCGGAGCTTCGGCATCGTGACGCGCGGTAAGGGTGAAAAGGTGGGGTAAGGGCCCACCGCGGAGGCGGTAACGCTTCTGGCATGGCAAACCCCATCCGGAGCAAGGCCACGTAGAGGAGCGACACGCCTGCGCAAGTGGGCGTGGAAGGACGACCCGTCCGGGGCTCCTGGGTAGGCTGCTGGAGGCGCACGGTAACGTGCGTCCTAGAGGAATGATCATCACCGCGCTGGGGGCGACCTCGGCGCGGAACAGAACTCGGCGTACGAACGACTACGACCGCATCGGCTCTCCGCGAGGGGGGCCGATGTGCTTTAAAGGGCCCATGCGTCGCCTCGCCGTGGCCCTCGTCCACCACCCCGTCCTCGATCGCGCCGGGGCCGTCGTCACCAGCGCCGTCACCAACCTCGACGTCCACGATCTCTCGCGCAGCGCCCGCACGTACGGCGCCGAGAAGATGTTCGTCACCTCGCCGATCGCTGCGCAACGTGCGCTCGTCGAGTCGATCCTCGGACACTGGAAGACCGGCGCCAGCGGCGAGCGCATCCCCTCGCGCAAGGACGCCCTCGGAATCGTCGAGGTGGTGCCGCTCCTCGAAGACGCCGTGCAAACACTCGGCGGCCGCAGCGCCGTCGAGATCTGGACCACCGCCGCGCGCCGAGATGCCGGCGTGGTGCCGATGATCGCGACCTACGACGAGGCGCGCTCACGTCTTCGCGGCGACGATCAACGCGCGGTGCTCGTCGTCTTCGGGACGTCGTGGGGACTGACGCAAGCGCTCGTCGACGCCAGCGACGCACGTCTGCCACCGATCGAAGGGCCGACCGCCTACAACCACCTGAGCGTACGGGCCGCGTGCGCGATCACGCTCGACCGACTCGTGCGCGCCTGAACGGTTCGAGGGAAATTCAGGGCGATTTCGGCGCGCCGATGATCGCCGCGTGATCGGGCTCGAGGAGCTCGAGCGCGAGCTCGGCTTCGAGCGAACCGATGATGTCGGCGTGGGCGACCAACTCGAGCTCGCTCTTGGCGGCCGCGAGACCACCGTCGCCGAAGTGAGTCATGGCGATCACCAGCTTCGCTTGCAGGAGGTGACGCGGCGACTTCGACTTCTCGAGCAGCTCGGCGGCGGGAAGCTGACCGAGCGCGAAGCGGGCGAGACGACCGGCGCGATCGTCGCGGGTGGAGGCAGCTGCGAGGGCCTTGCCGATGTCGGCGTCGACCGCGGCGCCCGAACGCTTGGCTATGGCGCGCGCGATCACCGCCGCCTGGACCAGCTCGTCGGCCGGCAGCTTGAGGTCGTCGACGCGGTGGAAGACGATGCGCGCGCGGTGGGCATCGGGACCGCGAAAGGCGCGGAGGAAGCGTCGCGTGACCGACGTCACGAGGACGCGCGGGTCGTTGGCGGTGGCTTCGGCGAGCGACGCAGCGTCGTCTTCCTTGGCCTCGGCGTCGGCGAAACGGCTCAAAATACGGGCGATTCGGCCCGCCGCTTCGCCGCTCGTGACCAACTTCTTCGTCTGCGCGAGGGTGATCAATCGGAGCGCGTCCTCGTAGGCCGCGCGTGCTCCGTCGACGTCACCGGCGCGCCGCGCGAGATCACCGGAGAACGCCTCGATGTCGGCGTAGAGGAGCGGATCGGACTCCGACCACTTACCAGAGAGCGCCTTCGCTACGTGCGCACGTGCACCCGCGAGATCGCCATTCCAGGCTTCGATGCGCGCGCGACCGGCGAGCGCGATGGGGAGCGAACCGTCGCCGAGCGCGGCGTTGAAGAGCGAGAGCGAGACCGCGGGGTTTCCCGCTTCGCCTTCGACCAGGGCCATGATCGTCTTGATTTGCGCGCTCGACGGCGACACTCCGCCGATCTCGTCGGCGGCCTGGAGGAGCGGCATGGCGGCCCCGAAGGTGCGCCTCGCGGCCTCGTAGTCTTCTCGATCTGCGTAGTCGCGCACCGCGCTCGCGGTCAGCGAGAGTGCCCGTCCGAGATCGCGCGCCGCGGGACGGCGAGGATCGTCCTGCGTGCCGAGGAGCGAGTAGGCGTAGATGGCCGGCGTCGCATCACCGGCACCGGCGCCGAGCATGGTGCGCCCGATGACCTCGGCGAGAACGGGCTCGCGCGGATAGGCCGCGGTCGCCGCGAGGCCGACGCCGAGGATGCTGTCGGTCATCGGCCCGTCGAGCCCTTCGCCCTTCTTCAGCTCGGCAGCGAGCACGGCGATGAGGGTTTCGAAACCCTCGACGTTGGGCTCGGAGCCTGCGTCGAGGAGCGCGCGTCGGAGCGGCTCGGAGACGAAGCCCTGCGTCGCCGGGTTGGTCGTCGCTTCGATTGCCCCACCGATGTCGCCGTCGCGGAGGTGGCTGGCGACGAGGCGATCGCCCACCGTGTGAAAACCGAAGACCGCCCAGTAAATCTCGTCTTCGTAGCGTGCCTTGACGCGCTCGCCTTCCTTGAAGGCGACGATGCGATCCATCCACTCGTACATCGCGGTGTCGATGTGCGGGAGCCCGTCGCGGTTGATGGCGAAGGCGAAGGCGTCGGCCTCACGCAGCGCATTGCGACCGGCATCGACGAGCGGCGAAGGCACGCCTTGCTTCGAAGCCGTCCAGACCGAGAGCGCATCGAGGTGCTGCTTCGGTCGCGGATCGGCCGGCCTCGCGAGGCCCCAGAGTTGATAGAGACCGACCGACGCGCCTTCGTCACCGCGCGCTGCCGGACCTTTGAGCGCGTCTTCGAGGGCGGCGACGGCGGGATCGGAGAGACCGGCAGGCGCGGCCGAGTTGGTGCGCAGGAGCATCGCCGCGAGGCGCACGGCAGCGAGCCCGTGTCGTTCGCGCCCTTGCGCGAAGAGCTCTTTGCTGCGGAGGAGGAATCGATCGGCGAGCGGCTTGGCCAGCTCCCGGCGGGCCTTCGAGGCGGGCGGCGAGAAGACGTAGAGCGTCAGCGCGAGCGGAAGGTCGGCGTCGCTGACCACCCCGTTCGGCTTCACTTCGTACTTCGGCGCCACCACCGGCGGCGTGTGACAGCCCACCGAACCGGCGAGCGGCAGAACCATGCAGAGGAGCGAGAGAACGGCGGAGAGCCCGCGGGGAAGCCGAGATGATCGCACGATCGAACCTTGCTGGAGACGCGGCGAGCGCAATGGCCGGCGCGTGAAGGCGCGAGTGTACTCGGATTATTCGGCGGCGTCGCGGCTGGCGAGGACGCGTTCGATGAGCGCCTTCGACTCCGCCGCGAGCTCGGTGAAGAGGATTCCCATCCCGCACGGATCGTCGACCACGCGAACCACCTCACCGGTGCCCTCGATGGTCTCGATGTCGTCCATGATGAGGGTGAAGCGAAGGTTCACCTGCGTGCCGACCGGAAGAGGCGTCTTCGATTTGATGAACACGCCGGTGCGGCTGATGTTCGTCACGTATTCATGGATGAACGCGTCGAAGGACTCGAATTCCTGGTTGATGGTGAGCCGTTCGGCCTTCCGAGCGGCGGCGATGGTGGTGCTCTCGGAGTCGAGGGTGTGCTCGGAATCGTTCATGGCGCCCGAGGGGTGACATGACCTCGGGCAAGGGGACAAAATAAATGCGAAAGCCGCCCCGGGACGCCGCGCGTTCAGAGCAGCTCGCCGATGCGCTGCAAGATGCTCCCGCCGCCGAACAAGGCCCGCGCACCCTTGAGCAGCCATTTGAACGTCTCGGGCGTGTAGGGGTACCAGATGGGCTCGCGGGCGGTGGTGCCGAAGCGGTTGACGTTGACGTGACGCGCCTGGCTCATGTCACGGAGCGCATCCTCGCCGTGGACGCGGCCGATGCCCGACTGCTTCACCCCACCGAAGGGCGTCTCGGGGATGGCGTGGTTCGTCAGGACGTCGTTGACGAGGACGCTGCCGGAGACGACGCGCTCGGCGATCCGGCAGCCCTTGTCGCGGTCTTTGGTGAAGACGTAGGCGTTGAGGCCTAGGTGGGAGTCGTTGGCGAGTCGGATGGCTTCTTCTTCGTCTTCGACCTTCATGAAGGGGACGACAGGGCCGAAGATTTCCTCGGTCATCACCGTCATGCGGTGATCGCACTTCTCGAGCACCGTCGGCTGGAAGAACTGCCCGCCGCCGTCGCGACGATGCCCGCCCGCACGGACGATGGCGCCTTTGGCGACCGCGTCGGCGATGTGCTTCTCGGCGACGTCGATTTGCTTGCCGAAGGTGATGGCGCCGACGTCGACGTCGCCCTTCGTCGGATCGCCTTGTTTGAGCTCGGAGACGAGGCCGACGACGCGCTCGAGGAGCTGATCGTGGATGGCGGCGTGCGCGTAGACTCGTTCGACCGAGACGCAGACTTGTCCGGCGTTGACGAAGCCGCCGAAGACGATCGCGCGCGCGGTGCGTTCGAGGTCGGCGTCGGCGCAGGCGATGAGGGGCGCCTTGCCACCGAGCTCGAGGGTGCAGGGAATCAGGCGCTCGCCGCACATCTGCGCGACGCGCTTGCCGGTGGCGACGCCGCCGGTGAAGACCACCTTGTCGACACCTGCCTCGATCAGCGCCGCGCCGACCGCGCCGTAGCCGTGGACGAGTTGGAAGAGGTCTTCGGGGAGACCGGTGGCGTCCCAAATCTCTTTCGCCTTCTCGATGATCAGCGGCGTCACTTCGCTCGGCTTTACGACCACCGCGTTGCCGGCGACGAGCGCGGTGACGGCGTCACCCATGGTGATGCTGAACGGGAAATTCCAGGGGCTGATGATGCCGACGACCCCGCGCGGCGCGTAGTGCACGTACGAGCGGCGGTGCTTCATCAAGTGCATCTCGATGTCGCGCGGGGCGAGGAGCTTCTCGGCGCGCGCCGCGTAGTACCCGATGAGATCGGCGACCGGGATGACCTCGTGGGCGAGCGACTCGTGCCGCGGCTTGCCGCACTCGCGCGTCAGCAGATCGACCAGCTCCTCGGCGCGCTCGACGATCGCGTTGCGGAGACGGAGGATGCGCTCGCAGCGCTCGGCGATGGGGAGGAGACCCCACGCTTCCTGTGCACGCCGCGCCCGCGCGACCACGCGGTGCACGTCGGCGCTGGTGCTGATCGGCACCGTGCCGAGGAGCGAGCCGTCGACCGGCGAGCGGCTCTCCAGCTGCTCACGCGTGGGGACTTTCGTGTCTTTGCGCTCGAGCTCGCTCGCGATCGTCGTCGGGGCCGCCATCCTGACCTCCAAAAAATGCTCGTTGAGCCCGGTTCCTCGAAGCGACAGCGAATCGATGGGAACCGCGTGACGGAACGGTAGCCCCCGCCCAAGCTGGATTCAACGCCGGTTCTACGATCACAGAATATTCGTCAGGGACGGCTATCTAGATGAGGTGGAGTGACTTTTTCAGTTCCGGCGCATCGCAACCAGGTCGAGCGCGCTCGATGATTCTCGTGACATGCTCCCTGAGTCGCTGTTTCCCATTGACGAAGATACCCCTACTCTTCGATCGTGGAGTTCGCTGACGCGCTTCGTCGTCGGCCACGCCGCCACGCCGTTCGCAGCGAGTGCCCCTTTTCGCGATGACCACCTCTTCGCAGCCACCGTCGATCCAAGACCTGAAGCGGACGCTCATTGCCGCCGGCTTGGAGATTTATCGTACGCGACCCGATGCCGTGCACCTCGCCGAACGGCCGCGCGACAACCAAATTCTCGATGCCGGCATCTCCATCCGGCCGGCGACGCCCGAGGGCTCGCTCGAGGTGCGCGTGGTGATGCGCTGCCAGCGCAGCGACTTCCTTCGTGAGGCGGCCGACGTTCTCTACGAGAAGGTCCGCGCCATCGCCGAGAGCACGGTGCTCGCGCACGGGTTCACCGAAATCGAGCGCCGCGAACAGCGCATGCCCGACCCGGGCGACAAGACCAAGACGCTCGACACCTGGTACGAAATCGTCTTCGCCCGCGTCTTCCCGAGCCTCGACGAGACCATCAGCGAGGCCCGCTACGCGCTCAGCCTCGAAAAGTACGTCAAAGGGCCGGAGTAGACTCCTATTTGGGGCCGCGCCAGCGTTGGACGCGGCGAGACCAGGAGCCGCCGCCTTGATCGGGTGCCGTCTGCGTCGCGAGCTTCCAGAGCTGGCGACCGAGTTGGCGGGTGAAGGCGAGGTCTTCGTCGGCGATGACGACGTCGACGTTGGCGCCTTCGATTCGTGGTGATTTCGTGCCGAGCTCGAGGCGCGCGATGCCGGTCTTGACGTCGACCGCGAGCTCGATCGCCTGGCTGAGCTCGGGCGCGAGGATTTCGCCGCGATAGTGAGCGTGGAGGTCGTCGACGGCGACGAGGGTGAGGGCGACGCGCGCGCCGCGCTCGGGGAAACGGCCGGCGATGGTCACGGGGCCTTGCTGGCGGCAGGCGGCGCAGTGACCGCGGGCGACGACTTCGTCTCGTCCTGCTTGATGGTGTAGCGAACGAGCGCGCGTAGGACTTCGTTGCGATCGATGTTGCCGAGGATGCTCTTCACGTCTTCGTAGATCGACGGGTCGACGACGAGCGCGCCGATGGTGCCCTTGCCGGCTTTCACGTCGGCGACGATGTCTTTCAAATCGCCGCTCATCTGCGCGAGGTTCTTGGTGACGTCTTGCCCCGACGCGCCGTAGACGAGCTCGTGCACGGCGCCTTTCCCAGTGCGGATCTCTTCCATCGTCTTCGCCAGCTCGTCGGCGACGACGACGAACGAGGCGAGCGCCTTGTCGCCGTCTTTGCTGTAGAGGAGCGTGTGCGCGAGGCCAGGGCCGTCTTTCGCTTGCTTCAAGAGATAGCGGATGTCGGCGGCGACCCGATCGAAGCTGCGCCCGGCGTTGGCGGCCTCGACGAAGACGGTGTCGAGGTGATCGGCCATCGCCTTGTCGGTGAGGAGACGATGGACGAAGCCGTCGTTGGCGGCCGCGTCACCGAGGAGCTTGCGGATCGACGAGACCGAGGCCTTCAAATCAGCCTGCACGTCTTTGTCGGCTGCGGTGCCGGTGACGGTGCGGAGGTTCTCGAGCGTGCTCTTGGCGACGTCGAGGAGGTCGTCGGCCTTGGCGAGGTATTTGCCGAAATCTTCCGGGGGCTGCGACTTGATGTGCCCACCGTCGGCGATCACCGGCTTGGCCTCCGAGCCTTGGGTGATCTCGAGCATCTTGTCGCCGAGCAGACCCTTGTTCGAGATGGTGACGACCGAGTCTTCCCGAATGCGCTCGTGGGCGGCGACGATGATGCTGAAGCGGACGTGGAGGAGCTTGTCCTTCGGGTTCTTCTCGTCGTAGCCGACCTTCGTCACCGAACCGATGTCGAGGCCGCCCATGCGCACCGGCGCGCCCGGCTTGAGACCGACGACGTCGGAGAAGTCGGCGTTGAGATCGTAGTGGCGATCGAAGACGCGTCGCTCGTCACCTATGAGGAAGATGAGTGCGCCGGCCACGAGCAGGCCGAACATGACGAAGATTCCGACTTTGAGCTCGCGCTTCATCGCCATCGTCGCTTCTCCATGTCTCGCGCTGCATACGCGCGCGCTAGTTCTGCAGCAAGGTCGCCACGTCTTCGCCCTTGGGGGCGATGCCTTTGATGAAGTTGCTCACGCGCGGGTCACGGCTGGCGTTGAATTGATCGGGGGTGCCGTGGAGGAGCACCCTGCCCTTGTAAATGAAGGCGAGACGATCGGAGACTTCGAAGGCCGTCCCCATGTCGTGGGTGACGACGATCGAGGTGACGTGGAGCGCCTCGCTGATGCCCTTGATCATGTGATTGATGCGCGCGGTGTTGACTGGATCGAGGCCGGTGGTCGGCTCGTCGTAGAGGATGACCTCGGGTTGGAGCGCGATGGTCCGCGCGAGCCCCACGCGCTTCTTCATGCCTCCGGAGAGGTCGGAGGGGACCATTTCTTCGATGCCGGGCAATCCGACGAGCTCGAGGCTGAGCGCGACACGCTGGCGAATCTCCGCGTCGGTCATCTTCTTCCAGAAGTGCTCGCGGAGGCCGTACCCGACGTTTTCTCCGACCGTCTGCGAGTCGAAGAGCGCGGCGCCTTGGAAGAGCATGCCGATGCGACGACGAATCTCGCCGTATTGACGATCACCGAGAGTGGTGAGCTCGGTGCCGTCGAAGACGATCGAGCCGGCGTCGGCGCGGAGAAGACCGATGAGGAGCTTGAGCATGACGCTCTTGCCGACGCCCGAGCCGCCGAGGATGGTGAGCGTCTCGCCGCGACGCACCTCGAGATCGAGCGTGTCGTAGATGACTTTCGGGCCGAAGCGCTTCTTCACGCCGGCGAACTTGATCACGACTTCGCCCGGGGCCGTATGCGTCTCGCTGGGGTCGCTCATCGGATCACCATCAACGGAAGGAGTAGGGATCGCTGCGCGATCGCGGGTTGGAGACGGGGGCGGCCGAGCCGAGGTTGCCCGGGGCAGCGGAGGACTGGAGCGAGCCGCGCCGGAGAATCGGCTGCTCGAGGCCTTGCACGAGCGCTTCGACCAGCGGCAAGTCGAACGTCTGCAAGGCTCGCAAATGACCGTCGACGATGCGACCGACGAGCCCATAGCTCGCGTGCTCGGAGAGGATGCCGACGATCTCGAGCCCACCGAAGGCCGCTAGGTCGGCGAGTCGTGACGTGCCGCTGACGACGACGATCGAGGCCTTGGCGTCGATGGCGACGCGACCAGCGGAAGGGACGCCTCCGGAAAGTGGGCCGAACGCTTCGACGGTGGCCGCGCGAATGGCCTGCGAGAGGCCGAGCGGCGCCTCCGATTCGATCGGCGCGTGGAGGCCGATCAGCGTATCGCCGCCGCGCGTCGCCTCGCGCACGAGGAAGTCGAAGAGTGACCAGGCATCGCGCAGGGGCACGTCGAGCGGCACCATCGACGACGGCGGCGGGATCTCGGAGCCTGCCCCTTCGCCGAGCCATTGCGTGGCGCGATCGAGGGACGCATGCGCCGCCACGGGTCCCTCTTGCAGCGACCAACGTTCGGCGCGGCGACGCGCGATGCGAAGGAGACGGGAGAGATCTTCGCCGTCCTGGGGAAAGCTGGCGAGCCCGACGCGGAGCGGGAGACCACCACCATCGAGGCGCGCATGCGGCTCTGCGCGCTCGATCACGCGGCGACGAAGCGTGCGTGCTCCCTTGGTGCCGGTCTCGGGAAGGAGAATGAGCAGCTCGCGCTCGTCGGCCCGCGCGACGATGTCGGTGTCGCGGACGGCGCCGAGGACGAGCTCGACGGCGGCGCGCGCGTCGATGGTGCTCCCCTCTTCGATCTCGACCGTGGCCAGCGCGAAGCGTCGGCCGTGACGACGTGCGAGATCGATTTCGCGTCCGGCCAAATCGACGAAATAGGCGAAAGAATAGGCCGAAGTGGCCTCATCC
Organism: Deltaproteobacteria bacterium; assembly: GCA_025363655.1. Taxonomy (GTDB): domain Bacteria; phylum Myxococcota_A; class Polyangia; order Polyangiales; family JADJMO01; genus JANYDK01. The sequence goes on along the minus strand of JANYDK010000064.1, from coordinate 49,890 downwards.
TGCATCGGCGCGCGGCGGGCGCGTTCGGCGTGCATGCACTCGGAGAGCGCGTGCCGGAGCTCACCGATGAGCGGCGCGCGAGTGTCGGACACGGGCAGCGAGCTCATCAGCGTCGAGAGCCGGACCTCGAGATCGTCGAAGGAGCGCGCCGCGCCGATGCCGCGCGCGATCGATTTCGCCGACGGCGTCGCTTCGCGCTGCGGAATGAAGATCGGCGCGACCTTGGCAAAGGCGCGGAGGATGTCGTCACCGGTCAGCTCGCCGAGGAGCACGTGCGACGCACCGAGCGAGGCCGCTTGCTCGGCGAGGCGCAAATCGACGCCGCGTCCTGGCTCTTCGGGCACGATGGCGACGACGACCAGCCCGGGAGACGCCGCGGGAAGGAAGTGCACGAGACCGAGGCCGGCCTGCGCGCCGATCGACACGTCGAGGAAGGCGACGGCGGGCTGCTCGGTCTCGGCGAGGCTCAGGGCCGACTCGGCGTCGGTGGCGGAGACGAGGCGCACCGCGGCGGCATCGCGCTCACCTAGCAGCGCGAGCGCGCGGGAAATCGTGTCGAAAGTGGCGGCGCGGGGCGACACCACGAGGACGGCGATTTGAGCGCTCGCGCGCGGCGAGGTCGTCACGCGCCACCCGCGCGAACCAAACCACCCTCGTCGGCGAGGCTTCCGGAGAAGACCCGTCGAGCGGGACCGCGCATCGAAGCGATCGACCCGCCGTCGCCTTCGCAAATGGTGATCGCGAGGACGCCGCCGGGCAGCTCGACCAAAGTGGACGTGCCGACCCTTCCGTGTCCACGCGCGAGGGCGACCGCCGCGACGGCGCAGGCGCCGGTTCCACAGGCGAGCGTGCGTCCGACGCCGCGCTCGAAGACGTCGACGACCAGTCGTCCGCCAGCCCCCGGAAAGAGACCGCGCACGCGCTCGAGGTTGACGCCTTCGGGGAAGAGCTCGCTCCGTTGCAACCGAGCGCCGAGCGCGTCGAGCGTGGCGTCGTCCATGTCTTCGCCATTTTCGGCGAAGTAGACGGCGTGCGGATTTCCGGCGGCGGCGCGTTGGATCGAGAAACGCCGGCCTCCGTGCTCGACCGAGACGACCTCGCCGACGACGATGCGCCCCATCCCGACCTCGACGACGGCCGTCATGGGCTCGGGCCCGAGCACGTAGGTGCAGGCGCGCGGCCCGGCGTCGGAGTCGATGATCACCGCGCCGGTCGGCTCTTGTCCACCCACCTGCGCCTGCGCCTGCGCCCGCAAGGCCAGATGCAGCACCACGCAGCGCACGCCGTTGCCGCACATCTCGGGACGCGAACCGTCGGCATTGCGGATCACCATGCGCACACGTTTGGATGCGGCCGAGGGCGGATCGGCCTCTGCGGGCGACGGCGTGACGAGGAGAAAACCATCGGCGCCGACGCCGCGGTGTCGATCGCAGAGCCCCTCGACGAGCGTCGGATCGAGATCGGCATCCGGCGAGTCGGCCTCGACGACGACGAAATCGTTGGCCGTACCCTCGTATTTCCAAAAAGGGCGCAGAGGCACGGGGCCCTACGATAGCTCAACCGACGCTCGGCCGGATCCGTGAGAGGGCCTCGACGCTGCCGAGCCCCCGAACGTCGACCACCTTGGCACGTCCGCCCTCTCCGGAGACGATGCTGACGTCGCGACGAGGCACGCCGAGGACCTTGGCGAGGAGCTGGACGATCGCTGCGTTGGCCTCGCCCTCCACCGGCGGCGCGGTGATGCTGACCTTGAGCGAGACTCTCCCGCGCCCGTCCTCGATCAGCCCCACGAGCTCGTTCCGCGAGGCCCGCGGCTGTGCACGGACCGACAGCCGCACACCACCCTCGTGGTCACGCACGGCCAAAGCAGCGTCCAGCGACACGCGAGCATCTTGATTCGCCCAAGGATGCCTCGCAACTTGGTCGACTCGGCCCTCGCTGGCCAACGGCCCCCCGCGACAGTACAGATGACGGAGTGGCATCCGAGGAGTCCGTCCCCCACCCGCTCGTGCGCACGCCCGAAGAATGGCGGAGCGCGCTCTCGCGCCTCGGCGAACGGCCCTTCCGCGCGATGCAGGTCTTTCAGTGGATCCATCGGAAAAACGTGCTCGACGCGCGGACGATGACCGATTTGCCGGTGAGCCTCCGCGACAAATTGGTCGAAGAAGGGCTGAGCTCGCCGCTGTCGGTGAACACGGTGCGCCGCTCGCTCGACGACACCCGGAAGCTCCTCGTCGGTTTCGCCGACGGGGCGACGGTCGAGACGGTGCTCATTCCGGCCGTCAGCGGTCCAGGAAAACAGTCCTCGGATTTGCAGGACGGGACGTTGGACGCCGACGCAGCCAGCGCCGACGTCGACGACCCAGAGGAGGACGCGGGGCCGGTGCCCGTCCGTCGCGTCACCCAGTGCATCTCGACCCAGGTCGGCTGCGCGATGGGCTGCGTCTTCTGCGCTTCGGGCGTGGCCGGCCTCAAGCGTCACCTCGCGCCGCAAGAAATTCTCGCGCAGGTGCTGACGGGCCGGTCGATGCTCGACGAGGGCGAACAGCTCCGCAACGTCGTGCTGATGGGCATGGGTGAGCCGCTTCACAACTACGACGCGACCGCGCGCGTGCTCGGCCTCCTCACTCGCCCCGACGGCATCGGCCTCTCGAGCCGCCGAGTCACCGTCTCGACGTCTGGACTGGTCCCCGAAATCGAGCGGCTGGGCCGTGATTTTCAGGGCCAAATCACGTTGGCGATTTCGCTTCACGCGACCACCGACGAGCGTCGTTCGGCGCTGATGCCGATCAACAAGAAGTATCCGATCGGCGAGCTCTTGGCCGCCCTTCGTCGATATCCGCTCCCCAAGCGACGTCGCTTCACCATCGAGTACACGCTCGTCGCAGGACAGAACGACGGCGAGAGCGAGGCGCGTGCGCTGGTCGCGCTCCTTCGCAACATCCCGGTGAAGGTCAATCTCATCCCGATGAACCCGATTCAGGCATCGGTGCTCGGGCCGCCGCGTGACTCGTCGGTGCTCGCGTTCCAACGCGTGCTCCTCGACGCCGGCTACTCGTGCTTCATCCGCCGAAGGCGGGGCGACGACGTCGACGCCGCGTGCGGACAACTGGCGCTCCTCGGCGCGTCACCGCGCAAGCGCCGTGCGTTCGCACGCGAAGAGGGCGACGCGCGCGAGGGGCGCGAGAGGCACGAAGAACAAGCGCCGACGAACGGGCCCGGAAAACCCGAGGCATGACCGCGCGGGCGTCCGACGGCGCGACCGCGGCGCCGGCGCACCCACGCCAGAAGACGCTCGCACCTGCGCTTCTCGTGGCGACCCTCGCGCTCGTCCTCGCTTGCGGATTGGCGCTGCAAATCGGCGAGCCCATTTCCTTCGGCCGCGCGCTGCGAGACCCGGCGTCGCTCGATCGCGCCATCTTGCTCCATGCCCGGCTGCCGCGCGTGCTCCTCGGCGTCATCGCCGGCGGCGGACTCGCGATCACCGGTGCCTGCTTCCAAGCGCTCTTGCGCAATCCGCTCGCCGAGCCGTACGTGCTCGGCGTCGCAGGCGGCGCGGCGCTCGGGGCCACGCTGGCTCTCGCGCTCGGCGCCGCGAGCCTCGTGGCGGTGTTCGGCAGTAGCCTCACGGCGCTCGCTGCGGCCACCTTCGGCCTCCTCGCCACCGCGGTCGTCTACGGAGCGAGCTCGCGCGCTTCTCGCGAAGGTGGCGAAGGACGCGGCTCGGCGACGACGACGCTGCTCGCGGGCGTGATCGTCAACGCCATCGCCGCCGCCGCCATCACCTTCGTCAAGACGCTCGTACCTGGAGATGTCGCCAGGCAGCTTCTTTTCTGGCTCGCAGGCTTCCTCGACGTACCGGCGCCAGGTCCTCTCGCGGTCGTCGCGACGTGCGTCGCCCTCGGTTCGATCGTCCTCCTGCGTGAGGCGCCGCGGCTCAATCTCCTCGCGCTCGGCGACGATCATGCGGGGCACCTCGGCGTCGACGTGCGGCGGCTCGAGCGGCGTCTCTTCATCGGCAGCTCGCTCGTCGTCGGCGCCGTCGTCGCCAGCTGCGGGATGATCGGCTTCGTCGGGCTCTTGGTGCCGCACGTGGTGCGTCGTCTGACGCGCAGCGCCGATCAACGCGTCGTGGTGCCGACGTCGCTCATCGCAGGGGCGGCCATGCTCGTGCTCTGCGATGCCGGCGCACGCTTGATTTTCCGATGGGCGCACACCGAGCCGCCGGTCGGAGCCATCACCGCCCTCCTCGGAGGTCCGCTCTTCCTCGTCCTCTTGGTCGGTCGCCAAGGTCATCGTCGCGTATCGTCCGACGCATAGATTGTGTATCCTTTCCGCGGATGAAGGTTCGCGGAAGCGCTCGCGGATGAAGGAGGGACGCCCGAGCACGACTGCGGCGTGGGTCGCTGGGCTCCGCGGGCTCGCCACGCACGTCGACGGCGCGATCATCGACGATCGCATCGCCGAGAAGCTGCTCCCCTCCCCCTACCGGCAACTGGTCGGCGCTGCGCGTCGCTATCCCGGTTTCATCACCAGGCTGCACCAGTTCGCCGACTGGGCGACGCGTGGACGCTCGGCACATCTTCCGTTGCGCACACGTGCGATCGACGACGCCCTCCTCGCGGCGGTGAGCGACGGTGCCCGGCAGCTCGTCGTCCTCGGGGCTGGCCTCGATGCGCGCGCCTTCCGTCTTCCGGAGCTGCGCGACACCGTGGTCTACGAGGTCGATCACCCGACGATGCAGGCGTACAAGCGGCCACGCATCGCCACACTCACACCCTGTGCGCGCGAGCTGCGCTTCGTCGCCAGCGATTTCGAGCGCGAAGACCTGGCGACCCGCCTCGACGAGGCCGGCTTCGATGCCTCCCAGAAGAGCGTCTACATCTGGGAAGGCGTGACGATGTACCTCTCGCCAGACGCGGTGGCGATGGCGGTGCGCGGCATCGCGGCGCGCGCGGCGGTCGGCTCGATCGTGCTCGCGACGTACTTCCTCAAGATCGACGAGATGGTCGACGGCCAGGCCCTTCGTTGGCTCCTCGCGCAGGTGAGCGAGCCAGTGACGACGACGATGACCCCGCGTGAGATCGCCGCGCTCTTCGCCGAAGGCGGTTTCGACGTCACCGCCGACGAAGGCGACCCCGAGTGGACCCGCCGCTACCTCGGTCGCGAGCAGCCCTGGACGCTCGAACGACTGGTGACGGCGGTTCGTCGCTGAGGCCGGGCGCAGCAAAACGAAGCACAAAAAGAAGCGAGGCGCCGCATCGCCTGGACGATGGGCGCCTCGTAGTTTGGGGGACGACTCACATCGCCGTGGGGACGAGCGAGCTGCGCGCCGCGCGACGACGCTCGAGCTGTTCGGCGGTGAGCAACGTGGCGACGTAAGCGTAGCCGAAGGTGAACAGCGCGGCGAAGGGAGCGGCGAACCAGTGCCCGTTCTCGAGCGCAGCGACGGTGCTGGCGAGCGAGAGGAGCGCGAGCGCGAACTCGACGATCGGCAACTTGACCTTCGACTGGTAGCGCACGCCCATGTCGGTGCCCTTCTTCGGCGTGCGGACGAACTCGCCAGCCATCGAGCGCATGCCCTCGGCGACGGCCTTGGTCACCCAAGGCGCCATGCCGGTGCCGAGCGCCATCAGCGCCGGAAGACGACGGAGCGCGGAGAGCGGCGAGCGGCCCTGGGCCGACTCGGCGTGCATGTAGAAGGTCGCGAGCGAGCCGGTGGTGGCGAGCGCGAGCGGCAGGTCGATGATGAACATCGTCCGCACGTCGGAACCCGGGAGCACCGCGAGCATCGGGAAGAGAAGAATCGAGAGCACGAGCATCAGCGGCCAGGTGAAGTGCGGCGTCAGGTGGTAGCTCGCTTCGACCTTCTGGCCGAACGTGAGCGCCTCGGAGGCCCACACCGTCTTCATCAGCTTGCGTGCCGTCTGCACGGTGCCCTTGGCCCAGCGGAATTGCTGTGCGCGGAAGGCGCTCAGCTCCTCGGGGAGCTCGCTCGGGGTGACGACGTCGGGGCGGTAGATGAACTTCCAGCCCCTCATTTGCGCGCGGTAGCTGAGGTCGAGATCTTCGGTGAGCGTGTCGTGCGCCCAGCCGCCGGCGTCGCCGATGGCCGCGGCGCGCCAGATGCCGCCGGTGCCGCTGAAGTTGAAGAGAAGATTGTTGGCGAAACGGGCGCGGTTCTCGACGAGGTGATGGCCGTCGAGCATGAGGGCCTGCACGCGCGTGAGCAGCGAGTGCTCGCGGTTCATGTGGCCCCAGCGAGCCTGCACGCAGCCGACCTTCGGGTCGATGAAGTGACCGACGACGGCGCGGAGAAAATCGGGCTGCGGGAGGAAGTCGGCGTCGAAGACGGCGACGAGCTCACCCTTGGCGACGGCGAGACCCGCAGCGAGCGCACCCGCCTTGTAACCCGTGCGATCGACGCGGTGGATGTAGACGGCATCGACGCCTTGCGCGCGGATGCGATCGACCGCTTGCTTGGCGATCGACGTGGTCTCGTCGGTCGAGTCGTCGAGGATTTGCAGCTCGAGGAGGTGCGCCGGGTAGTCGATTTTGGCGCACTGCTCGATGAGCCGCTGGGCGACGGTGGCCTCGTTGAAGAGCGGCAGCTGGACCGTCACGCGCGGGAGATCTTCGTCGGCGACGACGATGGTGTGCTCGATTTTCCGCAGCTGCTCGCGCTTGCGCACGCAGGTGAGGACGAGAATCCCGCGGTGGATGCCGTAGAACGCGAGCACGAGGACGACGGCTGCGTAAACGCCGACGAGCGCCCAGATGGCGAGGCCCCAGGTGCTGTGCGCGAGGGCGGGCTGCAGCGGGCTGGCCTCTGCGCCGGTGAGCGCGTCACCACCGGTCACTGCGGCGGCGGCGGTATGCTCGATCAGGGCGGACAGCTTGAAAGCGAGAGCGGAGATCGTGGTCACAGCCGACTCTTAGCAAGCGACCCGAGCCCAAATGTCATGGACTTGTAATTCGTTGCACGACGTTGTCTTGGCGCGTCATTTTGTTGACCAACCCGTATTTACCGGGAATCGCGCGGGAGTCCGGGAGGGCTCTTGGGAACGGTGATGTCGGGCGGGCGAACGTAGAAGGGCTCGAGGGTATCGAGCTCGTCGACGGCCTCGGCGCCGGCGCGGACCCGGCGCGCACCGGCGAGGGCGGCGATGACGGCTGCGCTCGGGGCCTGTTCGCCGACGGTGCGTGCGAAGCGCGTCGCCAACTCGGGCACGAGACGAGCGCCATCGCCACACGCGAGACGAGGGACGTGCGTGTGGCCGCTGCGGCTCCAAGCGACGCTCGGCGGTGCGTGCAGTGCTTCGCCGACGCGGCGGGCATCGTCGTCGTCGACCCGCACAGCCGCGAGATAGACCTCGCCTTTCCGCGCATCGATGGCGACGGCGATTTCTTCCGAGCCAACGCCGTGCGCTGCCGCTGCGAGCGCCTCGAAGCCTTCGACGCCCGCGAGCGGTTTGCCGCCGCCGAGCGCGATGCCTTTGGCGGTGGCGACGCCGACACGGGTGCCGGTGAACGAGCCCGGGCCGATGCCGACGGCGACGAGATCGACGTCGACGAGCGTGAGGCTGGCGGCGCGAAGGACGCCTTCGACGATGGGGATGAGGGATTCGCCGTGTGCATTGCTGGCACGAGCGCTCGCCGACGAGAGCACCGCTGCCGACCACGGCGACGCGCCGACCTCGACCACTGCGACGGACGCGGTGGCGTGCGAGGTGTCGATGGCGAGGACGCGCATGTTTTCGGTTTCTACCACGGAGCCTGCGACGAGGTGCTCTCAGGACTCGTCGAGCCGCACCGGAACGCCGCGCGAGGCGAGGTAGCGCTTGGCGTCGCCGACGGCGTGGATGCTGTCGTGGAAGATGGAGGCGGCGAGCGCGGCGTCGGCCCGGCCGATCGTGAGACCTTCGACGAGGTGCTCGAGCGTGCCGACACCCCCCGAAGCGATCACCGGCACGGAGACGGCGTCGGCGACGGCACGGGTGAGCGCGAGGTCGTACCCGGACTGGGTGCCGTCGCGATCCATGCTCGTGACGAGGAGCTCTCCGGCGCCGAGCGAGACGACCTCTCGTGCCCACGCGATGACGTCGAGGCCGGTGGCGGTGCGTCCGCCGCGGGTGAAGACCTCCCAGCCCTCGCCGTCTCCGACTCCCTGCGCACCTGCTCCCTCCGCGCGCGCGCGCGCGTCGATGGCGACGACCACCGCCTGGCTGCCGTACACGTCGGTGATTTCTCGGACGAGCGCGGGATTTGCGACCGCCGCAGAGTTGATCGCGACCTTGTCGGCGCCGGCGCGGAGCAATGCGTGTGCATCGTCGAGCGACCGGACGCCACCGCCGACGGTGAGCGGAACGTAGATGGCAGCTGCGGCGGCTCGCACCACCTCGAGGAGAATCGGCCGCGCGTCGGAGGTCGCGGTGATGTCGAGGAAGCAGATTTCGTCGGCGCCCTCGGCGTCGTAGCGCCGTGCTTGCTCGACCGGATCGCCCGCGTCGCGGAGGCCGACGAAGTTCACTCCCTTGACCACCCGACCGTCCTTCACGTCGAGGCAGGGGATGATGCGCCGCGCGAGCATGTCGGCTCCATAGCAGAGTAGAGAAAGTTGGCCCACCGTCCGCGCCTCTGCGATCGCCGTGGAACCTCGGATGCACAGCGAATCAGCCCACTCCGCACAACACGTCCGTTTGACCGACGTGACGTTGGCCGCCGAGCGCGGCTATGCGCCGCTCGGGCCCGAGTTCGCCGGGTTCGTCGTCCTCGAGGCCGCGCTCCGGCTTCGCGAGGTCGGCGGCGGGGTGGTCAGCGCCTCGGAGATCGCGCTCGATGCGGGTGGTCAGCTGCATCTCGCAGCGCCGCCGAAGCGCGCCGATGAGGCCTGCTGCGTCGCCGAGCTGCGCTGTCGGTTGCGTGAGCTGCTCGACGTCGCGACGTCGTCGACTCCCTCGCTCCGTCTCTGCGCGCGTCGTCGCGAGGTGACGAGCCTTGCGATGTTGATCCGCGAGCTGCAGGGCGCGCTCGTACCGCTCAACCGTGCAGCCAGCCGGCGAGGCGTCGCCCGCATCGCCAAAGAGACCTTCGACGCACGAAATCGTGGCCTTCTCGAGGGTGGATCGAGCACCGAAGCCTCGCCCTCCGATCCGCCGCCGGTGGTGATGCCGGCGCGGGTCTCCACGCGGAAGGTGGTCGCGAAGGCCTCGGTCGCGCCGAAGGTCGAGCCGCCGCGAGAGGTGACGCCGTCGGCACCGATGGCCGCTGCGGCCTACGACGAGATGTCGCCGCCACCTCCTGCGGAAGAGCAGACGCCGTACGTTCCCCAAGGCGGCTGGATTCACCCGACGGGCGCGCCGCCGGCCGTCGCCTCGGACGATCCTTTCGCCAGCTTCGGCGACGGACCTGGCGACGGAGGCGACGAAGGGTTCGAAATCGTCTCGAATCTCCCGCCGATCGTCACCAGTGCGCCGCCGGCCTATGCGCCGCTGACGTCGCAGGAGAAGTCGTCGACGATCCCCGGTCTCGGCGCGGCGCCCGTGCGGTCAGACGCCGACCAAGCCGAGAAGGCCGAGCGTGTCCGCGCGCTGGTCGAAGGTTTTCAAGTCTCGCGCGTCCGTGACGATCGAGGTCTCTCGAGGGACTTGAAAGAGATGGTCGGCGTCGAGACGTCACCGCCTCCGCAGGTCTCCTTCGAGGTGCCGCGCGCCGAGCTCGCCGACGAATCGACCTCGATGGCAGAGGCCGACGAGCCCTCGTCGACCTTCGACGACGAGCCTCCTCGCCCGCGACGACGTGGAGCTCGCGTGCTCTGTTTCGTCGCGCTCGGTGGCATGCTCGCGTGCGCCGTCGTCGCCGGAACCGCCAAGGGACGCGCTGCCTTCCGCTCGATGCTGACGACCTCGGCTCCTCCAGGGGACGTGCAAGCGCCGCCGAGCCCGAAGACGCCGATCACCGCCGCTGCGGCGCCGAAGGCTCTTCCGTCCTCGATTTGCGAAGCTTCGCTGACGCTGACCGGCGTGCCGGCCGGGGCCGAAGTCGTTCGTCGCCTCGGCGTCGCGCCGCTCTCGGCGATGGTCCCGGCGCGCGAGCCCCTCGATCTCGTCGCGGTGATCGCCGGAATGCCGCCTCGTCGGGTCCACGTCGACGTCAGCGCTCCTTGGATCGACGGACCGACGGGCGCGCACCTCGATCTCCCCGCGACGATCGACGCCGGTCCCGACACCAGCTGGCCGGCGCCGCTCTCGGGTGCAGCAGGCGCGATGGGCACGATGGGCAAAGGCCCACGTGGCACGTTGAAGATCACCAGCACTCCCAACGGCGCGACGATTTGGCTCGCCGCCGATCCGGCTTCGATGCAGGGCCTCCCCTGCGCCTTGCCGGTCGATCTGATGGTGATCGCGGGAAAGACTGCACCGCGCAGCCTCCACGTCGATTGGAGCGCGTTCACGGGCTCGCCACCGCACGCACAAGCGAAGCTCTGAGGCGACGCGGCGCTACGTCTTCGGGGTGACGCGAACCTCGATGCGAAGCGTGCGACCGCTGCTCGTGGGGAAGGTCTTCTGCTCGGCCGCCGCGCGCAGGCACGCGAGGACGGACGCGTCGGTGACGTTGCCTGGCTCGACTTCGACGCGCGTGACGCGTCCGCTCGGCGTCACCGACACCACCAGCGTCGCGGCGTACTCGGCCGAAGGGAGCGAGGAGAAGCATGGAAATGCCGACGTTTGCGTCTCGGCGATGGCCGCGTCGAACGGATCGACCGGCGCCGCCTTGACCGGAGTCCCTGGCGTGCCCGGCGTGACGATCACGCCCGTCGGAATGTCGATGTTCTCGGTCGGTGCTTCGGCGTCTGGGAGCGGGACGCTGTCGTATTTGCCGAACGGATCGTACACGGTCGTCGCGGTCGACCCTGGCGCGGGTGAACCGCCGCCGTTCGTATCGACCGGCGCGACGGTCGACGTCCCCGTCGTGCCAGTCGTCCCTTCACTCGTGCCTTCAGCCGATGGGGTAGGCGGTGGCGTGCGCTTGCACGCCGCCGAGAAGGCAGCGAGGGAGAGAGCCGCGACGGCGATGTCGCGGCGCCCGAGCATCAGCGACGGCCTCCCATCGGCAGCGTCGATTCGTCCTCGCCGATCACCGGCGCGCCTTCCTCACGCGGACGAGCGAGCTCTGCGTTGACCGTGCGACCCCCGATGCTGGCGCCCTTGAGCGCCTCCATGACCTTCTCGGCGACGTCGGTCTTGATGTCGAGGAAGGTGTTGCGATCGCGGACGCGGACGCGGCCGACGATGTCACCGGGCAGCCCCGAACGCTCGGCGACCAGGCGCACCAGCTCGGAGGCGCGGGCACCATCACGACGACCGACGTTGACGAAGAGCGTGCGCGTCTCGAATGCCGGCGCGGCCTCTTCTTCCGTTCGTTCGGTACGCTCCGCGCGTTCGACGCGTTCGACGCGTTCGACGCGCTCGGTGCGTTCCGGGCGCGCCGGGCGTTCTTCGGCGCGAGGGGCTGCTGCTCGCTCTTCGTTGCGCGCAAGCTCGGCCGCTTCGCGCTTTTCTTTCGTGAAGATCGGCGTCTCGTCGTCGGCCTCCTGGGGCGGCGCCCACTCGACGAACTGCGAGTGGGGCACGCGCTCACGACGCGCGTCGCGTTCACGGCGCGGAGGACCTTCGGCGTTACCGCGCGGTGGGCGCGGACCCGCGGGACGAGCGGCGCGTTCCGGCTGCGCGAGGACCGCCGGCGAGATCGCTGCGCTCTGCTCGACGACCACCGTGGTGGCGACAGCGACCGCCTCGTGCGTCGACTGTGCCTGGGGCGCCTCTCGCTTCGACTTCGGGCTCTCGCTCTTGGTCGTCGGCGGGGGATCGGTGAGGGCCGGAGGATTGCGAGCGCGTCGGGCCTTGCCGGCCTCTTCCTCGGCGACGAGCTGCGAGCCGAGGCTCTCGCGCACGAGCGAGGCGACGAGCCCGACGGCGTCGTCGTGCGTCAGCAGACGACGAGCGATCGCGCGCGCATCGGCGTCGGTCGTCCGCGCCTTCGCTTTCTGCGCGATTTGCTCGATGAGATCGGTCTCGCGCCGCGCCCGCAGCTCTTCCTCGGTAGGGAGCACGCGCTCGATTGGCCGGAGCCCGTAGGTGAGGCGCAGGTAATAGAGGTTGCCGATGTCCTTCGCCGAGAGGAGCGAGACGGCGGTGCCGGTGCGGCCTGCGCGTCCGGTGCGACCGGTGCGGTGCACGTACTGCTCGGCCGAGTCGGGGAAGTCGACGTTGATGACGTGCGTGACGTGGCTGATGTCGATGCCGCGCGCGGCGACGTCGGTGGCGACGAGGTAGCGGACCTTGCCCTCGCGCGTCGCCGTCATCACCTTCTCGCGCTCGCGTTGATCGAGATCGCCGGAGAGATAATCAGCGGCAAAACCAGCCTTGCGGAGCTCGCGGGCGACGCGTTCGGTCTCGTCTTTGGTGTTGCAGAAGAGGATCGCCGAGGTCGGATCTTCGACCTCGAGGAGGCGCAGGAGGTCGCGCGTCTTGTCGCCACGGTTGAGGTAGAAATAGTGGACGAGCTCGAGCGCTCCGACCTGATCGCCGGAGAGCATGATCGCCTCCGGATCGTTCATCTGGCGGACGAGCCGGCCGACGTCGTTGGAGAGCGTCGCCGAGAAGAGCATCGTCTGCTTCGACTTCGGGAGCTTCTCGACGATCGAGTTGAGCTCTTTTTCGAAGCCCATCGAGAGCATCTCGTCGGCCTCGTCGAGGACGAAGCCGCGGATGCCCTTGGCGTCCATCGTGCCGCGACGGAGGTGATCGAGGACGCGGCCGGGGGTACCGACGACGACCTGGGCGCCGTCTTCGAGCTCGGCGATTTGCCGACCCATCGGCGCGCCGCCGTAGACCGCGCAGACCTTCACGCCCTTGTGCTTGCCGAGCTTCTGGATTTCGGCGGCCACCTGGAGCGCGAGCTCACGCGTGGGGCAGAGACAGAGGACCTGCAACCCGCCGCTCTTGCGCACCAGCTGATCGACGATCGGAAGGCCGAACGCCGTGGTCTTGCCGGTGCCGGTGCGGGCTTGCACCTTGACGTCTTTGCCGCGGGCGATCGGGTCGTAGACGGCCAACTGCACCGGCGTCGGGTGGAGGTAGCCCATCTCGTCGAGCGCCTTGCGCACCTCGGCGCCGAGCGGCATGGCGTCGAACGTGGGGCGCGGAGGCGCCGCGAGGGGAGCTTCGGTGCCGGAGGACTGCGCGGACGATTGGGCGATCGGATCGGTCATGGTGCGGATGGCCTGCGGTCGTTCGAGGGCGAACGACGTCATACGAGATTGCGAGATCTAAGGAGTCTTCGGGGGAGCGGTGACGCCGAGCTCGCGAAGGGCGCGGGCGTCGGCTCGACGGGCAGGAGCGCCCTCGAGTGCGTCGAGACGGAGCATGGCCTCGTCGGCAGCGCGGAGCCGGGCGAGGGAGTAGGCAGCGGCAGATTCTGGCGCCGGGCAGCCGTCGACGAGGGCGAGGACCCGAATGTCCCAGTCCCGTCCTTGAAAGTCTCCGAGGGCTGCACGGAAGGCGCGGACCATCGCCAGCTCGGAGTCGTCGGCCGGTGCGACGACGCGCGCCTCGCGGAGGCGAGCACGAAGCGTGTCGAGCTCGGCGCGACACTGCTCGGCGCTGCGCGGGACCTTGGGGAGGAAGAGAACCTCTCGCAAGACGTTGAACGCGCCGCCGCCAGAGACCCAGAGGAGGGCCGTGAAGAAGACGAGTTGCCCCAACTGTCTCCCTCGGCGCGCGCCGGCGCTGATGGTCGTCTTCGGAGGTTGGGGCACGATCGCAGGGTTTTCCAGCGGCCCGCCGTTTGCGTCAACCCTGCCCGGTGGGATAGGTCGGCGTCTGGAAGGTCGGGTCGACCTCTTTCAGCCAACCGCCGGCCGGCTCGAGCGTGCCGAACGTGCGAATCGTGACGCGCGGGGCGAGGAGGGCGATGGGGTCGACGACGGTGCGAACGACGAACGAGCGCTCGACGAAGACCGCGCAGCGGACGAACGTCGGTGTTCGATCGATGTAGGCGCGCGCAAAGCGGACGAAGGCCGGACCGCCGAAGATCGCGCTGACGTCACGGATGCGGAAAAGCACCGTGGTGACCCGGCTCCCCTCGCGTTGGATGCGCTCTTCGATGGCGAGGAGCTCTTTCTCGACGCGCGCGAGGTCGGATTTCGGCCCCACGATGTCGGCGCCCACGGTCGAGGCGCCAGGTCGATAGAGCCGAATGCTGTCACGTTCCCCCTCCATCCCCGTCACCGCCCCCCTCCATCACGGTCTTGGAGTCTCGGAAGGGAGCGTAGCAGGCAGAGCGCTCAGCGGCAGAAGCGGAAACCGCCGAAACCTGGGCGGCACCGTCGACCGCCGGTGCACTCGGCGTCGACCGCGCAGAGCTGGATTCCGCCGCAGGTCTTCGAGCACGTCGCCGAAGCACCGCCAGGGCCGCCGGAGGCGCAGCAGACTTGACCGGTCGCGCACGTCGCGGCGCTGGTGCAGTCGAGGGGCGCGCCAGTGCAAGTTCCGATGGCGACGCAGCTGGTGCCGGCAGTGGTGGCGCAGCAGACCTGCGCGGCCGGATTGCAGACCGCCGTCGCGCCGCATTTGACGCCGCCATCGACCGGCCCGACGTCGACGCCCGAATCGGTCGGTCCACCGTCGATGACGCCGGTGTCGAAAGGCCCGACATCGACGCCCGAGTCGAAAGGTCCGACGTCGATGATGCCAGTGTCGGGATCGGCGCTGTCGATGAGGCCGGTGTCGATGAGGCCGGTGTCGATGAGACCGGTGTCGGGATCGGCGGTGTCGATGATGCCGGTGTCGGGGTCGAAGCCGTCGGTGATGCCGCTGTCAATCGGCAATGCATCGAACGGCGTGCCGTCGGTCGGGACGACGTCGACGAAGATGCCGTCGGGCGTCACGCCGGTGTCGAAGGTCACGCCGCTGTCGAAGGTCACGCCGCTGTCGAAACTCGCCTCTTCGATGCCGCTGTCGAAGCCCGGCGAGGCGTCGATTCCGCCGTCGAGCCCGCCGTCGGTGCTGGCATCGAGAGCGCCGTCGAGGTCGACGCCCGTTTCGTCGGAGAGATCGCCGATGACGCGACCTCCGCAGCCAGCCACCGCGAGGGTGGTGGCGAGCGCCGCGAAGGCCACGGCAGACGAGGAAATGAAGCGGGTGCGATGAAGAAGGGAGCGGGCCACGGAGCCTCCGTTGCGGGACGGCAAAGTCGTATTCAACTCGGGTCATCGCATGGCCCCGCGCGCGGGCCTAGCTGATGCCGAAGTCAGGTCCTGAGGGTGTTTGTCGCGAGGCCCTGGAAATTCCCAAAGAAGCTGCGGAGCCATCTTTGGCGAAACGAGAAGCTCCCGACCCGCGCTCGTGCCGACCTCAGACCTTTTGGTAAATTTCGGCCCCCGCGTCGCGAAATTCCGCCGATTTCTCGTCGAGACCCTTCCGCTGGGCCTCCTGCTCCGAGACGCCGAGCTTCGCCGCGTACTCGCGGACGTCCTGCGTGATTTTCATCGAACAGAAGTGCGGACCGCACATCGAGCAGAAGTGGGCGACCTTGGCGTTGTCTTGCGGGAGGGTCTCGTCGTGGAAGGCGCGTGCGCGCTCGGGGTCGAGGCCGAGATTGAACTGATCTTCCCAACGGAACTCGAAGCGCGCCTTGCTCAGCGCGTTGTCACGGGCCTGCGCTCCCGGGTGTCCCTTGGCGAGGTCGGCCGCGTGCGCCGCGATCTTGTAGGTGATGACGCCCTCTTTGACGTCGTCGCGATCGGGGAGGCCGAGGTGCTCCTTGGGCGTCACGTAGCAGAGCATCGCGCAGCCGAACCAGCCAATCATCGCCGCGCCGATGCCGCTCGTGAAGTGATCGTAGCCGGGGGCGATGTCGGTGGTGAGCGGGCCGAGCGTGTAGAAGGGCGCCTCGCCGCAGACCGCGAGCTGCTTCGTCATGTTCTCTTGGATCATGTGCATCGGCACGTGACCGGGGCCTTCGATCATCGTCTGCACGTCGTGCTTCCAGGCGATTTTCGTGAGCTCGCCGAGCGTCTCGAGCTCGCCGAATTGGGCCTCGTCGTTGGCGTCGGCGATCGAGCCGGGGCGCAGGCCGTCGCCGAGCGAGAAGCTGACGTCGTACGCCTTCATGATTTCGCAGATGTCTTCGAAGTGCGTGTATAGGAAGTTCTCTTGGTGGTGCGCGAGGCACCACTTGGCCATGATCGAGCCGCCGCGCGAGACGATGCCAGTGACGCGCTTGGCCGTCAGAGGTACATAACGAAGCAATACGCCGGCGTGGATGGTGAAGTAGTCGACGCCTTGCTCCGCCTGCTCGACGAGCGTGTCGCGGAAGATCTCCCAGGTGAGGTCTTCGGCCTTGCCGTTCACCTTCTCGAGCGCTTGGTAGATCGGCACCGTGCCGATCGGCACCGGGCTGTTGCGTAGAATCCACTCGCGAGTCTCGTGGATGTTCCGGCCGGTCGAGAGATCCATCACCGTGTCGGCGCCCCAGCGAATCGACCACACCATCTTCTCGACCTCTTCCTCGATGGAGGAGCCGATCGCCGAGTTGCCGATGTTGGCGTTGATTTTCACCAAGAAATTGCGGCCGATGATCATCGGCTCGAGCTCTGGGTGGTTGACGTTGGCGGGGATGATGGCACGGCCGCGCGCGACCTCGTCACGGACGAATTCGGAGGTGATGACCTTGGGGATGGCGGCGCCGTGCGAGTGACCGGCGTGCTGCATGGCGTAGGCCGCCTCGACGCGCTGGTTCTCGCGAATGGCGACGAACTCCATCTCGGGGGTGACGATTCCCTTCCGCGCGTAGTGCATCTGCGAGACGTTGCCGCCCGACTTGGCGCGGAGCGGCTTGCGCAGCCCATGGAAGCGGAGCGGATCGAGCGCGACGTCGGCGAGACGTTTCTGCCCATAGAGGGAAGAAATCTTCGGGAGCTCTTCGGTGTCGCCACGCGCCGCGAGGAAGGCGCCGCGGACCGACGGCAGCCCTTTGCGCACGTCGATGCTCGCTTCGACGTCGGTGTAGGGACCGCTCGGATCGTAGACGACGATCGACGGGTTCTGCACCAGCTTGGGGATGCCGATGCCCTCGCGCATGCCGTGCTCACGCGTCGGCGTCTGCGCGATTTCACGCATCGGCACGCGCACGCCGGGGTGGAGCTTTCCTTCGACGAAGATCTTCCGTGAGGCCGGGAGAGGACCGCGGGTGATGCCTCCGAGGAGGATGTCGTCGACGCGCTGCTGGTTCTTACCGCTCATCGTGCTCGCTCCTTCACGCATTCGTTCGTCGTCTCGTCATGAGTGGTCATGAACGAGAAGAAGAAAAGCGGACGAGCGAGCACTCTCGCAGGCCGCCGCTTCCCTCCGCCGGCATGACCCGGGTCAGGTTCCAAGGGTCGGATGAAGGCTCATCCTCTCAGCCCGACGAAGATCGAGGAAAATCGACGGGCACCCCTAGCGACTGCGAGAGATGCCTAGCACGTTCATCCGTCAGCGTCGCCGACGCCGCGCAGCACGATGGGTGACGAGTCCGACCAGCGCGACGAGAGAGAGACTGGGGAAGAGCGAGCGTCGATGGGAACGATCGGCGCCGAGGACGTTGCACGAACAGGCGCCCGCCGCGTCGCCAGACTCGGTTCCTGCATCGCCACCCGCATCACCGATACCCGCGTCCGCACCGGTGCCGCCACCGTCGTGCGCGCCGCCGTCGACGAGTGGAGCCGCGTCACCTTGGCAAGCATCCCCGACGCCGTCGCCGTCGCTGTCTTTCTGATCGGCGTTGGCGACGAGGGGACAGTCGTCGTCTTCGTCGAAGACGCCGTCGTTGTCGTCGTCGGGATCGCAGACGTCGCCGAGGCCATCTTTGTCCGTGTCTTTTTGATCGGGATTGGCAACGTCGACACAATTGTCCTTGTCGTCGGGCACGCCGTCGCCGTCGAGATCGGTCGGCACCGTCGAGACCGCCAGGCCGATGTCGACGACGACGGTGGCGCCGGCAACGACCGCCTTCGTCGCGGTGCCGGCGACGTATCCCGACTTCGTCGCGGTGAGCGTGTACGTGCCGGGAGGGACGAGGATTTCGTAGGCACCCGTGGCGTCGCTGACGTCGCTGCCGACGCCTTTGATCGAGACCGCAGCGCCGACCAGCTTCTTCGCCGGCGTCGGCAGCTCGTAGATGGAACCCTTGATCGTCCCGACGGTGCCTGATTTGGGGGCGAAGAGCGCGAGGTGGTTGCCGACGACGCGTTCGCTCCCGTCGCTCGGCACGTTGACCACGCCGGTGCCGGCGAGATACATCGCGCTCGAACCGCCGCCATCGAGGTTGATCGCAATCGCGGAGCCGAGTCCCTTCATCAGCGTCGCCAGCTCGAGGCATGACATGCCGACGGCCGCCGTCGTGCGACCATCGGCGACTGCCAGGTAGACGGTGTTGCCGTCCTTCGAGAGCCCGACCGCGGTGCGCGGATTTCTCCCGGTGCAAAAGACGCCGCTGAACGCAGGGATGACCCCGGCGTCGACGAGCAGCGGCTTGCCGGACACGACGCCCTCCATCCACGTTTTGTCGAACGCGAGCACCGTCGGCGGCTTGACGATTTCGAATCGTGCGGCGTCTTTCGAGAACGCGACGTTGCCTTCGGTGGTGGTGTCGGGGCTGTCGCTCCAGGCCGCATTGCCGCCGACCGCGAGCCCGCTGACGGAGTAGTCGGTGTACGAGAAAAAATCGCCGTTGATGGCCGCCTGCGCGCCGAGCAGCTTGCCGAACGCGGAGGGCGTCTTCTTTCGCTGACTCGACGTCGTCGCCTCGAAGCGCACGCCCGGCACGGTGCGATCGATCACCAGCGCGTGGATGTTCTGGCTTGGCCCCGTCGTCGTCCGATGGAGGTGCCGAACGCCGTCGTAAGGCGTCGACCAGGTGTCGCCGGCGAACGCGTCGGCGGGCGCAAGGCTCGCGAGGGCGAGCGAAGCGGCGCTCAGGCGCGCGAGCTGCCCCGCGAAGGTCACAAGGTCTTGGCGCAGCGGAATCCGAGCGCGTTGTGTCGGTTGAGCGGCGGATCGGCGTTGACGTTCTTCGCGGCGAGGGGCTTGCCGTCGGTGGCCGCCCAGGTGCCGCCCTTGGTGATGCGCAGCGGATCGGCGCTCGGCCACGGCGTCGAGGTCCACTCTTGGAGATTGCCGGCCAGGTCGTGGATGCCCTGCGGATTGTCACCGCTCGGATAGGCGCCGACTGGGCACGTCGTCGGCTGCGTGGTGAGACCCGACCAACAGAGCTGGCCGTTCGGCTCGTCGTTGCCCCACGGATACGTGTGCGCCTTCGCCTCGCCGCGCGCAGTCCACTCCCACTCGGCGTGCTCGGGAAGACGCTTGCCCATCGCCGCGCAGTACGTCGCCGCCTGGTTCCAATCGACGCAGTTCTGCGGGTGGTTCAGCTTGTCGGCCTTGCCCGTGTTGCAGGTGGTCGCGCAACCCGTCAGCTGCGCTTCGGTCCACAGCGGATAGACGCAGGTCTTCCAGGCCGGAATGCAGCTCCCCGAGACGGCGCAGGCAGCGTAGGCGCCGACGGTGACCTCGTTCACGTCCATGCAGAAGCCCGTCAACGTCTGCGGGACTCCGGCCTGCGTGAACGTGCCGCCGGGAATGAAGGCCATGCCTGCGGGACACTTTCCGGGCTTCACCAGCGCGGTCGTGGCGGTGGGCTTCGGCACGACGGTGGCCGTCGGCGTCGCGGTCACCTTCGGGACGACGGCGACATCGGTGCACTTCGAGGTGCTGCCGACCGTCTTCTCGACCTTGCCGGCGGGGCAATCGCACTTACCCGTCTTGGCGTTGGCCTTGCCACCGGGGCCGCAGGCGAAGCTCTCGGCGGCGTCGGCCGGAGCCGTACCGGCCGAAGCTGCGAGCACGCAGGCGAGGAGCGCGAAGGCGCGAAGAGAGAAGAGCGGGAAAGTGAAGCGAGGGCGCATCGAGAAAATTCTTCGCATGGCTGACTGTCTTCAAGGTACCGCCGTCGCGGCCACCTGACGAGCGTCCTCCCACGAGCGCGCCATGCGCATCGTGTCGCATCTCACTTGGCGCAGCGAAAACCGAGGTGCGGGCTGGCGATGGCCTCTGGCTTGGCGCCCTCGCCGGCCCCCGCTTCGGTGAACTTGGAGGCCCCGCTGCTGATCGCCGGCATCGCCTCGTCGGACTTCATGTGGATGGCGCCGCCGCGAATCGTCGCGAGCCCACCTTCGACGTTCGACGTCCACTCTTGGACGTTGCCGGCGAGATCGTAGACCCCGTCCTCGGTGCGATCGATCGACGACGTCTCGACCTCGACCAGCTTCGCGCCTTCGCCTTTGCCGAGCGCCACGCCCTCGAGCTGCGACTTGGTCGCCCACGCGTCGCCCCACGGATAGACGTTGCCGACGGCAGCGCCCCACTCGACGCTGGTCGGCAAGCGCGCGTCGATCGCCTTGCAATACGCGCTCGCTTGCTCCCATGTCACCCACACCACCGGCTTCTTGGCGGCGCCGGGGCTCACCTTTTCGCCGGTCCACTCCGAGAGCGGGCGGGCCTTCTTGCGCGCCGGCTCGGCGAGCGTGCGGAGGAACGTGGCGTACTCGTCGACCGTCACTTCGTGCTCGTGCAAGGAGATGCCGGCGGTCTCGCGGAATGGATTGACGATCGCGAGTTGCTTCTTCATCTGCGCCGGCGAGACGGCATCGGCAGCCTTCTGCTTGCCGTCTGTTTTTTCTTTCTCTTTCTCTTTCGCGACCTCCGTCGGCTTGTCGACCTTCTTGCCTACTCCGGGCTTGAGATAGAAGGCGACGCCGATGAGAGAGGCGGCGACGATCACCGCGGCGCCGATGATGCTGGCGGTGGTGCCACCCGATCGTGGAGACGAGTGCTGGGCAGGCGGCGGCGATTGGATCGGCTGATACCCTGCTTGCCACGGCGTGACATTGGGCGGGCCCGGCGACATCGGCGAGACCGGCGGCATCGGCGGCATCGGCGGCATCGGCGGAAAGGAGCCATTCGGCGTCGGCGCGGTGGGCGGCGTGTAGCTGATCGCAGCAGGGGTTGCCTGCGAGCTCCCCTGCGAGGCGAGCGTCGTCGCCGGCGCGATCATCTCTGTCGGAGCGATCGCCGCGACCGGCGGTGGGGCCACCGCGCGCAGGTCGAGATCGGGAATTTCGATCGACGTGGGCGTCAAACCGAAGATGTAGGCGAGGTTGGTCATCGCCTCGCCAGCCGTGCGATAGCGTCCGGTGGGCTCGCGACAAACGCAGCCGAAGAACCAGGCGTCGAAGTCGGGAGGCAAGGCGACACCGTGGCGCCCTGCCCGCGCGATCGGCGACTCGAGCTCGGACATCAAGATCTCGGCGAAGAGCTGGTGCACGTCGCGCCCTTCCCAATAGGGCTTCCCGACGAGGCACGTGTAGGCGATGAGGCCGAGCGCCCAGACGTCCGTGTGCGCGCCGATGTTCGACGAGCGCGCGGTCTGCTCGGGCGCCATGTAGAGCGGGGTGCCGGTGGCGCGCGTGCTCCCGGTGGTGGCCGCGGCTTGGAGCATCTTGGCGATGCCGAAGTCGAGGATCTTCACCGTCGGCTTCTCGCCTTCACGCACGGCGACGAAGAGGTTCTCCGGCTAGAGATCGCGATGGACGACGCCACTCGCATGGGCGCGATCGAGCGCACGCCCCACGAGCACCAGCATCGGCACGGCTTCCCGCGCCGGCAGACGACCTCGACGCTCGAGGAGATCGCCCAGCTCTTCGCCGATGAGGAACTCCATCACCAGGTAGGGCATGCCGTCTTCGACGCCGGCATCGAGCACGTCGACGATGTACGGGCTGTCGATGACCGAAGCGACCTGCGCCTCTTGTGCGAAGCGCGCGCGCGCCTCTGCGTCCTGCACGATCTCGCCGTGCATCAGCTTGATGGCGACGCGACGGAGGGTGTCCTTGTGCACGCCCTCGTAGACCGCACCCATTCCACCCGAAGCGACGAGCCGTCGCACTTGGTAGCGCCCGGCGATCAGCCGTCCGGCGAGGTGCGCGAGATCTGTCACCTCGCGATCATCGCAGACGCGAAGGACAAAGCCCATGCGCGGGAATGCTCACGCCGTGATTGTCTGTTCACGTATTTTGTCTTTCCGATCGCCAAGTTGCCCGCCGGGTTGTCGGATAATCCCAAATATCGCAAACTGGAGAGAATGACGGTCAAGGCCACCCATGTGCTCGTCGTGGACGACGAAGCGATCATCTGCAGCGCGCTGCAGCGAGGGCTGTCGCGACACTTCGATCACGTGACGACGCTCACCTCGCCGCGGGCCGCGATCGCGCTCCTCGAAGAGGGCGCGCGCTTCGACGCCATCCTCTGCGACTTTTTCATGCCCGAGATGATGGGCAACGAGTTCGCCGGGCGGCTCACGGCCAGTCAAAAGCAGAGGCTCGTCTTCCTCACGGGCGGAGCGCTGACGCAGAAGGCCCAACAGCAGCTCGAAGAGATGCGCCGTCCGTGTCTGCTCAAACCAGTGAGCATGACGCTGGTGACCGCGCTCGTGAAGAAGGTGATCGCCGAGCGAGCCACCGCCGACACCGAGCGTCCTCCGCCACCTTCGCCCTCGACTGCACCGCCGACGACCGCGCCACCGACGAGGCCCGAACGTCCCCCGTCGCGCGCCCCTAGGATTTGATGCGTTCGTTCGTCGGATCGTAGAAGGGCTTCATCGAAGCGATGGCGGGCACGCGTGTGCCGGCGACGTCGACCTCCCACTTGCCCTTGGAGAGCCACGCGGCGTCGACCACTTCGTCGCCACCGTCGACCATCGCGAGACCGACCGCGGCGCCGAGCGTGTGGCCGTACGAAGCGGCGCGCACGTAGCCGACAGCCTTGCCGTCGCGATGGACGATCTCGGCGTGGAAGAGCATCGGCTGCGGATCCTTCAAGAGCACCTGCACGAGGCGCTTCTTCAGCGGCCCCTGCGCCTTCTTCGCCACCACCGCGTCGCGACCGAGGAAGCCACGCTCGCTCGCCAGCTTCTTCGGATCGATGGCGAAGCCGAGGCCGACCTCGAGAATGGAGTCGGTGTTGTCGATGTCGTGCCCGTAGTCGCGATAGCCCTTCTCCATGCGCAAGCTGGCGAGCGCCTTGAGGCCGGCGTGGCGGAGGCCGAAGCGCTCGCCCTCACGCACCAGGCGCTCGTACACGTGCATCGCTTGCTCGGTCGGGATGTAGAGCTCGTAGCCGAGCTCGCCGAGATAGGTGATGCGAAGGCAGAGGACGCGCGCGAAGCCGACGTCGATCTCTCGCGCGGCGCGGAAGGGAAAGGCCTCGTTGCCCATGTCGTGGGTGGTCAGCGCCTGGAGAAGCTCGCGCGAACGCGGGCCCTGCACGTTGAGCTGCGCCCAGCCGGAGGTGACGTCGGTGACGAACGCGTGCGCGTCTTCCGGCACGTTGCGGCGCATCCAGGTCTCGACGTGGCGATGCGCGGTGTCGGAGGCGACGACCCAATAGCGTTCGTCGTCGAGCTTGGTGACCGTGAGATCGGCTTGCAATTTCCCGCTGTCGTCGAGCCACTGCGTGTAGGTGACGAAGCCAGGGCGACCATCGACGTCGCCGGCGGAGATCCAATCGAGCAAGCGGCCGGCGTCACGCCCTTGGACCAAGAACTTCGCCATGAACGACATGTCCATGAGGATGACGCCGTTGCGTGCGGCCTCGTGCTCTTCCTTCCACTGCGGAAACCAGCTTTGACGACCCCACGAGAGCGGCCCGGGGTTCGGCTCCGTGCCCGCCGGCGCGAACCAATCGGCGCCCTCCCAACCGCTGACGTCGCGGAAGTACGCGCCCTTCTCCACCAGACGATCGTGGATCGCCGAGCGCTTGGCGCCGCGTGCGCTCTGCATCGAGCGCGTCGGGTAGTGACACTGGTAGACCATGCCGAGCGACTCGACGGTGCGCGTGCGCCGGTACTCGGGGTTCGCCTGGTAGGTGTGCAGGCGATCGATGTGGAAGCCGGTGACGTCGACGTCGGGCTTGCCGCTCACGATCCAATGCGCGAGCACGCGACCGAGGCCGCCGCCCGTGAGGATGCCGATCGAGTTGAGGCCGGCGGCGACGAAGTAGTTCTTCAGCTCGGGCGCCTCGCCGACGACCGGCGCGAGATCGGGCGTGAAGCTCTCGGGGCCGCAGAAGAATTTGCGGATGCCCACCTCCATCGAGATCGGGATGCGCGACATCGCCTT
Organism: Deltaproteobacteria bacterium; assembly: GCA_025363655.1. Classification (GTDB taxonomy): domain Bacteria; phylum Myxococcota_A; class Polyangia; order Polyangiales; family JADJMO01; genus JANYDK01. Next base: position 25,613 of record JANYDK010000064.1, on the reverse strand, counting down.
CTCGACGTACGGGCCCATCCGCTCCCAGTCGGGAGCGATCTCGCCGAAGGCGAAATCTTCGGGGATTCCCTCGACCTTCCACGGCGCGCAGATGGGTTCGAAGAGGCCGACCATGAGCCCGCCGACCTCCTCGCGGAAGTACCCGTGCGACGCCGGATCTTCGAGGACGGGGAACGACGCGTCGAGCCCCGGCACCTTGTCGGTGATGAGGTAGTAGTGCTCGGCTGCTTGGAGCGGGACGTTGACGCCGTGTCGCTGTCCGAGCTGCCGCGCCCAAATTCCCGTGCAGTTGACGACGTACTCGGCCTCGATGTCGCCGTGCTCGGTGGAGACGCCGGTGACGACGCGCCCCTTCTGCTTGATGCCGGTGGCGGCGACGCCTTCGAAGATTTTCACGCCCTGCATGCGCGCGCCCTTGGCGAGGGCCATCGTGATGTCGACGGGGTTCGCGCGACCGTCTTCCTTCACGTAGAAGCCGGCGAGGATGTCGTCGGTCTTCGCCAAGGGGAAGAGGTTGCGCACCTCGGAGCCCGAGATTTCATGGACGTCGACGCCACAGTGACGGTTGAAGGCGGAGACGCGTCGATACTCCTCGAGGCGATCGGGCTCGGTGGCGATCTCGATGAAGCCGACCGCCTTGAACCCGGTGGAGAGCCCCGTTTCGTCCTCCAGCGTCTCCCACAGTCGACGCGTGTACTTGCGCATCTCGGTCGACGTCTCGGAGGTCGAGCCGAAGGTGACGATGAGCCCCGCGGCGTGCCAGGTGGTGCCGGCGGTGAGTCGATCGCGCTCGAGGAGGACGACGTCCTTCCAACCCATCTTCGCGAGGTGGTACGCGACCGAGGTGCCGATGATTCCACCGCCGATGACCACCACGCGCGCGCGACTCGGCAAGACCGGTTGAGACATGGGGGCGGAATTAGTACGAAATCCGATGGGGCGCGACGAGGGGGATTCGTCCCCCACCTCGTCTCTTCCAGGTGACGCAGCGCGTGCAGCGAATGGCGGAAATTGCGCAGTTTCGTGCCTGGCATGCGCAGTGCGATGCACGTCCTCCGTGGAGCTTCGACGAACTCTGGTGGTTGGCCTCTCGTGCCTGGCGCTCGCGGGTCTGCTCGCATGTGGCGACGGAAGCGTCGAAGGTGATGGGCCGAGCGAGGGACATGACGACGCGGCGCCCACTTCGGACGTCGGACTCGAGACGAGCGTCGGCGATCTCGACGCAGGGCGTCTCCCCGATGGTGCTCCAAGCCCCATCGACGCGGTCACCCCCGATGGCGCCGACACGAAGTCGCCGGGCGGCGACACGGGGCCATCGATCGACGCCGGTCCGGCTCCGCATCCTGCGCGCGGCGCCGCCCTGCCCTACGACGAATACGAAGCCGAGAGCGCGACGACGACGGGGACGCTCCTCGGGCCGAGCCGCGTGTTCGGTGATCTCGCCACCGAAGCCTCGGGGAGGCGCGCCGTGAAGCTCACGAGCAGCGGCAACGCGCTCCACTTCACGAGCAAGCACGTCGCCAACTCGATCGTCGTCCGCTACGCCATCCCCGATGCACCGGGAGGCGGCGGGCTCTCCGGCAGCCTCGCGATCTACGTCGACGGCGTCCATCGCACCGATCTCGCGTTGACCTCGAAATACGCATGGATTTACGGCGGAGAGTCGGGCTCGTCGTCGAACGATCCGAAGACCGGCGGCGCCCACCACTTCTACGACGAGAGCCGCGCGCTGGTTGGCGAGATCCCTGCTGGCGCGACGGTCGAGCTGCGGAAAGAGGCGAAGGACACCTCGGAGTTCATCGTGGTCGACCTCGTCGATCTCGAGGAGGTCGCGCCGGCATTGGCGATGCCCGCCGATGCGTTCTCCATCGTCGACTATGGCGCGAAGGCCGGCGACGGGGCCGATGATGGACCGGCGATCGAGAAGTGCATCGTCGCTGCGCGCGGCGCGGGCAAGAGCGTCTTCATCCCCAGCGGCACGTTCGAGAGCACGTCGGGCGCGATCGACGTCCAAGGCGTGAGCATCGGCGGTGCCGGCATGTGGTACTCGGAGCTACGCGGCTTCTTCGCGCGCTTTCGTTGCACGGGAAATGGCTGCCGCTATCGCGATTTCGCGGTCACCGGCGAGACCACCTTGCGCGACGACGGCTCGCCCGAGAGCGCGTTCCTCGGCGGCGCCGGCACCGGTTCGAGCCTCACCAACATCTGGGTCGAGCACGAGAAGACCGGCTACTGGGTCGGCGACTCGCCCACCGACGGCCTCCTCATTCACGGCTGTCGATTTCGCGATCTCTTCGCCGACGGGGTCAACCTCTGCAACGGCGCCAGCCACTCGATCGTCGAGGAGTCGCACGCGCGCAACACCGGCGACGATGCCTTCGCCTCGTGGTCACCGACCAGCTCGGGTGGAGTCAACGTCGGCAACGTCTTCCGCTGGAACACGGTGCAATTGCCCTGGCGCGCCAACTGCTACGCGATCTACGGCGGACAAGACAACCGCATCGAGGACAGCACCTGCGCCGACGTGGTCGAGTATCCCGGCGTCTTGCTCGCGCAACAGTTCGGCTCGCACGCGTTCGCGGGGACCACCAGCGTGGCGCGCGTCACCCTCACCCGCGCCGGCGGACCGATGTACGGACAGCAGCACGGCGCGCTCAAATTGCAGGCCTTCGACACCTCGATGCGCGGCTTCTCGGTGCGCGACGTCGACATCGTCGACGCCACGTTCTCGGGCATCCACCTGCAAGGCAAGGACGCGATCGACGGCCTCACGCTCGAGAACGTCAACATCGGCGGCGCCGGAACCTTCGGCGTCTTCATCGACGGAGATGCGCACGGCACCGCGACTGCGACCAACGTCGTCGTCACCGGTGCGGCCAGCGGCGGCTCGAAGAACGCGGCCGGCGGGGCGTTCGTCATCACGCGTGGCGCCGGCAACGTCGGTTGGTAGCTCGAGAGATGCCGACAAAAATAGCGAAGCCGGCGATCTCCAAGAAGGAGGAGCGCCGGCTCCGATCGCGCGTTTTCAGGCGCGATTCACGCCTGAGTCACGGGCCAATCACGGAAGAGCGAGGACGTACAAACCGGCCGTCGAGGCGGCGATGTTGAAGTCGTAGACGACCTTGGTCTTGGCCTTGTTGAGCATCATGGCGACGCCCGCCTGCCCGACGAGGAGGGCCGGGGCGGTGGCGGTGGCGGTGTCACCGACGCGGATGTCGGCGCGCTTGGTGCTGCCGTCGTCGGTGAAGCCGTCGTTGATGATGATCTTCGCGCCGGTGAGCTGGAAGATCTGCCAGACGTCCTTGCCGAGCGAGGTCGCCGTCGTGCCGGTGACCGCTTGCGCGTTCATCTGGCCGGTGAGCGTCGAGCCGTCGACGGCCGTCGAGAAGAGCACGTGGCTGCTGTCGGCGGTCCAGGCGGTGGCGAAGTCGGCGAGATCGGTGTCGGTCTTCGAGTTCAGCGTGACCGGCGTGGCGGCGGCAGCGGTCGTCGCGACCATGAAGAGGTCAGTGAGGCCGCTCGTAGCGTCCGAGGCATTGCTATACAGCGCGTACTTGCCGTCGGGAGACACGCCGCCGAAGATCTTCGCGCCGGTGGTGACAAGTACAATTGGCGAGACGCCGGCGAGCGGCGAGCTTTTCATTCCCTCCGTTGTGGTGCGGTAGACAACACGGCTGCCGTCACTGGCCATTGCGCCATAGGCGACGCCGGTGTCAATCGCGGTGGCTGCGCCGCCTGCGATAGGAACGACAGACGCAGCGTTGCCGCTGGAGATCACGAAAACCTTGGTGCCGGCACTGTCGACCGCGCCCTCAACGCCGATGAAGAGCGCTCCCGCGAGGAGCGTCGTCGCCGCGCCGGTATTGTCGATCGAAGCGACCGTGGCGCTACCGGTAGCGTCAGTGCAGTACGAAGTGACGAAGCGCGAGCCCTTGTATGTGATGCCGACGCCGCAGCTCCCCGACGCGTCGGCGTTGGCGATCGTCTTCTTGGTCGCGCCGTCGAGCGTCGAGAAGACCACGTCGGCCTTGGGAGCCGAGGTCGCGGCCGAGGTGTACATGATGTACGCGCCGTCCGGGGAGGCGCCGCCGACGTAGGCGATCGACGCGGTCGACGGGCTCTTGGCGCCGCCGTCGTGCGTCCAGACCGTGAGCTTGCCGACGCCGCTGGTGGCGTCGACGCCGCTCCACGAGAAGACGACCTTGCCGATGACGAACGACGCGTCGCTGGCGGCGTCGATCGTCGCCGGAGCGCCGCCGGCGAGGGCGATCGCGACGAGTGCACCGGACGAGTTGTCGAGGGCGACGGCGTAGTCGTCGTCGGTGACTCCGATGACCGAGTAGTCACCTGCGCCGAGCTTGGTGCCCGGAGGGGGCGCGGTGTCGGCAGGCGCGGTGTCGGTCGTGCCGCCTTCCTTCTTCGTGTCCGTCACGGCATCGCTCTTGGTGCCGGTGTCAGCACCACCCTCGGGGACCGTCGTGTCGACGCCACTCGAATCGCCGCTCGGCGTGCCGGTGTCGACGGTTCCCCCCGGGTCGCTGCTGCTGCTGCCGCAGGCGGCGAGGACGAGCGCAAGGGCGCTGAAGGTGGAGACCGTGGCGAGCTTGGAGCGGGTGTGGGGCGAGGTGGTGAACATCCGGCGCCAAGTCGCACAATCGGGCGCGCGCGTCACGCCGCCCTCTTGCATTTTGGAATGACGCAGCCGGGCAGAGCTGCAATCTCTAGAGATGCAGCCGGAGCTCGTGCTTGTGCAGCGGATTGGCCTCCCGCGCGCAGCCCGGCACGGTGTTCTTGCATATCGTGCGAAGCCGCGGCGTGTCGTCGTCACGGCGATAGCGCAGATACGAGACCCGAGCGATGTCGGCGTCGGCGGGGAGATTGAGCTTGTCGAAGGCGAGCGCCTCGAGGTGGTGGAGCTGCGCGTCCTCGGGATCGATGAGCAGCCCCTGCAGCGCGACGTCGAGCGCCTTGCGATCGTCGCCCTTGAGCTCGAGGCCTTCGGCGAGGAGCTCGAACGACATCAGGTTCTTCGGCGCACCGGCGACCGCGAGCTCGAGCGGCTCGACCGCGTCGCCGAGGCGATAGACCTCGTAGTGCGCGAGCCCTCGCAGATAAGGAATGACCGGCGTTTTCCCGTCGATCTTCATCGCGCGATCGAGGGCCGCGAGCGCATCCTTCGTGCGACCTTGCCGGATGTAGAGCCGCGCGAGATCGACGAGACCTTCGGCGTGCTCGGGTGCCTCGGCGATGACCTGCGCCAGGACCGGTTCGGCGTCGCCGACCTCCTCTTGAAGCGCATTGAGGAGCCCCCGCGCGTAGGCGTCGAGGCGCTTCCACATCGGCGTCTTCAGCTTGCCTGCCGCCTCGGGCGCACCGAGCACGACCTCGTCACGCGCGACCTCGACGATCGGAATCTCTGGGCACTCCTTCGGCGGCGGGAGGCTGGCCGCCTTCGAGTTGCAAGCGAACGTCGTGTAGCTGGGAGCGAACTTGCGGTAGAGGACGCGCGCGCGCACCGACAGCGGCATCGTGATCGAAGCTTTTTTTCCTGCGCCGACGTCGGTCGGGAGGGTGAGCGCGAAGCGCACCACCTTGGCGTCACGCGGACCGATGGTGTTGTCGAAGCCGCTCGCGGCGAAGCGATGAGCGTCGCGCAACTTGGCCGGCTTCCCCGAGGAGTCGAGCTGGAGGACGTTGAAGGTGTGCGCCTCGCTGTCGAGCTCGCCACCGGGTGCGACGAGCGCGAGCGTGCCCTTGGTCGGCTTCTGCGGCGTCAGGTACCCGCTGTCGGCGACGAGCTTGCCGGTGGCGTCGCGGACCTCGAATTCGAGCCAAATTTCGTTCGAATCGGCGGTGCCGGTGGGGAACTTGTGACCGACCTTGGTGTTCTCGACGACGACGTCGACGAGGTACGGCGTGCCGGCGGCGAGCTGCGATTCGATCTTGGCGTCGGGGATGGTGATCGCCTTCATCGGGCTCGACGCCGCGCGCACCGCGATGACGTCGACGCGCACGGTGTCCCGAAGGAACTCGGCCTTCTTCTCGACCAGCGCCGGATCTTTGGCGAACACCGGCAGCATCGTGTTGGCGGCGAGGAAGCGGTGCGAACGGACCTTCTTCTCGGTCTTCTCGCCGGGATCTCCCGGGACCACCTTGGCGGCGAGATCGTCCGTCGCAGTTTCGTGCGCCATGTGGCAGTCCTGGCAGGTCGATTTGGCGACGTCGGGTGCGTAGATGGCGCCCGCAGCTTTGTCGCCGCCGAGGCCGTATGGACCTTGCTCCCAAGGGTCGAAATCATTCTGGCCGCGGTACCAGCGCTTGCCGTTGACCTCTTCGCCGAGCGACACCTTGTGACAGCTGGCGCAGAACTCACCCTCGCTCATCTGCGGCGTCTTCATCGCCGTCTTGTGCGCGGCGACCGAGGTCGGGTCCTTCACCTTCGGCTCGACGAAGGGCTGGAGCGCCAGCGTGTAGCCGCCGCCGCCGAGGCGCGACGACTTGGTGATCGAGTGACAGACGAGGCACGCGACGCCATCGCCCGCGCGCGGATTGGCCTCGACCACATCGGCGTCGATCGAGCCGTTGAGGAGCAGCGACGGATCGTGGCATCCGGCGCAGAAACGCGAGGCGCCCTTCGACTTCTCCTTGCGCGTGAGATCGACCGACGAAGCATAGAAGCGATTGGTGAACGACGAGCCGTGGTGCGCCGAGCCGTCCCATTGCGCGACGATGTCGGCGTGACAGCTCTGGCACTGCACGGCGTCGCCCATCGCCCCGACGTCGACCTTGCCGTGCGACTCGTCGACGTGGACGAACGAAGGCGCGAGCGGCGAGTCGTTCACGAGGAGCGGCACCGCGTGCGGCGGCGGAGGAGGTGGCGCCGACGCCGCCGCGACCGCACCTCCGCCTCGACGCGTGCTGCAGGCGCCGAGGAGTGCGCCCACCGTCGTGACGGCGACGAGAGACCAAATGGCCGTGCGCGTGTCGACCTTCATCGCTACTTCCCGCTCTTCTCAATCTCTTCGTTTTGGCCGCGTTTTTTCGCTGATTTCGCGCTGCGCTGACTCTTGCCGAGGCGGGAGATCGCACCGAGAGCGAGCGCCGCGCCGCCGAGGCCGAAGGCGAACAGATCGTTGCCTCCGCCCTTTCCGGGCACGTCACAACCACAACCACGCGACGAAGGTTCGACGGCGGGAACTCCACCACCGAACGACGCGTCGACCGCGCTCGCGTCGTCGGCCGAGGTGGCGTCGTCGACCGCGAGCCCAGCGTCTTCACCCGGAGGCACGACCCCGCCGATCGCAGGCAACACTTGCTCGGCAGCCCGCACCTGGAACTCGGGCATGCCGGCTTTGAGGTGCTTGGGCAGCGAAATGTTCCGCGCCGCGGAGGCGAGGTTGGTCGCTGGCTTCGGCGCGGTCGAACCGTTCACGCCCGCAGGCGGTCCACCCCACACGCCGCGCACCGGATTTTTGCAGAGAATCGGCCCCGTCCAAGGGTGGCGGATGATGTACCGCGCTTGGAAGTTGTTCTGCCCCGACGGCTGCGCGCCCTTCTCGAGCTCTCCCTTGTCGCCGATGACGAACTCACGCCCACCGACCACGGCTTCGGCCGCCTTGAAGACGATGTCGTCGGAGAGCGACGTGTTGTCGTAGCGCGCGTGCAGGCGCGTCAGCACCATCGGCGTGCTGCCCCCGAAGAAGCCACCCCCACCCCACGGACCAGGCTTGCCCATCGGCCCTTTCATCGGAGGCATCGGCCCCGGCTTCGGGCTCGGCATCGGTCCTCCACCGGGACCGGGCGCGGGCGGAGGAGGAGGAGGAGGAGGAGGAGGCGGAGCGCCCATCCCGAAGAGCACGTCACCGCCGAGCGTCGCGATGTCGTTGTCTTGCAGCGGAGGCGTCGGACAAGGATCGCAACCGTTGGATATCCACGAATACTCGGTGACGATGCCCTTGCCATTGCCCTTGGCCACCGCCTCGTCGAAGAGCGTCGCGTAGAACGGCGCGAACTTCTCGCGCGTCTCGTTGGTGACCTCGAGGTTCGTGGGAATGAACACCGCCGGATAGTTCGCCGCCTCGTAGCGGAGCGAGCGCGAGAGCGTGAAGACGATCAAGTCTTGCTTGCCCTTGGCGTTGAGGAGCCCGAGCCGCACCGGCAGGCGAAAATCAGGTGTCTCGTACGAAAAACGGAGCGGCGAGAGGACGGCCACGCCCTGCGCGTCGAGCTGCACCTTCTTGATGTCGACCTTGGCGACGAAGAACTTCTGCTGCTCTTTGATGTACGGCGCGAGGGCCGACGAGGCGCCTTGCGGGATGTTGTACTTGTTGTCGTGCAGCCAGCTCTCGAGCCCGTCGCTCTGCTTGGCGCTGAGCATCAAGATCTCGTATTCACCGACGCTGAACTGGGCCTCGATCTTGACGCCGTAGTCCTTCGCCTTGTCGACGGTGGTCGGCTTGGGCGCGCCGGCGCTCTTGGCCATCGGCGGAGGCGCCATCGTCGGGTACGGACCGTTGTACGGCTTGGGACAGGGATCTTGTTCCCAGTACTCGACGAGCCGCGGCGCCGAGAGCTGCTCGAGACGCGTGAAGATGTCCTTGGTGAGGGTCTTCACGTTCTCTTTCTGCAACACGACCGGCACCGGCACGACCATCGCGAAGTCGGTCGCAGGGCCCTTGTAGTTGTTCGACATGCTGATGACGGTGCGGGTGCCGTCGCGCATCAGCGCCACCATCGAGGCATCGTTGTAGAGCGGCTTGTCGCCCGGCGAGACGTAGAAGCCGCAGAAGGCTTCGGCGCGCTTCTCTTCGGCGGTGGTGCCGAGCACGAAGGCAGCCGCGGCGAGGGCGAAGAGACCGAATTTTCCAGTGCGACGCATGACATTACCTCGTGATGTGTTCTTCGAGATCTCGAGACCCGACCGGCGCACGCGCGCTCAGTGACGACGGCGACGGCGACGGAGTGCGGCGGCGACGAGCGCAACGCTCCCGAGCCCGGCGCCGAGAGTCCACGAGGTGTCACCGCCGGGGAGGGTGCAACCGCACGCGCGGCTCTTCAGCGGAGGCGGCGCGCCCTGCCCGCCCGAGTAGGCGTACTTGACGGCTTGGTCGTAGGAGTCGACGTCGTCGAGGCCGCGCGTGACGTGGTCGGCGAGCTTGAGATCTCCGCGAGGCGCCGCCGCCAAGTTGGTCGCCGGCACCGGCGTCATGTTGCCGTTGCCGTTGGGCGGACCGCCCCAAATTCCGCGTTGCGGGTTCGAGCAGTTGATCGGCCCCGTCCACGGGTGACGAATGGCGTAGCGACCTTGGAAGTTGTTGTAGGAGTCGGTCTTCGCGCCCTTCTCCAGCTCCTTGCCATCGGTCATGAACTCGCGACCGCCGACCACCGGCTCGGCCGCGCGGAAGACGATGTCGTCGGTGAGCGTGTTCTGATCGTAGCGCGCGTGAAGGCGCGTGAGGACGACGCCGCTGCCGCCGCCGCCGTAGTAGCCGCCCATCGGTCCGCCGTTGGGCCCGCCCGGTCCCATCGGTCCGCCGGGCATCGGCTGCGGCGCGCCCATGCCGTAGAGCACGTCACCGCCGAGCGTGGCGATCTCGGGATCTTCGAGCGGAGGCGTCGGGCACGGATCGCACGAGCTGCTCTCCCACGCGTACTCGGTGACGATCGCCTTGCCGCCGGCCTTGGCGATGGTGGCGTCGAAGAGCGTCGCGTAGAAGGGCCCGAAGGCGTTGCGCGTCGCCTCGGTGACGTCGATGTTGGTGGGGATGAAGACGTTCGGATAGTTCGCCGTCTCGTAGCGTTTGCCTTGCGCGAGGACGAAGACGATGAGGTCTTGCTTGGCCTTGGCGTTGAGGAGGCCGAGCCGCACCGGCAGACGGAAGTCTTGCGTCTCGTAGTTGAAGCGCAGCGGCGAGAGCACCGCCACGCCCTGCTGATCCATCCGCACCTTCTTGATGTCGACCTTGGCGACGAAGAACTTCTGCTGCTCTTTGATGTACGGCGCGAGCGCGGCCGAGGCGCCGGCGGGAATGCTGTACTTGTTGTCGCGAAGCCAGCTCTCGAGACCATCGCTCTCTTTGGCGCTGAGGACGAGGATGTCGTACTCGCCGACCGAGAATCTCGCCTCGATTTTGACGCCGTAATCTTTCTTGTTGGGACCCGCGCTCTCGGCGGCGGCCATGGGCGCGGCGCCGCCCGCGCTCGCCTTCATGTCGTCCTCGTAGCCCATCTGCATGCACGGATCCTGCTCCCAGTACTCGACGAGCCGCGGCGCCGAGAGCGCCTCGAGCTTCTGGAAGATGTCGACCGGGAGTGTCTTCACGTTCTCCTTCTGCAACACCACCGGCACCGGCACGACCATCGCGAAGTCGCTCGCCGGGCCCTTGTAGTTGTTCGACATGCTGATGACGGTGCGCGTGCCTTCGCGCATCAGCGCCACCATCGTCGCATCGCTGTACAGAGGGCCGTCGCCAGGTGCGACGTAGAAGCCGCAGAACGCATCGGCATCACGCGGAGCCGACGCCGTGACGGCGAGCAGCGCGAGCGCCGAGAGAGCCAACTTGCCTCCGAGTCGAGCCCCGGATCCAGCTAAAGTACGCATGGTTCTTCCTACCCTCTCGCGCATCGACGGATGCGCCCACGACCTCGGTCAGAATTCGTCACGACTCGTTCTTCACATCCACGTAGCTACGTGCGCGGCTTTCGTGACCTGAATCGACGGCGCGCGAAGATGCCGATGCCGAAGACGACGCCGCCGAAGCCGATGGCGACGTCGAGCCCATCGCGCGCGCCGACGACGCTGCAACCACATGCTTTCTTCTCGGGCGGCGCAGCCGGTCCGGCGAGGCTACCTGGCGGCGACGAGCTGCTCGGGCCCGCATTGGCGCTCGGCTTGGCGCTCGAATTGGCACTGGAATTCGTGCTCGGATTCGCGCTTGGGCTCGGCGCGGCCTTGCCACCGGCGGCGACGTCCCAGCTCTTCGGATCGTCGAGGCCAGAGACGACGAGGCTCGCCAGCTGCACCGCACCGCGCGGAGTCGCCGCGAGGTCGGTCGCTGCCTTCGTCTGCGGAGGACCATCGGGGTTCCCCGGTGGACCGCCCCAGATGTGTCGCCTCGGCGCGTCGCACTCGATCTTCCCCGTCCACGCGTGGCGGATGATGTAGCGGCCTTGGAAGTTGTTCTCGCTCGACTTCACGGCCCCCTTCTCGAGCGCGCCCGTCGCCGGATCGACCACGAATTCCCGCCCTCCGACGACGCCGTCGGCCGCGCGGAAGACGAGATCATCGGTCAACGTGGCCGCGTCGTAGCGGGCGTGCAGGCGCGTGAGGACGACGTTGCTCGTCGTTCCTCCGTAGTATCCGCCCTTGTCGTCGCCATCGGCGTTGGCGCCGGTGGTGGTCATCTTGAAAAGGACGTCGCCTCCGAGCGTCGCCACGTCGTTGTCTTCGAGCGGCGGCACCGGACACGGATCGCACGAGCCGGCCGACCACGAGTACTCGGTGATCACCGCCTTGCCTCCCGACTTGGCGAGCGCGGCGTCGAAGAGCGTGGCGTAGAAGGGCCCGAACGACTCGCGCGTGGCGTCGGCCACCTCGAGGTTGGTGGGGATGAAGGCGTTCGGATAGTTGGCGACCTCGTAGCGCTTGTCCTTCGCGAGGACGTAGACGATGAGGTCTTGCTTGCCGCCGGCGTTGAGGAGCCCGAGGCGCACCGGGAGGCGAAAATCGGGCGTTTCGTAGTTGAAGCGGAGCGGCGAGAGGATCGCCGCGCCCTTCGAATCCATCGCCACCTTCTTGATGTCGACCTTGGCGACGAAGAACTTCTGCTGCTCTTTGATGTACGGCGCGAGCGCGAGTGCTGCACCCTTCGGGATGTTGTATTTGTGCTCGATCAGCCACTTCTCGAGGCCGTCGCTCTGGGTGGCGCTGAGGATCAGCACCTCGTACTCGCCGACGGTGAACTGCGCCTCGATCTTGACGCCGAGCTCGGCGCCGTCGTCGTCCTTGGCGCCCTTCTTGTACTTCTTGCCGAAGCCGCCACCGCCGCCGCTCGCCTTGTCGTACTCGAGCATCGGGGCACATGGGTCTTGCTCCCAGTACTCGACGAGGCGCGGGGCCGAGAGACGCTCGAGCTTTTGGAAGATGCCCTTGTCGAGCGTCTTCACCGTCTCTTTCGACAACACCACCGGCACCGGCACGACCATCGCGAAGTCGCTCGCCGGGCCCTTGTAGTTGTTCGACATGCTGATGACGGTGCGCGTTCCGTCACGCATCAGCGCCACCATCGTCGCGTCGTTGACCAGCGGCTGATCGCCGGGCGAGACGTAGAAGCCGCAGAAGGCCTGCGCCTCACGTGGGGCGACGAGCCCTGCCGCGGTCACACCGAGCAAACCGAGCAGCGACATCCGCGCGAGCTTGGCAATCTTCACGTGCCCCTCCTCGTGTTCCTCACCCGAGGGTGCATGGTCACTCGAATAGGGTGCTGTCGTCGATGACGTTTTCCATGGATTTCTCTGTCGAATTGAAACGCGACACGGGCCGTGAATTGGGACACGAACTGGGACGCAATGTCGCGACGATGCGAAGACGTACGCGTCGCGCGGCGAAACGATCTGTCCACGAGCCGGAAAACGGCGCGTGCGGGCCGATTCTTACACTTGGTATTTTCGTGAGGCCGCGTAGGCGGCGCCGCTGATGACGACGACGAGCGCTCCGGCGACCGCCAGCCACCCCCAGGGGAACGGCGCAGGTGGAGGCGGAGGGGGCTTCGCGCCGGCCGGCGGAGCGTCGAGCTTGATGCCGAGATCGGCCGCACTGCTGACGATGTAGGAGCTGAGTTGGACGTCGCGCTTGGCCGCCGCGAGCCCCGTCGCGGGAGGGAGCGGTGGCGCATATCCACCAGGTTTGCCGCCCCAAACGCCGCGTCGCGGCTTGGCGCAGGCGATCGCTCCGGACCACGGATGTCGAATGGCGTAGCGCGCTTGGAAGTTGTTCATCGAGCTCCCCTGCGCGCCCTTTTCGAGCGCGCCGGTGGCTTGATCGACGACGAACTCGCGCCCACCGACGATCGGTTGGGCGGCGCGGAAGACGAGATCTTCGGTGAGCGTGGTCGCGTCGTAGCGCGCGTGGAGGCGTGTCAGCACGATCGACGAACCGCCACCGTAGTAACCCCCGCCCGGGTTCCCGGTGATGACGCCTGCCCCGGCGTCGCCATCCGCGCTCGCCATGCCGAGGAGCGCGTCGCCGCCGAGGAGAGAGATCTCGCGGTCGCCGAGCGGAGGCGTCGGGCACGGATCGCAGGAGTTGCTCATCCATGCGTACTCGGTGACGATCGCCTTGCCTCCCGACTTCTCGACCGTGGCGTCGAAGAGCGCCGCATAGAACGAGTTGAACGAGTTGCGCGTCTCGTCGCTGACGTCGATGTTGGTCGGCGCGGTGACGTTCGGATAGTTGGCGACCTCGTAGCGCTGGTTCGTCGCGAGGACGTAGACGATGAGGTCTTGCTTGCCCTGCGCATTGAGGAGTCCGAGCCGCACCGGCAGCCGAAAGTCCGACGATTCGTAGTGAAAACGCAGCGGCGAGAGCACCGCCACGCCCTTGTCGTCGAGCTTCACCTTGGTGATGTCGATCTTGGCGACGAAGAACTTCTGCTGCTCTTTGATGTACGGCGCGAGGGCCGACGAGGCACCCTTGGGGATATTGTACTTGTTGTCGATCAGCCACTTTTCCAGGGCATCCGACTCGGTCGCCGAGAGGACGACGACCTCGTACTCACCGACCGCGAACTGCGCCTCGATCTTCACCGCGGCCGTGTTCTGCGCCGACCCGCCGGAGCCAGGCGCGTCCGACTTCTTCTTGGAGGCGTGTTTTCCCTCGGTCTGCGGCGGCTCGTAGCAGGGATCCTGCTCCCAATATTCGACGAGGCGCGGGGCCGAGAGCGCTTCGAGCTTCTGGAAGACGTCCGGAGGGAGCGTCTTCACCATTTCTTTCTGCAGCACAACCGGCACCGGCACGACCATCGCGAAGTCGGCCGCTGGCCCCTTGTAGTTGTTCGACATCGTGATCGCGGTGCGCGAGCCCTGGCGCATGAGCGAGACCATCGTCGCATCGGCCACCAGCGGCGCGTCGGTCGGCGCGACGTAGAAACCGCAGAACGCCTGCGACTGCCGCGGCGCCGTGAGCAACATCACACCCGCAGCCAACCCGATGGCGAGTCCTCGCTTCATGAATCCCCCCGGGCGGCATCTTACGACCCAACCGGAGAGAAGATCTTGGCTCTTTCATCATCGACTTCGCGTTCGCGCGAAGCCGTCGAGGCCGCTACGAAGAGCGGTAGTTCGGCGCTTCTTCGCTGATCATGACGTCGTGGACGTGGCTCTCTTTGAGCCCCGCGCTGGTGATGCGCACGAACTTCGCTTTGGTGCGGAGCTCGTGGATGTTGGCGCTGCCCGTGTATCCCATGCCGGAGCGGAGCCCGCCCACCAGTTGGTACAAAATGCCGCGAAGCGAGCCGCGATGAGGAACGCGACCTTCGATGCCTTCGGGGACGAGCTTCTCGTCGGCGGTGCCGCCTTGGCCGTAGCGATCGCGCGAGCCCTTTTTCATCGCGCCGAGCGAGCCCATGCCGCGATAGACCTTGAACGTGCGGCCTTGGTAGAGGACGAGATCGCCCGGCGCTTCGTCGGTGCCCGCGAAGAGTGAGCCGATCATCACGCAGGAAGCACCAGCGGCGATCGCCTTGGTGACGTCGCCCGAGAACTTCACGCCACCGTCGGCGATGATCGGGACCCCGCGCTTGTCGCCGACCGCGACGCAGTCACGAATCGCCGACAGCTGCGCGACGCCGACGCCGGCGACGACGCGGGTGGTGCAAATCGAGCCCGGCCCGATGCCGACCTTCACGCCGTCGGCGCCTGCTTCGATGAGGGCTTCGGTGCCCTCTGCGGTGGCGACGTTGCCGGCGATGATCTCGACGTGAGGAAACGCCGCCTTGGTCGCGCGTACCGCGTCGATGACACCCTTGCTGTGACCGTGCGCCGTGTCGACCACGAGGACGTCGACCCCCGCGGAGACCAGCGCGTGCACCCGCTCTTCGCGATCGGCACCGGGGCCGATGGCAGCGCCGACACGCAAACGACCTTTGTCGTCCTTGTTGGCGTTGGGATTGCGCTCGGCCTGGCTGAGATCTTTGACCGTGATGAGCCCGACCAGCTTGCCCGAGTGCGGATCGACCACCAGCAGCTTCTCGATGCGGTGCTTGTGGAGGAGCTCGCGTGCGCGCTCGAGGTTCACGCCCGGCGGCACCGTCACCAGCTCGCGCTGCATCAGCGACGACACCGGCTGATCGAGCCGCTTCTCGAAGCGGATGTCGCGCGAGGTGAGGATGCCGACCGGCCTATCGCCGCCTCCTTCGTTGACGACGGGGAGGCCGGAAATGTCGTGCCGCCGCATCACCTCGAGCGCGTCGCGAAGGCTCATCTCCGGCGTCACGGTGATCGGATCGAGCACCATGCCGCTCTCGGCACGCTTCACCCGCAAAACCTCTTTCGCCTGCTCGGACGGCGTCAGGTTCTTGTGGACGATGCCGATGCCACCCTCGCGCGCGATGGTGATCGCGGTGCGCGCCTCGGTGACCGAGTCCATCGCCGCCGAGAGCAGCGGGATGTTCAGCTCCAACTTGCGCGTCAGCCGCGAGCGGACGTCGACCTGCGCGGGAAGGACTTCGCTGTAGGCCGGAACGAGGAGGACGTCGTCGAACGTGAGCGATTCACGGAGTTCGTCGTCGAGCATGGCCCTGGCTAATCGCCCTCGGCGCGGGATGAAAGGGCATGGGCGCCGGAGCGCGGGCGCGGGCGGCCGCGACAAAAAACGAAGACGAGGCGATCGAAATCACCTCGTCTCATCCAACGTCGAACTGACTGTCGGTCCGCCCCAGCTTGAGGGCCCCGCCCATAGGCGGGGTGAGACCGCCGGGGTGAGACTACTTCGCCATACGCGCGAGGCGCTTGACCTGCTTGCGGGCGAGCTTGGCGCGATAGCGCTTCGTCTTGGTGCGGTTGGTCTTGCGGGGCTTCTTGGAGAGGGTGATGTACATCGGAGTCTTTCTCAGTGTCGGCCGGTCGGCGGATGAGGGCGGAGTTAGTAGTATGTCCCGCGGAAACGTGCAACCCCTGAACGTCAGCCTCAATGTCGATCTGGGCGAGCTGCCGGACGAGCCCATCGAGCTCTATCGACTGGCGACCCTGGCCAACGTCGCCTGCGGTGGTCACGCGGGAGACGAAGCGAGCATGCGCAGGGCCTGTGCCTTGGCCTTGGCTTCCGGCTGTCGGCTCGCGGCGCATCCGAGCTATCCCGATCGGGCAGGCTTCGGGCGCACGTCGATGAACCTCGACGAGCTCGACGACGAAGCTTTGCGCACGAGCCTCCTCGCGCAGTGCCGAGCGCTCCAGGCGATCGCGACGGAGCTCGGAGCCAGCGTCGTGGCCCTCAAACCGCACGGAGCGCTCTATCACGACGTCCGCACCGACGAAGCGCGAGCCCGCGTCCTCGTCGAGGTCTCCCGCACCGTTTTTGGCGACATCGCCTTCGTCGGCGAGGACCGCGGCGCCCTCTACCAGCTCGCATCGTCGCACTACCTCGTCGAGGGCTTCGCCGACCGTGCCTACGACGGCGACGTGCTCCGTCCCCGCGGGCGCCCGGGGGCGGTGCTCGAAGATCCGAAAGAGGCAGCAAAACAAGCGCGAACGTTGCTTCGACGGTCGCGCTATCAGACGCTGTGCGTGCACGGCGACACGCCCAATGCGGTGGAGATCGCGCGAGCGGTGCGAGAGGTGATGCGCGAGGAAGGTGCGTTGCAGTGATGAGCGCGGACGCGGTAGTCCCCTATGGCGATCGCGCGCTCGAAGTGCTTCTCCCGCGGCCCGATCTGCAATGGGCGCAGCACCTCGCGCGACGCCTTCGGGCGATGCGCGAGCCCGCGATCCTCGACTGCGTGGCCGGTTGGGAGACGGTGCTCGTCCACCTCGCGAGCACCCACGCGAGCACCCACGCGAGGATGCGCACGCGGATCACGGAGCTCGTACGAGAAGAGCTGGCGAAAGGTGGTGCGCCACGCGACGCCGAGATCTCCGTCCGCTTGCACGAGGTGCTCGTTCACTACGACGGGCCCGATCTCGTCGAGGTTGCTTCGGCCTGCGGGCTCTCCGTCGACGAGGTGATTCGACTGCACGCAGACACCACCTACGTGGTGGCGATGGTCGGATTTCTTCCGGGGTTCGCCTATCTCCAGTCGGTCGAACCGAGGTTGCGATTGCCGCGGCGGGCGACGCCTCGGGTGCGCGTGCCGGCGGGGAGCGTGGCCATCGCCGAGGACATGACGGCGATCTATCCGATGGAGTCGCCGGGCGGGTGGCACCTCCTCGGCCGCGCGATGGACGTTCGACCCTTCGATGCCGGGCGATCGCCGCCGAGCCTATTTTTGTCGGGCGATCGCGTTCGCTTCGTGCGCCGACGATGAGCGCTCTCGAGGTGCTCGCCATCGGTCCGTCGGTGACCGCGCAGAGCGCGCCGCGCGAGGGGCTGGCGTCACTCGGCGTGCCGGCGTCGGGGGCGGCGGATCGAGAGGCGATGCGCGCGGCGCTCTCTGCGGTCGGTGGCGAAGACGACGATGCGGTGATCGAGCTCCCGCTCTACGGCGCTCGTTTTCGCGCGCACGGTGACGTCATGATCTCGCTCGATGGCGCATCGCCGGTCTCGCTCGTCGACGGCGAGAGTTGGTCTTTGCCTGTCGGTACGCGCGCGGTGCGCTATCTCGCGATACGAGGCGGCCTCGACCTACCCATGGTGCTCGGCGCACGGGGAACGTGCTTGCCCGGTCGATTCGGTGGGTTCGAAGGGCGCGCGCTTCGTCGCGGGGACGTGCTCGCCATCGGTTCGACCTCTCGCCCGCTGGGTGGTTGTCGCGAAGACATTCCCGCGCACCTGGACGAGCCGCTCAACTGCATCCCGACGGCACGCGGGTCTCGCGAGCTCGGCCTCGGCCTCGAGCTCATCGAGCAGCGTTTCACCGTCGATTCTCGGTCTGATCGCGTCGGGACGCGGCTCCACGCGGACTCGTTGCCGCTGAAGCGACTCGCCGAGACGCTCCGTCAGGGCTCCCCGCGATCACGACCGACGCTTCGAGGCGCCATCCAGCTTCCTCCCGATGGCCGACCGATCGTCCTCGGGCCCGATGGTCCGACGGTCGGTGGATATCCAGTCGTCGCCGTCCTCGAACGAGCCGCCTGTGACCTCCTCGCGCGGAGGCGTCCAGGCGACGTCGTCACGTTCCGGCTCGCGTCACTTCCGTAAGTGCTCCCCGAAGTGCTTCGTGCATTTTGGACGATCTCGCCCGAGAATTACGCCGAAAACGCCGCGACGTGGCATGGTCCGAAGCGATGCCACCGCTCCCCGCCAATGCACGCGGAGCCCCGCGCCCGCGCGCGAGGGACAAGGACGAGTCCTCGACGTCCTCGCAGTTGTCGATCGCCTTCACTGGGCGCGAGCGGCGCGGCTCGGGCGTTCCTTTGCGCACGCGGCTCGCCTCGGCCAGCCGTGACGCATTGCCGCTGCTCATCCTCGCGATCGCCGTCGTCGGCGTCCCGGTCCTCGTCTTCGAGCCCCAGGGCCTGCCGCGCCTCCGCTCCCTCGAGCGCGACCTCGAACAGGTCGAAGGCGAAAACCTCGCCCTCGAGCGAGAAATCGGACGTTTGCGCGGGCAGGTGCATCAGTTGAAGGACGACATCGGCGCCGTCGAGCACGTCGCGCGCACCGAGCTCGGCCTCGTGCGCAAGAGCGAGATCATTCTTCAGTTGTCGAAGCCGTAGCAGCTACCGGTCGCTCACAAGTCGAAGAGGAAGCCGAGCGAGAGGCCGTACGTCGAGTAGCGGTACTCCGACGCCGACATCGACGGGTACGAGCCGGGGAGCTCCCGTTTCCCTGCGACGCCGACCTCGGCGACGAGGCCGAGCATGACGCCGAAGTGATCGAACGGAGTGAGCACGAGGAACACCTCGGCCGCCGGGGCGACCTGCCAATAGTCGGCGCTGCGGGCAGAGGCGTGGAAGTACGTGAGCCCGCCGCGCAACCAGAGCGAAGCGTGGGTGCCGAGGGGCGCGACGTAGCCGACGCGCGGCGCGAGTGCCCAAATCGTCAGCGAGGCGTTGGTCCCGTGATCGGTGAAATCGCCGAGCGTGAAGCCGGTGCCGAGCGTGAAGCCTTTGCCGACCACTCGATGGATGCCGACGCGGCTGGTCGGCGCGACCACGAAGGTCCCGAAGTGGTTGACGCCACTCGAGAGAGATTGGTCGGGCAAACGCTCCTGGACATGGAGGAAGCCGCCGACGTTCTCGATCGAGAAAATGGTGCGATGACGCTCGCCGAACGGACGGGGAGTGGCCTCGGTGGTCTCGGTGGTCTGCGCCATCGACGTGCTGGTCACGAGCGCGACTGCGAGCACGAGTGCGAGCGCGAAGAGCGGCGAAGGCGGCGATCGCGAGGGCATCAGAAATCCGAGAGGAGCCCGACGTCGAGGCTGAGCGTCTTGAAGCGAATGTCGTCGGAGCTCCCGCCACGAGGACCGTTCTCGTGGACGTGGCCGAGGACGCTGAAGTCGAAGCTCGGGCCGATCATCACGCCGAAATGCGGCGTCGGCGAGTAGACGAAATAGGCGTCGAGCGAGACGTCGAACGCTGTGATGGTGCCGTCGACGAGGTACTGGTCGAAGACGTAGAGGGTGGGGCCTCCACGCAGCCAGAATCCGACGTTGTCGTTGACGGCGAAGGCGTAGCCAAGGCGCGGACCGAGGTGGAAGATCTTCGCCGTCTTCGCGCTGCCGTCGTCGTTCGTCGAATGCGCGCCCCAGTAGCCGAAGGTGGCGCCGTAGGTGAAGTGGGAGGTGACGCCGTGGATTCCGAGGGAGAGTCCGACGATGCCGCCGGGCGTGAAGCCGACGTGGTCGATGCTTCGCGTTCCGCTGGCGTTCGTCGCGTGGAACTCCTGCGTGCTGTACCCGAAGACGTTCTCGATCGAGACGATCGCGGGGCCGCGCGCGCCGAACCTCGGCCTGGGCACGACGGCCTCCGTGCCCTCGCCCGCACGTGCCGAAGCGGAGAACGTGCTCGCCGAGACGACGAGCGCGAGACACGTCAGCGAAGCGATCAGGCGGGCAACTGACATCGGGCCCGGCGGCTCAGCGAAGGTCTTCGATTTTCCAGGCGCCGCGCTCTCGGAGGAAGAGGACCACGCCGGCCGAGCCGTAGCTCATCGTCGCGCGATCGCCCGTCTCTTCGAAGACCGCAGTGGCGATCGACTGACGAATGGCTTCGACCGCCTCTTCGATGCGCTTGCCCTCGGGCTTGCCCTCCCCCCACGCGGCCTTGAGTCGCTCTTCGGTGAGGCCTTCTTTGCGCGCGTCGGGCGTGTAGCGAAGGAGCACGTCCCAACGGCGACGACCGAAGGCACGGAGAAAGCCGAGCACTGCCTGCTTCGGGGTCGCCTGCGAGTAGAAGTCGAGGGCGGCGCCATCGATGCGCCAACGGCCATCTTCGAGCACCATCGTCAGGGTTTCGCCGGTGGCGAGCGGCACTTGCGCAGTGACGTACGGATCGTCGGTCGGACGGGAGAGCGACTTTCCGAGCTCGAGCGCCTCGGCCTTGTTCTGCTTCACCAGCGTCCGAAACGCTTCCGGGGAGATGCTGCGCTTGGCGTCGTCGGAGAGGAGCGCGTAGGCATCGTCGGCGCGACCATCACCGAGCGCCTCGGCGTAGGCGCGGAGGACGGTGCGAGGGTTGCTCTGCACCGAGCCCGCGCAGCCCGCGGCCATCGCGACGGCGAGTGCGAGTGCCACGGCGTGCATCGAGGAGACCGTGAGCGAGACGAGTCGAGCGCGCGCCATTCGCCGCCGTTCATATCACGTCCGCACGTCCGCGCAGAGGGCGCGCGGAGAGCGTCAGGACGCCGGCGCGGTCGGTGCTTCGCTCCCGACCTTGTCGTCGGCCGCCGTGGGTGGCGCGGGCGCAGCGGCAGGTCGAAGCGAAATCGACGGGAAAAATAGGCCTGCAACGAAGCCAGCGACCCCGATCGCGGCGACCGCCCAAAAGATGGTGGTGAGCCCCTCTTGCAGCGTGGTGCCGAGCGAGTGGAGGACGGCCGGGTCGATCTGCGAGCGCTCGGGGCCGAGCATGCGGTTGACCGTCTCCTCGGAAACGCTGCTCATCGAACGGCGAAACGTGGCCGCGAGCACCGCGCCGAGCGCGCCGACGCCGAGGGTGCTGCCGATGCTGCGGAAGAAGAGCGTGCTCGCGGTGGCGACGCCGCGCTGCTCCCAGCCGACGCTCGTCTGCACGGCGATCATCACCGCGGTCTGCGAGAAGCCGAGCCCGGCGCCGAAGCCGATGGAGACGAGGCGCGCGACCATCACCGGCGTGCCGGGCCGCAGGAGCAAAGGGAGCGCGATCGCCGAGAGCGCCACGAGCAGCATTCCGAAGCGGATGATCGGCCGGTAGCCGACGCGGACGAGGAGACGGCCGCCGATCGCGCTGCAAATCGGCCACGCCACGACCATCGGACCGATGGCGGCGCCGGCGTCGCTCGGACTCCCGCCGAGGACGCCCTGCACGTGGAGCGGCACGAACGTGATGGTGGCGAACATCGCCGCGCCGGCGAGCGCGCTGGTGATGCTGGAGACGGCGATGACGCGGCTCTTGAAGAGCCCGAGCGGAAGGATCGGCTCGACGGCGCGGCTCTCGATGTAGATGAAGAGCGCCGTCAGGACGCAGGCGAGCGCGATCAGCGGCGCCGGATGGAGCCCCTGCGTCCCGAGCAGGAGCGCGACGATCGCGCCCGTCAGGACCATCGCTCCCGCGAGATCGAGCGTGCGTTTGCGGCGCTCGACCTTTTCGTGGAACGCCGCCATCAAGATGACCGCGGAGGCGACGCCGAAGGGGACGTTGATGTAGAAGATCCATCGCCATGAGGCGACGCGGACGATGAGCGCGCCGACGAAGGGCCCGACGAGCCCGGCGAGGCCCCAAACCGCGCCAAAATAACCCTGCATTTTGCCGCGTTCGGAGAGATCGAAGATGTCGCCGACGATGGTCATCGCCATCGGCTGCATCGCACCGGCGCCGAGGCCTTGGACGACGCGGAAGACGATGAGCTGATTCATCGTCGCCGCCTGCCCGCTCAGCATCGAGCCGACGAGGAAGAGCGCGATGCCGAAGAGCATCACCGGCTTGCGACCGTAGACGTCGGAGAGCTTGCCGAAGAGCGGCACCATCACCGTCGAGGCGAGCGTGTAGGCGCTGAACACCCACGCGTAGAGCGAGAGCCCGCCGAGCTCGCGCACGACCGTCGGCATCGCTGTCGAGACCACGGTCGCCTCGAGCGCCGCGGTGAAGAGGGCGAGCATGAGCGCGGCGACGATGAGCGGGCGGTTGCGACGATCTGCCATGGGAGTCGGGAGCCGCCGGAGCTGGCAGCGAGAGATAGAGATGCAGACAGAGGGACAGTGGTCGTCGAAAAAAAGGGTGGGAGAGCCGATGCCCTCCCACCCCCGCTTTTCTCGCTCGTCGTGGGCGCTCGTCGTGAGCTACGACGACCGACTTCGAGCTACTTCGCGCCCTTCAAGGCCGCGTCGATCGCCGCGTAGAAAGCGTCTGCCGGCTGCGCGCCGACAAGAAGCTTCCCGGGTTTCCCGACGGGGCTGATGAAGAAGCCAGGCGTACCGGTCACGCCGACCGAGCCGCCCTCTTTTTGATCGCTGTCGATCTCGGCCTTGTACTTGTGGCTGTCGATCGCGTCCTTGGCCTTCGCCCAGTCCATCCCGAGCTTGGTCGCGATGGCTTGGAGGTCGGCGTCTTCCAGCTTCGGCTGCGTGTCGAAGAGCGCGTCGTGCGCCTTCCAGAAGCCGTCGTTGCCCTTTTGCTTGAACGCCTCGACGGCGAACTCGGCGACGGGCTCTGCGCGGTTGTGGAAGCCGAGCGGGAAGTTGCGCCAGACGATCTTCAGCTGGTCGCCGTACTTGGCGATCGCTGCGGCGAGGCCGGCCCCGTTGGGATCGATCTTGCCGTCTTGTCCGGGCATCGCCACTTCGGCGCGCTTGCAGAACGGGCACTGGAAGTCGCTGAAGACCTGGATCACGACCTTGGCGTCGCGACCCCCCTTCCACGGCGCGGTCGCGGGGATGGCGAGCGGCGGCAGAGGCCCACCTTTTCCACCCTTCACGGTCTCGGCGTAGACGTCCTCGAGCTTGGTGCCGCCCTTCACTTTGGCTTCGGCCTTCACCAGCTCTTGGTCGATGATCTTCTTGAACTTCTCGTAGGGCACCGCGCCGTTGACGATGCGGCCGTTGACGAACGAGTGCGGCGTACCTTCGACGTGAAGGTCACCACCCTGGTCCATGTCCTTTTGGATGTCGTCCTTGTACATCAGGCCCTTGATCGCGGCCGACACCTTGGCGGCGTCGAGACCGAGGTCTTTGCCTGCGCCTTCGAGATCGGCGTCTTCGAGCTTCGGCTGGATGTCGAAGAGCTTGTCGTGGGCCTTCCAGAAGCCCTCGTCGCCCTTCTCTTTCCGGGCCTCGAGCGCGACCATCGCCGCCGGCATCGCGCGGTTGTGGAAGCCGAGGGGGAAGTTCTTCCAGACGAACGCGACCTTGTCGCCGTACTCCTTGGCCACCTGCGCCAGCGCCGGTTCGATGCGCTTGCAGAAGGGGCATTGGAAGTCGCTGTAGGTGACGATCGTGACGAGCGCCGCCTTCTTCTTCCAGTCGGTGCCCATGCCGACCTTGATCGGCGAGCCCGCGATGTCGACCTTCCACACCGTCGGATCGTCCGGCTCTTCCGCGGGGGGCTTGTCGTCGCCCTTGGCGGTCGGCTCGGGAGCCTTCGGCGCGTTGAAGTACGCCTTGGTCATCTCGACGTACATCATGTTCGCCGCGATGCCCTTGCCCTTGAGCTCTTCGGCCTTCTTCAAGTGCGCGTCGATGACCGCCTTGAATTTGTCGACCGGTTGCGCGCCCGTGAGCGGCTCACCGTCGATGAGGAAGTTGGGCGTCCCTTGGATGCCGTACTTCTTCGAGTCCTCGAGGTTGGCGGTGACCTTCTTCTCCGCCTCGACCTTGAATTTGTCGAAATCGGCGCTGGTGACCCCGAGCTCCGCTGCCCACTTCTTGTAGCTCTCGTCGGAGAGCTGCGACTGCCCGGCGAAGATCTTCTCGTTCATCTTCCAGAAGGCTTCACTGCCCTTCGCGAGGAAGACGACCCGGGACGCCACCGCCGCTGGCATCGCATTCTTGTGAAAATCGAGCGGCAAATCCTTCCAAACGATACGAATCTTACCCGCGTAATCCGTCATCAACTGCTTGAGAGTCGGACCGACCCTCGAACAAAACGGTCACTGATAGTCGCTGAATTCGATGATCGTCACCGGCGCGTCGACCGGACCCTCGACGGGGTCGGCGGCGCTCAGCGGGATCGGACCATCTTGCTTCCAGTCACCGGAGAGACCAGCGCCTGCAGCCTTCGCCTTGTCGGCGGCTGCGACGTCGTCCTTCGGTACATTGCCACGGTCGACGGCATACATGAAGCCGGCTCCCGTGACGAAGGCGAGGACGAAGCCGACGATGGCTGTCCCCTTGTTCATCACGTTGCTCATCTCGAGTCTCCTTTTTCTCGTCTCCCTCGCGAGAGACACATCACACACATCACTACCTAATGAAAAACGCCCACGCCGTCGAGGCGGGCCCCGGGACATGGGCGGCTTTCCACACCGGAACGAAGGCGAGGCCCCGAAAGAGCCTCGTCTTCGACCGGTTACGTCACTTCAACGCCGCGTCGATCGCCGCGTAGAACGCGTCGGCCGGTTGCGCACCGACGAGCAGCTTGCCGGGCTTGCCGATGGGGCTGATGAAGAAGCCAGGCGTGCCGGTCACGCCGACCGAGCCGCCCTCTTTTTGATCGCTGTCGATCTCGGCCTTGTACTTGTGGCTGTCGATGGCGTCCTTGGCCTTCGCCCAGTCGATCCCGATCTTGGTCGCGATCGCCTGGAGATCGGCGTCTTCCAGCTTCGGCTGCGAGTCGAAGAGAGCGTCGTGCGCCTTCCAGAAGCCGTCGCTGCCCTTCTGCTTGAACGCCTCGACGGCGAACTCGGCGACGGGCTCTGCGCGGTTGTGGAAGCCGAGCGGGAAGTTGCGCCAGACGATCTTGATCTTGTCGCCGTACTTGGTGATCGCCGCCGCGAGACCGGCCCCGTTGGGATCGATCTTGCCGTCTTGTCCCGGCATCGGCACTTCGGCGCGCTTGCAGAACGGGCACTGGAAATCGCTGAAGATTTGGATCACGACCTTGGCGTCGCGGCCCCCCTTCCACGGCGCGGTCGCGGGGATGGCGAGCGGCGGCAAGGGCCCGCCTTTTCCACCCTTCACGGTCTCGGCGTAGACGTCCTCGAGCTTGGTACCGCCCTTCACTTTGGCTTCGGCCTTCACCAGCTCTTGGTCGATGATCTTCTTGAACTTCTCGTAGGGCACCGCGCCGTTGACGATGCGGCCGTTGACGAACGAGTGCGGCGTACCTTC
>JANYDK010000058.1 GCA_025363655.1 Deltaproteobacteria bacterium | reverse complement strand
CGTGCGCCTCGGCGAGGGCTTCGCACGCCTCGAGGACGTAGCCGACGGCGGTGCCGATCGAGAGCGCGCCGCGCGTGCGTAGCAGCTCGCCCAAGTCGTCGCCGACGAGCCGCTCCATCACCAGGTAGGGCGCGCCGCCCTCGCGCGTGCCGACGTCGAGGACGCGGACCACGTGATCGCTCTCGAGCTTCGCCGCTGCGCGCGCCTCGCGAAGGAAGCGTGTGCTCGCACCCGGTACGCGCGAATCGACCAGCAGCTTGATGGCGACGCGCTTGTCGAGATCGAGGTGACGCGCCGAGAGGACGACGCCCATGCCGCCGCGCCCGAGCACCTCTTCGACCATGTACTTGCCGGCGATGAGGTCGCCGCGGACGGGGAGGGGCATCGGCGTCGACGACTTCAAGGCGACCGTCGACGAGGCCCCCTCGGGCGCGTCGATCTCGCGCTGCGCGGGGGTGATCATCGAGGGAAGCATCGTTTTTCAGATACGTCTCGACCCCACGAAACGGATCGAACGCCGCGCGCGGCACACACGTGCGTACCCTCGCGCATGCGAGATATCGCCCGGTTTTCGCGGTGATTCCGCTGTGACTGGCGATCAGTAGGCGGGCGGTGGACGGCTCGAAGAGGGCACCGCGCCGACGACGTGCGCCTCGACGACGACCGGATCGGCGCGGAGGGTGGCGGCGATGGTGAAGACCTGCCGTTCGGCCGCGCGGTGCACCGCTTCGAGATCGCCGTGACGCGCGACGCCCGGCGTCCAGGTCTCGGGACGTGCCTCACCGATGACCGTCACCTCGTAGGGACCGAGGCGCAGCACCGGTGAGCTTCCCTCGGGCGGACGCATTCCTCGCAGCAGCAGTCGAATCGACGCGAGCCGTTCGGTCGCGGCCTTCTTGTCGCTCACGGCACTCTCGCTAGCTGCCGAGCTTGCGCTCGATGGCGTCGAGGTGACCGCGCAGATCGGGATCGGTCGCCTTCAAGGCTTCGACCTTCTTCACGGCGTGCATCACGCTGGTGTGATCGCGGTGGCCGAAGTGGCGACCGAGCTCGGGGTAGCTGCACTTGAGCCGCTGACGGCAGAGGTAGATCGCCACGTGGCGCGCCTGGGCGACGCTGCGGTGGCGATCTTTCCCCAGCAGATCGCTGGAGCGCAAGTTGAAGTGGTGGCAGACGACGCGAACGACGTCTTCCACCGTGACCGGCGCCGCACGCGCGGGGAGGGCTGCGGCGAGGACGCCGCGCGCGAACTCGAGATCGATGCGACGCCCGAGGATCGAGGCTTGCGCCGCCAATCGGATGAGCGCGCCTTCGAGCTCGCGGACGTTCGAGCGAATCGCCTGCGCGAGGAGGACGGCCACCTCGTCGTCGATGTCGAGCTGCTCGAGCTGCGCCTTCTTGCGGACGATGGCGACGCGCGTCTCGAGCTGCGGCACCTGCACGTCGGCGACGAGGCCCCAAGTGAAACGCGAGACGAGACGCTCGGTCGTGCGCTCGAGCTCGTGCGGGTAGCGATCGCTCGTGAGGACGATTTGCTTGTCGGCGCTGTGGAGCGCGTTGAACGTGTGGAAGAACTCTTCCTGGGTCTGCTCGCGACCGGCGAGGTTGTGGACGTCGTCCATCAGCAGCAGATCGCATTGCGTGCGATAGCGCGTGCGGAAGGCGTCCATCTCTTTGGCGGCGATGGCGGCGATGAACTCGTTGGTGAACGCCTCGGCGCTCACGACCACGATGCGGCAGCCGGGACGCGACTGGTGCAGGTGGTGACCGACGGCGTGCAGCAAGTGGGTCTTGCCGAGCCCGGTGCCACCGCAGATGAAGAGCGGATTGTAGCGACGAACCGAGCCGGCGCCGGCCGCAGCCATCGCTGCCGCGTGCGCGAGCTCGTTGGAGGTGCCGACGACGAAGTTGGCGAAGATGTATTTCGAGTTGAGCCCCTCGGGCGACGGACGCGCGACGGGCGCACCACCTTCGACCGTGGCGCCTGGGTGGGTAGTGGCGACGGGCGCGTGACCGTTCGTCGCCGGGATCGGTTCGGGAAACATCGGGGTCGCCGGCGGCGGGACCGAGATGCGGCCTTCCGGGCGCGGCGGATCGGACGGACGCGCAGAGACCGGCGTGGCGAGCTCGCCGTCGATCGACCAAGCGACGTCGATGGTCAGCCCCGTGCGCTCACGGAGCTTCTCCTTCAAGGTCGGCAGGTAGTGATCGCTGACGAAATCGCGCACGAACGCGTTCTGCGCCCGCAGCTGGAGCACTCCGTCGGTCAGCCCATCGAACTGAACGGAAGAAAACCAGCGGTCGAACGACCCTGGCATCTTGCCGCGTAGCTCGGCGATGGCTGCGTCCCAGACATCCTGCATGTCGTCTCACCCTCAGAGGCCCCGAGCGAACCAAGCGACTCGGACCTTCCAGAACACGAATTGAACAGACGACGAAAGAGACACGACTCCGCTATCCACAACCTGTACACAGGCTGTGGGAAAGTGGTGTGTCTCGCTGCCCGCGGGTCCTCGAACCCGAAAGGCTGTGCTTTGGCTCTCCAGCCGTGAGTTTGGCGCTCGCGCGCACCGAACTCTGTTGTGTCGAAGGCTTACAACTGTCTCGCCGAGCGTCTCCCTTGAACCCCCAGCCGCCTACCGGCGCAATCGTCTCTACCCCACCCCGCGTATCGAAGTCATCACCAGACGTCGGAACGTCTCATCGTCACGAATCTCGACCTGCGGCCATCGACGAAGAACAGCTCGTGACGATCGCGATGTGAAGTCCAGGTAGCACCGGCTTCCGGCGCGCGTCTAGACCCTTGGGTGGCATAGGGTCACTCCCGTGAGATTCCGAGGAGTTGCGTGCGATCGCAGGAAAGCGCTGCCCTGTGGATGAAACCGCCCGGTCGAGTCAAGAGTGATGACGCGCGCTGGGTGATTTTGGCAATTGGCGCCTGGGTCAATCCATGGCGGTTATGCAGTTGGATGCCGAGGTTATGGGGATGGCGTAACCCAGACGTAACGGGTGCAAAGGCCTGAGATGCTGTTGAAACCGTAAATTGGGCCCGGCCGGTTCCCTCGGGGTACGGGATGCCGATGCTCTTTCTCCGTCGGCCTTCGCGCACGCCGCCCATGAGAGTGCGCGCGCGCTCGCTCGCGACGGTCTTCGCGACCGTGATCGCGGGCGCGAGCGTCACCAGCGCGGCGCTCGCCGACGACTACCGGCCGCCGGAGTACGGCTACGGCTACGGCGAGGTGGAGCAGCCGCGGACGCTGGCGATGGGTGGCGCGGCGCGGGCGTGGGGCTGGTCGACCTCGGCGATCGCCTCGAATCCAGCCAATCTCGCGGCGCAGCACGTCTATCACTTCGAGGGTCTCTTCGGCCTCGACACCAAGTCACATCGGCTCCAGTTCGGCGGCGCGGTGATGGACTCGATCACCTCGCGCATCGCGCTCGGCGTCCTCGCGACCAAGACGACGCTCGGCAACGACTCCGATCGCTACCAGCGCGGTGCGCTCGACGTTCGGGTGGCGGGTGGGTATCCGCTCGGCGACAAGGCGGCCCTCGGCGTCACCGGTCGCTACCTCCGCGTCACCCAAGACGGCGTCGGTCCGCTCGGTGTCGGCCCGGTGTCTCGCAGCAGCGCCGACGATCCCAACTACCGGACCTTCACTTTCGACGCCGGCCTCGCCTTCTCGCTCACCGAGGCGCTTCGCCTCGGCGCTGTCGGCTACAACCTGACGAGCACTTCGAACGCGCTCGCGCCGCTGATGTTCGGTGGCGGGCTCGGGCTCAAGGTCGGCGACGCGACGCTCGAAGGGAACATGCTCGCCGTCGACAAGACGACGTGGGGTGCATGGAAGACGCGAGCACAGCTCGGTGGCGAGCTCCTCCTCGCCGACCACTATCCGCTCCGGCTCGGCTACCTCTACGATCAAGGGAGTAAGCGCCACGCCATCTCGTGGGGCCTCGGCTACGTCGATCGCTCGTTCGCCATCGACGCCGGTTTCCGTCAGGAGATCATCGCACCGAGCGACGACCCGTTCGGCAAGGCCTTCATCTTCAACGTCGGCGCGCGCTACTTCTACGACGTCGGTCTCCCCTCCGACGGCGGGGCCAGCTCCATCTATCCGGGCTGACCGCAGCGTTTCGTCGCCGTCACCAACCGTCCAGCACCGCAAAATCCATCATGGATGCATGGAACTGGGCATTTTGCCCTCGGCCGCGAATTCTCTCGTGCTGATGCTCATTCGATTCGCACGCCGCGCTTCCAGGGGCGCTATCCTCCAAAGCGCGGCCGCGGGCACAGCCCGTTAGGTCGAGGGCCCATCTCGAATGTCCGGCGTCGACGCGCTGTCGCTCATTCCCAAGCCGCACTCGGACGATCCGGAGGACGTGGCCTGGGCGCTCTCCACCGCCGAGGCGTTGTGGAAACGTGGCGAATACCACGACGCGGTCAATTGGATCCGCAAGGCAGCGACGGCCGCTTCGGAAGTCGAAGCCGACACGCGCGTCATCGAGCTCGCGAAGGCTGCCGCAGAGTTGGCGACGCTGGTCGAAGCATCGGGCGCGAGGCCGCCTCCCAAGCCCGAGAAGAGCTCGTCGCCGCCGGCCGCCGAGACGCCGAAGCCGACGACGCCCGTCGCACCTCCCTCCGAGACGTCGATCGAGCTCGAAGACGTCGAGACCGAGTCGTTGCCGAAGCAAGAGATCTCCGTCGCGCGCAAACCACCAGGGCCGCCGCCGAAGCATCCCGTCGCCTCTCCCGTCATGCGCTCGATGCCGACGCCGAACCCGATGCCGAGCCCGCTGCAGCCGCTCCTCGCGGGCGACCTCGGCGGCGATTTTGGCCTTGAAATCCCGGTGCCCGACGATCCCGCGCACGAGCCCGAGGTGTCGCCGCAATCGGTGAGGCAGATCGATTCGCGTCGTCCGGTCGGTCGCACCGACGACGAGGCGACCACCGAAGGTCTCGACGACGACAGTCTCCCGCGCGTCCCGACGGTGCCGCCGGCGCCTCCCGACTACCACCCGACGCCGATGCGGATGGCGGTCGCGCCGGCGCTGCCACTCCCGAACGACGGACCGGTCAGTGGTCGGCTCGTCACCGCCATCGCCCTCGCGCCTGTGCTCGACGTGCGCGCCGATCGACGCGACGCGGTCGCCGTCGGTCCTCCACTCGACATGCGCGGGCCGGGGCCAAGCTCGGCGATGCTCCCGCCGCCTTCACTCGAAGCTCCGTCGGCTCCTCCGCCCGCGGCTCCCATGCCGAAGATCGCCTCGCCGCGGCTCGCGACCATCCGTGCGCACGCGGGCATGCCGGCGTCGACCCCCCCGAGCGCGCGATCGTCGCCGCCGCTCTCTGCTGCGCCGCCTGCGGCCCCGCCGCTTTCGTCTGTGCCGCCGATGGCTTCCGCAGGTCCTTCGGTGCCGATGCCGGTTCCTCGTCCGGCGCCCTCGACGGTGCCGCGTCCGCTGAGCGTGCGTCCGCCGAAGCTCGAGCTCGATCTCGACGGCACCGGACGTCCCGAGACGCAAGATCGGCTCGCGCCGGCGCGCGTGCTCGAGACGCAGCCTGGCGTCGGCACGCGTCGCACCGAGGTCACCGAGACGCGCGCCAAGGCCTCGCCGAGCGTCGCGCCGTCGGTCACCGAGACGCAGAAGGGCATCTCGCCGAGCACGCCGCCGCGGCCCTCGCCGTTCGACATGCCGAAGCCCGTCGTCAAACCGAAGGCGGTCGATCCTTCGCGCTGCGATGCCCTCGCCGACGTGCCCGACGACGCGCGCGAACGGCTCGTGGCTGCGGGCGAAGTCGTCGCGCTCCTTCCCGACGAAGAGATCGACGCGCCTTCGATGATCCTCGTCTTGCAAGGCGAGGTCGAGGTGCGCCCGCGTGGTGCCACGGCGACGCTCGAGATCGTCGGCGCCGATCAGCTGCGGCTGCTCACGCCGATCGCACCGTGCACCGGCGCGCTCGTCCTCGTCGGTGGTCAGAAGGGGGCGCGCGTGCTCTCGCTGCCGGAGAGTGCCGTCGAAGAGCTCCGCGCTGCGGCGCCGTGGGTGCTCTCCGATCTCGAGCCGTCGAGCGACGATCTCTTCGTCGTCGTCGGCGCGCTTCGTGGCGAGATCGGTCGCCGGCTCGACGATTCGCTCCTCACCGCCGTGCTCGGACGCGCCGAGACGATGCGCCTCGCGCCCGGCGCCATCGTGGTGAAGAACGGCGAGCTGGTGCGCGCGCTCGTCGTCATCGGCGCCGGTTCGCTCTCGCTGCGCGTGAGCAACGCCACCGATGCCCAAGAGCTGGGGTCGATCGATCCCGGCGAGGTGCTCTTTCCTCGCGAGCTCCTCGAACGCACGGCCGCGCCGAGCGCTGCGCGCGCCGGTCCCGATGGCGCGCTGGTACTGGTGACGACGCGCGCTGCCACCGAAGAGCTGCTCGTGACGTTCCCGCCGCTCCTCGAGATCCTCGGCGAAGGCTGACGTGCGGCGCGCGGCCAAGACGCTCGCCCTGGCCGTCGGTCTCGGTCTCGCTCTCGGTTTCGGTCTTCTCGCCTGCGCGCACGCCCAGTCGCCGCGCGAGCACGCGCTCCTCCTCGTCGCACGTGGCGATCTCGTCCATGGCATCGAGGAGCTCGAACACCTTCGAGACGCGCATCCCGACGATCCGCGCGCGTGGATCGATCTCGGCCACGCCTACGAGCTCGCGCATCATTTCGACGAGGCGCTCGCGGCCTACGATCACGCGGCCGACGTCGCGCCCTCGCGACCGGAAGGTCCACGCGAAGGAGGCCTCCGCGCGGCGGCGTGGGGCGACTTTGCGGCCGCCAAACCTCGGCTCCTCGCGGCCATCGAACGTCACGACGACGAGCCAGAGACGTTTCACGGGCTCGGCTACGTTCTCCTCGCGCTCGGCGATCATGCAGGCGCGCGTCGCGCGTACCTCGCCGGGCTGGCGACGAGCAAAGGGAAGGACGACGCGACCTGCGTGCTCGGTCTCGCGACGCTGGCGGTCGCCGAGGACGACGGGACCGAAGCGCTCAAGTGGTACGACGAGCTCGCGCGTCGCCGGCCACGGGTCGCTGCCGCTCCGCTCGGTAGGGCGTGGGCGCTCGGTCGCCTCCATCGTGTCGACGAGGCGCTCGCAGCGCTGGACGACGCCGCCTCTCTCGGAGCCCGAGATGGAGACGTCGCCAAGTTGCGAAAATGGATAGAGACGCAACGCGTGAAGTGACTCGTTCGTCACCCGGACGAGCCTTCGCCGTGCTAAACGAGCCCGCGAGATGGCCCCGGCGAAAGTCGTCTACGACTGCGTTACGTGCGGCGCTTGCTGCACGAACCCCGACGAAAATCGGGAGATCGACTACGTCGACTACGTCGAGATCGAGGTCAGCGACCCGATCTTGAAGAAGCCCGACCTCGTGCGGCGCCTCGTCGTCCTCGACGACGATCTCCTCCCGCACATGCGCCTCGATCGACACCAGCGCTGCGTCGCGCTCAAGGGGCGTCTCGGTCGTCAGGTCGCCTGCAGCATCTACCACGACCGCCCGAGCGGCTGCCGCTCGTTCACCGCCGGCAGCAAGCGGTGCAAGCAGTACCGACGCGAGCGCGGCATCGACGCCTAGCCCATCCGTCGGCCGAGGCCGGCGGCGAGGAGCGCGAAGGCGGGCGTGATCACCAGGTGGTAGCGATCTTCGCCGAAGAAGATGGCGTGGGTCACGAGCGTGGTGACGATCATCGCCGCGACGATCCATTCGCCGCTCTTTCGCGGCGGCGCGCCCGGGAGAGAGAGCATCGGCAGGAGGCAGGCGGCGACGCCGAGGGGCCACGCGATCGGTGACGAGGTGCCCGAGAGCCCGACGACGACGAGCGCGCTGAGGGCGGCGAGGAGCGCGAGTTGAATCGCATAACTAGATAATGGAATTGCGTTCGAGCCCTTGCGCCCGAGCGGATGACCGAGCGATGCGAGCGCGGCGAGGGCGATGAGACCGAACGAGCCGCCGGTGAGCACCCGTCCCCAGGCGATGTGCGTCTCTGCGCTGACCAGATCGGGCCTCGCCTCGCGGAGGTAGTTGATGGGGAACCACTCGGCGTCGAGCGTGTAGTGAAGCTTGGCCGGCACGAGCGAAAGCCACCGCGAGAAGTCGCGACGGATGATGCCGGCGCCATAGCCGAACCAGCAGCGATCTTGCTCGACCTGTCCGCCCTCGGCGCAGGTCGGCGCGCCCTCCGGGGTGTGACCGACGAGGAACTCGAATTTCCCCGTCGCGCCCGGCGCGGCGCCGATCACCAGGTTCCATCCGGCGTTGGTCGAGACGAGGGTGCATCGATCCATCACGCGACAGTTGCGGAGCGTCCATGGCATGACCGTGACCAGCGCGAGCACCGAGACGATGGCGCCGCGCGCGACGAGTGTGATCGCGCGACGTGGGAGCGATGCACCCGTGAGCCGCCGTGCGCCCAAGGCGAGGAACGGCGCGAGCAAGATCGCGTTCGGTCGCACCAAGGTGGTGGCGCCGAGGACGATGCCCGCGAGCGCCGCGCCACGCCATGGATTGTCGTCGGCGAGGACGAGCCACGCGGCGACGAAGAAACCGAGCGCGGCGAGCGGCTCGGTCATGAGCGCGCCTGAATAGAGGACGAGGCCGGGATGGAGCGCGACCAGGAGCGCGGCGACGACCGCACGAATTTCCCCCGTGCGCGCGCTCTTCGGATCGGCGCCTTCGGACTCGGGTGCGGCGACGAAGACGTAGCGGGCGACGCGATGGACGACGGCGACGAGCGCCGCGCCGGTCAGCGCATTGGCGAACGGTGCGACCGCGAGACTGCCACCGAAGAGCTTGAAGAATGCGGCGAGGAAGCCGGAGTAGCCGACCGGATAGTGCGCCCAAGCGTGCCAGACGACGTTCGGTGTGCCGTCGGGGTTGGCGAGGAAGAGATCTTCGCTGTAGCCGTGACCACCGGCGATGCGGCGCGCGCCGAGGTCGTAATAGTGACCGTCCCAGCACGGCTCGGTGAGCGCGTAGACGAGGACCGCGAAGCGCGCGACGAAGGCGAGGGCCGCGAGATCGGCGGTGAGCGAGAGCGCCGTCTGCCTCGTTGGGCTCGAGCCAGCAGTCGGTTGCACGCTCATCCGCCGCGGAGGTCGAGCAGGTCTTTCGCCCGCCGAAGATAGGTGCGCGCGACCTGCGAGGGATCGAGCTTCAAGAGCTTCGCCACCTCGACGAGGAAGCCGCGCACATAGACCAGCGGCGGGAGCTGATCGAAGGCCTCTTCTTCGAGCGCGGCGAGGTGCGCGGCGGAGACCTTGGTGCGATGGGCGACCTCGCGGAGATCGATGCCGCGTGCTTCACGGACGCGTCGGAGGAGAGCGCCGGTGAACTCCGAGTCGGGCCCGAGCTCGCGCGCGAGCTGCGCTTGCAGTTGCATCAGCTCGGCTGCCGCCGCTTCGGAGCTGTCGCGCGAGGCCGGCGAAGGCGCGAGCGGTCCGGCCTGGTGATCGGGAAAAACCGAGATGTCGTAGGCCCGTCGCCGCTGTCCATCGAGGAGCGTGTCGTAGGCCTCGTCGAGGAGCGCGTGCTCGCGGGCGAGCTCGTCGGGCGCGAAGAGAGAGACCACCGGAAGGCCGTCTTCGGCGTAGACCTC
Organism: Deltaproteobacteria bacterium; assembly: GCA_025363655.1. Classification (GTDB taxonomy): domain Bacteria; phylum Myxococcota_A; class Polyangia; order Polyangiales; family JADJMO01; genus JANYDK01. The sequence goes on along the minus strand of JANYDK010000058.1, from coordinate 15,179 downwards.
GCGCTGACGTTTGTAGGCGCGTCGCACCTCCTCTTCGCTCGCACCACGCTGCACGAGGAGACGGTCGTAGTGGTTCGGCGCCTCGGGGATCGCTCCTTTGGCCTCGATTTCCCGTGCGCGGTGAGGAAAGACGGCGAGGAGACGACGGGCGATGCGCTCGAGGCCGCGGGCCGCCTTCGAGCTCGGTCCATCGACGAGGAGGGGACGCTTGCGTCGATTGGCGAGCCAAACCGCGTCGTCGTGCTCGACGTGGCCGAGCGGATCGATTGCGACGCCGAGACGACGCGCCGAGACCTGTTGCATCCAGGTGCCGAGCTCGACGTCGGTGCGCACGCGCGTCTGGTTGACGACGAGACGAGGTCGCATGCGGGCGAGCGTGAGCGCGGCGAGCTCACCGAGTGGAGCATCGACGCGCATGAGATAGCGCGCGAGATCGAGCGGGAGCGGCAGCCCTCCCGGGGTCGTCATCGGAACGGTGCCCGGCGGCGGCTTCTCGCCGAGGAGTCGATCGAACGAGCGGAGCCGCGTTCGATCGTTGCGCAACTGGCGCCGCAAATCGCGGACGAACGTCGCGCGTACGAAGCGGTACGTCATCTCGATGGCCGCGGGCTCGGGGACGGTGACGAGGACGCCGAGATCGGCCGCGAGGAAGAGATCGCTGGCGACGGTGCTGGTGCCGGGGCCGACGTCGATGATGACGTCGTCGGCGGCGATCGAGCGCAGCGACTGGAGCAGACGCGTCTTGCGCGCAGCCTTCAGCGCGCCACCCGCGCTCGCTTCGATGGGCGCGACGAGGAGCCGGAGGCCAGGGACGTTGGTGTCGGCGAGGCTCGCCTCGAAGCTCTCGTCGTCCTGCCGAGACACCTTGTCGCGCGCGACGCCGAGCGAGAGGTGCATGTTGGCCCCGGTCGGATCGGCGTCGACGAGGATGACGCGCTTGCCGAGCTGCGCGACGTAGACCGCGAGGCTCATCGCCACCAGTGATTTGCCGACGCCGCCTTTGCTTCCTCCGACGGCGATGAGGCGCCGCGCATTTCCCGGCAAATCGAGCGATCTGGGGCCGAGATCGTCGTAGAGCGACTCCGGCGGGAGCGACGGCGGCGGGTCGGAGTTGGAGCCCGGCGGCACGATCAGACCTTGTCGGTTCGACCAGCGGACTTGAGGGCGTCGACGACCGCGCGCACGTCTTGGGCACGGTTTCTCGGCATGACGAGGATCGCGTCTTCGGTCTCGACGACGACGAGATCGTCGACGCCGACGAGCGCGACGACCTTCTTTCCGGTGACACGCGCGAGGTTGTTCTTGGCGTCGACCATCACCGCGCCCTCGGGGACGGCGTTGCCGTGCGCGTCCTTCTTACCGAGCTCCCACGCGCTCTCCCAGCTGCCGACGTCGCTCCAGCCGAAGTCTCCCGGGACGACGGCGACGTTGCCGGGCTCGCGCGAGACCTTCTCCATCACGCCGTAGTCGATGCTGATCGAGGGGAGGGTGGGGAAGACGCGGCCGAGCGCGCTGGCGTCACGATCCATCTCGTCGAGGCCGCGCGCGAGGTCGGGCAAGTGGGCGCTGATCGCCGCGTTCATCGCCGCGGCGCGGAAGAAGAAGGTGCCGCTGTTCCAGAGGAAGCGGCCGCTGGCGACGAACTCGCCCGCTCGCGCGAGATCGGGCTTCTCGACGAAACGTGCGACCTCGAGTGCGTCTCCACCGGCGATGGGCGCGCCGAGCTCGATGTAGCCGAAGCCGGTGTCGGGGCGGGTCGGAAGGATGCCGATGGTGGCGATGGCGCGGGTCTTCGCGGCGGCGATCGCCCGCTCGACGGTCTTGCAGAACTCGGGCTCGTTCGCCACGTAGTGGTCGCTCGGGAGGACGACGATGGTGGCGTCGGGATCGCGCGCGAGAATGACGCGCGTCGCCCAACCGATGCACGGCGCGGTGTTGCGCGGCGCCGGCTCGGCGAGGATGTTCTCGATCGGCACGCCCGGGAGCTCGCGATGGGTGGCGTCGGCGAGCGCTGCAGCGGTGACGACGAGCACCTTGTCGCGCGGGACGACGGGCTCGAGTCGACCGACAGTGGCGGCGAGGAGCGAGCGCGTGTCGCCTCCGAGCGGAAGGAGCTGCTTCGGGCGCGCCATTCGCGAGGCCGGCCAAAATCGCGTGCCCGAACCCCCCGCCATGATCACCGCGTACGTCGCCATCGGCAGCTTTTCCCGCGAGAGGGGGCGGACGTCAACCGCAGGAATTCCCATACCCGCGTCCCGCCTTCGGCGGATTCGCGGAAATTTCTCGTTCAGCGCCGCACGCCGAGGAGCTTCTTGGCGAGCGAGCTGACCCCGCGCTCGCCGAGCTTCGAGAGCGACACGAAGGCGAGCTCGTCGTAACGCTCGTCGTGCTCGGTCCTCTTCGACTTCATTAAGCTCGGCAAGCTCGGTAAGCGAGGCGCGCGCGCGATCGTCCCTCGATGAACCGAGACGTCGAGATGCCGATGGGTCAGCACGTGCTCGACGCGGCGCACGGGTACGTCGTCGAGCTTCACGTCGATTCCCAGGGAAGACTCGAGCATCGCCCGCGCCGCGTGGACGTCGCGCGTGGTCACCCGCAGTGGCTCCCAGAGGCCGACGAACAGGCGCGACTTGGCCGAGGGTGCACATCGCGCAAGCAGCACGTCGTCGCTCCCCGCCATCGTCAAGATCGCGGCGATCTCCACGATTTTCGGCCGGATCGGCTTCTCGGTGACGATCGGAAGCTCGCGCTCCTTGCCCGCCTTCTTCGCCGCGCACTCCGGTCGCACGGGGCAGAGCAAGCACCGCGGCTCGCGCGGCACGCACACCGTCGCCCCCAGCTCCATGAGCGCGTTGTTGAGCGTGCCCGGCCTCTCGCCTTTCACCAGCTCGGCGGCGAGCGCCCACACGCGGGCGAGCCCCTTGCCCTTCTTCACGTCTTCTTCGATGGCGAAGAGTCGAGAAAATAAGCGTGCAACGTTGCCATCGACGAGCGGCGCGGCGAGCCCGAACGCCTGACTGGCGATCGCCCCGGTGGTGTACGGACCGACGCCCGGGATGGCGCGGATCGCCTCGACGTCGGCCGGCACCTTCCCCGCGTGGACGTCGCGTACGTGCATCGCGCCTTGATGGAGGAGCCGCGCGCGTCGGTAGTAGCCGAGCCCGCTCCACATCGTCAGCACGTCCTGCTCACTCGATCCCGCGAGCGCCTCGGCGGTGGGAAATCGCTCGAGAAAACGTGCGAAATACGGAAGAACCGTCTCGACGCGCGTCTGCTGCAGCATCACCTCCGCGACCCAGATGGCGTAGGGATCGCGCGTGCGACGGAAGGGCAGATCGCGCGCATTCGCGTCGTACCAGGTGATGAGCTTTTCGCGCAGACGCGCGGGGAGGCGACCCACGTGGGCGAGCTCGGTTACTTCACGACCTTGCTCGTCATCTCCAACGTGAAGGCGCCTTCGCTCTTCGCGCCATAGCCGTCGATGACCACGTAGTACGTGCCGGGATCGAGATCGCGGTCGATCACCTTCGCGTATTGATTGGCGCAGACGATCTCGCCCTTGGTCGGGTCGGCGCAGTCGCTGCGGAGCGAGAGGATGGCGTTGTAGAAGGTCGAGCCCTTGAGCGACAAATTGACGTGCGATTTGTCCTTGAGGGTGAACTGGTAGACCTTGTCGCCGCTCATCTGCTGGGGAATCGCGCCAGCGCAGGTGGTGACGAAGTGATCTTGCGCGCCCGTCGTGGTGTCGTTGATCGGCGTGCCGGGGACGACCTTGGGAGCTGCCTTGCAGAGCTTGCTCGCTTCGCCGAGCTCACGCGTCTTCACGGTCAGCTTGGCGCGGCCGAAGTCGTCGAGGCCTTTGCCCTTGAGGACGAGGTAGTACGTGCCCGGATCGACCGTGGTGTCGATGCCCTTGCCGTTCAAGTAGTCGCAGGCGAGCTCGCCCTTGGTGTCGCCGCACGTCTTTTGCAGCGCGATGACGTGACGGCCTTCGTCGTCACCGCTCGGCGAGGAGACGAAGATGCGCGACTTGGTTTTGACGTCGATTTTGTAGACGACGTCGGCCGCGCCATCGGCGGCGCAGGAGGCCTTGGCGTCGCTCTTGGCGTGGAAGGTGTCGAAGGAGATCGGCGTCGTCGACGAGCCGGCGAGCTTGGCGTTGGCGCAGGTGTCGGCCTCGGCGGTGCCGTCGCCTCCATCGGGCGCGGTGTCGACGTTGAGGTCGAGCGTGCCGGAGTGCGAGGCGTCGGAGCTGTCGGCGATGAGGGTGTAGCTGCCGGCGTTGAGGAGGCCTGTCCAGGAGATGCCGCCCTCGTGGAAGCGGTTCGTGCAGGCGACCTCGCTCGAAGGATCTTCGCAGCGTCCGCGGAGGCTCAGCGTCAGCTCGCCGCTCGGACCCTTGCCGGTCATGCGCACGCGGGAGCGACCTTTGACGTCGACCTTGTAGAGCAGCTCGTCGCCGTCCGAGCTCGAGCACGAGGCTCGGAAATTCGAGCCGTCGCCTTCGATGACGTCGCTCGTCTTGCCGCCGGTGGCGAGCGGCTTGGCGGTGGCGCAGATCGACTCGAGGCTCGGAGCGTCTCCCAGCGTCGACTTGATCTCGAAATCACCGCGATCGCCGTCGAAGCCGCCGACGAGGACGCCGTAGTCGCCGGTGTCGACGATGACCTCCGCGTGGCTCTTGCTCGTCAGCCCCTCGGCGTCGTCGCTGCACTCGAGCTCGTTGATCGAGTCGCAGAGGTAGCCGTCGTTCGCCGAGCGGTAGATGCCCATGATGGCGTCGAACTTGGCGGAGAGATCGACGATCAACTTGTGTCGGCCATCGACGTGCGTGCGATAGACGGCGATCGGCCCGTCGCTCGCGGCGCACGTGAGGTGGATGTTGCCGCCCTTGTGGGTCGTCGAGCCCTTGGTGGTGCCGCCGAGGACGAGGTCGGTGCCGCCGCTGCAGTCGTCGCCGCCGCCCATCGGTCCGTCGATGGGGGTGTCGGGGCAATCGGGGCCGGTGCAGTCGGGGTTCGGGTCGCCGCCGTTTCCGTCTTTGGTGCCCGACGAATACGGCTGTGCGATGAACGAGCCACTTCCGCCGGCGGATTTGACGACCAACGTGTAGGTGCCGGCGTCGGTGACGCACTGCTTGATCGAGCTCTGGCCGTCTTGCTTCGCCGCGGTGCCGACCGATTTTCCGGAAGGATCGTTGAGCGCGAGCTCGAGGCCTTTCACGCCGTCGCCGCCGAACGCGAAGATTTGATAGCAGCCGTCCTTGAGCGCGAGCTGGACCTTCGCCTCTTTGCCCTCTTCGACGCTGCCCGTCGCCGGCGCGCCGAACGCCGTGTAGCCGAACGACTCCGCCGTCTGCTTGGCGGTGTTCATGCGCGAGACGATGTCAGGCCCGCGCGAGCCGGAGCAAGCGGGGACGAGGATGCCGGCAGAGACGAAGAGCGCGGCGACGAGCTTGGAAATCGAGGAACGGCGCATGGCCCCGAGATGGTAGCCGACTTTGAGACCGCCCTGGGCTCACCTTCGCGAGCGCGGGGGAATGGTGTCGGGGGCCTCGTCGGGGGCGGCGAGCCCAGTCGCCGAATCAGGATCGACGGGCGCGGCCACCTGCATCTTCATCGTGCTCCGGTACGACGGAACTTCGCCGGTGACCTCGGAGGGGTGCATGCCGAATTGCCGTAATTTCCCGTAGAAAGTCACCTTGGAGACGCCGAGCGCTTTGGCTGCCCGGGTCACGCTCCGTTGGCATCGCTCGTAGGCGTCGAGGTACGCGCGGCGCTCGACCTCGGCGAGGGGGAGGATTCCGGTCGGCAGGCTCGTGCTCGATTCACGGAGCGGGATGCCGCGCGCCGAGTCGCTTCCGGAGATGCCGACCGACGACTCACGGAGCGACCACGACGCGCTCGCTGGCGCCGGTTCGGAGAAGAGCGCACGCGCGACGGGGGTCGGCACGCGATCGAGGATGAGCTGCGAGGGCGAGAGGAGGCTGACTTCTCCTTCGATGATGTTGGCGAGCTCGCGCACGTTGCCCGGCCAAGCGTAGAGCATGAGCTGCTGCTCGACCTCGGGCGTGATGTCGCGCACCGCTTTTCCCTGCCGTTCGGCGAACTGCCGGACGTAGTGCCGCACCAGATCGCCGATGTCGCCCGGCCGCTGCCGGAGCGGCGGCAGCTGAATTTGGAGGACGCGGAGGCGATGAAGAAGATCGAGACGGAAGCGCCCGCGCTCGACGTCGATCGCGAGATCACGCTGCGCCGTCGCGATGACGCGCGCACGCACCGGCCGCTCGGCGCCGCTGCCGAGGCGGACGACGACGCGCTCTTGGAGGACACGCAGGAGCTTGGCCTGCATGTCGAGCGGCATGTCGACGATCTCGTCGAGGAGGATGGTGCCGTCGCCGGCGAGCTCGAACTTGCCGACCGAGCCCTCGGCGCGCGCTCCGGTGAAGGCGCCGCGCTCGTAGCCGAAGAGCTCGGCCTCGAGGAGCTCACGCGGGAGGGCCGCGCAGTTGATGGCGACGAACGGTTCGCGTGCGCGCGGACCCGCGGAGTGGATGGCCTGCGCGACCAGCTCCTTGCCCGTGCCGCTCTCGCCGACGATGAGGACGCTGGCATCGACCACGGCCGCACGGCGCGCCATGTCGAGCGCTTCGAGGAGCGAGGGTTCGTGACCGCGCAGATCGCCGAAGGTGTAACGCGTGCGCCCGCCGACGAGCTTTTGCGCCATTTTTTGCGCGCGTTCGTACTCGATGAGGGTGGCGACGATGCCTTCGCCGACGATCTCGCGCGCGTGCACCACCACCGAAGCGTGTGGCAGTCGGACGATCACGCCGTCGGGACGTTCGGGGAGGGCGAGGATCGCGAGGAGGGGGGCGAGCTCGGGAATGCTGTCGAGGCGTTTTCCGAGGATGCGCTCTTGTTCGACGCGGAGCGCGCGCGCGCCGTTCTCGTTGATCGCGGTGACCACACCCTCGGCGTCCATCGCGAGGAGGCCGTCCCGCATCGCGTCGATGGTGGCTGCGAGGCGACGACCGAGCGAAGCGGACGCGTTGGTGGCACGAAGGCGCGCGAGCGCGAGGCCGCCGTACGACGCGAGGAGCTCGAGCGTCGCGCGATCGTTGGCGGTGAAGGCCGCGCCCGTCTTCCGCTTGTCGACGTAGATCGCGCCGTCCGTGCCCGAGGCACGCATCGGCACGACCAACATCGGGCCTTCCGGCGGAACGTCGCTCCCGCCGCGGCGATCGTAGGTGAGGCCGCTCGGGCTCGACTCGCGCCTTTGCGTCGTCGGCTCGGAGCCGACGGGTTGATCGAGCACCCGCTCGGAGGCCTCGATCCAGTGCGGATCGTCGGGCTCGATGCCGCGGGCGATGATCGCCCGGAGTCCGACGTAGGGCACGCGCTCGGCGATGACCACGGCCGAGGCCGCGAGTTGCTCGGAGACGACATTGGCGAGTTGCTCGACGAGCACGTCGACCTGATCGGTGGCCTCGAGCGTGGCGATGATCGCGGCGATCGCCCGCGCGCGCTCCCGTTCGGCGAAGGTGGCAGCGACGATCTGCGCGAGATCGCCTTCGACGCGGCCCAGCTCACCGAGCGCGCCGTCGGCAGCGGCGTCGAGGAGATCGATCGCATCGCGCACCGGAGCCAGCGCGTTGATCGCGGCCGCAGTCGCCTTTTCGCTGGTGAGCACCGCCTCGAGCTCGTCGACCGCCTTCACCTGCCGATCGAGCCCGATCGCCAACGTCGACTGCACGTGCACGCGCATCCGATCACGCGCGTCGAGCCGAACCGCGACCTCGCGCGGAAGCGCCTTGTCGGCGTCGCGGCGCCCGTGCACGCGCCAGGCGTGACGAACGGCGACGCGATCGCGCCACGTCTGACCGTCGCCGAGCGCCTGTTGCGCGCGCGCCACCCACGTCGTCGCGTCGCCGCCGAGGGCGACCAGCAAGTCGGGTGCGAAGGCGAGCACGCGGAGGATCACGCGACCGAGATCGCGTTGCAGGCCCGCCTTTTCCAGCGCCCGCATGCCCTTGCGCAGCTCCGCCGGATCACCTCCGCGCGAAGCCTGGAAGAGCTCGACCAACGTGCGCGTGCGTACGTCGGTGCCACGCGGCGTGAGGACCGAGATCTCGCCGTGCGACCAGAGGAGCTCGATCGCGAGTGCATCGGAGAGCTCTTGAATCCAAGGCGCATCGGAGTGCGGCGCTTCCGGCAGCGGCGCCTGCGCTCCCCGACGCGCGGCCACCCAACCCGCGAGCAGTTGGCGCGTCGGAAGCTCTTCGGCTGGCGCCTCGCGACCGGCATCGAGGTGGACCATCGCCCGGTCTTCGTCGTCGGAAGCGAGCGCGATTTCGGCGAGGCCGAGCTCGCAGCGCGCCACCTCGTGCTTGGCGTGACGCTTTCGCTGCGTGCGCCGTTCGGCGACGAGCGCACGTGCCGCGGCGGTGTCGTCACCCGACCACGAGAGCGCGCGCGCGAGGCGAACGACGGCGATCGCGCGAGACTCAGCCGACGCCGCATCCACCGCGCGGTGGCGAGCTTCGAGCGTTGCGGCGAGCCAACTTTTCCCCTCCCCCGGAGGCCCCCCGAGAGGGGGCTGGGGTTCACGCATGAGAATCAGTTTATCGAACTGGCTGCAAAAGGGTCGCGCCAGATCAATGAATTTGCCAAATCGATGCTAAAAAAAGGCGCCGCTCGCGTTGCAGCTTCGCAAGGTCCGATCCGCGGACGTGGCGCGAGCTCACCAAGAGACGCCGGTCATCATCCCGAACGTCCACTGCTTCGCCATGCTGCTGAAGCGTGCCTTCTCGGTGTCGCCATCGGCTCCGGCCGACGGATCGGCGAGCTCGGTCATCGCGTGGAGGAGGATGTGGGCGATCTCGTACCGAAACGCGAGGCCGATGAAGAGACGCTGCCGGCGCAAGCGGACACGGTTGAAGACCATGTTGTTGTTCATGTCGAGCTTGGCCGCGTTCGCCTTCGCGTCCGGCGGACCGAGCGGCGAGCCTGCACCCCCCGACTGACATCGGAAGCCGCCGTCGTCGCCCGCCGCGATCTCTTTGTCGGTGGGCGGACGCGCGTTGCAGTTCTTCAAGCCATCGACCGCCGGCGTGCCGTCGACGACGCCCGAGTCGCCGTCGATCCAGAGCATCTGCCAGCCGATGTAAGGCTGGAAAATGAGCTGATTGGCGATCGAGAAGGGCTTCGACACCTGCACGTCGAGCGCGGGGACGGTGAGCTTCACCTTGTTGGTGCCGGTCAGCGTGTTGACGTAGCCGCCGACCGAGATGTCGGGGAGGACGCCGAGCGCGCCGGTGCGGAAGCCCTCGAGCGGCGCGAAGCGGATGCCGCCGCCGAGCATGGTGAGCTCGGTGTTGGCCATGTAGCCGACGTTGCCTTGAATCTCGAAGCCGTAGGGGAGGCCTTTGCGTGCGGTGACGCCGTAGACCTGGAGCGTGCCGTCGGGCGTGCCGTTCGAAGTCGGGAACTTGCCGCCGTTGATGGCGCCCTCGGTTCCCTTCTTCATGTAGTCCTCGCCGTTCGCCACCGTGGTGATGGTGCCGAAGAGGGACATCTCGAAGCCGCCGTAGCCGGTGGTGCGCGCCGGGTGCATCGCGCTCGGAGCGATGGCCATCCCGTAGGAGGCGATGAGCTTGCCCCAGGCGGCGTTGTCGGCGCGGAGGTAATTGCCTTCGGTGCCGCATCCAGCGGCGGGGTTGGCGCAGGTCGCGAGCCGCTCGGGAGCGATGTCCATCGGGTTGGCGTGCGCGCTCTGCGAACCGCCGAGCCAAGCTGCGCCCGCCGCGATGGCCGCGATGGCTACCTTCGAGAAAAGCTGCGCCCGTCGTTTCATTCCGGTTCGCTCCATCGACTGCGGCGTGAGTTCGTGGACCTGATTCGAGGCAAACGCCCCGGCAAAGAACGACGACGCAGCAGGGGCTGCAGCAGCGAAGCTAAAGGTTCGCTAGAGACAGCGTCAAGATGTCCCCGAGCCGCCTCCGCGTTCCCCCGTTAGTACCGGCATTTCACGTCGTCCTGGTGGAGCCGGAGATCCCCCCCAACACCGGGAACGTGGCCCGATCGTGCGCCGCGACCTCCTCGCCCCTTCACCTGGTGGGTCCCCTCGGCTTCAGCATCGACGAGCGCGCCGTCCGCCGGGCAGGGCTCGATTACTGGCATTTGGTCGATCTCCGCCGGCACCTCGATTTCTCCCATTTCACCCACGCCCACCAGCGCGAGGCCGGCTTGGCCGCGCGGCGCTGGCTCTTCACCGCCCACGCGAAACAGAGCTTCTTCGACGTCGAGCCGCGGCCCGGCGACGCCCTCGTCTTCGGTCGCGAGTCGGTCGGACTGCCTGAGGACCTGGTCGCAGCGCATCCCGCAGACGCCGTCGCCCTCCCCACCTCGGGCGACGTTCGCAGCCTCAATCTCTCCAGCGCCGCAGCCATCGCGCTCTACGAGGCCCTCCGCCGAGCCGGGGGTCTTCGCCTATTCGCATAGCGAGTTGATGCATCTCGTTTCGCCAAAGATTGCCAGCAACTTTGGCCGCTTCGGTCAAGCTCGCTCCGCTCTTCTGCCGAAGCATCAGGATCTCCCCGCCGCCTGATGTATCGTTTCCGCGAATGTCCGGCCCCGCAGTCCTCGACACCCAGGTCGACAAGAAGGGCTTCGTCTACGCCACCGGCGCAGCCTTCCTCGGTGCGAGCGAGATCGTCGGCGGCTTCGCGGTCAGCTTCTGGCGCATCCTCTCGCGCGTGCTGACCTTCCGCTTCGACGGCGGACAGCTCCTGATGAACCTCTACAAGATGGGGGTGAAGTCGCTCCCCATCGTCGCCGTCACCGCGCTCTTCACCGGCGCGATCATGGTCATCCAGGCGGCGCCGATCATTCAGCGCTACCAGGCGTTCGGGCTCATCGGCTGGGGCGCGGGCTTCGGCACGCTCCGCGAAATCGGCCCGCTGCTCACCGCGCTGATGATCAGCGGCCGCGTCGGTGCCAACAACGCCGCCGAGCTCGGCACGATGGCCGTCACCGAGCAAATCGACGCCATGCGCACCATGGCCATCGACCCGGTGAACTACCTCGTGGCGCCGCGCTTCATCGCCGTCGTCATCACCCTCTTCTGCAGCACGCTCTTCGCCGACTTCCTCGCGCTCTTCGGCGCCGCCTACAGCTGCGGTCCGCTCCTCGGGGTCGAGCCGCGCCTCTTCTACAACGGCCTCACGGCGGGTCTTCTCCACTTCGGCGACGTCGCGCACGGGCTCGTCAAGTCGGTCGCCTTCGGGACCATGATCGGCCTCTCGAGCTGTTACTTCGGCCTCTCCGTCACCGGCGGCGCTCCCGGCGTCGGTCGCGCGGTCAACGCCACCGTCGTCGTCTCGGCGGCCAGCATCTTCGTCCTCGATTACTTCATCTCGTTTTTGGCTGGGGGCTGACGTGTCTTCGGGTGATCGCGAATCGAGCGTCGATCTCAGCGAAGAGGGACCGCCGGCAGAACGCGGCTTCGTCGCCAACCTCGGCGCCGGCGCCATCGAGCAGTGGCAGCTCGTCCGCGGCCTCTACTCGGTCTTCGTCCTCACGCTCTACTTCACGTTCCGCGGACGCCGCGAGAAGGGCGCCTTCGCCCAGCAGGTCTACGAGCAAGGAAACCAGTCGGTCTTCTTCCTCACGGTCTTCATGGGCTTCTTCGGGATGATCCTCGTCTTCCAGTCGGGCGTGCAGGCGATGCGCGTCGTCCCCGACCTCTCGCTCCTCGGCGCGACGTACCTCGAGCTGCTCATCCGCGATCTCGCCGCGTCGATCGGCGCCCTCATGCTCGCGACCCGCGTCGGAGCAGGAATCGCCGCGGAAATAGGCTCGATGGTGGTCACCGAGCAGGTCGACGCGCTCCGCATGTCGGCCGCCGATCCCATCGAATACCTCGTCGTCCCCCGCTTCAAGGCCGGCATCGTCGCCACCACCGCGGTGATCATCTGGGCGGCGTTCATCGCCTACGTCAGCGGCATGCTCACCGCGTGGTCGTTCTTCGGCGTCTTGCCGCGGACGTTCATCAACGTCTCGATGGTCGACCACGGCGATCTCATCATCGGCCTCACCAAGTGCGTCTGCTACGGCGCGGCCATTCCCATCGTCAGCGCGCACAGCGGGCTCAACACCTTCGGCGGCTCGGAGGGGGTCGGCTCGGCGACGACGCGCGCGGTGGTCAACAGCTCGCTCGCCGTCATCATGCTCAACGCCATCATCTCGACGATCGGCATCTTCGTCTTCCCCGAGGGCGGGGGGAAGTGATCAACTTCAAGCACCTGAAGAAGTCGTTCGGACCCAAGACCGTCATCAACGACATCTCCTTCGACGTCAACGACGGCGAGGTGTTCTTCATCATCGGCGCCTCGGGCGCGGGAAAGAGCGTCTGCATCAAGCACCTCGTGGGTCTCATGCAGCCCGACGAGGGTGAGGTGCTTCTCGATGGCGAAGACATCGCGCACTTCACCGAGGAGCAGTTCTATCGAATCCGGAAAAAGGTCGCGATGGTGTTCCAACACTCGACCTTGTTCGACTCCATGACCTGCGCCGAGAACGTCGCGCTGCCGCTCCGCAAACACAAAGGCATGAAGCCGAAGGAGGCCATCGCCGAGGCGCGTCGTCGCCTCGAGGTGGTGCACATGGCCGAGTTCGGCGATCGCTATCCGGCCGAGCTCGGTGACGGCATGCGCAAGCGCGTCGCCATCGCCCGCGCGCTCACCATGGAGCCGCGCTACGTCCTCTTCGACGAGCCGACCACCTCGCTCGACCCGGTGAGCGCCCGCCGCGTCGACCGTCTCATTCGCGAGCTCAGCGACAAGCTCGGGGTCACCAGCATCGTCGTGTCGCACGATTTGGTGTCCATTTTCAGCATCGCCGATCGCATCGCGATGATTTATCAAGGCAAGCTGAAGATGGTCGGCAGTCGATCCGAGTTCAAGAACACACCCGACGAGGTGGTGCAGCAGTTCATCACCGGGACGGCCGAAGGGCCGATGCAGGTGTGACCGCGGCTCGGTCTCGGACGAGCTAGACGTCGTCGCCGAACAAGCTGGCGACGCTCACTTCGATCACTTCGAACGGCTCGGCGCGCACGCGCTCGTGACGCTCGGCCTTGAGCGCCACCACGTACCCCTCGGTCGACCAACGCAGCACGGTCAACGTGCTGTCGCGCAGATCGAGCAGCCAGTAGTGAGGAATTTCGGCGCGGTGGTACGCCCGGACTTTCTTCACCGTGTCGTTGCTCGCGTGCTTCGGCGAGACGACCTCGCACACCCAGTCGGGCCGGAGCCTCACGGGGAACTCCGTCGGCTTCTCCGGCATGCGCTCGCGACGCCATCCTGCGATGTCGGGCCGAGGGACGTCGCGCGGTCCGAGCTCGACCTCGACCTCGGTGACGATCCACCAGCCGCCGCCGTCGGGACCACGCGGACGTTGGAAGGGCCCGCGCACGTGGAGGACGACGCCACCTTGGGCGTCGCCGTGGCCGAAGCTGGGCTCCATCTTCCGCCACAGCTCACCGTCGAGGAGCTCGTGGTACCGGTCGGCTTCGTCGATCGCGAGGAGATCGGCGAGCGTCTTGTGGCCCCGCGAGGCAGCGCTCATGCGCGAAGCGTAGCATTCACCGCCACGACGAGGCTCGCGCGGCCCCCCTTCCGCTGTATAGTGCTCCACCATGGCCGCGGGCGGTAAGAACATCGAGGTCAAGGTCGGCGCGCTCATCCTCGTTTCGATGCTCCTCCTCGGAGGCTTCATCGTCGTGATGGGTGGTCTGTCGGTCGCGAAGGTCTATACGCTCTACGTCGACTTCGACAACCCGAGCGGCCTGCAAATCGGGGCTCCGGTGAAGATCGCCGGCGTCAAAGTCGGCAAGGTCGACGACCTCGAATACCTCGGCGGCAAGAAAGATCCCGACGTCCCCTGGCGCGCGCTCGTGCGCGTGAAGCTGTCGGTCGAAGAGAAGGTGAAGGACTCGATCCACGACGACGCCACCTTCGTCATCACCACGCAAGGCGTGCTCGGTGAGCCCTTCATCGGCATCTTGCCCGGCACCGCCGAGAAGCCGCCGCTGCCCGCCAACAGCAAGCGCCAAGGCAAAGACCCGCCGCGCCTCGACGTCTTCCTCGCCGAAGCGAGCGATCTCCTCCACCTCGCGCACGAGGCCATCACCTCCGATCACGGCACCCTCCACGACCTCGGCACGCACGGCGCGTCGCTCGTGAAGGGGCTCGATTTACTGGTCGCCGACAACCGCGAGACGATCACCCGCATCGTCAAGAACACCGAGACGCTCTCCACCAGCGCCATCGCGCTCATCGACGCCACCAAAGAGAAGCTCGACGGTCCGGAGATCAAGCGCATCATCCACAACATCGACATCACCACCGCGGCGCTCGCCAAGGACACCGGTCCGCTCCTCAAGGACACCGACGCGGCGATCAAGCACGTCGATGAGATCGCCCTCGACACGCTCGGTCCCGAGCAGCGCGCGAGCCTGAAGAAGACGATGAAAGAGCTCGAGGCGGTCGCCATCTCGGCGAACAAAACCACCGCCGACGTGCAGGCCATCGTCGCGCACATCAAGGCCGGCGAAGGTTCGATCGGCGCGCTGGTGATGGACGAAGAGATTTACGACGATCTGCAAGAGCTCCTGCGCGACGTGAAGCACAATCCTTGGAAGCTGTTTTGGCGGGAGTAGAGAGCGGGCCGACTGGGGTGGACACCGAAGAGACGAACAAGGCGACCGAGCTCCTTCCGGTGCTCACGCCTGCTGCGACCGACGCGCCGGTGGACGCACTCGTCGTCGACGCCAAGCCCGCGTTGCGAAGGCGGCAGCTCGGCGATACGGGGCTCGTGGTCTCCGAGCTCTCCCTAGGCACTTGGGGCTTGTCTGGCGAAGCCTACGGGCCAGTCTCCGACGTCGACGTCGAGGCGACGGTGATGCGCGCGCGCGAGCTCGGCATCACTCTCTTCGACACCGCCGACACCTACGGCTCGCGCGGTGGCGATCCGCACGCGGTTCGCTTCGAGAAGCACCTCGCGCGACTCCTCGAGGGAGACAAGGAAGCGATCGTCTGCACCAAAGGTGGCAACGACCTCGACGCCGCTCCGCCGCGAAAACGCTTCGATCGCGAGTTCCTCCGCCGCTCGGCCGAGCGC
>JANYDK010000029.1 GCA_025363655.1 Deltaproteobacteria bacterium | reverse complement strand
GACGACCGCGCCGCCGTCGCCCCGAAGGACGAGCGCGGTGGCGTCGGCGATGGAATGGGTCACGCGAATCGGCTCGACCTCGACGACGCCAGCGCCATGGCCGAGCGTGAAGGGACTGCGTGGACGAATCGGCGAGAGCCGCGGCCTTCGCACCGCATCGGCAGAGCCGACGAGCTGCGCGTGCTCTTTCAAACGCTCGGCGATGAGGCCGAGCGCATAGGGCGGCGCGTAGACCGGCACGTCGAGCCGACGGAGGAGATAGGGAATGCCACCGATGTGATCTTCGTGTCCATGGGTGACGACGAGCCCGAGCACGCGCTCGCGGTTCTGCACCAAGTACTCGAAATCAGGGTGAATCACGTCGACGCCGTTCTCGATGTGGGGGAACATCACCCCGCAGTCGACGACGACGATCGGCGCGCGGCCCGACTCACCGAGCTCGATGGCCATGCAGTTCATTCCCACTTCACCGAGGCCGCCGAGCGGCACGACACGAATCGTCACGTGAGCTCCATCAACCGCAAAGACCCGAGCACGTCGTCGAGTAGCGGAGGCACGAGAGACCGATGGGCGACTTGACCATCGTCGTCCAGGTCGAGGCGCCGACGTCGAACCACCATGCGTCGGCGAGTACGCCGCAATCGCCCTTGCCGCCATGGACGACGAAGCCGTGCCCGTCGGTGCGCGCGCCGAACACGAAAGCGGAGCGCCGTTCCGGAGACGCCTTGTCGATGGTGGTGAAGTCAGCGGGGAATTTGCAGGTCCCCGTCGACGCTTTGGAGAAGACGTCGCCGAGCCCGACGTTCGACCACGCCGGGGCGGTCGCTTTCGGATCGAGGGTCCAGACGTCGTTCTCGCTGCCGAGCGTGCCGTCGTCGTGGCCGCCGAAGACGACCAACCGATGGCCGACCGAGTCCCAGACCATGCCGGCGTCGATGCGCGCCGGCGGCAAGCCAGTGGCGTCGATGCGCGTCCATTTTTCGGTGCCGAGATCGAGCGCCCAGAGATCGGGAAAATAGGGCCCGGTGAGCGCCGAGGCGTCTCCGCCGCCGTAGACGTAGACGACGGCCGCGTCGTCATCGATGGCTGAAGCGTGCGCCAGGCGAGAGCCGGGGAGGGGACTCGCCGACGCTGCGATCGCGGTCCACACGCCGGTCTTCAAATCGAGCGAGTAGGTGTCGTTTTTGGCGGTGAACGCGTCGGTCGTGCTGGTGCTGCCGCCGAAGACGTAGAGCTTGTTGCGCTTCTTGCTCAGCACCATCGAGGTGCCTCCGCGCGGGCTCGGCGTGGTGCCGCTCGTCGTCAGCTGCGACCACGACTCGGTCTTGAACTCGAACGCCCAGAGGTCGTTGAAGAGGCGGTAATCGCCGGTGCTTCCTGTGCGCGTGCGACCTCCGAAGAGGAGCGCGCGGCCAGCGTCGACGTCGCTCACCATCGCGTGACGAGCGCGGGCGCCGGGCGTCGTCGCGCCGTCGGGCACTTGTCGCCAGGCGCCGCAGCCGACGTCGAGAATCCAGGTGTCGCCGGCGTGCGTGTGGGTCGCGACGTCACCACACGTGGCGGCCGAGGTGTCACCGCCAAAGACGAGAAGGCTCTTCTGATCGGGCGCGAGGACGCCGCTCGCATCGCTGCGCGCCGAAGGAGCCTTGCCGGTGGAGGGCGAGGTCGTGCACTTCGGAGGGCTGCCGTCGCTCGGAAGGGGCGTATCTGCCGCCGTGTCGAAGGCGACGTCGGAGGGAGTGTCACTGGCCGAGTCGGAGCTACCGTCGCCGGCATCGCTGGACAGCGTGTCGAGACCACCGTCGTCGCTCGCGATGATGATCACCGGGTCGGTGTTGCTCCCGCAGGCGGCGAGTACGAGGGCGACCAAAGAAGCGAAAGAAAGTTGGATGCGCATTCGGTTTCCTCGCCGGGACTCGCCCAGTGTGCCACGTCCAGCCTTCGGAGCCGAAACATACGGCCTGACGCTCGACGCACGCACTCGGTACGGGTAACCGACGAGCCCGATGGAAGCTTCCGCGCAAGCTCGAGACGCAGGGCCGCTGGCGGTCACGTTCGCCGACATCGAAGCCGCCCGCGCCCGTATTCGCGACGCCGTCTTCCTCTCGCCATGCGCCTACACCGAGACGCTCTCGCAGCGCACTGGCGCGAAGATTTGGCTGAAGCTCGAGAACCTGCAGATGACCGGCAGCTTCAAGGAGCGCGGCGCTGCCAACAAGCTCATCTGCCTCACGCCCGAGGAGCGCAAGCGCGGCATCATCACCGCCAGCGCCGGAAATCACGCGCAAGGTGTCGGTTTTCACGCGCAAAGGCTCGGCATCGACGCCACCGTGGTGATGCCGGAGGGCACTCCGCTGATCAAGGTCGCTTCGACGCGCGCGTTCGGCGCCAAGGTCGTGCTCCATGGCGCCAGCTACGACGACGCGAGCGCGCATGCCCACGCGATCGAGCTCGAGGAAGGACGCACCTACGTCCATCCGTTCGACGATCCGTACGTCATCGCCGGGCAGGGCACGATCGGCCTCGAGCTCCTCGAACAGAACCCTTACCTCGAGGCGATCGTCGTCGCGATCGGCGGGGGTGGGCTCGCTGCTGGCGTCGCCTGCGCCGTCAAGGAAGTGAATCCGAAGATCAAGATCTACGGTGTCGAGGCCAAACGTCTCGCCTCGATGCGCGCGGCGCTCGACGCGCACGGGCCGGTCACGCTCGAAGCAGCGCGGACCATCGCCGACGGCATCGCGGTGCGCACGGTCGCCGATCGCACCTATCGAATGGTCGAGCGCTACGTCGACGACGTCGTCTCGGTCGACGAAGAAGAAATCGCCGAAGCCATCCTCATCCTCCTCGAGCGCGAAAAGACGGTCGCCGAGGGTGCAGGCGCGGCGCCGCTCGCGGCCATCCTCGCGAGCAAGCTCCCCGTCGCCGGCAAGAAGACGTGCCTCGTGGTCTGCGGAGGCAACATCGACGTCAACGTCGTCTCCCGCATCATCGAGCGCGGGTTGGTCAAGAGCGGGCGACTCATGCGCACCGTGCGGGTCATCCCCGACGTCACCGGCTCGCTCGCCAAGCTCACGGCCATCATCGCCGGCCTCAAGGGAAACGTGCTGCAAATCCATCACAACCGCTCGTCGCACAAGGGCGTCCTCGGCGAGGTCGCCGTCGATCTCACCCTCGAGACGCGAGGCTTCGAGCACATCGAAGAGATCGACCGCGCGCTCGACGCCGCCGGGTATCGTCAGAACGACGAGGTCCTCACGTGAGCGACACGCTCTCCGGACCGCGCTCTGGCCGCGTCAAAGCGGTGCTCGGTTCCTCGAAGAAACAGCTCGCCGAGCTCCTCGCGACCAAGCGCGTCCTCCTCTGCGTCGGCTGCGGCGGGGTCGGGAAGACCACCTCTTCGGCGGCCCTCGCCCTCGCTGCCGCCCGCTCGGGACGTCGCGTCCTCTGCCTCACCATCGACCCCGCGCGCCGGCTCGCCAACAGCCTCGGCCTCGAGGAGATGCGACAAGAAGAGACGCGGGTGTCGAACGAAATCTTCGAGCGCGCGGGCGTCGAGATGAAGGGCTCGCTGACGGTGATGATGCTCGACACCAAGCGAACCTTCGACGACATCGTGCGCAAACATGCGTCGACGGCGCAGAACCGCGACGCCATCCTCAACAACAAAATCTACCAATATGTCTCCACCTCACTCGCCGGCACGCAGGAATACATGGCGATGGAGAAGCTCCAGGCCCTCCGCGACGCCGGCAGCTACGACCTCATCGTCCTCGACACGCCGCCGACCGCCAACGCGCTCGACTTCCTCGACGCACCCGAGCGGATGATCGAAGCCATCGACTCGCCGGCGATGCGTTGGTTCGTCCAGGCCTTCAGCGGGAACACCCATCGCAGCGGCGGGCGCTTCGCCCTCGATCTCCTCGGCAAGGGCTCGCAGCTCGTCTTCAAGGCGGTGGCGAAGATCACCGGCGCCGCGTTCCTCGATCAGCTCGCGGGCTTCATCGCCGCCATCAACGACCTCTTCGGCGGCTTCACCGAGCGCGCCAAACGCGTCTCCGAGTCGCTGCGTGGGCCCGACGTCGCCTTCGTCCTCGTCACCAGCCCCGAGCCGATGGCCATCGCCGAAATCAATTTCTTCGCCGATCGCCTGCGGGCGTTGGCGATGCCGCGCGACATCTACGTGGTGAACCGCGTGCACATGCCGCCGGGCGAGCTGCCGAACGCGGCGAGCCTGCAAGCGCTCCTCGAGGGCGTCGGGCTGCCGCACGACGACGACTTCGTCCATCGCGTCGCCCGCGCCCACGAAGAGGCCCAGTTGCTCGCCACACGCGACGCCAAGCACCTCGAAAAGCTCGCTCTCGAGACCGATCACGGCGGCACGCCGGTGGTGCGTGTTCCAGCCCTCGATCGCGACGTCCACGACGTCCGCGCCCTGGCTCGGGTCGCCGAAGCCCTCGTCGGCTGACCTTCTCGTTTCGCGATAGATACGCACATTATGCGAGTTGTCGCCGCCGAGTCGGCCGCCTTGGTGCGTCGTCGAGGACGAAGGCCGGCGCGCGCTGTATCCTTTCACCATGTCGCTTAACTCGCGCCCGCGTCGCTACTCTTCTCTCCTCACCGCGCTCTCTGCACTCTCGGCGCTCTCCGCGCTGGTGCTGGCAGGTGGAAGCGCCGGTGGATGTGGCAGCGGCGCGACGCCGGCAAGCGCTGTCGGCCCGACGTCGGGTGGCGCCGTCGGAGACGTGTGCAGCCCGCAGGCGAACTGCCGCGCCGGGCTCGCCTGCACCGAAGGCAAGTGCGCGCCGAGCGGAGCCACCGCCACCGGCAACCCTTGTCAGATCGGCGACGAGTGCAGCTCCGGTCATTGCGGCCCGGCGCGCACCTGCGAGGCCGCCGGCACGGGAAAAGACGGCGATTCGTGCGCTGGCGACGCCGATTGCGCGAAGGGCCTCCGCTGCGGCTTCGACG
Source organism: Deltaproteobacteria bacterium (assembly GCA_025363655.1). Lineage (GTDB taxonomy): Bacteria > Myxococcota_A > Polyangia > Polyangiales > JADJMO01 > JANYDK01. The sequence continues at coordinate 25,253 of JANYDK010000029.1, read as the reverse complement.
GCACGAGCATGTTCCCGAAGTGCATCGCCGAAGGAAAGTCCGACTTCGGCCAGCCGTGCACCAGCGCCAAAGATTGCTTCGAAGGGTTGGTCTGTGAATCGGGCAAGTGCGACGCGCCGGTGATCCCGCCGGGCATCGATACGTCGAAGGGCATCCCGCCGTACGTGCCCTCGCGAACGACCTTGCCGTGGGCCGGCGCCACCTGCGCCAAACCGATCACCGACACCGGCAAGGTCACCGCGCTCTTCAAAGTGCCTGGCTCGAAGAGCGCCGGCGCCGACGACGACTTCTTCTCGCTCCCGTTCCCCAACGACGCGCGGCGCAAATCGGGCCGCGTCGACTACACCAACTTCCCACACGATCCCAACCCTGCGTTCGGGTTCGACGCGGTGAAGCTCTACCTCGACGCGCTCGCCACCGAGCCGTTCGGCAACTACGGCACCACCTTCTTCCGCTTCGATGGCGACTGGGATTTCAGCACCGTCGAGCTCGTCACCGACTCGGCGAAGATCGTCACCAAGACGGGCGGCAATGGTCAGCTCTGGTTCATCGGCCTCAATGGCGCGGCCACCGACCCCACCTTCGGGGCGATGCGCGGGCTCTCGGTCTTCTACGACACGGGTCGCAACAAATACATCTGCAACGACTACATCGCGGTGCGACCGTCGTTCGCCGACACCATGGCCGCAGGCACCTACGCGATGCTCATCACCAAGGGCGTGAAGAGCTGCCCGCAGCCGCACAGCGCCGACGGCAAGTGCGCGAGCGGCGGAAGCGACGTCCAGTCTTCGGCCGATCTGACCGCGCTCCTCGGTGCCGGCGCGCCGGCCGACGCGGGGCTCTCCGAGGCGTACACGTCCTACAAGCCGGTGCGCGACTACCTCGCGAAGATCTCCCTCGACCCGGCCAACGTCCTCAACGCCGCCGTCTTCACCGTCGGCGATCCGACCACCGCCGCCAAGCACGTGAAGAACTCGGTGATGGCCGCGCCGGCACCGAAGACGACGGGTTGGGTGCTCTGCAAGGACGGCGTGAAATCGCCTTGCCCGCAAGCAGATGGTGCGCGCGGCTGCGGGACGCCGAACCCTGCGTTCGACGAGCTGCACGCGCTCGTCGAGCTACCGATCTTCCAGAAGGGCACGGCGCCGTACACGCTCGCCGGAGGTGACATCGCCATCGCCGGCGACGTCTCGACGCCGATCACGCCGGTGCGCACCGAGCAGGTCTGCCTCTCGTTGACGGTGCCCAAGGGCGCGCCACCCAAGGCCGGCTACCCGACGGTGATCTACGCGCACGGCACCGGTGGTTCGTTCCGCAGCCACGCCACCGACGGCACCGCCGCTGCGCTCTCGAGCGTCGATCTCGGAGGCACCAAGGTCGCCTTCGCGGTGCTCGGCATCGATCAAATCGGCCATGGTCCGAGGCGCTGCGGCGGCGGCACCTGCACCTCGACCGCTTCCCCCAACGACATCGTCTTCAACTTCGCCAACCCGCAAGCCGCGCGCTTCAACTACCTCCAAGGCGCGGCCGATCAACACGCGCTCGAGCGGGCGATCGCCGGCATCAGCATCGACGCCGCCGTCACCGGCACGGCGATCACCCTCGATCCGGCGAACATCCTCTTTTGGGGTCACTCCCAGGGCGCGACCGAAGGCGCGATCTTCCTCGCCCACGATCTCGGCATCAAGGGCGCGGTCGTCTCCGGCGAAGGCGGGAGTCTGATCGACGCGCTCCTCACCAAGTCGGCGCCGGTCGACATCAAGGACTCGATCTGGATCGCGCTCTCGGAGTCGGGCCCCAAGTCCGTCGGCGCCTTCCATCCGGTGCTCTCGCTCCTACAAAACTGGGTCGATCCCGCCGATCCGCTGCACTTCGCCGCGCTCGACGTACTGCCTGCGGTGACGCCGGCCTTCCCGCGCAACCTCTTCCAGCCGTCGGGCAGCAAAGACACGTACACGCCCTGGCAGGTGCAGAAGACGTATCTCTACGCCGCGCACCTCGGCATCAGCACGCCCGTCATCGAAGAGCCGGCGACCACCGGCGCCCCGATCATCGAAGGCAACGTCACGCTCGGCGCGCTCAAGGCGACGGCGGCGTTCAAGCAGTACGCACCCGCCTCGTACGACGGCCACTTCGTCGCTTTCCAGAACGAAGATGCGAAGAGAGACGTCACCAAGTTCCTCGCCCGCGTCGCCAGCGGTACGGTGCCGAAGCTTCCCGAGTGACGCTCTAGGGCTTTGCTACTGGTAGTCGTCGTCTTTGACTGCGGCCGGAACGGGCTTGGGCGGCGGAGGCTTCGGCGCGCTCACGGAGGCCGCGGGCGGTGCGGTTGCAGTCGCTGAGGCAGTCGCAGAGACCGTAGCCGCTGCACTTGCCGTCACCGAAGCCGCGGGCGGAGCCGTCGTGGAAGTGCTCGGCGACGCAAGGTCGGCGGTCGTCGCCGCGATCGCGATCGTCGTTGCAGTCGTCGCGCTCGCATTCGGCGGAGTCGTCGTCGAACCGGCGCCGCTCGGAACGGCGACCCCGGTGTCTGGCGTCGTCGGCGTCGACTTGCGCGTCATGAGAAAATAGAGCCCTGCGAGCGCCGCGATGACGAGCACCGCATAGATGTAGTTGCGCGGAATCGACGACTTCTTGTCGGGTCGCGAGAGTCGAAGATCTTCGGCGGCAGAAGCCTCGGCCGCGCTGACGTCATTGGCGCCGAGGCGACGCGCCGCTGACGAAGCTGACGATGAAGACGAAGCTGACGATGAAGACGCGGACGACGCCGATCGACCTGTTTCTCCAGTCGATCCGCTCGTCGGCGGCGGCCGCCTGGACGGAGGCCCTTTGCCCGGCAACACCGCTTTGGGCGCGCCGCCCCCCGGGATCACCTTGAACCGCGCGTCCGCGGGCCTCTTCTTCTTGTTCTTCGCCATCCGCTCGCTCCTCTAGCAGGCGCAGCGGTGGAGGCGAAGCGTGCCCGCGTCAGACGGTGATTTGCCCGCGGTTGATCTTCTCCGCCGCGATGTGCGCGTCGACCATCGCCCAGATCCAGGTGACGAGCCCGGTGAAGACGCCGATGCCGACGAAGAGCAGGAGGACGTTGACGACCGTGAGCAAGAGGAACGCGATGCCCTTGCCGATTTGACCGTTGTAGAGCTGGCCGACGCCCGGCACGACGCACGAGAGCATGGTCGCCGCGCCTGGATCTTTTCGCCGCACGTATGGAGCCGGATGGAGCATCAGCCCGTCGCCGCCTTCATACGGAGGAAACGGCGGAGAGGCCGGGTATTGCGCATAGGGCGCGAGGTGCGCCGGTGGCGAATACGGCGCTGGTACGTGCACCTGGTTGTGGACGACGACGTGAACCTCGTAGGGCGGTGGCGGAGGCGGCATCGGCGCCGGCAGCGCCAAAGGCAGGGGTGGCGACACTCTAGCGAGCGGGGCGCTGTAGCGAAGGGATGGCTCGAGGTCGGCGTCGCCAGAGACCGGGTCGGACGCGATGGGCTCGCCGCCGCTGGTCATCGGCTCGCCACCGCAGCGCGGACAGCGCGGCGAGTTGTCTCGGTCGAAGCCGAGCCGACAACCGCCGCAGTGGACGATCATCGATTTTCCTCGAGTAGATTGCGCACCGAGCCAGGCTCGAGATCGGGCACTCGGTAGAGGAGACCGCCGCGATCGTCAGCGTCGACCGTGGCATGTCCGGCGGTGACGAGCGCATCGAGCGCGACCTGACACTCACGAAGCGAGCGCCCCGTCGCCCGCGCGAGCACCGCGACCCGCACGACCCCGTGGTGCTCGGCCGCGACGCGGAGCACCTCTCGCTCGAGGTGATGACTCCCGACGCCGACTCCGGCGCGGCGCGCGACGACGAAGGCGACGACGGCCAGCGTCGTCACCGGCACCTCGGCGATGAGCACCGCCAGCGGCGAGACGCCGAGCACCATCAAGAAGAGCAGCGCGATCATCAACGCGACGAGCCCGAAGCCGACGATGCGACCGAGCACGCGCGCCGGCCCACTGCGCACGAGCGCCTCGCGCGCACGGAGCGAAGCATCGTCGGTCATCATCGCGAAGGGTGTGGGACTCGGAGCTGCGATGGGCGAGGAGGCAGACGTCGCCGAGGACGTCATCGACTGCGGCTGCACGTGCGGGTGCATCTGCTGCGGCGCAGGCGAGCCGTAGGCGATCACGTTCGAGACGTGGACCGTGACCTGTGGCATCCCCGCCGGAGCGACGCCGACCGTGCGCACTTCGACCAAGGGCGCATCCCCACCAGGGCTTGCCGTGCCGGCGCGACGCGAAGGGTCATCCACGGCGGCTCATCCTCCCACGTGAGACTGTAGGCACGCGCCAGGTATTCGGCAAAGGGCAGGCACGAGGGCGGCTTCCCGAGAACGAAGCCGGTGTTAAGCTCAGTCGGGCCCGTGGCGCCGCCACGTCAGCCAGCCAGCTGAGCCAACTGAGCCACCGAGAGGAAACGCGAGCATGAGCAACGATCCGAGCGGACGCGGAGGACCTCCCGGAGGATTTCCTCCGCCGCCACCCTACGGTGCGCCGCCGCCGGGCTATCCCCCGTCGCCAGGATATTCGCCGCCGCAACAGCAAGGAGCCTATGGCGCGCCTCAGCCTGGGTATCCGCCGCCGCCACCCAATCCGTATGCGGCACCGATGCCGATGCCAATGCAGCAGGCGCCCGGCTACGGCACCTACGCCAACCCCAACGCGCTGAAGAAGGACACCGCCATCCTCCTCTGCGCGATCGCCTTCATGCTCGGCTTCTTCGGCATCCACCGCTTCTATCTGAAGAGCACCGGTATCGGCGTCCTCTACTTCTTCACGCTCGGTGGCTGCTTCGTCGGTCAAATCATCGACCTGATTCAGCTCATCACCATGACGCAGCAAGAGTTCGATCGCCGCTACAACAGCGATTTGGCGCTCCCGCCGTAGAGGTCGGGTCAGGGCACGAGGTCGAAGCGCTCTTCGGCCTCGGGCACCACTTCTCCCGGTGAGAACGCGACCGGCGCATTCTCGTTCTTGCGCCAGAGCTCTGCCTCGTCGGCGAAGTGCGGACTACCGGGAATCCAGACGTTGCCGCCGGGGAGCGCGTTTCGCACCTTCACGCCGTTTTCGTTCATGTCGGCGACGAAGCGTTGCGCGGGGCCTGAGCCGTAGCTGAAGCTGGTGCCACTCCCGAGCGAGAACTGGGACGCGTCGACGACGTACATGTCGCCGTGTCGCGGGAAGCCGCCCTCGGGGAATTTCGAATCGCCGTCGTTGGGGATCGAGAGCTGACCGCCAGTGCCGCTCACCAGCGTCTCGAAGCGCACGGTGTGAAGCTTGCCCCAACGCCACTGCTTCGGATCGTTGCCGAGCGTCTTGGTGAGGAACGCGAGCCCGTCGAGCACCGCGCGGACGATTCGCTCGTCCTTCGACTCGGTGATCGTCGGGGTGCCCATGTCGTCCCAGAGAATGCTCTCGCCAGAGGCGTCGGCGGTGGCGAGCGTCACCTTCTTCTCCAACATGCGCAGCGTCGCCTTCATCGCCCACTCGCGATCGAACGGCGGGTTGCCCATCGCGCTCCACTCGTCGTCGAAGACCTTGTGGAAGAGCGGAGCGAGCGACGTGTTGAAGATCGCGGTCGCCTCGCTGGCGGCGATGTCGGCGTCGGTCGGCGTCGCGTCTCCGGCGACGTCGGTGGCCGCGGGTGTGTCGTAGCCGGCGTCGGCCCACTTGGTGAGCAGCGCGATCGCCAGCTGGATTTGCGTGGGATCGTACTTCGTGTCCTTCACCACCGCGTCGAGATCGGCGGCGGGGGTCTTGCCGGTGCGCGCGTCCTCCGCGCGTTGCAGCGCGGCGACGAAGTACTTCGCCATCCGCGTGCCGAGGGGGCTCTTGGCGTCGGCTTGCACCTTCGCGAGATCGTCCGGGCCGAGCTTGTCGAGCGCGTCGAGCCGCTCGTGAATACGCGCTTCACGCAAGCCCGGATCCCACTTGCAGCCGAGATAGACGGCGTCATTGGTCGGATCGTCGTCGAAGCTGTTGCCGTACTGATCGCTGTTGGCGGTCGCGATGTACGTGCGTCCGGCGGGGTTCTTCGCGTGGGGAAGGAGCGCGTCGTCGACCTTGCCCGTCCACTCGAGACCGGCGTCACCCGGAAGCACCATGCACGGAAGGAGGCCGTCCTTCGTCTTCGGGTTCCACGTGAAGGCGCCCTTCGGACGCACCGGAACGTTGGCGTGCGTCGTGTACGCGATGTTCCCCTGCGTGTCGCCGAAGACGAAGTTCTGCGAGCCGACCTGGAACGGGTCCATCGCCTTCACGGCTTCGTCGACGTTGCTCGCCTGGTTGAGCGCGACGAAGGCTTCGAACTCGCCCGTCGGCTCGAGACCCGTCCAACGATACGAGATGACGTCGGTGTCGGTGCGCGGCACGAACTTGTTGTCGACGACGGTGGGGAAGATGAAGCCGTGGCCGGGGATGGTCTCGATGGTGATCGACTGCGGCTTGCCGTCGCCGTAGTCGAATGGCTCGGTGATGGGGACGATGTCGACCATCGCGCCGCCGACCTTCACCTGGTTGCCGACGATCTTGTCGGCATACAAATCCTGGACGTCGAACTCGGTGACGGTCGCGCCCCAAGCGATGTTCTTGTTGAAGCCGAGGACGACGCCGGGGATGCCCGAGAAGGCCATGCCGGCGACGTCGAGCGGCTTCACGCCGTCTCGCGGAATCACGTGCAACGCCACCATGTGGAAGATGGCCGGCGCGCGCAGCTGGAGGTGCGGGTCGCTCGCCACCAAGGTCTTGCCCGTCGTGCTCTTGGTCGGCGAGAGGACGAAATTGTTGGAACCGAGCGAGCCGCGCGGACCGAAGAACGCATCGGCGGCGCGACGACCGGAGTCGAGCACGTTCCGCGCGTTGGCGAGGAGCGCGGCATCGAGGATCGGCGCCTTGACGAACTTCGGCTTCTCGGTGGGAAGAGACTTCGTCATTGGCGGCGCGTCGATCACCGGGACGAGCGCCGGAGGCTCGAAACGAAGCACGTCCTCCATGAAGCCGACACGCGCCTTGATCGCCGCGTCGGTGGCATCGGCCTTCCACGTCTTGCGCGCGGCCTGAAAGACCATGGTGTTGTCGAGCTCGGTGTCGCCGTCCCACGAGAGCGACCAGGTCTGCAGACGCGCCACCGAGAGCGACGCGGCCGCGTCCCAATCGAGGTATTTCTTGCGTGGGATCGCCAGCCAGCCGTTGGGCACCGAGACGGCTCCCTCGCGGATGCCCTTCATGTACTGCGTGACGCCCTCGGCATAGGCGTCGAGCACGACCTTGGCGTCGGAGCCTTCCTTCAGCGTCGCGTAGTATTTTTCGGCGGTGCGACGGAGGCCCATCGCACGGAAGAAGATGTCCTGCGACGCGAGATCGGGCGAGAGGTTGCCGGCGTACTCGGCGAGGCGACCTTCGGCGAGGCGGCGGAAAAACTGCAGCTGCGGCGCGCGATCGAGCGCCACGACGTAGCCATCGGCGAGCGCCGCGTCGTGGAGGTTGCGCGCGTAGATGTGCACCATCCCGTGCTTGTCGCGAATCACGCGCACCGGCTCTTTGAGGCCCGTGAGCTTGATCTGCGAGCCGGCCGGGATGCCGTCGATCGGATCGCTCGGATAGCTCGGGGTGTCGCTCCCGCCGTCGACGGGATTCACGTCGTTGCTGCTGCTGCCGCAGGAGGCCATGGCAGTGGTGCCGACGCCGACGAGACCGACGAGCGCGAGACCGACGAGACCGGAGACCGACCCGACTGCATGAAAGCGAAGGCGCATCGGCTGGTTTTAGACGAGCGTTCGTCGCGTCGAAACCCTCGACCTCCGTCGTCCGCGGAGGACGGAGAGAGCGATGATGAATCCACTGGAAAACCAGGCGATTTGTTCCGATGACGCAGTCGGTCCAGAGGCTCGACAGGCGCAGCTGCCGCTCGCCGCTTCGGCGTTCTCGCTGCCGGAGTCGAGATCGGCGTCGCTCGCGCCGGTGTCGTCAGCGGACGAAGCATCGAGGCCGCCATCGCCGACGTGCGCGTCCTTGCCCGCACCCGCACCCGCGTCGGTCGCATCGCTCGGCGCGTCGCTCGCGACGTCGGGCTTGCCCGCGTCGTGTCCCGCGTCGCTACCGGCATCCCCGCTACCGCACACCGCACCGATCGCGAAGCCGCCCGCGGGAGAGATCTTCAAACGCGCCTCCGTCTCCGGTCCCCAACCGCCGTCCTCGGCGATGCGATCGCTCGCGTGGTTGCGGTTCCAAAGGCGCTGGAAGGCGAGGACGTCTTTGCCGCGGAGATCGACCGCTCCTGCGCCCTTGAAGTCGAAGTGCACCGGATCGAACGAGCCGAGCCAGACGAAGCCTTGCGCCTCCAACGTCGATTGCCAGGTGCTCGTGTCGGAGGTGTCGAAGGCGATGCCCGTCTCGTGGTTGCTCGAACCCGGCGCCGCGACCGCAGGAAAACAAGACGCTTGGCGATAGAGCACGTACTGCTGCGCCACCGTGCGGAACATGCTGTTGACCGTGAGCGTGCTCCCCGGCTTCGCCTTCAGCGCCTTGTGCAACGCATCGGCGGCGGGCTTCTCGAGGAAGGGATGGTTGGCGTCGTTCACGAGGTTGCCCGCGCTCGGGACCTTCACGAGGAATCCCGGCTCGAGGCAGACCGTGAGCTCTTCGAGGATCTGATCGGAGAGCCCCTGCACGACCGAGCTGGTGCAGCCGCCCTTGGCGATTTCCTGATCGACCGTCAGCGCGGAGGTCGAGTGGCCGATGGGGCCGGGATCTTCGCTCGGCGCGCCGCCACTGCAGCTGGCCACCAGCGCGACCGACGTCGCGACCGACAGCCCACGCAAGCTGCGAAGCAACGTTTGCCGAACTGCGACGCGCCTCTGCATGTGACCTCACTCTAACCGACCGCCTCGCCGTCACGGGGATGAGACGCTGCCCACGCAGAAGATTGCCGCTCTCGCTGCTCGTGGTTGTCACGCAGGAAGCGGCCGATCGAGTACACTGATCCCTTCGCGCTCGATGTCGGCAAAACCCTCCGCGCCCCCGCAAAAACTCGGTCGATACGACGTCCTCCGTCGACTCGGGGCCGGTGGCATGGCGGAGGTCTACCTCGGTCGCTCGCGTGGCGCCGAGGGCACCCAGAAGCTGGTGGTGTTGAAGCGCGTGCTCCCGACTCACAACCAGTCGAGTCGCATGCGCACGATGTTCGTCGACGAGGCGCGCCTCTCGATGCGCCTCAACCACCCGAACATCGTCCAGGTATTCGACTTTCAGGAGTCGCCCGAAGGCTTCCTCCTCTGCATGGAGTTCGTCGAGGGCCTCGATCTCGGGCGCCTCATCAGCGCGGCGAGGGCCAAGGGGGGGAGACTGCCTCCTTGGGTCGGTGCGTACATCGTGATGGAGGCCGGCCGTGGACTGCACTGCGCGCACGAACGCAAAGGCGAAGATCATTCGCCGCTCGAAATCGTGCACCGCGACGTCTCGCCGCAGAACATCCTCATCTCCTACGAAGGCGCGGTGAAGGTCGCCGACTTCGGCATCGCGACCGCGAAAATTCTCACCGACGAGACGGGCGTCCTCAAAGGGAAGTTCGCGTACATGTCGCCCGAGCAGGCGCGCGGCGAGCAGGTCGATCGTCGCACCGACATCTACGCGCTCGGCATCGTGCTCCACGAAATTCTCACCGGCAAAGCCGTCTACGCGGGCATCGCCGGCGATCAGCTCCTCGAACAAGTGCGACGGGCCGAGATCGAGGCGCCGAGCCTGTGGGCCACGGAGGTGCCGCCCGAGCTCGATGCCATCTGCGTCCGCGCGCTCGCGAAGAACCGTGACGACCGCTTCGTCACCGCCCGCGACATGGCCGGCGCGATCGCGCGCGCCCTGCAAAAACAAGACGATTTGGTCGACGCGGCGGCCGTCGAGGCGACCATTTCGCAGTTCTCGGCGCGGGAGATCACGTCTCCCGGCGAACAGGGCAGCGAAGAGCCGCCGCCGCCGCCCTCGGTCGGTCTCTCGCAAGGTCTAGGGGCCGCGCTCGCACAAGAAGCGCGCCTCGACGACGGCGCCTCGACGGCAGGCATTCCCGCGGTCTCGCTCACCGCCATCGCGGTGCCCTCGGCCGCGGCGAAGAAAGAGCTACGCAAGAGCGTGCCGCCTGCCGAAGGGCGCTCGGCCGGCGAAGAAGTCGAGAAAGTCCAGAAAGAGCTGCGCCACGTCGCGCTCGTTCATCTCCACGTCCAGGGCTTCGAGGAGCTCGCCATCGACCTCGGCGCCGGCGCCCTCGCCACCGCACGCGAGCGCGCGAAGAACGTGCTCGAGGGCATCGCCTTCAAGCGCGGTGCCCGTTGGACCTGGGACGAAGAAGAGACGATGGCGCGCGCGGTCGTCGGCCTCACCGCCAACCCGTCCGGCGCACCCTACGAAGCGGCGGCCCTCGCGCTCGACGCGCACGACGCCCTCGCCGACCTCTCCACCGACCTGCCGATCGTCCTCGCCGCTTCGGTCGGCATCGTCCGCGCCGTCGCTGCCGGCGATCGCGACGAGGCCGGTCACCTCCTCCGCCACACTCTCCAGGGAGGCGCCGGTGATCTCGCCGATGCGCTCGCCGCCGCGGCCCCGGCGGGACGAACGTGGGTCGCCGGTGGCCTCTACCGACTCGTCCGTCGCGACTTCCAATGGGGCGACGCGCCGACCCTCCCGCTCCCCGAGCCCGAGAAGGATGTACCGGAAAAACCAGGCGCCGCGAAAACATTACGTGTTTATGCACTCGTTCGCGCCCTGACGCGGGAAGAGCGGCTCGCCGAGCTCGCTCTCGCGCCCGGTGAGCTGGTCGGTCGCGACGTCGAACGCGCCGATTTGCAGGCCGCCTATCACCGAGCGGTCGCCACACCCGAGGTCGTCTCGCGCCTGGTCGTCGGCGAGATGGGCATCGGCAAGACCGCGCTCGTCGCCACCTTCCTCCGCGACCTTCCGCCCGATGCCCGAGCGGTGCGCCTCGAATGCGCGCCCTCGCACGCCGAGGTCCCTTACGCAGCGATCGGCGAGCTGGTGCGCGACGCCTGCGCGCTCGACGGCAGCGAGTCGCTCACGCAAGCGATGCAGTCCATCGGGGGCGTGATGGGTGGCTTCGCCGACGGCGCGGCAGGCGCGAGCTCGATCGAGCGCCTCGCCGAGGTGGCGACGGGACATCAAGCGTCGGGCGGCGGCGAAGAAGACGCCGGGTTCCGCAAGAAGATGTTGGTGAGCGGCGCGCGTCGCTTGCTCGCGGCGCTGGCCTCGCGTGGTCCGCTCGTCGTCGTCGTCGAGGGCGTGCAGTGGGCCGATCGTCCGAGCCTCGAGCTGCTCGCCGATCTGCTGCGCGGCCAAAACCCAATCCCCTGCCTCGTCATCCTCGTCGCCCGCTCCGACGAGCGAGTGGCGCCGCTCCTCTCGGGCATCGTCCGCGTCGAGCTCCGCGGTCTCTCCAACGACGAGCAACTTCGCCTCTTGGAAATGCGCCTCGGCGTGAAGGAGGGCGTCGGCGTCGTCTGCGCCGAGCTCGCCGCGCGGGTCGGTGGCAACCCCTTCTTCCTCCTCGAAATCGTCGACGCCCTCCTCGAACGCGGCGCCCTCGAGATTCGCCAGACCACCGTCGGACCGGCGCTGGTGCGCAGCGACAAGGGCGCGCAGATGCCGCTGCCCTCGACGCTCGAACAACTCCTCGCCGAGCGCCTCCATGAGCTGCCGCCCGACGAAAAGGTGGTCGCGCAATGGATCGCCGTCGCTGGCGGACCGATCGATCTCGCAGTGCTCCGCGACGTCTCGTCACCGAGCTGGGCCGGTCCGGAAGAGCAGGCGCTCCACGCCACGCTCCTCGAGGACACCGTCGGTCGGCTGTGTGCGCGTGGCATCTGCGATCGCAAAGGACACGCTGCACAAGGCGAATCGATCGACCTCCGTCACCCGGTGGCACGTGACGTCGCCTACATGACGATCGATCCCCTCGCGCGTGGTCGCATGCACCGCACGCTCGGCGAGCGCATGCGTTCGACGCCGGCCGCGCGTGGCCTCTCGGCGGCGATCGTCGCCCGTCACCTCGCCCGCGGCGAAGACAGCGCAGGTGCCGCCGAGATGTTCCTCGAAGCCGCCTCGGCCGCGCGCGCAACCTATCAAATCCAGCTCGCCACCCGCTATTTCCATCGCGCGGCGTCGCTCCTGCCGGAGGTCGACATTCGCCGCTTCTCTGCGCACGAGGCGCTCGAGAGCATCTATCGGATGACGGGACGAAGGCGCGAGCGACGTCGTCAGCTCGTCGAGATGCGCGCCATCGCCCGTGGGCTGCGGAGCCCGCGTGCGATCATCGTCGCGCTCCTTCGAAGCGCCCGCCTCGACTTCGACGAAGCACACCTCGCCCGCGGTTTGCCGGTCGCGCAGAAGGCCGCCAGCGTCGCCGAGACCACCAACCACCCGGCCTTGGTGGTCGAGGCCCTCGCCCTGGTGGTCGATTTTCTCCGCGAGCTCGGCGACGTCGAAGGCGCGCTTCGTACGGCCAATCAGGCGATTTCGATCAGCCAATCGGGGGCACCGATCGGCGCCCGGCTCAAGGCCGACGTGCTCCGCGCGAAGGGCATTCTCCTGCGTCGTCTCGGCCGCACCCACGAGGCGGTCGGCGTCTATGCCGAGAGCATCGCGCTCCTTCGCACGGTGGGCGCCAAGCGCAACGAGGCGCGTACCAAGAACGCGCTCGCGTACGCGATGTTCGTCCTCGCTCGCTACGAAGACGCGGTCGCGCTGGCGATGTCCTCGGTCGCGCTCGATCTCTCCATCGGCGGTCGCTTTCAAATCGCCAAGACGCTCACCAACATCGGCCAGTGCTACGCGCGCCTCGGCGATTTGCCGCGCGCGCTGGCGTATTTGAAGCGCGCACGCGACGCGCACGAGCGCTACGGCGATCAAGACGGCCGCACCGATACCCTGCTGATTTCTGCGCAAGTTCTCATCGCCGCGGGAGATCTCGACGGCGCCGCCACCTTCGTCGGCGACGCCCGCGCGCTCGTCGCCGTCACCGGCAACGCCTACGACGCGACCAACGAGCTCATCACCCGCGCCGTCCTCCTCCGGGCCCGCGGCGAAATTCGCGCGTGCGCCGAGGTGGCGATGCTGGCACGTCCAGCAGCCCAAGCGCGTGGTCTCGCCAGCTACCACCTCTTCGCCACCGCCATCGAAGCCGAGGCGCGCGCCGAGCTCGGCGAGTTCGCCAACGCGTCTCTCCTCGCGCAGACCGCGAGCGGCCTCGTCGAGTCGACCGAGGGCTCCGAGTACGCGCTCGAGGTCCGGGTGCTGGCGGCGCGCGCGCTCGAGCTCTCGGGAGACATCCTCGCCCCCGAGGCCTACGCGAGGGCGAGGGCCTACGCGCGAAAGATCCTCGGCAACATCCGCGATCAGCGCCTCCGTGGGCTCTTCCTCGCGCGCAAAGAAGTGACCACCCTTCTCGGAGCCGAAGTCGAAGTCCTCAAGACCAACTCGCCGGCCACCACCGACGGCGCCGGTGCGCCGCTCGCACACCAAGACCCCGGAGCTGGAGTCGCATGAGCCACGAAGACGACGACGTGCCGGTCGGTTCGCGCCCTTCTCGCCCGCGGCAGGTCGCCATCCAACCGGCGCCACCGCCGGCGTCACACTCGCTGTCGCTGCGCACCCCATCGAAGCCCGCGCCGAGACGCACCGCCTTCGTCCTCTCGGGAGGCGGCGCGCGTGGAGCGTACGAGGTCGGCGTCCTCGCGTACGTCTTCGGCGAGCTGACACGCCTTCGCGGAGGTCGCCCGCCCAAGCTCGACATCGTCTGCGGCACCAGCGTCGGCGCCATCAACGCCTGCTATCTCGCGGCGCACGCCAGCGACCCCTCGCTCGGCATCAAGCGCCTCGTCGATCTATGGTCCGGCCTCGAGCTCTCCAAGGTGCTCGGCTTCGGCGTACGGCAGGCGATCTCGATCCCGCGTCTGCTGCTCGGTGGGGGCGACTCGGCGACCGGGCTCTTCGACGTCCGACCGATGGCCGAGTTGATCGAGCGCGAGGTCGGCTGGCGCGCGGTGCAGCGCAACTTCCGGAGGGGACACATAAGGGCGCTATCCATTTCCACGACCGAGGTCTCCACCGGACGCACCGTCATCTGGATGCAGACCGGCCCCGACGTGGCGATGCCGGCGACCGCGCCGCCACGCACGCTCATCCGGGCCGATCTGATCGGCACGCCGCACGCGCTCGCGAGCGCAGCGATTCCGCTCCTTTTCCCGCCCGTTCGGCTTGGCGGTGAGTACTACTGCGACGGCGGTCTCCGCCTCAACACGCCGATCGCACCGGCCCTTCGTCTCGGCGCGACGCACGTCTTCGCGGTGGCGCTCTCACGTGAAGTGCAGGGCGTCGTCAGCACCGAATCGGGTCCGTCGCGCAGACCCCTCGGCGCCGCAGCGCTCCTCGGCAAGGTGCTGAACGCGTTCTTGCTCGACCACGTGATCAACGATCTCGACGTCCTCGCGCGCATCAACGGCCTCGTCGACGACGGGGTGCGCGCGTTCGGCCCCGACTTCGTCGATCGCGTCTCCGAAGCTGCGCGAAAACGTGGCGGCGAAACGTACCGGCCGGTGCAGTGTCTCGCCATCAAGCCGACCGAAGACATCGGACGACTGGCGGCCGAGCACGTACAGAAGGGTCGCATGCGCGGCGGCGAGCACGTCGCCAAGCAGCTCCTGAAGATGCTCTACGTCGGCGGCGACACCGACGCCGACTTGGCGAGCTACCTCCTCTTCGACGGCGGCTTCGCGCAAAAACTGATGGATCTCGGCCGCGCCGATGCTGCCGCAAGGCGACAGGAGATCCTCTCGTTCTTCGCCGACGATGCCGGCGTCATCGACGACGGCCGCCCTTCGATTCCGCCGCACTCGGAAGACTAGCGGGGCGAGCGGGCTTCGTTCTGGCGTCTCAACCGACGAGCATGGTGCCGACGCTGCCCGGCTCACGAACGGCGCGTTCGAGCTCGCCCGGCTGCAGACGACCGAGCACGTACACCGCACGAACTCCCCCAGAAATGGCCTGAAACGACTCTTCGAGCTTGGGGATCATGCCCTTGGTGACGACGCCGTCGGCGATCGCTTGCTTGCCTTCGGCAAGGGTCAGGCGCGCGATGCGCGAGCTCGGATCGGCGACGTCGCGGAGCACGGCGGGCACGTCGGTGACGAGGAGGAGCGCGTCGGCGTCGAGGGCCATCGCGACTTGGTTCGCGACGATGTCGGCGTTGATGTTGAAGAGCTGCCCCTCGCGCGAGGCCCCCAGACAGGCGACGACGGGGACGTAGCCAGCATCGGCGAGCAGCGCGAGGAGCTCACGGTTGACGCCGATGACGTCGCCGACGTGACCGAAGTCGATCGGCTCGGGACCTCCACCGGCGACGACGCGCGGCGGGCGCTTGACCGCTTCGACGGTGGCCGCGCTGGCTCCGTGCAAACCAACCGGCTTCGCGCCCGCCGCGAGGAGCGCCGCACAGAGATCGACGTTGACCTTGCCAGCCACGGTCATCTTCATGACCTCGAGCGTCTCGGCGTCGGTGATGCGTCTCCCGGCGACGATGTTCGGAGTTTGCCCGAGCTTCTTCTGCAGCTCGGTTGCTTGCGGGCCACCACCATGAGTGACGACGACGCGATCGCCACCGCGCGAAAGTGCCGCGAGGCCCGCAGCGATCGACGCCAAATACGGCCCGGCGACGACCTCACCGCCGAGCTTGACGACGACGGTCTTCTTGCTCACGGCCAGCTCCCTGGATCTTCCAACGTCAGCCGCTCATCGAGGCCGAGCATCAAGTTCATCGACTGGATGGCCTGACCGGCGCCGCCCTTGATCAAGTTGTCGATCGCCGAGAAGCAGGCGACCACGCGCTTGCCATCGGCGACGCCGCCGACCTGGACGCCGATCTCGACGTGGTTGCTCCCGCTCACCGCCGCGACCTCGGGCAAGCGCTTCTTCGGCACCCGGACGAACGGCTCCTTGGCGTAGGCCTCTTCGTAGAGTGCCTTGATTTCAGCCTCGGAGACCTTCTCGTCGAGGTGCACGAAGCTGGTCGCGAAGATGCCGCGCGAGAGCGGCGCGCTCACCGGAACGAACCGAAGCGCGAGATCTTTCGCGCCGGCGAATGCGAGCGTCTGGGTGATCTCCGGGATGTGCTGGTGATCGAGCGGCTTGTACGTCTTCAGGTTCACCGCGCGCGTCGGGTGATGGGTACCCGCGCTGGGAACGACGCCGCTGCCGGAGCTGCCGGTGATGCCGACCGTCTCGACCTCGCCACGCAGGAGCCCGGCGCGCGCGAGCGGAAGGAGCCCGAGCTCGATGGTGGTGGCGAAGCATCCCGGCGAGGCGACGTAGCGCGCCTTGCGAATCGCCTCGCGGTTCATTTCAGGGAGCCCATAGACGAACGTGCCGTCGAGCTTCTCGGGGCAGGGGTGCTCGGCGCCGTAGTACTTCTTGTAGACGGCCGCAT
This sequence comes from Deltaproteobacteria bacterium, assembly GCA_025363655.1. GTDB lineage: Bacteria > Myxococcota_A > Polyangia > Polyangiales > JADJMO01 > JANYDK01. Next base: position 8,728 of record JANYDK010000029.1, on the reverse strand, counting down.
CGCGGAGGCGGAAGTCGCCCGAGAGATCGACGATGCGCGCGCCGGTGGCCATGATTTCCGGCGCTTTCGTCGCGCTCACCTTGTGCGGGAGTCCGAGGAGGACGACGTCCATTCCGGCAGCCGCTTCGGCAGGCGAGAGGCCTTCGAATTTGAGCTCGGTGGCGCCCTCGAGGTGAGGATGCGCGGCCGAGAGTGGCTCGCCGATGAAGTCGACCGAAGCGACGCGCACCAGCTCGACGTCGGGATGCACGAGGAGCCGACGAATCAGCTCGGCGCCGCCGTAACCGCTGCCACCGATGACTGCTGCCTTGAACTTCTTGGTGCTCGCCATTGCGCGCGGACTCTAGTCACAACAGCGCACGTTGGCCACTCCACGACGAGTGTGGATGCGCTATGGAAAGAGCATGTCCGGAAACGCTCACGATGACGCCGCGCGTTGGTTGCAAGACAAGGGTACGGCGATGGAGGCCGCGCTGGCGCCGCTCGTCGAGCTCAACTCGTTCACCGAGAACGTCGACGGCGGGCGGGCGGTGGGCAAGGCGCTCCGCGAGCTCTTTCGCATCGAGGGGCTCGACGCGCAGGTCGAGACCAGCACCCACTTCGCCGATCACCTTGTTTTCTCGAGCGAAGGTAAGACCGGCGCGGCACCGATCGCGCTCGTCGGTCACCTCGACACCGTCTTTCCCCCGGGCACCTTCGAGGGCTATCGCAAGGACGGCGAGCTGCGGCGTGGTCCCGGCGTCCTCGACATGAAGGGTGGGCTCGTCGTCGTCGCCCATGCGTTGCGCGCGCTCGCCGAGACCGACGGGCTGGGTTCGCTTCCGCCGCTCCGCATCGTCATCGTCAGCGACGAAGAGGTCGGCTCCCCCGAAGGACAAGCCGTGATTCAGCGCGCCATCGCTGGTGCTTCCGCGTGTTTGGTGTTCGAGTCGGGTCGCAAGGCCGATGCGATCATCACGCGTCGCAAGGGCACCGGACAAGTGAAGGCCGTCGCGCTCGGCAAGGCTGCGCACGCGGGGAACAACCACGCCGACGGCATCAACGCCATCTGGGCCGCGGCGCGCTTCGTCGATCGCGTGCAGCAGCTCTCCGACTACGCCAAGGGCGTGACCGTCAACGTCGGCAAGATCGGCGGCGGCCAATCGAAGAACACCGTGCCCGATCGCGTGGAAATGCAGGTCGATTTGCGTTTTTGCACACGCGACGACGCCGACCAATTGGTGGCTGCGGTGCACCAAGCGGCGCGCGAGGCCGCAGCGTCGGTGCCCGGGAGCACCATCGAGGTCGACGGTGGCATCGCCCGGCTACCCCTCGAACGTACCGACGCGAGCGTCGCGCTCATGAACGCGTACGGCGCCTGCGCCAGCGCCTTCGGGCTCGGTGCGACCGAGGCGGCGCTGGTCGGCGGCGGCTCCGATGCGAGCACGTCGAGCGCGATGGGCATCGCCTCGATCGACGGCCTTGGTCCCCGCGGCCTCGGGTTTCACACCAAGGACGAGCACATCGAGCTCGCCACGATGGTGCCGAAGGCGCAGGCCCTCGCCGAGTTTCTCCTCCGCGCAGGCACGATGGGCGAATGAGAGAATATCGATAGCTCCACTATGTAAATGTGGAAGTGCGCCCGTCGACTGGGCCGATCGAGAGCGGCGGGCGTTGCATCGTCCCCAGGCGAACGATGCGCGCGCCGAGGGCCGCGGCTTGGTCGACTTCGCCGGGCGCGAACGGCGACGCCCCGAGCACCGTCAGATGCCGCGAGAGCGAGCGGAGTAGCTCGAGCCCCTGCGCGACGTCGCTCACGGAGACGATCGGCAGCACGCGTCCTCCAGGCGAGACGAGCGGCCCGGCGCTCACCCGTCGGGCGCCGCCGAGAAGGAGCACGGCATGCGAGGGCGCGACCAGAGCCGTCCCGACGAAGGTGGCCGCGTCGCAAGCGCGCGCGACGTCGCCTCGTTCGGCGTCGCTCATGGCGCCCCGCGGCTTCGTCTCGGCGACGCGATCGAGGGCTTGAAAGAGGGCCTCCGCGGCCACCCGCTCACCGGCCATCCCGTCCGTCACGAGCACCAGCAGCCTCGGCGAGAGGCAGCCTCGCTGATCGTACGCGGCGACGTCTTCGGCGATCGCGTCGGCGGAGGCGATGACGTCGATTGCGCGCGCGACGATCGCGCCGAGGCCGGGTCCATGCAGCTCGCGATCGACCTCGAGGCGGCGTGCGAGGAGGGCTCGCGCCTGCGAGATCGCCACCTCGCCACCATAGACGTGGAGCGCGTCACCCGCCGCGAGCTCCGCGACGAGCGCTTCCATCGCCTCGGCCGGCTCCTCCGGTAACTCGTTCGGCACCTCGAGACCAGGCGCATTCGCGAGCAAGGTGAGCATGCTGCGCGCGCGACGTGACGCTCGCACCGTCACGAGAGGTGCCTGCGCCAGCGCCCATGCGATCGCGCGAATGGGCGCGGTGAAGACGTTGCTCGAGAGCACCAGCGCGACCCGGCCGTGCGACCCACGTGCTTCGGCCGCAGCGCAGAAGGCGGAGATCTGCGCCGCGTCGGCGAGCGCTTCGTCGGTGCGCACGTTCGTCATCGACTGCCGCACGTTCTCCGACGAGAGCCCCGTCTCCGCCACGAGGGCATCGACGAGCGATGGCGATGGACGTTCGAGCACGCTCTCGGCGTGCGCGAGAAATCCGCGCACGCGCTCGATCGGCTTGTTTTCCTGCGTCATCGCGTCACCGGCCGAGCAGCTCTTCGATCGCGAGCGAGCAGCCACGCGGCACCGCACCAGGCGCGCGACCGAGGAGATCGATCGCCCCGTCGTCGCGCACGACGATCTCGTCGGCCGTCTGCACCGCCCACGCCGAGTCGACGTTGGCGAGATCCTCGAAACGGGCGAGCCCGCGCTGGCCGGTCGGGAGCGGCGACAAATCTCCCGGCGCCCGCGCGCTCACCCGCATCCACGGCGGCGCGCGGTAGAGAAAGCGCGACGAGCTCTCGTCCGAGTCCGCGACGGCATAGAGCTGCGACGACAGCTCGGTCATCCCGTACTCCCCGACGACGGCGCCCTCGGAGATGGCGAATGCACGCGCGATCATGCTGCGGAGCGCGTCGATCGGAATCTCGCGCGACCGACCTTTGAATCCACCCGTCTGCATCGCGCGCGAACCTTCGGGGAGGCGCACCACCTCCGCGCCGAGCTCGTCGACGAGGTGCACGTAGGCGAACGCGGTCGCGAGGACGACGATCGGCACCTCGCGCGCGGCGAGCCCACGAAGCCGCACGGCCACGCCCGCCGGATCGGTCGGCGAAAGAAAGCACGAGCCTGGCGCGCCCAGCTCGTCGACGAACCATCCCATCATGCACGCGAGCGACGAGTCGCCGAGCTCACCTGGCGTCGGACCGATCGCCACCACGAGCGGCGGACGCGTCGCGTTCCACGGGAAAAATAGCGTCTCTCGCGCCCAGCCGAGCGCCGCGGCGTGGTAGGTGTCGAGGGTGCGGAGCGCATGCTCGCCGCGCGCCGCTTGGGTCGTGCCGCTGGTCCGAAAGACGCGCACGTCGTGCTCGGGCCCGAACGCAGCGACCCGAGCCAGTCGAAAGGCATCGGTGGGCACCGCAGGCAGCTGCTCGATCGGCGCGCGCTGCACGTCGATCGCGCGCGCCGCGCAGAGACGCCCATAGCCGGCGACATGCGTGGCCTGGAAGACAGCCAACGCCCGCGCCAGCTCGTCGAAAGAAGGCTCGAGAGGCCGCTCGAAAGAGCGCGCATCGATCACCTCGCGCACCCGAGCATGCAGCGCCCGCGACGCCTCGAGCGCGGCCTCCGTGCTCGTGACCTCGAGGGAGCCTTCGAGCGAGTCGTTCACGGGCGCGTGTTTGGCGTGAGTGGCGTCGCTCGGCAAGTCAGGAGTCTCGGGCGCCGCCGGTTGCGCGGTTCGCGCAGACGGGTTGCGCAAGGGCTCGCGCAGCTGCGTTCAGGTTGTGCAGGCGGCCGGTGCGAGCTCGCGCGAATCACGAGGAAAACAGGCCCATTTCACGATTTCACGTCGTTGGTCCGATGCCTGCAGAGTCGTTCGGCATGACGAAGCATGCCCCGCTGTCCGCTCGTGCGAGTCACCCGAGTCGTGTGAGGCTCGCCAGCCTCTCTAGCCTCGCCAGCCTCGCCGTCATCGTCACTGCCGCGTGCGGCTCGTCGGCCGGGAGCGATGGCTCGCGTCCGGCGAACATCGTCGGTGGCGTCCGCGCCAGCGATCATCCCGAAGCCGTGCTCGTCGACATGGACGGCGCCGCCTGTTCGGGCTCGCTCATCGCCCCGCGCGTCGTCCTCACCGCCGGACACTGCGTCGACGGGAGCCGGACCTGGGACATCACCGCGCCCTACGCCGGGGGTCAGCGTGCCCATTCGACGAGCGCGATCACGCTCGACTGGAAGGACGTCGCCGGCGAATCGGTCGATCCCGATCTCCACGACGTCGGTCTCGTCATCCTCCCCAAGGCGATCACGCTCACGACGTACCCGACCATCGCCAAGGCGCCGCTCGCCGACGGCAGCAAGATCGTCAACCTCGGACGCATCGACAATGGTTCCTTCTCGACGACCGATCTCTTCATCAGCAAGCCTGTTTCGGCGAAGAGCGCGGCGGGCGACGGCTATCCGTTCGACTACATCACGAGCGAGATCATCCAGCCGGGAGACTCCGGGGGGCCGGTCGAAGCGGCGGGCACCAACACCATCGTTGCCGTCAACTCCGGCGCGGGCGGAGGCACGGAGGTGCTCGCGCGCGTCGACCTCGTCTACGACTGGATCCAAAAGACGATCGCGGACAACGGCGGCGGCGGTGGAGGTCCTGGTCCCGGCCCCGCACCAGTGACGGGTGACGAAGACGCTGACGGCATCCCCGACGCGCAAGATCTATGCAGCCACACGGCCTCTGGACAACCGGTGTGGCCGAGCGGCGAGTGGATTGGCTGCGCCGGAGGACAACGTCGTGACGGCGGCGGCGGCACCGACACCGACCGCGACGGCGTCCCCGACGGCAAGGATCGTTGCCAGCACACGCCCGCCGGTCAGAACGTCTGGCCCTACGGCGACTGGATCGGCTGCGCCGGGGGTGAGCACCGTGACTCGTGATTCAGGTCGTGAACCCATGCGTGAATCGGCTCGTGAATCAGCTCGCCGCGTGTTGCCGCCGCGCCGAACGCTCGAAGAGCCGGAGCCGATCCCGCTGGTCCCCAAGCCATGGGTGACTCAGACGCTGCGTGTGCTCGCGAGCTCGGCGAACGTGTCGACGAACGCGTCGAGGAGCACCTTCGACACGTTCAGCGGTGGCGTGAGGGTGATGACGTCGCCAGCGCCGCCGGTGAGGACGAGATAACCGCGGTGCAGGCACTCGCGTGCGAGCGCGAGCCCGCGGGCGGCCCCCCCTTCGACCTCGATGCCGACCATCAGCCCGACCCCACGCACCGCGCGCACACCCGAAGCACCGCCCGAGAAACGGTCCTTCAGCGAGGCGACGAGCGACGCGCCGCTCTCTTTGGCGCGATCGGCGAGCTTGGTGCCGACCACCGTATCCAGGAGCGCGATCGCCATCGAGCACGCGAGCGGGTTGCCAGCGTGGGTCGACGTGTGAATCGCTTCCCCGGCCGGCCCATCGTACGCGCTCGCTTCATCCTTGTTTTGTAGGCATTTGGGGGTTCGCCAGGCTTCCATCACCGACGCACGTCCGATGCAGGCCGAGAGCGGAAGGCCGCCGCCGAGGCCCTTGCCGAGACAGACGATGTCGGGAACGACGCCCTGATCGAGTGTTCGAAGGAGCGCGCCGCAGCGGCCGAGGCCAGTCCAGATTTCGTCGGCGACGAGGAGGGCCGAACGACGGGTGCAGATCTCTCGGAGGCCAGTGAGGAAGCCGTCCGGGGGAACGACGACGCCACCTCGACCGAGCACCGGCTCGACGATGACCGCGCCGACGTCACCCTTCGCGAGCGCAGCGTCGACCGCCGCGAGCGAGCGCTCGAGTGCCGAAGCCTCGGCCGGGTAGGGCGCAAAGCCGACGTGCGGCGAAAGGTGCGGCGCGAACGGCTCACGAAACTCGGGGCGCAGCCCGCAGGTCGCCAAGGGGCCCGTCGCGAGACCGTGGTACGCGCCTTCGAATGCGAGAACGCCCGGTTTTCCCGTGGCGAGCAGCGCGGTTTTGATCGCGGCGTCGATCGCGTCCGCGCCCGAGAGCCCGAGGAGCACGCGCGCCGACGGCTCGGGGAAGAGCCGCGCGAGCCGCTCGGTGAGCCCGATTTTCGCGTCGGAAGGATAGACGTCGCCGAGGCCGTACATGAGCCGGCTCGACTGCATCTCGAGCGTGCGCAGCAGGCGCGGGTGCGCGTGACCGACCAGGCACGCACCGAAGGCAGCGACGAGATCGACGTAACGATTGCCGTCGATGTCGACGACGTTCGCCCCCTTCGCGCTCGTGAGCACGATCGGAGACATGTCGAGCCCCGTCGCCTGCGCACGACGTTCGCGTCGCGCATCGCTCCACGGAGCATCGACGCCCGCGAGGCGCGCCACCCACGCGCGTGACATCGCGCCAGGCGACGCCGCACGCATCAGCGGCAGCTCGGAGCCCGCATCTTCTCCGTCGTCCAACGCCGGCGGTAACTCGGACAACGCCATCGGTGTTTCCCCTCGGACTCTCGGACTCTCGGACTCTCGGACTGCAAGCCTATCGAGCCAGCGGCGCGAAGTCGCGCTCTAACTGGAGACGATCTCGAGCTTCACACGACCGCGAACTGCTTGGTAATAGGCTTGCGACGCTTCGCGGAGACGTAGCGAGCGCAAGTGGATGCGCAGCTCGGGCACTGCATCCTCGAACGGCTTTTTCGCCAGGCTCGGCGGCGCCTTGGCGTGGGCCGCGCGGAGGTCGCCTTCGGTGAGCGTCACCGGCTGCGCGACCGCGAGCTCGAGGTAGAGCTCGGCGCGCGCTCGACGTTTGAGAATGGCTGCCAGCTCGGGAGCACCGCTGCCGGCGACCCCTCCACCGGCGACGGTCAAGACCTCGGCGAGGCGACCGTCCCCGAGCGTGATCGTCAGGGCCATTCGCGCCTCACCCTCGCCCTTGGCGATGGCTTCTTTCGTCGCCGACGACTCGGTCAGTCGATCGCTCAAGACCTGTTCGATGACGTGTCGCTCGAGCGCGGCGCGCAGTTGCTTGTCGTCGAAGCTCGACGGGCGCCCTGAAGGCACCCGCTCGAAGGCGACGAGCCAGGCTTCGACGATCAACTCACGCATCATCACGAAACGCATCGAATCGGCGCCGACCGACTCCGGATCGGCGAAGCGACAGACGACGCGATCGACGACCGCCGCGCGCGCGGGTGACTCGCTCGAGATCACCGACGCCGACGCCACGAGCAGCGCGATCGTGCTCGTCGCGACGAGGCGCCAGCTTCGCTTCACCGAGGCTCCTCATGGGGCCGCGTGGACGAGTCCGGCGACTCGTCCTCGCCCTCGACGAGCTCACCACGCGCCACCCGCATCGCCTTGCGCGTGCGGAGGAACTCGGCAAATCCGGCGACGGTCTCGAGATCGTGCGCGCCGAGCCCGTCGATGACGTCGCGGATGTGTCGACGAAGCGCCTCTGGCGTGCGCCGCCGCTCGCGCACGACCGGTGCCTCGGTGACGGCGGGCGCCGCCTCGGTGAGGGGGACATCGACGGGAATCCACGCCGGGCGAGCGATGGCGCGAAGGCTGTGCGCCGTCAGCCACGCGTCCATGAACGTCTTCAGGCGCTCGCTCCGGTACGTGAACCAGCGCTCGCGCTCCTCGGCGTAGGCCATCAAGACGTCTTTGAAGCGGCGAAATGCGCCCTTTCCGTCGATCGCTTGGTTGAGGCGCCCGCGCAGCTCGAGGTTGTCGACCATCGGGATGAATCGCTCCATCCAGCGGTACTGCTCGCGCGAGCTCACCGGGTCGACGCGGAGATACCCGGCGTCGGCAGCGATGCGCGCGTGCATCTGCGGATCAGCGACCCCATCGACGACGCGGATGACCTCGCCGGTGGCGAGTTGGAGGTAGCTGTGCACCTCGGGCGCGTTGTTTTCGAACGCGTCCTCGAGCGCCTCCCAATCCACGGGAACGTCGCGAAAGGGCTGCAAATCAGCGGCTTCTTCGGCCTCCTCGGCAGGCTCGAGATCGAGCTGGGCTGGCGTCGGCGCTTGCTGCAGAGCAGCTGCCGCCGGCACGACCTTCGAGGCCTCGACCTTCACCGAGTCGACTTTGACTCGACGCGGTCGGGGCTCGGGCTCCGTCGACGATGCGGTCGACGATGCGGTCGACGATGGGGATGACGATGCGGTGGACGACGCTTGGGGCGTCGACGACGGACGAACTTTTTCCATGATTAAGCTCCGGCGCATGCGGGAGAGGACCGCGTGGCCGCGCGGACGTTCCCGAAGTGACCTCGCACCGGCTTGGACGCCGGAAAGACCACTCGAGATACAGAGTAACCGTAATGAGCGCGGGGTGACCAGACTGGAATCAGCCGCGCGCCCGCGCGACTGCACGTTTCCAGCCCTCGCGGTGGGCCTCCACCCCGTCGGATTTCGGCTCGACGACCACGTCGGCCGTGGAAAATGAGCGAAGGGCGTCGAGGTCGGGCACGAGGCCGACGCCGAGGGCCGCCAACATCGCCGCGCCGCGCGCCGTCGTCTCGACGTCCTTGGGCCGCTCGACCCGCACTCCGGAG
>JANYDK010000131.1 GCA_025363655.1 Deltaproteobacteria bacterium | reverse complement strand
AGTCGCTGTAGGTGACGATCGTGACGAGCGCCGCCTTCTTCTTCCAGTCGGTGCCCATGCCGACCTTGATCGGCGAGCCCGCGATGTCGACCTTCCACACCGTCGGATCGTCGGGCTCTTCCGCGGGGGGCTTGTTGTCCTCCGGCTTCGGCGCGTCGGCGACCTTCGGCGCGTTGAAGTACGACTTGGTCATCTCGACGTACATCATGTTCGCCGCGATGCCCTTGCCCTTGAGCTCGTCGGCCTTCTTCAAGTGCGCGTCGATGACCGCCTTGAACTTGTCGACCGGCTGCGCGCCCGTGAGCGGCTCACCGTCGATCATGAAGTTGGGCGTCCCTTGGATGCCGTACTTCTTCGAGTCTTCGAGGTTGGCCGAGACCTTCTTCTCCGCGTCGGCTTTGAACTTGTCGTAGTCGGCCTTGGTGACGCCGAGCTCGTTCGCCCACTTGGCGAAGCTCTCGTCGCTGAACTGCGACTGCCCCGCGAAGAGCTTCTCGTTCATCTTCCAATAGGCTTCGTTGCCCTTGGCCATGAAGACGACGCGCGCCCAGACGGCCGCCGGCATCGCGTTCTTGTGAAAGTCGAGCGGGAGGTCTTTCCAGACGATGCGGATTTTCCCGGCGTAATCCTTCTTCAGCTGCGCGATCGTGGGACCGACGCGCGAGCAGAACGGGCACTGGTAGTCGCTGAACTCGACGATGGTGACGGGCGCATCGACCGGACCATCGACGGGATCGGCCGCGGAGAGCGGGATCGGTCCGTCTTGCTTCCAGTCACCCGCGAGGGCGGCGCTGCCGCCTGCCTTGGACTTGTCGGCCGAGACGTCGTCTTTCGGCACGTTGCCGCGATCGACTGCGTACATGAAGCCGGCGCCAGTCACGAAAGCGAGGACGAAGCCGACGATGGCCGTCCCCTTGTTCATCACGTTGCTCATTGATTTCCTCGATTGGTCATGGAGCTCGAGCGCCGTCATCCTTGGCAGATGGCTGCGACTCGAGCGACGCGCCCTCACGCGACGAGCGCGAGAACGCTGGCACTCTGGGACGAACTTCGTGAGCGTGCGGGCCGACGAGTCTCCTCGAAGGTCGCGCAACGCCAACGACGTTTGTCGACTGCACTGTGCCCGCGCCTCCAGCGCCCTCTCGGAGCACCTTCGACCGGGCTCGTCGCCGGATCACCCGAGCATGGAGCTCGAGGATGCGGATCGACGCGTGACTGCTGCGGACACGCGTAGGCGTGCCCTCGACCTCACCAGGGGATCGGTCTGGGAGGAGGCTGGTCGTTCCGCTCGAAGCCCTCGCGCGGACCACCACTGCAAGGCGCGTAGGCGAGGATCGCCGTCTCCATCACGCAGGGAATCGGCGGGACGTTGGGGACCACCGCCGCATCGCGCGCAGTGGGGAGAGGCCGCTGCAAATCGTCGCCGTGATGCTGCGAGGTCGCGTCGGCGCGAAAGCCCACGCTGCTCGCATGACAATCGGCGGCGGCCACGTCGGTGTCGCGACCGCTGGAGACGAGGCCGCCCTCGACGATCGGAGGTGTGGGCTCTGCCGCATAGGCAGACGCGGCGCGGTCGTCGCACATCGGCGCGCCGTAGCGCGCAGCATAGGTATTCGGCAGCGCGACGTTCGCGTGCGCCTTGGTCACCACTGCGGCCGAAGCCATGGCCATGCCGCCGAACGTCACGAGGACGAAGGCAGTCGCAGCTGCGAGTAAGACGAGGAAAAGCCGACCGCGCATGCGCGTGGGGGAGACCATAGCGCAGGGAGAGGGATGGGGCCAGGGGAACGCAGCGGTCGCGGGCGTCAACGTGACCAGGAGCTCGGGCTGCGATGGAGCTCGTTCATCGACGCAGACGCAGCCGGGAAGGCCTTTGGCCGGGTGGGATCGTCGGACGCGTCTTCGTTCGCCGACCAGCTTTGAAGGAGCGCATCGGCCACTGGACGTGGCGCGCGCGGATGGGCGGAGGGGGTTCCTGCGCCGGATGCGTGCGCTCCGCCAGATGAAGGGACCGCGACGGGGCGGGACCATTCGTGGGATGAGGTGCGGTCGGCGTAGACGACGACGTCGCGGGCGAGGTTGTTGCTGCGCGCGCGGCGCGGGGGCTCGACGTCGGTGGTGTGGGCGATGGGAAGAAAGCGGGTGCCGTTGCGCACGCCGATCGCCGCGCGAAGAATCGCGCCCTCGGGGAGATCGCGGACGAAGAGCTCGCCTCCAGCCGCCTCGGTGACAGGATAGTCGCGCGTCTCGCTACGCGGTCCGTCGAGATCGGGCACCACGACCAGCACCCGCAACGCCGGCTCCGCCCCTTCGATTGCTCGCGTCGCCCGGATCACGCTCGCCGGCCGCGTCTCCCAATACACATAAAGAGTCGATGGATCGACCGCCAAGGCGACGCACTCGTCCGCGTTGACCCGTTCGAGTGCCGGAGGGGCGACCGCCGGCAAAGGTACGGACGGAGGCTCGATGACTTCCGCGCCCGCCCCCGCACCCGCGCCCGCGCCCGCCTCCTTCAACGTCACTGCTGGCTCCGAAATCGGCGGGGGCACCGACTCTGCCGCGCGTGACACCGAAATCGGCGCAGGCTCCTCCGACGACGGCGGCGTCGGCGTTGGCCCACTCACGCGCGTCGACGCACGCCTCTCTTCGATCGCGCGGAGCAGCGCCCGCGCCTCGGCGTCATCAGGATTCTCTTCGATCAGCTTCTTCGTCATGTTCTTCGCCCGAACCACGTAGCCTTGCGCGAGGTAGATCTGCGCGAGGGTCAACGACGCGACCGGGGTGACGTCGGAGGGCGGTCGCGGGGGTGTCGCTTCGTGGCGTGGCGGAGGAGCAGCTTCGCCGCGGAGGGCGCGCGCGAGGCCGGAGGAGACGACGCCCTCGAGGAGCTGACGCGCGCGTCCGACGAAGCCGCGTTCGCGCTCGCCTTGCGCGCGACGGATTTCGTCGACCAGCTCGACCTTGGTGAACTTCGCCGCGCCGTCGATGGCGAGGGTCTCGGCGCGCGTCACGAGGTCTTTCTTCGACAGCTCCTCGAGACCATCGTCGGGCGCCTTCGCTCGCGCAGTGCGCGCCGGTCTCGACGGGGGTTTCGTGGTGGTCTTACGCGGCGCCATTGCAGGGCTCCTAGCCGTGTGGAGACGGGCCGCAAACAGGAAGAGGCGAAAAAACTGCGTGTTCGCACTTCGCGACGAGAGCCTCGACCGAATCGGCCGAAGTTGCGAAGCAATCTTTGGCGAGACGTGACGCAGCGATGGTTACAATGTGGCCAGGAGTATCCAACGCCATGAAGAAGAAGCCCGCTCACACGCATGTTCGCAGTGACGATGGCAACGCCTTCCTCCGCGATCCCGGCTCTGGCCCGGCACGGGTCAAGGACGATCTCGCCGAGGGTCTCGCCGAAAATTTCCTCGCGTCGGCGACCTCGGGAGAAGAGCAAGGCGAAGCGGCGAACGACGCCGTCGTCGAGGAGGAGCTCGGAGGTCCGTTCGTGCCCTCGACGGGCAAGAAAGAGTTCGCGAAGGGTCGCGATCGCTCGAATCCGAAGAGCGCCACCCGCGAGCCGTTCCCGACGACGTCGGCTCCCAAGAAGGACTGAAGGCCGGAGCGACGGAAGAACCGCGTGGAGATTCGCGCTTTTGCTTCCACTGACCGACCCGCCCTCCTCGAGCTGGTGACGAGCGCGCTCGAAGTCCATGGCTTCGGTGCGTTCGTCGGCGGCGCGCTGGCCGATCTCGCGGCGCTCGAAGATCGCTACGCCGGGCCGCGCGCAGGCTTCTGGGTGGCGGTGGACGGAGACACGCTCCTCGGATCGATCGCCATTCGCCCGAAGGGACTCGACGAGCCCGAGGTCGCCGAGCTCAAACGTCTCTATGTCGATGCTCGTGCCCGCGGGCGAGGGGTAGGGCAAGACCTTTACCTCCACGCCGAATCGTTCGCGTCCCGCGTCGGCTATGAACGCCTCTGGCTCGACTCTTCGAGACGCTTCGCCGCCGCGCGCCGACTCTACGAACGCAACGGCTTCGTGCTGGTGGCCAGCCTGGACAACGATTGGGAAGACAACGTCTACGAAAAGCGCCTGATTTAGCGATCAGCGTCGCGAGGCTCTCGTTTCGCCAACGATGGCTTCGCAACTTTGGCCGCTTGGTCGATCTCGCTCCGCTCGGTCGCCGAAGCTACTTTCCGCAGACACCCGACTTGCACGCGTCCGGTGCCGTGGCGTTGCAGAGCTTGCCTCCGGAGCACAGCTCGTAGACGTAGGGGTTGCAGTCGAGGCCGCCGCTGCAGGCTGTCTTGATGTCGGCGGCGAGTTTGTCGTTCGAGATGAGGACGTAGAGGCCGATGCCGCCTACACCTGCATCGGCGCCCGCGTCCCCGCCCCCGACGTCGAAGAAGTGTTTGCACTCGGCGACGTTGGTCGTGCACTTCGCGCAGTAGTCGTCCTTCGCGGCGAGCTGGGGGGCGGTCGGCGTCGCGGCGGCGAGCTTGGCGCGCACACACGGATCGTTGCCGTAGGTCGTGTAGTCACCGCACGCGATCACATCCTTGCAGGCAAAGAGCGCGGCCTTGAAGGTCGGGCTGAGAGCAGCTCCCAGCGTGACGCAGGCGTTGAGGTTGGTCTGCCTGCACGTCTCGCACTGACCGCATCGGCTGAAGAGCGTGGCCTCGAAGTCGCAGAACTCCTTCTCGGTGCCGACGGCCGCGGGAGGCAGGACGCAGAGCTTGGTCGCATCGGCGCCGCTCCCGTCGCTCCCGTCGCTCGAGTTGCTCACGTCGCTGCCGACGTCGTCACCGCCGGGCGCGGTCGAAAAGTCCGAGCTGTTGCAGGCGAGGGCCCCGCAAGAGACGAACGAGACCACGAGGACACGCGTGACCGGCAAGCGAACTTCAAGCATGGGCTTCACCCAGAGCACGGGCGATGCCGAAGCCAATTTCACGGACACTCTCGCGATCGCCGGCCGCAGTGTCGCCGCGCGTGCACACCTTGCGTGGACGTATCGGCGTCGGGCGATGTGGTCAGGTGACGAAGCCGCCGCGCCCGGGGAGCGGGTGCGTGGCCGTGATCTCGCGCGCACGAGCTGCGTCCTCGGCGATTTGTGCCTTGAGCGCGTCGAGACCAGGGAAGCGTCGTTCGTCGCGGAGTCGCTCGACGAAGTGGATGCGAAGGGTGTCGCCGTAGAGATCGCGATCGTCTTCCGGGAGGTCGAAGAGGTGCACCTCGATCGACGGATGTCCGCCACCTCCGTCGTGTCTGCGCACCGAGGGCCTCAGGCCGACGTTGGCGACGCCGCGCGCGAAGGCCGTCGGCGGGGAGGCGCCCGTCGACGATGCGGCGCGGCTGCGATCGGCGAGGACCGCGTAGACGCCGTTGGAAGGAAAGGCCTCCTCGACGTCGTCGAGGTTGGCGGTGGGGAAGCCGAGGGTCCGACCACGCTTGTCGCCGGCGACCACGACGCCCTCGATGGCGTGCGCGCGACCGAGCACTGCGCGCGCGGCCGACAGATCACCGGCCGCGATGGCGGCGCGGACGCGCGTCGACGAGAAGGGCCCGGCCTCGTCGCCGACGACTTCTTGGACATCGACCGAGAAGCCCGAGGAGCCGCGAGCGAGGCCGAACGCACGGAGGGCGTCGAGATCTCCCGCGCGACGGGCGCCGAAGCGAAAATCGTGGCCGACGACGACGACGCGCGCGCCGAGCCCGGCGACGAGACAGCGATCGACGAACGCCTCGGGCGAGAGCGCAGCGAAGGCATGATCGAACTGCTGCGCGACCACGAGATCGACGCCGAGCTTGCCGAGCAGCTCGACCTTGGTGGTCAGCCGCGTCAGCCGAGCCGGCGCCGATGCGCCGAGCACCGCCGCCGGATGAGGCTCGAACGTGAGGATGGCGAGGCCGAGGCCGCGCGCTGCGGCGGTCGTCCCCGCACGCGCCAACACCTGCTGATGACCCCGGTGCACTCCGTCGAAGTTGCCGATGACGACGACGAGGCCGCGCGGATCGCCCTCTGCATTTTCGGCGTCACGGACGAGCCGCGGGAGCTTCATGGCGCGCGAGTCTAGTCTGCGTCGGTACCTCTGGCGGGTGCTCATGGAGGCAGGCGGTCGAGGAGCTCTGCGGAGGCGGGCTTGGGGGGATACGACCCCAAGCGCGTGCCCTGCGGGGCGCTCCCCCCACGATCGGCGTCGAGAATTCTCGCTAAATATGCGTGAATTCGACTGGCCTCGACTTTGCTTAGTCGTCAGCCCGGAGGCCATTCCATGTCGGTCCAAGCCAAGCTCCTCTCCGCTCGCAGCATTCTCCCGCTCCTCGCCGTCACGACCGGGATCAGCTCCGCCCTCCTCGGCGGACAAGGTTGCGGTCGCAAAGATGGTTCGAGCTCGACCGACGTCGTCGGCGACGTCCAAGCGCTCGTCTTCGAGAAGCGCGCCAACTGGACGCCTGCTGGCGCCCCCGAGGTCTCGGGCGGCACCGGGCAGGTCATCGACTACCTGCGCTACGTGCCGGGTGGCGGCATCTACACGCTCACGCCGCCGCGTCCCGACGGCAAGCTCGAGAACATCACCGCCAAGTTCACGACCGCCGACGTCAACGGCGTCGACCTGTCGTTCGATGCCAAGCAGGTGGTCTTCTCGATGAAGACGAGCGACAGCGACCACTACCACCTCTATACGGCGACCCTCGGCGCCGGCGCCGACGGCGCGCACGACATCCACCAGCTGACCTTCGGCGATCGCGAAGACGTCATGCCGATCTTCGTGCCGGGCGATCGCATCGCCTTCGTCAGCAACCAGGCCTACACGGCGATGGGCACCCGCGCCGACGAGTACGAGCACGCGGCGGTGGTCTCGCAGATCGCGACCATCAGCACGACCGGCGGCGACGCCGATCGCCGCAACTGCTCGCAGAACCTCTCGCACACCGTCAACCTCTTCCTCCAGAGCGACGGCCGTCTCGGGTTCTCGCGTTGGGAGCACCTCGGCGACACCAACGACGTCAAGATCTTCAGCATGAACCCGGACTGCACGCAGATGTTGGCGGTCGGTGGTCAGCACGGCAAGCCGGTCAACTCGATCACGCAGCTCCACGAAATCTCGCCGGGCGTGATGGTCGGCATCGGCAGCCCGCGCAACCGTACGCTGCAGTCGGGCGCGATCATCCAGGTCGACTCGCGCGCCCCCGAGGGCTCGAACGCCAAGTACGACGAGCAGAACTCGAAGTTCACCAACCTCACGCCAGGCGTGCCGACGAGCAACGCGCCCTCGCCGATCGGCCGCTACCGCAACCCCAACGTCCTCCCCGATGGACGTCTCCTCGTCAGCTGGTCGGACGGCAACGTCAACGACCTCGACGAGCTCTCGGGCACGCCGCCGAACTTCGGCCTCTACGTCTTCGACATCAACACCCAGCGCAACCAGCTGGTGTACGACGACCCGAAGACCGCAGAGCTCTACGCGATTCCGGTCGTGGCTCGGAAGTCGCCCGCGATCATCTACGACGTGAAGAAGCCCGACCCCAACGTCGGCGCGGTCATCGGCTCGATCGACGTCACGCAGACGTCGCTCAGCGAGAACATCAGCGGCGCGCAGTTCAAGGACACCGCGCTCGCCGATGCGCTCAAGCAGGCGGTCGGCGTCCGCATCATCGAGGGCTTCTCCAGCGAGATCGGCGCCGCTCCGATGTTCGGCCTGACGATGCACGAGGGCGCGGCCGTCCTCGGCGAGGCCAAGGTCTACGGCGACGGCTCCTGGCAAGCGAAGATCCCGCCGTACATCCCGGTTCACCTCCAGCCGATCGACAAGTTCGGCATGTCGATCCGCAGCCAGGGTCTCTGGATTCAGGGCATGCCCGGCGAGACCCGCGCGTGCGGCGGTTGCCACGAAGATCGCACCAAGGAAGTCGTGCCGCGCAAGGGCCCGGGCCTGACGATCGCGCAGCAGAAGACGCCCGAGAACTTCATGATCCCGATCTCGTCGCGCCACGAATACGGCTGGGACAAGGCCCTCCAGCCGATCCTCGACGCCAAGTGCAAGAGCTGCCACGTCCCCGGCGGCAAGGCCGGCGACCTCGCGAGCAAGACGTATCAAGTCGTGGCCACCGCCAAGGACGGCACGCAGACGACGTACACCGTGCCGTGGCTCGACTTCTCGGGTGACTCGATGACCGTGTCCTACGACATGGGCGTCTACACCTTCTCGAAGAGCTACGTCAGCCTCTACTACCCGGCGCAGCTCTCGGGCGGCATGGCGCGCGGCCTCAAGGTCATCGGCGAGCTTCCTCCGATCTGGATGAAGCCGACCAGCGCCCGCAACTCGGTCCTCATCCAGACCCTCAACCCGACGGCGACCGACGGCAGCGGCGAGCTGGCGTGGCCGGGCCTCGCGCAACACGGCAAAGATCAGGGCTTCACGCTCACCACCGAAGAGATCGGCGCCTTCATCAAGTCGGCCGACCTCGGCGGGCAGTGGACCTCGCGTCAGAACGTCAAGAGCGCGGCTTGCTGGATGAGCCCGACCTCCGATGACGGCAGCTGCGGCAACGGGAAGGGAGGCACGGGGACCATCTACCCGTGAGCACCACCATGAAGACCAATAGCCACCTCTCCCGAGACACGAAGATGACTCAGTCGATGACGAAAAGGAGCTCTACGATGGCAAGCAAGCTGATTCGATCCACCTTCGGCGCGCTGGCCGTGTTCGGTGCGATGGCGATGTCGGCCGGTACCGCCAGCTCGGATCCCTCGGGCACCCCGCTCGACAAGGAGTTCCTCTCCGGTCCCGAAGACATCAAGCAGGCTGCCCTCTATGGCGCGCCGACCGCGGTGTGGGAGGTGCTCGAGCACGGCGAGCGTGTCGAGTGCCTCGACTGCATCTCCTACGTCGAGCCGCTCCTCTTCAACGACGACGCTCGCATCCGCGAAATCGCGGCCTGGTGGATTCGTCGTCGGCCGTTCGGCTACGCCGAGGTCGCGCTTCGCATCCGTGGCGTGCTGAAGAACGACGCCGATCCGAAGCGCCGTGCCGCGGCCGCGAGCGCGCTCGGTGAGTTCCTCGATCCGGGCGGCACTCCGCTCCTCGTCAAGGCTGCGGCGGACACCGACGTCGGCGTTCGTACCGCGGTGCTCGGTGCGCTCCGTCGCCTCAACGATCCGGACGCGGCGCCGGCGATCACGGCGGGGCTCGGCGACGGAAGCGTTCCGGTTCGTCTCGCGGCCATCGACGCGGCCTCGCACGTCGCTGGGTACGCGGACACCGGTTCCGTGGCGAAGCTCCTCTCGGATCCCGACGCGGTCGCTCGGGCCAAGGCGTGCGACGCGCTCGCGCTCTTCCGCGCCAAGGGCAGCGCTGCCGGACTCGCGGCGATCGCCAAGACCGACAGCGACGAAGCCGTTCGCATCGCGGCGGTCAACGCCCTCGGTGAGCTCGGGGATGCAGCTGGCAAGTCGGCGGTCGACGCAGCGTTGAACGATCCGGCGAGCCGGGTCCGTGACGCCGCGAAGGTCGCGCAACTGAAGCTCGGCGGCGCGCTCTAAGCAGACAAATCGGCGTAAGCCGGACGATGGGCCTGCGACGATCGCTCACGGCGATCCTCGCAGGCCTTCGTGTTTGCGGAGCTCTGCACCCTCGCCGAAGTCGACGAATTTTTCGTTCGAAGGGCCGTGACCACGCTCCTCAGCCTGATATGAATAGAACATGCGGGTAACGAGATCTGCCGTTCTCCTCGCTGCAACCTCGGGGCTCGCGGCGCTCGTCGCGCTCGGCGGCGTCTCCTGCAAGGGCGACGCGAACATCGAGTCGAACTCCTATTACGACCGCACGATCGGGCCGGTCCTCCGCAACTCGTGCTCCAGGCAGACGACGGGGTGCCACGTCGCCAACGCGCACGGCGACGCCGTCGGCAACCTCGACACGACGACGTTCGAGATGATCGATCGCCGCCACGATCTCCTCGTCACCTACGGCCCCTACTCGGCGCCCGGCATCTTGATGAAGGTGAGCGGTCCGCAAAAGCTCACCGTCTCGACGCTCGATGGGCCGATTGAAATCACCACCGACATCCGCCACGCCGCCGGCGCCGGCATCGACATCACGAGCGAAGGGTACGCGACGCTGAGGCGGTGGATGGACGGCGGCGCGACGAAGGACAACGTCGGCGCGACCTCGGGCACGCACGTCACGCCGAATGGCGAGTGCATGAAGGTCATCCCGCCCGACCCGGCGTTCGCTGCCTACGATCCCGGCCCCACCTTCGACACGTTCAAGTCGAAGGTGCAGCCGGTGTTGAAGGCGTGCAGCGCAGCCAGCTGCCACGGCAACGTCGTCGCCGACCTCTCCCTCACCTGTGGTGACAGCGAAGAGCAGCTGAAGTGGAACCACTTCATCGCCTCGCAGTTCGTCTCCGCCACCCCCGAATCGTCCGAGCTCCTCCGTCGTCCGCTCGATCCGGCGCGTGGCGGCGTGTTCCACGAGGGCGGCATCGTCTTCTCGTCGTCCGACGAAGCGAGCTACAAAGACCTCCTCGCGTGGGCGAAAGATCGTGGCGGCGCCTCCGTCAGCTTGAGCGACGACGGCTTCAAGTTCTTCGCCAACCGCGTGCAGCCGATGATGGTCCGCAAGGGCTGCATGTTCCTCGGCTGTCACTCGCCGTCGATGTTCCACGACCTCCGCCTCCGGGGCGGCTCGGGCGGACAATTCTCGATGGTGGCGACGCGTCGCAACTACGACATGTCGCGCCTGATGCTCTCGGTCGAGTCCCCCGACCCGAACGTCAGCCGCCTCATCGCCAAAAACCTCTACCCTTTCGATCGCGACATCGATCCGCAAGCGATGGGCTCGCGTCACCGCGGCGGCGCGCTCCTCGACGACGTGCCCGACGTCGATCACGCGAACCTCGCCGCGCTGACCAATCCGAAGGCCTGCGGCGCCTTCAACCTCGACACCGACGATCTCTCGAAAATTCCCGCGTATTGCATCTTCGCCGAGTGGCACAAGCGCGAGCGCGACTCGGCGCTGAAGAAGGGTCCGAGCGCAGGTGGCGTGGCCACGGTGCCCCTCAGCGGCATCGTCTACGTCGAGCGTCCGCCGTTCATCGATTTGCCGCAGCAGTTCGACACCTATCGGCCCGGCGCCACCTTGCACGTGCGCGCCGCGACGATGGCCGCAGACGGAACCGTCTCGCTCACCGGTGACACCGACGTCACCACGGGCTGCGGGCTCAGCGCCGCCACGGCCGACATTCGTGGACCGGCGGTCTCGTGGGACGGCCTCACCATCGCGTTCGCCGCGCGCGCCTCGGCCGATCAACCGCTGGCCATCTACACGATGAAGGCGGACGGCACGGCGTGCGCCAAAAACAAGCTCTCCGAGCACGATCCGAAGAAGAACAACATCTTCATCCACGACTTCGATCCGACCTTCGCGCCCGATGGTCGCATCGTCTTCGCGAGCACCCGCGGCGCCATCGGCCTGAGCGACGTCGCCTACAGCGGGCCGACGTTGACGCCGTCGCTCCTGCTCCCCAACTCCAACCTCTACGTCGACGACGGCGACAAGATTCGCCAGCTGACGTACCTCAACAACGACGAGCTCGCGCCCTACTTCATGAAGGACGGGCGCGTCATCTTCACCACCGAGAAGCGCGCGCCTGGCTTCTACCAACTCGCTGGTCGACGCATCAACCTCGACGGCGGCGACTATCACCCCTTCTACGCGCAACGAAAGAGCATCGGCTTCGAGCAGCTCACCGAGGTGCGCGAGCTCGCCGATCGCAACTTCGTCGGCGTCTTCTCCGACTTCAACGCCACCAAGGGCGGCGCCGGCACCCTCGGCGTCGTCAACCGCTCGCTCGGGCCCGATCAGAACGATCGCGATCCGGCCGATCGTTTCTACCTCCACTCGCTGACCTTCCCCGACGCGACCTCGACCGGAAAGCCCTCGGGCGGCGGCGGCGTTTATCGCAGCCCGGCGCCGTTGCCGACCCATGGTTTCCTCGCCAGCTACGCTGCCGGCGTCGACACGGCTTCGTTCACCGGCGAGTTCGAGCTCGTCCAAATCGACACCCACACCGGCGTTCGTACGCCGCTGGCAAAGACGGCGGGCAAGGCCATCCTCGAAGCCGAAGCGATCTACGCGCGCGCGAGCTACGGCATCTTCACCTCGCGACCCGACGAGGTGAACGGCTCGGTCTCCTTCGAACCGGGCGCCTCCGACGCGCAGGTCACCTTCATGGACGCGCCGATGCTGGCGACGCTGCTCTTCACCAACACGCGCATCGGTCGGCCCATCGATCAGGCGCTCATCTCGCTCGGCATCCTCGAGTCGCTCCCGCCCGATCCCGACGTCACCTCACCCGACAAAATCCCCGACGCCTTCGCGTGGAAGGGCGATCCCTACGGGACGATGTGGATCAAGCGCCTGCGTCTCGGCGTCGCCCACCTCGAGACCGATGGCTCGCTCGCGCTGCGCATTCCCGGTGGAATGCCGCTCGTCCTCGAGCTCTACGATGGCGACAAGTTGGTCGGCACGCAGAGGGAAGAGATGGGCTTCGGCGTCGGCGAGCGCACGAAGCAGGGCTTCCGCCGCGACTTCTTCGACTCGCAGTGCGCCGGCTGTCACGGCTCGGTGAGCGGCAAGGAGTTCGACATCCACCTCAACCCCGACGTCCTCACGAGCGCGTCGCGCGTCGCTGCGATCAGCGGCAACAAGTTGACCGACTTCGCCTTCAAGGCCGACAAGCGCGGCCCCGTCGTCCCGCTCGACCCAGCGCTCGGCAAGTGACCGCGGCGCGTGTGTGAAGGAATCTCGAGTTACTGACGGGGTTTTGGCGTGGCGTGGTGGTGCGTGCCACGATGGAAGTGAGTCGACGCAGGGAGCGTTGAGTCTTCTCGAGCCACGTGGACCGACAGAACCTTCACCTCGTCAGCGCCGGTTTTCTCGCCATCGTGCTCGGGAGCGCGCCGCGCGTGCTCCGCATCGAGGTCCCCACGGCGAGTGCGAGCACGGTGACGATGGGGGCGACGCCGAGCGTCGATGCGGTACCGCTGACCGAGGCCGAGCTCGCCGCTGCCAGCGCCAAGCAATGCCCGACCGGGACGATGATCGACGACGGCGCCTGCATCGAGCTCCCCACCGACCTCAGCTATGGCGAAGATCCCGTCGGCTCTCCCGAAGGTGAGCCCGTCGAAAACGGCCACTTCGAGAAGAACGGCAAGTGGCTCGCGTACGAGCAGATCCCGCGACGTCCCGATCGCCCGGCCGACTACGCGGCCTATCTCTATCCGATTCCCCCTGGCCTCCCCGGCGGCAAGAGCGTCGTCTCGGGCTACGACCTCGATCTCCCCAACGCCTTGCAGCGGCGCGGGAAGATGCGCGCGGTCGGTCACGGCGCGGTCGATTTGCCCCAGAAAAAGGGCACGCCGATCAAGATGATGGCGCTCGATCACCAGGTCGGCGACGCCACCGTCATCCACGTCGGCAAGTTGATGGGCACCAGCGTCGTCACCCTGCACACGTTGCGTGAAGGTGGTCGCACGCGCGACTACGTCATGATCTACGGCCATCTCGATCACCCGGCGCCGAAGCTGAAGCCCGGCGACGTACTCAAGGCGGGTGATCTCGTCGGCTTCGTCGGCGACACCGGCTCACCCGAGCTCGTCCACCTTCACCTCGAAGCACGCCGAGTGCGCGACGGCGTCGACGGTCGCAAGCTCTTGCCGGGGAAGATTCTCCTCCCCGAGTCGACCATCGTCTGCGATCCGCGCAACGTGTTGCCGCTCGCGGGCGACCCAGCGCAGCCGAAGAACTAGCAGCGCTGCAGGCGTCCGCGTGTGACCTAGGGACCCTTGAAGATGAAGGGCCAGCGGAAGCGACCGCCCTTTCCGCTCGAGGGGAACACCGTTTTGCGAACCTCGGCGACGACGCAATCGATGATTGGCTGAGGGCCGCTCGCCTCGTGGGCGACCGCGTCGGTGACGACGCCGTTCACTGCGATCGAGAAGTCGACGCGAATCGAGGTGTCGGCCTTGTCGGCCCGCGACTCGTAGCACTTCTTGCGGATGCTGAAGCGTCGCGAGGACATCACCGAGACGACGTCGGCCGGCGCGAGAGGCTTCTCGTCATCGGCAAAGCTGGCCTTCGGAACGAGCGACGAGAGGCCCGCGATGGACGCGACGGTGAGCGCGGCTGCGACGGCGGTGGAACGGGTGCGCGACAAGAAGCCCCATCTTAGCAGGCGGAATGAAACGTCAACAGCGCTGTTGAGTGCGATGGACCGTGCCTTCGGTTCGGAGCTGGTGTCCGGAACCGGATTGCGCCAAGAGATGACGCCCAAAGCGACGACGACAGAGGAGACGATGGAAGCGACGACGAAGATCGAAGAACGACCTGCACATGCTGGGCAAGCCGCGCAGCCTGCGGGAGAGCAAGAACCGCAGCTCGCACGCATCGCTCGTGCAATCGCCGCCGTGAGCGCGATCGTCGCAGTCGGCGCGTCGGCAGCCCTGCTCGCGCCGCTCTTCGTCGGTCGCTCTCTCTGCGCGCCTGGCGGAGGCTGCGACACCATCGCGCACACCCGCGAGTCGATGCTCTTCGGCATCCCACGCGCAGCGATCGGCATCATCGCCTTCACCGCCGCGCTCGCGATCATCGTCTCACCGGGGCGACGAGCTCGACTCATCGCGCCCTTCGTCGGCGCCTTTGCGGCCATCGAAGCCATTCGCCTGATCGCGCTGCAGCTCTTCGTTTACAAGGCGATTTGCCCCTATTGCATGGTCGCCGACAGCTCGGCCGTGGTGATGTGCATCGCGCTCGGCGTCGAAGCATGGGTGAGGCCGCGGGTGCAGCCGCGTCGCGCGTTCGCCTTTCGACTCGCCCCCGTCGGTGCGCTCCTGGCGATCGTCGGCCCCATCGCCTTCGCCGCCGCCAAACCCGGTCCGAAGCTGGAAATCGCGCCCGTTCCCGCGAGCGCCGATGGTCGCATGGTGCTCCGCGAGTTCGTCGATCTGCAGTGTCCCTTCTGCCGCGCGACGCACGTCGCCTTGAAGAAGGCGCTCGAGAAGAGGCCCGATGTCGTCGTCGAACGTCACCACGTGCCTTTTCCGCAGCACGAGCATGCCCTCGCCGCCGCCGTCGCCGCTTGTTGCGCCGGTGAGCAAGGCGCCGAAGAGCGCTTCATCGATGCCGTCGTCGCCGATCCCGCGCCGCCCGATCCGGCGCTCTGTCGCAAGGTCGTCGCCAGCCTCTCGCTCGACGGCGCGAAATTCGAGGCCTGCGTGAAGAGTCAGCCCCCGCTCGATCGCATCAAGAGCGACATGACCCTCGCCGACAAGACGGCCGTCGAAGCACTGCCGACGATGGATTTGGAGGGTGAGCGCATGGTCGGCGCGCTGGATGAGAAGGGCGCCGACGAGTTCCTGGCTCGTCACCCCAAGAAGTGACCGCCACGGTCGCGGGCGACTTCGCGCCCGCTAGAGCGCCAATTTGTAGCCAGTTCCGTACACGGTGAGGATGTGCGACGGCTTGTCGGGCAGCGGCTCGATTTTCTTGCGCAGCTTGACGACGAAGTTGTCGACCGTGCGGTTGGTCGGGGCAGCCTCCAGACCCCACACTTTGGCGAGGATTTCGTCGCGCGAGACCGGGACGCCGACCTTCGAGTGGAGAAGGCGCAAGAGCTCGACCTCGTAGAACGAGAGCGGCTCGACCGACTTGCCGCGGGTCACCGTCTGCGCCGAGAGGTTGATGGCGGCGTCGCCGAGCGTGAAGGTCTCGGGCGCGCCAGGCGTTCGTGCAGCGCGGCGGAAAATGGCGCGGATGCGGGCGACCAGCTCGTTGACGCTGAACGGTTTGGTGACGTAGTCGTCGGCGCCGGCGTCGAGGCCGCGGATCTTGTCCGTCTCCTGCGAGCGCGCCGTCAACATGATGATCGGCACGTGCGCGTCCCACCGACGGATGTCCTCGCAGACGCGGTAGCCGTTGATGTCCGGCAGCATGATGTCGAGGATCACGCAGTCGGGTTTGTCGCTGCGCGCGAGCTGTACGCCGTCATGGCCCTTCTGCGCGGTGAGCACGGAAAAGCCCTCGAATTCCAGCGCATCACGCAAGCCGAGCAAGATGTGCGGCTCGTCCTCGATGAGGAGAATGCGTTGCTTGGTGCTCATCGGCCCAGGTAGCGCGGCGCGCGCTTCTCGGCGAAGGCGACCAGCGCCTCGTCGCGATCGTGGCTCACCAACGTGCGCTCGTAGGCGAGGATCTCGAGCTGCATGCCGGTCGCGAGATCGACGTCGAGCCCGGCGTCGATCGCCGAGAGCGCTGCGGCTTGCGCGATCGGTGCGCCGCCGAGGATCGGCGCGACCAACTCGAGCGCGGCGTCGACGACGCTGGTCCCCGCCGGGGCGACGCGGTTGACGAGCCCCCACGCGAGGGACTCCTCGGCAGTCAGCCGACGGCCGAGGAGAATCATCTCTTTGGCGCGCGCCTCACCGACGATGCGCGGGAGCTTCTGCGTGCCGCCCGCGCCAGGGATGATGCCGAGGGAGGTCTCGGGGAGACCGAGGGTCACGTGCGCGGCAGCGACGCGCAAATCGCACATGAGCGCGAGCTCGAGACCGCCACCGAGCGCGATGCCATTGAGCGCAGCGACGACCGGCTTCGGCGAGCTGTCGATGACGCCAAACTCGCTGCGGTAGAGGCGCACGACGGCGCGGACGTCGTCACGCGACATCTCCTTGCGCTCCTTCAAATCGGCACCGGCGCAGAAGGCCTTCTCGCCGGCGCCGGTGAGAATGACGGCGCGGACCGCGGGATCTTGCGCCGCTCGTCGGAAGGTGGCGCCGAGCGCTTCGATCAGCTCGCGGGAGAGCGCGTTCACGCGATCGGGTCGGTTGAGGGTGACGATCAGCGCGGCCGAGCGGAGCTCGACGTCGAGGGGGGTGCCGGTCGGATAGGTCACGCTTCGCTGGGTTACCTCGACGGTACGGGGGAGCAAGAGGCAGACCTTCTCAGTTCGCCAAAGATTGCTCCGCAACTTTGGCCGCTTCGGTCGATCTCGCTTCGCTCGTTCGCCGAGACCTTTTCCGCGGCCGGCGCGTACCATTCACGCGTGGACGACACTCCTCCTCCGCCTCCTCCGCCGCCTCCTCCGCCACCGCCGCCGCCTCCTCCGCCGCCTCCCCCCCATCAGGCGGCTGGTCGCTCGCCGTACGTGCTGGTGCCTCCGCCGCGTATGGCGCCGCCGCCTGGTCCCTCGGCTGCGTCGGGGCTCGGCACGATCTTCGTCACGCTCGGGGTGCTCGTCGCCGTCGCGATCGTCGCGATCGTGGGAATCCCTTATTTTCTCGGCCAGCGCGGGAAGAAAGAGACCCCCGCGTCCTCCGAGCCGACGACCAAGAAGTCGCCGAAGGAGCCGGAGAAGAAGACGGCACGGCAGCCGAGCTTTCTGCCGATTCTGGCGACCGATCCGGTGCTCGGCACGGAAGAAGCGCGGGTGACGATCGTCGAGTTCGACGACCTCCAATGTCCGTTCTGCGGGCGCGCGCAGACGACGATTCACGAGTTGGTGATCAAGTACGGAGACAAGCTGCGCATCGTCTGGAAGGACAACCCCCTCCCCTTTCACGCCAACGCCCGCCCGGCGGCGAAGACCGCGCGCATCGCCTACCTCGGGGGCGGCGACGGCGCGTTCTGGTCGGTCGCCGATCAAGCGTTCGCGCACCAGTCCTCGATCGCCGCCGACCTCGAGTCGTGGGGCAAGACGGCGGGCGTCGACAAGACCTCGATCGCGCGCTTCGAAGCCTACGCCGACAAGCAAATCGACGAAGGCATCGCGCTCGCGAAAGAGATCGGTGCCACCGGCACGCCGACCTTCTACATCGACGGTGAGCTCCTCAGCGGCGCGCAGCCGAGGCCGAAATTCGAGGCGATCATCGACGAGCACCTGAAAGAGGCGGCCGAGCAGATTGCCATGGGCACGAAGGGCCCCGACGTCTACGCCGCGTTGGTCGAGAAGCACTACGTCGAGAAGGCGACGGCGCCGTCGAGCGTCTATGCGGTCGACGTCACCGGCGCGCCGACCTGGGGCGATGCCGACGCGCTCGTGACCGTCGTCGTCTTCGGCGATTTGGCGAAGCCAAAGGCGCCGAGCATGATCACGCTCCGCGCGCTGACGTTGCTCCCGGACACGCGCGTGGTCTTCCGCGATCGCCCCTCGACGCCCGCTGGCCGCGAGGCGGCGGCGGTCGTTCGCGCGATCGGCGATCACGCGGGCGAGACGGCGCGCCTCGATGCTCTGGAAGAGCTCTGGAGCCCCGGATTCATCATCGACGCCTCGACCCTCTCCGCGCTCGGGAGCAAGCACGGAATCGCGCCGGCAATCATCTCCAGCGCGATCTCCGGTGCGGCGACCGATCCGCGACTCGACGCCGATCTCGATCGTGGTGACGACGTCTCGGTGACCACCACCCCGACCGTCTTCCTCAACGGCGAGATGTCCGCGGGGATGGACAAGACCGCCGTGCTCGCGCTGCACGCCACGGCGAAGAAGCGCGCCGAAAAACTGGTGACGAGCGGCACGCCGAAGGCCGACGTCTACGCCAAGTTGATCAAGGGCGGCCTCATGACGGGCCGCAAACACGCGACGCTCTCCGTGCCGACGTGGGCACCGACGCGCGGACCGGCCACTGCGCCGATCGTCATCCAGGTCTTCGCCGACTTCCAATGTCCGTTCTGCGCGCGCGCGATGACCGGTGATTTCGGGTCGGTGGTGACCGCGCACGCCTCCGAGGTGAAGGTCGTCTATCGCCACGACACGCTCCCCTTCCACACCTTCGCCGAGCCGGCCGCGCAGATGTCGATGGAGGCGATGAGTGAGAAGGGCGTCGCTGGGTTCTGGCGCGTGCACGACGCGCTCTACGCGGCGACGAAGACGACCGGCGGCCTCACGATGGCGAAGATCGACGCCGTCGCCGTCGCCGAAGGTCTGAACATGACCAAGGTCCACGCCGCGCAGTCGACGCACAAGTTCAAGAAGGAGATCGACGCCGACGTCGCCGACGCGGCCAAGGCCGGAATGAGCGGCACACCGACGTTCCTCGTCGGTGACGAAATCGTCGTCGGCGCCGTCCCCGCTGCGACGTTCGAAGCAGCGATTCGGCGACAAAAAGCCAAGTTGGTGTCGCCCACGCTCCCGCCCTGACCCAGACGGCGCGTCGCTCTTGGAGAGCTCTTCTTCTCGGCGATGGCGTACATTTCAGCCATGTCTCGCCGTAGCGCCCGTAGCTCGCGCAGCTCCCGCCCGATCACGCTCTTGATCGGCCTCTTCGCGATCCCGCCGCTCGTCCTCCAGGCTGGCTGCAAGAAGAGCGAATCCGACGCCCAGGCCTCCGTCACCGCCGCCGTCTCGGTGCGGATGCAGTTCGAGCGCAGCAGCGACTTCTACTCGGCCCCCTTCCCCAGCGACGACCTGCGCACGATCGACGGTCGCATTCACCTCGATCGGTTCCCCAACCTCGCCAGCATCGCGGTCGTGAAGCAGGCGACGGCGATGATCGAGACCGACGCGCGCGGCTTCTCGCTCGGGGGCGGCGTCTTCTTCTCCCTCACCGGCGCCGTCGATCCGCGCACCTTGCCCGAGCTCGCGGGGAGCCTCGGAGCCGACGCGTCCGTTTTTCTCGTCGGCATCGACGAGGCCGCGCCCGATTTCCAAGAACGCTATCCCGTCGCCGTTGCGTTCGAAGCCGAGGGTGGTCCCTTCGGCAGCACCAACCTCGTCTCGGTCCTCCCGCTGCAAGGCGCGCCGCTGCGACCGAAGACGCGTTACGCCGCCGTCGTGCGCAAGACGGTGAAGGACGTCGCCGGCCATGCGCTCACGCCGTCCGCCGAGATGACCGCGCTCGTGAACGGCAATGCGCCGAAGGGCATGAGCCCCGAGACGCTCGCCGAGTACGCCGCGGCGCTCCAATCCCTCGGAAAAATGGGTGTTCCCGCGTCCGAGGTGATCGGGCTCGCGGTCTTCACCACCGACGCACCGACCGCCGCGATGCCGATCGTGCGTGACGACGCGCTCACCAAACCGCTGCCGGTACCGTCGCCTCTCCTCGCCACCGGCGAGGTCTTCGACACGTTCTGCGTCTTCCACGCCGGCATCACCATGCCCGACTACCAAGAAGGCACGCCGCCCTACTCGACGAGCGGTGGCGGTTGGAAGTTCGACGCCGCCGGCAAGCCGATCGTGCAGGCGAGCCAGCACGCCGAGATGTTCGTCACCATTCCGCGCTCGCCGATGCCGAAGAACGGCTACCCGCTCGTCAACTTCATTCGCACCGGCGGCGGCGGCGATCGCCCGCTCATCGATCGGGGTCCGCAAGCGACGACCGGTGGGCCGGCGCTGAAGGCAGGCTCCGGACCGGCGCTCCATTTCGGGGCCGTCGGCTTCGCCGGCGTCAGCATCGATCCTCCGCTCGAGGGCCCGCGCAACCCGTCGACGATCAACGAAGATTT
>JANYDK010000125.1 GCA_025363655.1 Deltaproteobacteria bacterium | reverse complement strand
CGAAGAACTGCCCGGCGCGCTGCACCGAGAGCACTCCGACCACCCCACGCCGAGCCTTGCCGGCGCGATCGATCATCAACCGGAAATTCTGCGGCCCCTCGAACTCGAGGAACTTTTCGGGCGTGAACCGAGGATCGAACGAGAAGCCGAGCGACTCGCTCATGAGATCGAGCGAAGCGAGGAGATCGGCGTGATCGGCGTTGCGGACGAGCTCGAGGGACATGACGCGGCATCATAGCGAGAGAGCGTCGCGCGAGCATGCTCCGAGGGATTCACAGCTGCGCCAGATCAGGCGGGAGCCAGCTCGCGCGGGCCTGGAGCGAGAGAAGCCGCTCACGCGAGTAGTGCTGAAGGAGCAACTGACTCTGCAGCAGCTCGGGCGCGCGCTCGAGGAGGTGGAACGTCGAGACGAAGGGCGCGTGCGCGTGGTGCGTCGCGATCGCTCGTCGAATGCGCACGAGCCACGCGCGCGTGATGGTCTCGTGGTAACCGCGCTCCGGCGTCTCGACGAGCGCGTGGGAGGCGTTGAGGCGGATGATGCCGACGCGGGAGAGCACGTGAGCGACGTCGACGACGTCATCCGTGCTGGTGGCGGTGGCGCCAACGTTGGACGCCGCCTCGACGAGGTGGAGCGCGCCGACGCGAACGTGTGCGCGATGGGTCCAGGCGGCGGAGGGGAGGGTGAGATCGCGGAAGGCTGTGAGGAGGGAGGCGTCGTCGAGATCGGCGAGCGCGGCGTCCGGGGACATTTGCAGGCTCTAGCAGAGGTCGGGCGCCGCTCCTCGCAACCGAGGAGCCGTAGATGTCGACCCAGTGCAGACGCAGGCCTTTCGCTCGCGTCATCACCAGGAGCCAACCATGAGCATTTCTTTCGATCCCTCGCCCTATACCCGCGCGCCGCTTCTCAACGTCGCCAGCGCCGTCACCCTCGGAACCGCACTGCTGGCGGCGCTGCCGAAGAAGCCGGAAGCGCGCATCGCCAAGGCCGCGAAACGACTGCAAGCGGCAGTCGCCGAGCTGCAGCAGGTCTGGAAGGAGAGCGACGCCAAGGTCGAGGCGGACGATTCGCGCTCGGCCGATCAAGCGATCGACAATGCCTACGCCAACCTCTTCGCGCGATTGCAGGCTTACGCAGCGCTCGATTCCGAGCACCATCCGCGGGCGAACCGTGCTGCCGAGCTCGCCTCCGTGCTGTTTCCGACGGGCCTGGCTTTCCTCAAGCTGCCCTACGCGGAGGAGTGGGCGGAGAGTCAAAAGCGTCTCGATCGCGTCGAGAGCGACGGCCTCGCGAAGGAGCTCGACGAGCTCGCAGGCAAGGAGTTCCTCGCCGAAGTACGCCGACTTCACATCGCCTACGGCGTCGCCATCGGCGTCACCCAAGCCAAGAAGATGCCGGCGACCGAAGCCGCCAAGCCCGGCGAGCCGCTGCGCAAAGTCGCGCAGGCAGTGGTGCTCTACGCGAGTCAGGTCTCGTCGCTCTACGATCCCGACGAGCCGGAGACGCTCGATCTCATCCGTCGGTGCCTCGCTCCCATCGACGACCTTCGTCAGGCTCAGGCGCGCCGCTCGAGCGCAACCGGCGAGGTATCCCCGCCGCCCGTGCCGGCCGGTCCCGCCGTGCCTACCTCGACGGTTAACACCGCGAATTGAGGTCCTAGGACATCGCCACACGAGGCGGCGGCTCGCGCGAAGAGGTCTTCGGATCTCTCCGGTCGGGCCGCCGCCTCGTTTGGAAGGTCCGAGGACATCGAAATGCGAGGGATCGCGTCGTTCTGGAAGGTCTCCGGACGTGATTTTGGGCGTTTCGAGTCGTTGTTCGAGGTCCTTCGACCTTCATCGCCGCGGTGGCGCGTCGTCCCTTGCCGCGCGCCGTGGAGCGATTCCTCCGGATTGCCCAAAGTCGACTCGCGTGCGATAGAAGCGGCCCTTTTTCGCTTTCCGCGCAACTGCCTCGCCCATCGCGTCGACACCCCATCGAACCCGCTCGCGAACGAGGACCTCTCATGAACCGCCACCTGTCCATCCTGCTTCTCGCCGTCGGCCTCGCCACCGGCTGCCGCAACCTCGACAACCTCGAGACGGCTTGCTCGCAAGACCCGACGAAGTGTGACGACTACGATGCGGGTGGCGACACGAGCGCTGGCGAGACCGCCGCCGACACGGAAAGAGGCGAGACCGCCACGAGCGACAGCGGCGACGCTGCCGAGACGAAGCCCGACGTGGACAGTGGCGCGCCCGACGCCGACGCCTGCGTTTCGGCTCCGACGTGCGAGGGCGCCAAACGCACCCAATGCGGCACGGTGCTCGAAACCTGCGCCACCCCTGCCCTCTGCAATTCGACGGGCTGCACACCGCCCACGTGCGCTTCGGGTGACACGAAGTGCGTCGGAGCCGAATTCCAAACCTGCAACAGCGATCGAAGCGGATTCACGAAGACCGACACGTGCGTGACTCCGGGCCTGTGCTCGACGACCGGCTGCGCAACTCCCGCCTGCAAGGTCGGAGACGGCAAGTGCGTCGGAAGCGACTTCCAAACGTGCAACGCCGATCGCAGCGGATTCGAGCACAGCGCGACGTGCCTCTCGGCATCTGCCTGCACGACGACCGGGTGCAACGTCGCGTGCAAACCGACGACCGACACTCGTTGTAGCGGAGCCCTCTTCCAGACGTGCCGCGCCGACGGCACTGGCTACGACACGACGACGACCTGCGCCAGCACCGCGCTCTGCTCCGCGAGCGGCTGCGCCACGCCGACGTGTGCGGTGACGGACGTGCGCTGCTTCACGTCGCTTCTTCAAACCTGCAAGGCCGACCGGACCGGTTGGGATACGGCCAAAGACTGCGGCACCGCGCCGCTCTGCACGACGGGCGGATGCTTGGTGTGCTCACCGGGATCGACCACGTGCACCGGGACGACCTTCTCGCAGTGCAAGCCGGATGGGAGTGGATACAACACGGCAACGTGCGAGACGTCGGCGCTGTGTACGAGTACCGGGTGCAAGCCGCATGTTTGTACGGCGACGGATGTCGGGTGCAGCGGCAAGACGCCGCAGACTTGCAAGCCCGGGCTCGACGGGTGGAACAACGGCACCGCCTGCGCAATCATGTGCTCTGCGGGTTCATGCCTGACGGTGAGCGACATTCAAAGCAACGTCCTGCATTCGACGACCATGGCGCGCTTGAGCGATGGTTCCGTCTGGTTTTGGGGCGATAACTACTACGGTCAGCGAGGTGACCTCGCGCCGGTCGAACAGCTGACTCCATTTCGGGTTGGAAAATTTGCCGCCAAGCAACTTGCTTCCAACAACGGATCTGCGGCCGCCATCGTCACGGACGGCAGCGTTCTCTGGTGGGGTCAGCTGATCGACGGCAGTGGCAGCCGAATCGGCCCGACGGCTGTCAGCGGCCTTTCCTCGGTCGAAGACATTCAAATCGGCGAACTCCACGCGTGCGCGAAAATGACGGATGGTTCGGTAAAGTGCTGGGGAGACAACACTTATGGTCAACTGGGCGATGGAACCGTCACGAGTCGCCCGACTCCAACCGTCATTCCTGCTCTGTCTGGGTATTCGGCACTGACGCTCGGCAGAACGTACTCGTGCGCTCGATGGGGCGGCTCGATCAAGTGCTGGGGCGAGAACAACCTTGGCCAGGTTGGGAATGGAGCGACATCGGTCGATGTCCGTTCGCCGTCTGCTGTCCTCTCGGCTGCGAGCGCTCCGCTCACGGCGATCAGTCAACTGGGAGGCGGCTACGATACGACCTGCGCGATCGACAGCTCAGCGAGTGATTCTGTCCTGTGCTGGGGTGCTTCTTTGGTCGGCGGCAGTCCCAGTCTCACCGCCCAGTCGGCTGGCTTACTCAGAGCTAGCCAAGTATTCACGGGACCTCAGTACGCCTGCGCGTTGTTGCGAGATACCACCGTGAGCTGTTGGGGCTACAACAACGAAGGCGAGCTCGGCATCGGCTCGACCGCGATGAGCAGCACGCCGGTAGTCGTGCCCGGGCTGACTGGAGTGGTGCAGGTCACCGTCGGTGCTGGGACCGCATGTGCACGGTTGGCAGACAGCCGCGTGCTGTGTTGGGGTGGGAATGCCAGCGGCACCGTTGGTGACGGGACGAAAGCAGTCCGACTTGTCCCCACACTGGTCTCCTGGCCGTAGTTTCGCGTCACCCGACGAGAACAACATCGCAGTGCATCTGCGCACGAGCGTATTCGCCCCGCATACGAATAAATCTCCGCCGCTGGTGCAACGATCTTCGACTCGCTCTAGCCTGACCTCTCCAAACTTTTTCGGGAGGTTGCCTGATGCTTCGACTTCGTCGTCTCGGCTCTACGCAGTTCGCTGCGATCGTCGCGCTCAGCGCGTTCGCGTGTGCACCCATCGTCGGTTGCGGCAGCAGCACCGATGGGACCGGGGACGAGGATACCGGCGGCTTCGATGACGCATCGTCCGACGTCACCACCGACGACACGGCCAGGCCGGATACGGGTGGAGGCAAAGACACGAACGTCGACGACACGGGAACGTCCGCGGACACGGGAACGCCGACGGACACGGCGACGCCGACCGATACGGCGACCCCCACCGACACGACGGGGACCGATACGACGGGGACCGACACGACGGGAACCGATACGACGGGGACCGACACGACTGGGACTGACACGACCGGAACCGACACCGCGGATTCAGGGACCGGAACCGACAGCGGGACGGATGTCGGCACCGATACGGCAGATGCGGCACCGGCCGATTCGGGTCCGACGTGTCCGTCTGGGAACAAGTGCACGACCTCGACCGGGGGCACGGGCCTTTGTGCCGCTGACAACACCACGTGTGCCGCCTGCGTCGACCCAACCGACGACGCGAAATGTGCGACGGCCTACGGCTCCGGGAACATTTGCGTCGGCGGCTCGTGTGCACCAGGCAACTGTCATAGCGATACCGGCTGCTCCTCGCCGACCCCGACTTGCGGTTTCCTCTCGCCGAACACGTGCGGCGGTTGCACGAGTGACGCTCAATGCACGACGGCAGGCCAGATTTGCAACACCACCAGCGGTCATTGCGTGTCGAATGCCTGTTCGGGCGCGAGCGCGACGGTTTGTGCGGCCAATCCTGCCGACATCTGCTGCGGCGGCGCCTGCATTCCGGGAACGCCGAAGGGCGGTGCTTCGGGTGGCGGCTGCTGCACGGTAGCTGATTGCACAGGGTTCGCCGCGTGCACCGGTTCGTCGAGCACTCCGACCGTGAAATCGGGCGTCTGCACGGCCTGCACGCTCCCGACCACCGGCCCCTTCATCGTCGATCCGGTGAATGGAAGCGACTCGACGGGGACGGGCAACACGGGAGGCTGCGCCTTCAAGACTGTCACCCGCGCACTCGCGTTCCTTGGCGCCAAGGCCAGCGCGACAACCATTCAGGTAGTCTCGGGCGGGACGCTCTGCACAGTGGCGAGCGCAACGTGCACGACGATCGAGACCCTCCCGATCACCATCCCGACGAATTATACGATCACGGGCGCCGGCAGCGGCGCGACGCTCGTTCTTCGCGGCGGCGCCGGCGGCGGTACAAACGGCTTCGTCATGAGCGCCGCAAACTCCTCACTCCAGAACTTCACCATCGACGGCAACGCCCACGCGGGCAGCCGAGGCCTCATCGTCAACTCGGGTTCGAGCTCGACCACCACGATCCTCGCCAACGTCACCGTCAAAAACACCGCCAACGAAGGCATCATCGTCGGCAATTTCTTCGGCGGAGGCGCCGCGGCCGGTCTCTTGATCGAAGGCGGCGTGTCGGTCACCGGCTCTGGCGTGGCAGGAGCGACGCGAACTGGCCTCCGTATCCAAGGCAACAGCGTGGTCGTCATCAACCCGGCTGCTGGCGGCACGGGTGGAGACTCGTTCAGCACCAACACGCAGCACGGCATCGAGGTCGACAACACGGCCAGTTTGACGCTGACGGGCGCGCCGGGAGCGTCCTCGAGCACGGGCACGGTCATCGCCAACGGCAACGGGGTCGCTGGTCTCTTCATCAACCAAGCGAGCGTCGGCGGTGGTGCTCTGCCGCTCAACCTGATCAACGGCCTCGTCGTCTTCGGCACCACTGGCGGCAACGGTATTCGCATCATCGCCGGCTCGAGCGTGAAGATCCGCGGCACGTCTTCGCTCGGCAACTCCGGAAGCGGCATTCACATCGCATCTAGCGGAATCGGTGGTTCGGCGTCGCTCACCAACATCGATCTCGGCAAGGCCGCCGACTTCGGTAAGAATACCCTCCAGCTTCGGCCGGGGGCGGCTCCCAATGCTGGCGCGGGCATCTGCATCGAGCTCCCCGGCGGCGGCGCCGGAGGAACCCTCGCGGCGCAGGGCAATACGTTCGGCGGCACCACGGGCGGCGCATCGACGACGCTCGACTGCGCGGCAGTCGCGAGCGGGACGCTCAAGGTCACCGCGACGGCAGCTGGTTACGCGTGCGGCGGCGGAAACGACGTCGGCGTGAACAACTCGACGCTGTACAAGATCGACGTCACGAAGTGCTCGTACCCCTGACCCCTCGACGTCACTGACTGCCCACTAGCAGTCCCTCGCGGCCGCGCTCCTCGGAGACGCGGTCGCGGTCTTTTTGCCTCTAATTCCCGCACTCCAACGCCTCCACCACCCCCTCCAACTTCACCCCATACGCCCCAATCGTCCCCGCCCCCGACGCCGTCAACTCCACCGTCTTCCCATCATCCCCATCCCCCTTCTTCCCCGCGACGATCTTCAACCCCGTCGCCTTCCCCTCGCTCAACTCGGCGATCCGCGTCCCGTTGAGCAGCCAATTGCCATGTTCGACCGCCACTCGGACGCCGATGAACCAGCCGACGGTGCAGTCGCGGGGGAAGTCCGTCAGCTCGAGATAATCGCCTTGCTTGATCGCGCCCTTCACGTCGAAGGTCTTGCCGCCGATGGTCATCTTTGCCGTCGATGGGTGCGTGACCTTTCCGATCCCCGGCCCCTTCGACGTGTCGCGCGGGCCGCAGCCTTCGGCGGTGAGAGAGCCGTGAATCGCGAGCTTCGCGCCGCTCCCCGCTTGCGAGGTGAAATCGAGGTCGACGTCGACGTCGGTGCCCTTGTCGGCGTTGCCGTGCACCTTCGCCTTGCTCCCAGCATCGGCCTCCGTGGGCGGTCCCAGGTAGACGTCCTTGACGATGCGTGTCTCGCTTCCATCGGCAGC
The DNA here is from genome assembly GCA_025363655.1 of Deltaproteobacteria bacterium. Taxonomy (GTDB): domain Bacteria; phylum Myxococcota_A; class Polyangia; order Polyangiales; family JADJMO01; genus JANYDK01. The sequence goes on along the minus strand of JANYDK010000125.1, from coordinate 15,329 downwards.
GAGCAAGGTGACGATCTGCACCAAGACGTCGACGCTACCTTCGGTGCCGTTGAAGCTGCTGATGAGGAGCTCGTCGCACGAGCCGTTCTTCTCGGACACGAAGAGCTGGAACGTCCCGTCGGGCTGGGGCTTGATGAAGGCCTTGGTCATCGCCTTCGGCGTGCCATCGACGGTGACCGTGAGGGCGTCGAGGCTCTTCGGCTTCTTCGTGACGTCAGCCTTGGGGCTGCTTTTTTTGCCCATCGGTGAAGGTGCCGCGTTGCCGTCCTTCTCCTTGGTGATCGTCGGAGGAGCGTCTTTGGGCGAGCCCTTGCAGGAGATGGCCGCGAGGACGGATGCGAGGAGCAGCGTGCGCGTGACCATCTTCGAAGTGTATCGCGCAGGTGCGGACAGGGGCGCGGGTGTGGGCGAGTTGCTCTTGCGCAATACGCGCAAGCTCGCGCAGCGCGTAACGACCGACGACCTGCCGCCTGTCGTCATCAGCGGTGCTCGGCGTGCGCCTGCGACCGTCGGTCCCCGTGTCGTGCAAACGGCTACGAATCGTCGAGGGCGCGCGTGCATCAGCCCGTGCGATGCTTCACGATTCTGAACACGCTGGCGTCGTGCGAGAAGATTCGCTACGACCCTCGCCAAGGAAGGCCCAAGGATGATCAAGAACGTCGTCGTCGCTTGCTTCGTCGTCGTCTCGTCGTTGGCGTCATTCGGTTGCGTCGCCGCTGGCGATCCCGGAAGCGATGTCTCTTCGACGCATCAAGCGCTGCAGGGCAACGATCTCCCCGTGCCGTCCATTGCAGGCACGCCGCTCTTCGGCGAATACATCGCCGGCTCGAAGGAGCTCGACGTCCAGACGTGCAACGTCCAGCACCCTGGCATGCTCGACCCGACCGACCCGGCCGATCACCCTTGCACGGCGGTCTATCCCGATCGCCATCTGCAGGTCGTGAACGTCATCGTGGTCAATGCGAAGGGCCGCATCGTCGGCGACAACATCCACGCCGATCGTCCGGGCGGCGGCTGCATCCATCTCTCGATCCCCAAGGCCGAGGTCGGAGGACGCGTCTACGTCGTCGCCGTCGGCAAGAACCTCGATGGCTCGGGCCGCAAGGCCGAGCAGTTCTACTACTTCAACCTCGGCACCTGAGTCAGGCGTCGAAGTTCGTCGCGAAGAGCGCCTGCAGCTCGGGCGCCTTCGTGACGTCGACTGCACAGGCGAGGAGCTTCGGGCACTCCGCCTCGAACCAGGCGCGACCGGGCCGCCAGTGGGTCATCGCGGCGAGGTAGAGATCCATCGCCGTGCGCTTTTCGCCGAGAAAATACGGCGCGCCACCGACCTTCTCCATCTGCCGATAGAGTGTTTTGCGATGCTCGTCGGTGGCGCTCCGCAAGAGCGGTCCATGCTCGCCAATCCACTTCTCCGGCTGGTCGCCATACGTGAACGTCGGGTAAATCGCCGCGACCACGAACTGGCTCCAGCGTAGATACGCCGCGCGCGAAGGGTCGGAGGCGCGCGGCACGAGACCAGCGCTCGGGGCGAGATCGTCGATGAGCTGGATCATCGCCAGGCTCTCGGTCATCACCTCGCCGTTGGAGAGAATGACCGTCGGCACTTGTCCGAGCGGGTTAAGCGCGCGAAGACGATCGCGCGCGGGGCCGGGCGCGTCGTAGTCGACCTCTTCGCGGGTGAAGGAGATGCCGGCGAGGAGGAGCGCGGCTTCGACGATGACGGAGCCGCAGCCGCGAGTGCCGAGCACGTGCCAATTGCCGCTCATGGGGATGAGTATACGAGCGCGCGGGTGCGGGCGCAGGCGCGGGCGCGGCTATGCTGCGCGTGTGTCCCGCGTCCTCATCACTTCCTTCGACATCTCCCCCCTCGAAGTCCGCCTCCTCGAACCCTTCGTCATCGCCACCGGCCGCATGGACGCGACCCGATCGGCCTTGGTCGGCATCGCACTCTCCGACGACGATCACGAGCACCGCGGCATCGGCGAAGGCGCCTGCCTCCCGCCAGTCACGTCAGAAGATCTCCCCGACGTCCTCGCCTCGCTCAGGAGCCTCTCGCTCATCGGCACCGAGCTCACGATCGACCACGATTTCTCGAACCTTCGCACACTCCTCGCCCCTCTCGACGATCGCCCCGTCGCGCGCACCGCGGTCGAATGCGCGCTCCTCGATGCCCTCGCACGACGAGCCGGCGTCCCGCTTCGAACCCTCCTCGGCGGCGAGCTCGGCGCGCGTACGACGACGCTTCGCAGCGACATCACCATCCCCATCCACACGCCGCAGCGCATGGGCGAGCTCGCGCACGAGTGGTGGGCGCGCGGATTTCGCTCGTTCAAGATCAAGGTCGGCAAGGATCTCGACGACGACGTGCGCGCGCTCGAAGCCGTCGTTCGCGCGACCCCTGAAGCCGGTCTTCGTCTCGATGCGAACGGCGGTTTTTCCGCACGATCCGCGCTCACCCTCACGAACGCGATTGCACGTCTCGGCGCGAGGTTGGAGTGCTTCGAGCAGCCATGCGCCCGTGACGATCTGGAAGGCTCCGCCGAGGTCGCCGCCGCGCTCGAAGCTCCGGTGATCGCCGACGAGTCGGTCCGATCGCTCGACGATCTCGCGCGCGTGATCAAAGCCCGCGCAGCCGACGGCGTGAACCTCAAGCTCGTGAAGACCGGCGGGCCCCTCTCCACCCGCGCCATCGGCGTCGCGGCGCGCGCTGCCGGCCTGTCGCTGATGTTCGGCGGCATGGTGGAGACACGTCTCGGCATGAGCACCGCAGCCCAGGTCGCCGCATCCCTCGGCGGCGTCGAATTCGCCGACCTCGACACGGCGTGGTTGCTCGTGGGTGATCCGATGCAAGGCGGGTATCACGCGGAGGGCGAGCGCTACACGCTCGATGACGAAGCGGGCATCGGCGTCAGGACCGCGTAGGCGCCCGCGCCCGCGCCCTAAATCCCTGTACCATCTCCTCCCGATGGATCTCTCCTTCACTCCCGACGAGCTCACCTTCCGCGCCGAAGCCCGCGCCTGGATTTACTCCGCCATGCCTCCGCACATTCGCGAGAAGGCGGCAGTCGATGGGCACTTCGAGATGGATGAGATCATGGAGTGGCATCGCGTCCTCTACGCCAAAGGATGGGTCGCGCCGCACTGGCCGAAGGAGGTCGGCGGGCCGGGGCTCGATGTCACGCGGCGCTTCATCCTCACCGAGGAGCTCGAGCTCGCGGGGGCGCCTGCGCTCTCTCCCTTCGGCCTCTCGATGGTCGGGCCGCTGCTCATCCAGTTCGGCAACGAGGCGCAGAAGCAGCGTTTTCTCCCGAAGATTCTCGCGGGAGAAGAGAAGTGGTGCCAAGGATACAGCGAGCCCAACGCGGGGAGTGACTTGGCGTCGCTGCGGCTCTCGGCCGACGACGCGGGCGATCACTTCGTCCTCAACGGGCAGAAGACCTGGACCACCAATGGGCATCACGCCGATTGGATCTTCGTCCTCGCGCGCACCGACAAGGGGGCGAAGAAGCAGTCGGGGATCAGCTTCCTCTTGTGCGACATGAAGACGCCGGGCGTGCGCGTGCGACCGACGTTGACCATCGGTGGGACCTACGGGTTCTGCGACACCTTCTTCGAGAACGTGAAGGTGCCGAAGGAGAACCTCGTCGGGCCGCTCAACGGCGGTTGGACGATGGCGAAGGCGCTCCTCGGACACGAACGCACGCTGGTGGCCGCGGTCGGCGTCTCGGCGCGCGTGCTCACGCGGGCGAAGAAGCTGGCGAGCTCGATCAAAGCGGGAGGGCGGTTGCTCATCGACGATCCGGTGGTCCGCGCCAAGATCGCGCGCGCCGAGTGTCGGCTGACGGCCCTGAAGATGGCGAACTACCGGGCGCTCGCGTCGGCCAAGCTCGGGCATGCGCCGGGCCCCGAGGCGTCGATCCTCAAGCTGCGCGGCAGCGAGACGGTGCAGACGATGTACGAGCTGTGCCTCGATCTGCTGGGGCACGACGCGCTCTCGTGGTTCAACGAGCCGGGCATCGTCCCGCCGCAGGAGCAGTGGATCGCCAGCAACTACGCCTACCTGCGCGCGACGACGATCTACGCCGGGTCGAGCGAGATCCAGAAGAACATCATCGCCAAGTTGATCCTCGGTCTCCCTTCCTGAATTCCATTCGTTCTCTATCTACCATTCTCGAAGAGCGGAGATTCCCGTGGATTTCGATCTCAGCGACGACCAGCGCCTCCTCGTCGACACCGTCGCCAGCTTCGCGCGCAAGGACTCGCCGCTCTCGCGCTTTCGCACGTTGCGCGACGAAGAGCCGTCGAACGCCGATGCACGGACGCCGCTCGGCTTCTCGCGCGAGACGCTGAAGAAGATGGGCGATCTCGGCTGGCTCGGCCTCCCCTTCCCCGAGAGCGTCGGCGGTCTCGGCGGCAAGTGCATCGACGTCGCCTTGGTCCTCGAACAGCTCGGCGCCACGCTGGTGCCCGAGCCGGTGGTCTCGGGGGTCATCCTTCCAGGGCTCGCCGTGCTGCATGCGGGAAGCGCGGCGCAGCACGAAGCGCTCCTTCCTCCGCTCATCGCCGGCGAGAAGCTCCTCGGCCTCGCCTACGCAGAGACCGAGAGCCGCCACGATCTCGGTCGCGTCACGACGCGCGCGACGCGCACCGCCTCGGGATACGAATTGAGCGGCGAAAAGCGCTTCATCCTCGATGGTCACGCCGCCGACGGCTTCGTCGTCAGCGCCCGCACGAGCGGCGCAGAGGCCGATCGCGACGGCGTCTCCCTCTTCGTCGTCGACAAGAGCGCGCCCGGACTGACGGTGCGCCCCGTGCGCATGTTCGATGGTCGGCGGGCAGCGATGCTCTCGTTCGCCGGCGTGAAGCTCGCCGAAGAGGCGCGGCTCGGCGCCGAAGGCAAAGCTCTCCCCGCGTTGGAAAAGGTCATCGACTACGGCGCGGCGTGCGCGTGTGCCGAAGGCGTCGGCCTCATGAACGCGGTCCTCGGCATCACTCGTGACTACATCAGCCAGCGCGAGCAGTTCGGCGTCAAGATCGGCTCCTTCCAAGCGCTGCAGCACAAGGCCGTCGACATGTTCGTGGAGACCGAGCTCGCCAAGTCGACGATGATCCTCGGGGCGCTCGCCGCCGAGGACGAGGACGACGAGACACGGGCTCGCGGAGTTTCTGCCGCCAAGGTGCAACTTTCGATCGGCGGTCGCTTGGTGGTGCAGCAGGCGATTCAATTGCACGGCGGCATCGGCATCACCGACGAGGCCGACGTCGGGCTCTATTTCAAGCGCATGCACGTGCTCCAGGCGCTCTTCGGCGACGAAGACCATCACCTCGCGCGCTTCGCGTCGTTGCCGGGGTTCGCCGCGTGAGGAAGGTCGTTCGCGCGTCGATCGCGCTCAGCCTCTCGGCTGGGTTCGCCTGTACGACGGGCGGTGGCCCGGGAAAGCCCGCGATCGTCGCCACCGGCAGTGGGCCATCCTCGAGCGGCAGCAGCGCCTCGTCGACCCTCGCAGGCCAAGCCGGCACCTTCACCCAAGGTCACGCACGCATCGTCCCCATCGCCTCCGATGGATGGGTCGCGCGCGACGCGCTCGTCATTTCGCCCGAGGTCACGCTCTTGGTCGGTCTGGGCGGCGAGCGCTGGCTGGTGACGACGAAGCAGGGAGTGGCGACACCGAGCCTCGACGCCGCCGATCAGCTCGCGCCGGAAGACTTGCTCGCCGTGCGCAAGGGGCCCGGCGGCCTGCGTTTCCTTGGACGTTCGGGCACCGTCTACGAGGCGCCCTCTGCGCTCGCGCCCTTCGTCACCGAACGTAAGCCGCCGATGGCGATGCGCGCGGTCGGCGCGGGGAGCGCAGCGTTCGTCGGCATCGGCGCCGACGAATCGATCGTGCGCACACTCGACGGCGGGGTCACTTGGTCGAAGGTCGATCTGCCGAAGCACGTCGGCGTCCTCCAGCAGCTCGCCTTCTCGCACGACGGCTCGGGCCTCGCGCTGATCGCGCCGCAGCAGCTCCTCGCGACGAAGGACGACGGCGCCAGCTTCGTCAGCGTCGCCACGCCGGAAGCGGGCGCGTTTCGTCTCGGCCTCACGCAAGAAGACGTCCCCTTCGTCGACGGCACCGCGATGACCGTCGCGACCGATGGCGGCGTCTCCTTCAGCACCAGCGGCCCGAAGGCGATCTTGAAGCTCGATGCGGCCGGCCCCTCGCTCGTGGTGGCCAAGGTCACGGCACGCGCGCTCGAGCTGCCGCTCGGCGATCGTCCTGCATATTTGAATTATGGAGGCGTCCTCGGCGAAGGACAGGGCGCGCTCCTCGGTGACACCTGGCTCGAGGTGCAGCCGGGGATGACCGACGACGACAGCGACCCACTCGACCTCTCGATCGCCTCGCTCGGCAAGGCGGGCGCCGAGGTGAAGACGACGCGCATCACGGGCCTCGATCACTGCGTGAGTTGGAGCCTCGCGGCGAGCGGGCAGCGGGTCGTCGTCGGATGTGCCCACGACGAGGACGAGAAGGTCACGCCTCGCAGCGTGCTCCTCCTCGCGCGCAGCGACGATCGCGGAAAGACCTGGAAATCAGCAGGAAGACTCGGCCTCGACACCTCGTCGGGTGCGCGTCATCTCCATCTGACCGCGCGCGGCGACCTCATCGTCGACGGCGTCTGCATCGCCAACAACGCGCCTTGCAACGGCGGCGGGCTCGTCCACATCGCCGAGGGCGGGAAGATCGCGCGCGTGAACCCCGGCGTGAAGCACCTCGACGTGCAACGCCTGGTCGTCGCGAGCGACGGCGATCACGTCTACGCCGCCGGCACCATCGACGACGGGACGCTCATCCTCCTCCGATCGAAGGACGGCGGTCGCACGTTCGTACCCTCGTACTTCCCCCAGGTCGGCGAAGATCGCCCGAACGACACGGCCGATCTGGCGCTGATCGAGGAAGACGGCAAACGCACGTTGGTGTTCCACGGGTTTGGCGGCGACCTCCTCCGCTACACGAGCACCGACGATGGCGCGACCTGGCAAGGGCAGCAGAGCCTCCTCGCGCAAATCGACGTCGAGCTCATCTCGCTCGCGGGCAAGCGCGGGCTCGTCCTCGCGCACGGTCGGGAATTCGAAACGCGCGATGCCGGCGTCTCGTTCCAAGAGGTGAAGCTGCCGCCGCCGCGCAGGTCTGGCGAGTGGCCGAACATCGTCTGCAGCGCGGTCGGTTGTCTCATCGGAGAGCGCGCCTTCCGCGCCGGCTGGGATCTGACGGACGACGCCGAGCTCGCCATCCCGGTGCTCGTGCCGCCGCCACCGAAGACGCCCGTCTACCTCGCGCCGGTCATCTGCAATGACGACGGCTCGCTCTCGCCGCTCGGCTTCGTCGACACGATCATCCCTGATCCATCGCGTGGTTTCGCTTGGTCGACCATCGCCCGAGACGTCGAAACCAACGCCGTCACCGTCGTCGCGCAGCCGAGGCCGTCGAAGAGCCTGTCACCGAAATCGATCCCGCTCCTCGCCGCGCTCGAGGGAGAAGCTGCCATCGCGACGACCTCGAGGCCGGAGGGCGTCACCGCGGTCCGCTATCGCGTGAGCCGCAAGGCGGCAGGGAGCGCGACCGGCAAACCGCCGTTGGTCCCGAAGCAGACGGTCGACGTCGAGCTCGGATGGTGGGACTCGGCGAGCGGCGCGGTGCACAAGGCGACGCTCAAATCGCTCGAGATCGACACCGCCAAGTACGTCGCGCTCGAGTCCTCCGGCATCCTCCGCGCGCGCGCCTCGACTTGGATCGTCGCCGGAGGGCTCTATGTGCGACCGCTGGCGACGAAAGGAAGCGAGCCGCTCTACTTCGTCTCCGACGCCGGAAAAGCGACGCTCCTCCCGACGCCCTCTCCACTCCCGCCGATCCCACTCACCGCCTTTCGTAGCGCGGGTGCGACGCTCTTCGTCGGCGTCAACATCGACACGCTCGGCTCGCGACAAGTCTTCCTCGCCTCGCTGGCGAAGGACACCGGCGCGAGTTGGACGAGCCGATGGCTCACCGCGTGGCCCCGCAACGACGCCACGCCGGTACCGCCCCCTCGCGTGCTCGCGACGTCGACGAGCACAGGGCCCATCGTCGAGCTCGCGCTGTCTGGGGACAAGACGACGCCCGCCGCGGCCTTCAGCCTCGCGCTGCACGGTAGCGACGCACTCACGGCCGCCGACATCACCGCGCTTCCGACGTACGATGCCCTCGACGATCCTCCGCGCGCATGCGCCAGCGGAGAGGGCGCGACGCGCTTCGAGCTGCCGTGGTCGGCTGGAAAACGAAGGCCGATCACCATCACTGGCCCCAAGGGCATCACGCGCGCGAGCACCGACGTCTACGTGCGCATCCCGAAGAAGGGCCTGCCGTGCACCGCGGCGATCGCGACCAGCGCCTACCCCACCGACAACCAGATCCTCGTCTTCCCCGATGCGCCCGACCTCGGCGTCTACTTCAAGTCGACGAGCGAGAAGGGCTTTCGCAACACCAGCGCGACGCCGCTGAGCTGCCACTTCGACAAGGGCGCGCCGCTCCCGCCCGGAATGAAGACGCTCCTGGGCTTCGTCTTGCCGTGATGACGCCCGTCACTTTCTTGTCCGGTCCGTCTCGTCTTCGATAACGACCGAATCGACAGCGAGCACTCGTCGTAAGCACCACCAGAAAGGCCGCCGGCGCGGCGCCTACCCAGGTGAGTGGTGACCCGTCCTGGTTCGACTCCGGGGCTTACGACCCGATACGACCGATGCGTCGATCTCTCCATGCGCGCAGCTCTGCGCAAGATCGACCCTCGTGCAGGTGGCACGCGTGCTGCTCCATGAGAAGACATGCACCCGCTCCTGATGCCCGCACTCCTCGCGTCCTTCCTCGGGAGCCCTTCTTTTTCCGGGCACGGGACGATTGAGGTCTCGAGGCTGCAGCGGCCTCTGCCCCGCATCACCGAGGTCGCACTTTCGCCCTCGTACCTGAGTTTGCCGAACGCGAGCGCGGTGTCCGTCTCGTTGCCCACCGACAAGCTGCGTCCGCGATGGACGGGCAAGGTCGGCGACTACGCGCTCACCGTCACGCCGCGCAAAGAGTCGGGCGGCTTCAAAATCGACGTCGAGGTCGCGTTCTGATCATCGACCGTAGAAGTCGGCCTCGCCTTTGGGATCGGCGGGGTGATGCCATGCCTCGACGACGCGCTTGGACTCGTCGACGCGGTAGACCGAGCAGAGGCCGTGGGTGAAGGAGCGGCCTTCGATGCTCGCGTGCACCGTCGCGAGCACGGTGATGAAGGCATCGGTGGCGACGGCTCCCGCGACCTCGACGCGATAGGTGTCGGCCGTCATCGCCGCGCGTCGCGCGAAGAAGACGAAGATCTCGTCGATGCCGCGTAAATCACCGGCGAGGCAGCTCTCCCCGAGCTGATGCCAGAGAACGTCGGGATGGATGATGCCCTCCAACGTCGCCAAATCGTGCGCGGCGAACGCAGCCATGCCTCGCTCGAGGACCTGCAGATTGGGATGAGCGGTCGCGTCGGCCATGCACGCTCCAGGCGATGAAAGGTGGCTACTTCTTGCACTTCGCCTTGCAGGCCTCGACGGCGTCGGGCGCGTTCGCCGACATCACGCAGGTGGCGCTGCAGACGTAGCCGTTGAGGTCGTCGACCTGCTTCTTCTCGAACTCGGCGATGCACGTCGCCAGCGCCGGCGCCTTGCCCTTGAGGACGTCGCCGATGTGCTTGCAGAGGACGTCGGCCGTCGGGATCGACGCGTCTTCGTCGTCGTCGTCGTTGGTCGCGCTCGTGGAGGGCGCGGCGGTCGGGGTCGAGGTCGGCACCGCGGTCGGCTCGCCGCTCGTCCCAGCTCCCGCGGTCTCGGCGGGTTTGCCGCCCCCACAGGCGACGAAGACGAACAGCGGGGCGACGACGACCGATGCGAGAGAGAGCCAGCGCATGAACAAAGAATGTATCGGATCTCGTCGCCAATTTCAGGATCGTCGCTTTCCTGAGAAACTCGGCCCATGGGAGGGGATGGCGAGCGCGAGCTGAGACCGTCGCTCGAAGCGAAGGTGACCGCGCGGCTGGCGACGATCGGACACGCGGCGACGATCTCCGCGGCTTCGCTCCGCGAGACGATGCGCGATCCGCGCGAGCAGACGGCGATCGACGACGCGCCGACCTCGCTCCCCCACATCAGCGTCGCCCTCACCGAAGCACCTCCGTCGAACGGCGAAGAGCCGTTGCGTACCACCACCGAGCCCGATCTCGAGCTCGGCGCGGTGATCGGCGAAGGTGGCATGGGTCGCGTGCTCTCGGCACGGCAGCGTTCGCTCCGGCGCGAGGTGGCGATCAAGACGTTGAAGCGACACGCGCTCGGACGCGAGGCCAGCTTGGCGCTGCTTCGTGAAGGCGTCGTCACTGGCGCGCTCGAGCACCCAAACATCGTGCCGGTGCACGCCATCGGCTGTGACGAGCACGGTCGCCCACTCCTGGTGATGAAGCGCATCGAGGGCGTCTCGTGGGGCACGCTCCTCCGTGACCCCGAGCACCCGGCTTGGTCGAGCATGTTCGACGACGCCTCGCGCCTCGAATCGCACCTCGGCATCCTCGCCAGCGTCTGCAACGCGCTTCACTTCGCGCATCGACGAGGCATCGTCCACCGCGACGTCAAGCCCGACAACGTGATGGTCGGCGCCTTCGGTGAGGTCTATCTCGTCGATTGGGGCATCGCCGTTCGAATGCACGCCCGCGCGACGTCGGTCGTCGGAACGCTCGCGTACATGGCTCCAGAGATGGTCTTCGGCGAGCCGGTCGATGCCCGCACCGACGTCTATCTCCTCGGCGCGACGCTGCACGAGGTGCTCACCGGTTCCGAGAGACACGGCGGTCACACCCTCGAAGCGGTGCTGCTCGCCGCCGCGAAGTCGACGCCGATTGCCTACGGGCCCAAGATCGCGGAAGAGCTCGCCCATCTCTGCAACCAGGCGACGCACCTCGAGCCCTCGCAGCGACCCGAGAGCGCGCTCGCGTTTCGTCAGGCGATTCACGATCATTTGCGGCACCGCGGAGCGATTTCGCTCTGCGAGAGCGCCCTTGCGTCCCTCGAGAAGGCACGCGCGTGTGGTCATGACGAGGAGGGCAACGCGCGGCGACAGAAGCTCCTCCACGAGGCGCATTTCGGGTTTCGCCAAGCGCTCCGTGATTGGCCCGAGAGCTCGGCCGCACGCCGGGGCATGGACACCACCATCGAGACGATGATCGACGTCGAGCTCTCGCAAGGCGACGTCGCCGGTGCCCGCGCGCTCCTCGACGAGCTCCCGCATGCGCGGCCCGATTTGGTGACTCGGATCGTCGTCGCCGAAGACGCCGCGCGCGCTCGTCACGACAAAGAAGCGCGCCTCGAAGGCCTCGAACGCGACCTCGATCCTGCCGTCGGCCGGCGCGCCCGCATCGTCGTCGTCGGCGTCGCGTGCAGCGTATTTCTCGTGATGTCGGTCTACGCACAGCACCGCATCGGAGACCAGCTCACCCACCGCGCGCTGCTGGTCTTCGCGTCCTTCGTCCTCGGGGTGATCAGCGTCATCACCCTGCTCGCGCGCAAGCACGTGCTCGGCAATGCCTACAACAAGCGCCTCGTGCTGCTCGCCTTCGTCAGCGGTGGCGCGCTCCTCGTCAACCGCATCTTCGGCACGATCCTCGACGTCGATCCGCACGCCATCGTGGTCCACGATCAGCTCACCTTCGCGCTCGTCGCCGCCGCGGGCTCGGCGCTCATCGGTCGCGCGATGTGGGCTGTCTCCGCGCTCTACGGGGCGACTGCAGTGTTCTCACTGCTCGTCCCCACGCAATCACTGACGGCGTTCACGGGTGCGCTGATCATCGTCGGCGGCGCCACCGTCGCCTATTGGCGTCGCGACGAACGGCGACCGAAGCCGCGTTAGCAACTCTCGCTAGTTCGAGAACTTGTAAATCGACGGTCCGGCGACGACGTAAATCGCGCCCGAGGCGCCTTCGACGACCGGCCCGAGTCGGAAGAGCCCGCTGTCACCGGCGGCCTTGGCGACGTCGATCATCGACGGCAACGACACGATCCTGTTGTACGCGCCCTTGGTGTCGAATCGATAGAGCTGCGTCTCGGCGTTGAGGAGACCGCCACCCTTGCGATCGCGGCCGACGGCGCCGAAAAAGCTCACGGTCGGATCGGCCTTGGCCAATTTGTCGGCGTCGATGAGGACCCCGAAGGCGCTGCCGTCGAGCGGCCCGCCGAGGAGACTGCTTCCGGTGCAGCCCGGGAGGTAGAAAGCATGCGTCGGCGTGGTCGCGAGGTACTCGCCGGCGCAGCTGATCGGTGAGCCGCCGACGTGGCTCGCGTCGTAGACGACCTTCGTCTCGGCAACCGTCGACGACCAGAGACCATCGCGCGAGATGAAGGCGAAGCGATCGCCCGACACCCACTGCATCCAGTCGGTGAAGATCGGCGAGCCGCCCGTCGTCGCCTTCAGCTCGCGGTAGATGCTGACGACGTGCGGCGCACTCGACGCGAGGATCGCGCCCGAGGTGCCCTTGTTCTTGTCGAGGATGTAGAGCGTGCCCTTGTCGTCGACGTCGAGCGTCGAGAGCTGCGGATCTTCGCCGAGGACGGCCTTGATCTCGGCCGACGTGAGGTAGATCGACGCCGTCTTTCCATCGACCATGTACACGTTCGAGCTGTCGTCGACGTAAAGGCGCTCTTTGGAGTCGACGGCGAGGGCGCGACCGAGGTTGGTCCAGACCGTCGGGCCGACGAGGAGGCCGAGCGTGCGGACCCCTTCGCCACCCGTTTCCGCGTCGGGCGCGTCGAGCGAGCCGTCGGACCCGACGTCGGACCCGATGTCAGCCACTCCCGTGTCCTTCTTCGGACCGGTGTCGATGACGCCCGCGTCGTCACCGATGACCTTCGGGTGATCGGTGTTGGCGCTGCTGCACGCGAGCGACGCAAGCGACGCAAGCGACGCAAGCGAGACGCTGATGACCCCGGCTCCGATGAACTTCGACATCCCGATTCCCCCCTCGGTGCGCGACCATTGGGTGCGCACGGAGCAAAGAATACGGCAGGCTCGGCGGTTCGCCTACTTGGCGGCAGCCCAGGCGTCGCCGCCGCAGGGGATGTCGATCGACTGCAATTTCCCGGCACTTCCCACGCGCACGCTGTGCTTGCCGCACTTCAGCTTGAAGGGAATGGGCGCGTAGCCACCGATGAAACCGTCGACGAAGACGCGGTGTCCCTTGGCCTCGACCGGCGTGTGAAGCGTTCCGAACGAGCTCTTCTGCACCGGCACGGTGGTGGTGGTCGACTTCGGCGGCAACGCGACCTTGGTCTTGGTCTTCGGCAGCGTCGTCGGCGCGGTCTTCGGCTTGGGCTTGGCCGTCGGCATCACCGGCGTCTTCGCTTTCGCCGTCGGCATGATCGGCGCTTTCGGCTTCGTGGTGGGCACGAGGGGGGCCTTCGCGGTGGCGATGACCGGGGTCGTCTTTGCAGCTTCAGGCGCAGCCGTTGCGACCGGGAGCAGCTCGGCGGTGGCTGTCGACGCGACGGCGATCTCGACCGGCTCACGCGGCTTCTCGGGCACGGGCTTCGGCGCGAGCATTGCCGCGAGCGAGCGGGGCGCGGTGCGCGTCTGCGCGATTTCGAGCTTGGTTTCGAGCATCACGCGCTCGTTCCGCGACGCGTCTTGCCCGAGGCGAATCGCTGCGACGCTGAGGATGACGACCGCGACCGCAGCGAGCGCCGCGAGGACGCGCACGGCGTTTCCCTGCACGCGACGACGGCGGGTGATGGCGATGCTCTCGCGCGTGGAGTCGGGCGAGGCTTCGTCGAGCTCGAGGTCGTCGAGGTCGAGCTCGGCCTCGGGCGCCGCCTCGAGCGTGACCGCGTGAAAGGGCGTCGGCAGGCGCGCGAGCGAGACACGGCGCGCACTCTCGAGCGAGACCGCGGCGCGACGCAGGGTCGGCGCAGCATCGTCGACCTCGTGCATGGTCACGGCCGGTCGCTTGAGCGTGACGTCGCTGTCGGAGGTATCGGAGGGGTGACTCGCGCCTTCGACGAAGCGCGGAAGCGGCGCCTCCAGCGGCGCGGGCACGGCGGCCGGAATCCGACGACGCGTCTCGCGCTCGAGCGTCTTGTCGGCGTCGGAGAGATCGGCAGCGTCGTGCACCGGCACGACCTCCATGTTCGCGCTCTCGAGCTCGAGCTCCTGCGTGCCATCGGCCGAGGGCGGCGCGAACTGCGGCAGCGGCGTGCGCAGGCTTCCGACGACGAGCGGAGCCTCGAGCGTGGCGTCGGCATGACCGACGACGCGGATGATCGGCGCGTAGAGCTTGGCGCGCTCACGGAACTCACGAGGGAGCTGGCGACTGGTGGCGGGGGTGTGTGGATTGGCCACGCGGTAGGATGTTCTACGAGCGCAGCGAACGATCGACAAGTGCAGACCCTCGCACAATCAACGGTGCTGGAATTTTTCATCTCGCCCGTCCCCGAGACGGTTGCGTATGCTCCGGGGCCCATGGCTGCCGCAAAGAAGCCCAACGTCGCCGTCCTCGATTCCCACGCCGAGCTCGTGCGCAACGCGCTCCCGCCCACCAAGCAGAGCGACGTCTTCAAGCTCGCCACCGAAGCCGGCTACCTGGTCGCGCTCGCCGACGGCACCGAAGACCTCGCCGAACGCGAGTCGCTCGTCGCCGCGCTCGAGGTGCTCTCCAAGGGCCTCGTCCTCGAGTGGGAAATCGAAGAGCTGCTGGCGTCTTCGTGGGCCGGCATCCAAGCCGAAGGCAACGACGCCCGCGCGACGAAGATCGGTCAAGAGCTGCACGCCCTCGGTGCTGCCGAAGCCGGCCTCCTCATCGCTGCCATCGTCGCGCACACCACGAGCGGCATCGACAAGCGCGAGGCAGCCGTCCTCGAAAAAATCGGCAAGGGCGCCGGCCTGGTCAAACAAGACATCGCCGCCATCGTGAAGAAGGCGCGTTGAAGAAGCGCTGAATCCAGCGACGTGGAAGCGTCCGCTCTGCGCCAACGTCACGACGCCGAGACGTGTGGCTCGGTCACCGTCGGACGGAAAGGCGCCGCCGATGCCACACGCTGCGCAGGCCGCGAGCGAGCTCCTTCGCTCCTCGACGTCGTCGTCGTCGGCGGCGGCTGTCACGTGCTCGGCGGTTTCATCAAACGCGCGCGGCCTCGCCACCAGAAGAGGGTGGTGAGGGCCGCGAGGGTGGTGGCGGCGAGGGCGTAGGGCCAGCGACGCGCGGGCGCGGGTGCAGGCGCGGGCGCGGGTGCAGGCGCGGGCGCGGGCGCG